>NZ_CALWJM010000008.1 GCF_944381005.1 uncultured Butyricicoccus sp. | reverse complement strand
AGGGCTGATATCCATTTGGCCTTTCTCACCCTTGCTGCTGCTTTGATTGCTTTTCGGTTTTGTTAGGCGCTCTAAGTGATATGATGGGATTATAGGTAACTTTCACCCGTTTGCTTGTCAAAGAAATGCAGCTTGGACGGCATGAATACAAATTCAATTTCGTCACCTAATTGACTGATTTCGTATTTGGATACCCGTGCCACAGCCTGACTGCCGCCAAACTCAAAATATAGGTTATTCTCATTTCCCATAACTTCGGCATTGTTGATAACTGCATGTTGAACCTGACCACGCTGCAAGTCCAAGTTTTGACTGTCCATTTTGATATCCTCGCCACGGATACCAAGGGTCAATTCCCCTTGCCTGTCAGCCAGTTTGTGTGCAATGCTATCTGGAATCGTGATGGTATTGCCATTGGCAAACGTGACCAAGTTCCCTTTCAGCGTAACGGCAAAAAAGTTCATCTGAGGGGAACCGATAAAACCAGCCACGAATTGGTTGACGGGATGTTCATACAGTTCCAAAGGTTTTCCCACCTGCTGTACAATGCCATCTTTCATAATCACAATCCGGTCAGCCATGGTCATAGCTTCCACTTGGTCATGTGTGACATAAATCGTTGTCGCGCCGAGTGCGCGGTGCAATTTGCTGATTTCCGCACGCATACTGACGCGTAATTTCGCATCCAGATTGGAAAGCGGTTCATCCATCAGGAAAACTTGAGAATTTTTGACGATTGCGCGTCCCAACGCGACACGCTGCCGCTGGCCGCCAGATAAATTCTTTGGCTTGCGTGTGCGGTAAGGCTCCAGCCCAAGGATATCAATTGCCCAATCTACTTTCTTCTGAATCTCGTCAGCAGGCATTTTTATATTTTTCAAACCGTATCCAATGTTTTTTTCCACTGTCATATGTGGATACAGGGCATAATTTTGGAATACCATCGAGATGCCGCGGTCTTTTGGTGCAACCTCATTGACCCGTTTGCCATCAATATACAGTTCGCCGCCTGTAATCTCCTCAAAGCCGGCAATCATACGCAATGTGGTTGATTTTCCACATCCAGAAGGCCCGACAAGTGCAATAAACTCTTTCGGCTCAATCTGCAAATTGAAATCGTCAACCGTATTTTTATCCGAGCCTGGATACCGTTTGCAAATGCCTTTAAATTCAATAAAACTCATAATCAATTATCCCTCTTTCGAACCCGTTGACATAACGCCAGCAACAATTTGTTTGGAGAACAGTGCATAGATGATAATGACAGGAATCGTGACCAGTGTAATGACGGCAAGCGTTTGTCCCATCGTGGTATTATCATTTGCGGTGATAGAATTCAGACCAATCTGAGCGGTCAGTAAATCGCTTGATGTGAACACAAGCGAGGGCCAAAGGTAATCATTCCATACACCGAGGAATGTAAACACGCTGACGGTTGCCACGACTGTTTTCGACATAGGCAACACCATGGTAAAGCAATACTTGACCGGGCCGCAATGGTCGAGCTGTGCCGCCTCATACACATCATCCGGTAAGCTGACAAACACCTGCCGGAATAAGAAAATGTTGAAAGGATTTACAATCATAGGCAGGATATATCCCACCACTGTATCCAATAACCCTAACTTTGCAATAAACAGAAAGTGGATGGTGATAACCGTTTCGGTCGGCACAATCAACAGCATCAGGATGACCAGCAACCACTGGTCGCGAAACGGAAAATTGATTTTAGCCAGTGCATAACCTGCCAAACCGTTTACGATAATCCCCAATACAATCAAAATGGCTGCATATAAGAGCGTGTTTGCCATATAACGCACAAAGTTGGTATCCGTGAGGATAGAAATATAATTATCGAAAAAGCTTCCATCCGGAACCGGCGGAATGAATGCTGCCACCGAGTTCATATCTGCTGTGATTGCCGCATCTGGCTTAAAGGAATTGGCCAACATCCAAATGACAGGAAACAGAAAGAATACACTCAGAATCAGCAGGAAGGCAACAAGCAGCCAGTTAAGACCTTTTTGTTTTTTGTTAACATGACGCTCCTCCTTATCCTTGGTCAATACATTTTGAATAATCGTCAATACCACCACAAAAATGGTAAATACAATCGCCATGGTAGATGCCAGACCCATCTCCCAGTTAACCGTACCGGTTTCATAAATATTATATACAATCGTGTAGGTTGAATGGTTTGGGCCGCCGCCAGTCATGACCATTGGCTGTACCAGCATACGAAATGCGCCAATTGTCACCGTGATAAACACAAATACACACAAAGGTTTGAGTTCGGGCAGCGTAATATCGCGGAACTTCTGCCATTCGGTCGCATGGTCCATCTCAGCCGCTTCATACAGCGCAGGATTGATATTTTGAAGTCCCCCAAAAAAATAATCATCTGATACCCAACGCCCTGCCATACACTCATAATTGCGATGGACGGCAGCGCTTGGTCGGCACTGTAAATAAATGCCTGTGTATCAATGCCAAAATTGGAAAGCATCGTATTTAAAATACCTTCTGGGCTGTAAATCTGTATCCAAAGGGTGGATACAACCGCTAGGGACATCACCACGGGGATGAAGAAAGCAACTTTAAAGTATTTCTTGCAATGCGCTGCTTTATTGATTGCCAACGCCAGCAACAGCGCACCCCCACATTGCAGCGGCACGATAATGATAACAAATTTAACTGTGTTGAAAAAAGCTGCTACAAACAGTTCATCCTTGAAAATCTCAAAATAATTTTCCAGACCAACAAAGTGTGTCAAATCAGGATTCAATGCAAAGTAATCGGTAAAACTGAATCTCAATGTCAGTAGCAATGGCAGAAATAAGAACAGCGTGAGCAGTACCAGTGCCGGCCCGAAAAAAGCCATACCCATAATTGCGTTTTTCTGTTTCATGATGCTCTTGTATAACGCTCCAGCTTAGCGTCAATCCTTTCTACAGCTTTATCCAGTTCTGTTTGTGCATCCTTGCCGCTCAAGGCAATACTTTCAAGCGCCTGCTGGAATGAGGTGCTCACCTGCGGATATACAGGGGTTTTGGGTCTGGGATGCCCATATTGGCTGAGTTGTTCATACAGAGCACGGTAATTCTCATCAGTTTGGAACACATCAATTTGTTCAAATGCCTGATAGGTGGATGGAAAGCTTTTGGTCTGCTCCCACATCTGTATCCCGCTCTCCACACCACTCATATATTTGACCAATTCGGTTGCAGCTTGGATATCTTCAGCGCCAGTGGATGCCGCAAAAGCCCAAGAACCAGTCGGTGCATAGCGTCCACCATCCCAATCATCGCTGACGATATAGGGCGCAACGCCAAGGTTGAGATTGGGGTAACTGGTATAAACGGTATTTACTTCCCACGCGCCGTCAAATTTGAAAGCAGCCCGTCCACTTTCAAATAATTTATCAATCGGTGCCTGAGACATGTAACCGTTCTGTACAATCGACTGGAACAGTTCCATCGTCTCCACATTTTCCGGCGAATTGAAGACCCCATCTACTGTCATACCGTCTGCACTTACCATGTCTCCCCCATTTGACCACACAAACGGCGCATAGTAATAAATGCTCGATTCCCCTACTGGAAATGTCATATCCAGAGGATATCCACCCAGTTCTTCCATCATAGGGGTGAGTTTTTCTAAAATATCCATGAACTCACTCCAAGTCCACGGGTCATCCGCCGTGGGGACTTCAATACCAGCTTGGTCGAGAATATCTTTATTATAGTACAGGCCTACACTCGATTCCATAACGCCCAGTGCATACAATTCTCCATTATAAGTGCCTTGTTCCAGAATAGATTCCAAATAAGTACCGCGTTCTTCCTCGGTCAGCGCAGCAAGCGGTTGAATGATACCATTTGCGGCATAGGCAGCAATATTAGGGCCATCTACCGTCAATACATCGGGCAACATTCCAGACATAACCGATGCGTTTATCTTATCCGAATATCCCCCGCCACTATCGTTGCGCGGAACAAATTCGATATCGGCAAAATACTTACCATCAAATGCTTGGTTAAAGCGTTCTACCGCATTTCGGTATACCTGACCTTCCTCCGTGTCTTCAATGGAATGTACCCAGATAGATAAATACTGCTCTCCCGGGTCAAATCCTTCTAGTTCACCTGGTGACGGGTCTTCCTTCTGACATCCAGCTAGGCAGCAGATGACTGCGAACAGTGCTGTGATGCCCAGCAATCTCTTTTTCATGTACACCTCTCCCTTCTTTTTGCAATATCCGATACATAACCGGTAAAGTTACCGGTTACTTTAATTGGATGATATCACTTCTTTACCAAATTCGTCAATAGAAAATATGCCACGAATCCTAATTTTGTGAACTCTTACATTTTTCTCATGTGGGCTTTGTTTACATTGTATATAACCGGTTTTGGTACCGGTTACTCGCGGTTGAAAACCATTTTATATTCTGTTATACTACTATTGAAACCACTGCCACTGGGGGTATCACTATGAAACGTAAAAAAGTCACATTTTCTGACATTGCAGCATATACAAATTTTTCTAAAACAACCATTTCGCGCTATTTTAATAATCCAGACTCTTTAACATTGGAAAACCAACAAAAAATTGCAGATGCGCTTATCGCATTAGACTACCGTGAAAACAAAGTGGCTCGAATTCTGGCAAATGGAAAGACCGAATTTGTAGGTTTGATTATACCAAACCTCTATATGCATTACTACTCGGAAATGCTAAACTGTATCCTAACCACTTATGAACAATTCGGTTATAAATTTCTCGTATTCGCTGGTCACGATAATAAAGACATCGAAGAACAGTACATTCGTGAATTGTTGGCCTATAATATTGAGGGCATGATTATTTTAAGCCCTACCATTCCCTCTGCGGAACTGGCTACTTTTGGCGTACCTATTGTCACCATCGAACGAGAAGATGCACATGTATGTAGCGTCAATACAGATAATTATATGGGCGGTATACAAGCCACTAGTTTGCTTCGTAAAAGTAACTGCGATGTGCTCATCCATGTCAATGGCAATCTCCCAGAAAACGTTCCCGCATATGGACGTATTCGCGGATTTTGTGATATATGTCAGGAATATAATCTGCGCCATGAATTGATATTGACCGATTTGGGTAACAATTTTGAGGAAAACCGAACACATATCTCTCAGGTTATTGACCAGTTAGAAGAAAAGTATCCCAATGAGCGCAAGGGCATATTTATGCCCAACGATACACACGCAAATATACTGCTAAATCTTTTGATACAACGGTTTGGTTCACTGCCAGAAACCTATCAAATCGTAGGGTTCGATGGCTCACCCATTTCCGCCGAAGCAGTCATCCCCATTAGCACAGTCGCGCAGCAGACCAAGCGCCTTGCAACCGAAGCAATGGAACTGCTCTTCCAGCAAATGACCGAACGTAAAAAACGGAGGCCTGTTGAAGTAACAGCCCCCATTCATAAAATTGTTCCCCCCACCCTCATTTGCCGAAAAACGACCCATGAAGCACTTGGTTCCATGTCAAAAGTTAGCACAAGTTAAAATGAAGTTTTTGCTTTTATTTCCGAGGAGTTGAGATGATGGAACGAATTTTTCTTCTGGAGGATGATACCACACTGAGCCGCGGAATCAGTATGGCTCTTTGTGGAACAGAGCGAACCGTAGTTTTAGCGGACAGTATTGCACAGGCGCAGCAAAAGCTGACCGGAACTCAATTTGACCTGTTGATTCTGGACATCAATCTTCCGGACGGCAGTGGTCTTGAGCTTCTGCGAACGCTGCGAACCCAAGGCGATACCACACCAACCATTCTGCTTACCGCGAACGACCTAGAACTGGATGAGGTCACCGGACTGGAGGCCGGAGCCGATGACTATATCACCAAACCCTTTTCTTTGGCAGTCCTTCGAGCCAGAGTTCATGCCCAGCTCCGCCGCGGAACCATGCAGCCTTCCAGCCGGATAGAGATAGGGCCTTTTGTCTTTGACTTTGACCAGATGAACTTTCGCAGAGACGGTTCGGCGGTAGACCTTTCCAAAACCGAGCAGAAATTGCTGCGGGTATTGGTGGAAAATCGGGGTCATACAATTCCACGAGCCACACTGATAGATTATGTTTGGACGGATGGTGCAGAGTTTGTTGAGGAAAACGCCCTTTCTGTCACTGTCAAGCGGCTGCGTAGCAAACTGGAAGCAGACCCCGCCAAACCAGAATATCTCAAAACCGTATACGGCATCGGCTATACCTGGGCGGTGAAACCATGAGCGGTTACATCGTGTCGGGTGCTGCCCTACTGCTGGCACTGGCTGTGGTAGTGTTTGACCGCTGGAAAACGGTGCGCACAGTAAAACGTCTGGATGAGATGCTTGCATCTGCCATTGACGGCCATTTTACCGAGGACACCTTTAATGAAAGTCGGCTCTCTGCGCTGGAAAGTCGATTGGCTCGATATCTAATGGCCAGTTCACTGTCGGCTCGAAAGATACAGGAACAGAAGAATCAAATCAGCGCCCTGATTTCGGATATCTCCCACCAGACAAAAACCCCGGTGGCTAACCTACAGCTCTATGCGCAATTGCTTGATGAGCAACCGCTTCTCCCCCAAGGAGCTGAATGTGCCCATGCCATTTTGTCCCAAGCAGACAAACTCCAAACGCTAATTGAAGTTCTGGTTAAAACCTCTCGACTGGAGAATGGCATTTTAGCAGTGCATCCAGAGTCGTCGGAGATTGCCGCCGTGGTGAATCGCTCTGTCGCCCAGTATACAGCCAAAGCAACAGGAAAAGGAATCAACCTCACGGTGCTATCGACAGATGGCACCGCTGTCTTTGATGCCAAGTGGACGGAAGAAGCACTATGCAATCTGCTAGACAACGCAGTCAAGTACACCCCCTCTGGAGGGACCGTGACGGTGGATGTGAAGAATTATGAACTATTTTCTGCCATTCAGGTCACCGATACCGGGCCGGGAATCCCGGAAACCGAGCAAGCCAAGATTTTTGGACGGTTTTACCGTTGTTCTGGAAACTATCAGGCAGAGGGTGTGGGCATTGGACTTTACCTTACCCAACAGATTGCCGAAAAACAAGGTGGCTATGTGAAAGTTAAAAGTGTGCCGAAAAAAGGAAGTGCATTTTCCTTGTTTCTCCCACGGTCATGATGGACTTCTTTCAAAACTGTCACATTCTTGAAAGTACCAGGACAGATTCCTGTGTTAAAGTCTATATTGTCAAAAGACGATACTGACTTTTTCGCGGGGAGGAAAAGAACATGACGATTTTACAGACCAAGGATTTAAAAAAGTATTACGGCACCGGAGATACTCAGGTAAAGGCTCTGGATGGCGTAAATTTGAGCGTGGAACAGGGCGAATTTGTGGCCATTGTGGGCACTTCCGGCTCTGGCAAGTCTACTCTGCTTCACATGCTGGGCGGGCTGGACCGCCCCACCTCTGGCACTGTCATCGTGGACGGAAAAGACATCTTTTCTTTGAAAGATGAGGCTCTCACTATCTTCCGCCGCCGAAAGATTGGCTTTGTGTTCCAGTCCTATAACTTGGTACCAGTTTTAAGTGTGTGGGAAAATATCGTTTTACCCATCCAGTTGGACGGGAATAAGGTGGACACCGACTATGTAAATGCGGTTATCTCCACTTTGGGTCTGGAAAAGAAGCTTCAAAATCTTCCCAATCAGCTTTCCGGTGGACAACAGCAACGGGTAGCCATCGCCAGAGCGCTGGCTACCAAGCCCGCCATTCTACTGGCTGACGAACCAACCGGCAACCTGGACAGCAAAACCAGTCAGGATGTACTAAGCCTCATGAAGGTGACAGGCCAAAAGTTTGCCCAGACCATGGTGATGATTACCCACAATGAGGAGATTGCCCAGCTGGCCGACCGCATCGTCCGCATTGAGGACGGATGTATTGTGACACGGTAAGGGGGGCGATGAATTGAATATGAAGGTTTCCAATCGCGGCTGTATCCGCCGCTTGAGCCTGCGTGCTCTTTTTGCCAACCGCACTCGAAATATTGTGGCGGTGTTGGCTATCGCCCTGACAGCGATGTTATTCACTTCACTTTTTACCATCGCCATGTCCATCAATGAGGGGATTCAGCAAAACAACTTCCGTCAGGTTGGGGGCTGGTCTCATGGTACTTTCAAATACATGACAGAACAACAGTGTGAGGATTTGAAGGACGATTCTCTTATCAAAGAGTCAGGCATTCGCCGCTTTCTGGGCATGCCCACGGATGTTCCTTTCAATAAATCCCATGTAGAAATCAGTTATTCTGATGCCAACAATGCGCACTGGACGTATTGTGACCCGATAGAGGGACGGCTCCCTCAAGAGGGCACCAACGAAGCAGCCACCGACACCCATGTGTTGGAACTGCTGGGTGTGGAACCTGAAATTGGCACACAGTTTACCGTTACCTTTGATGTGGATGATAAGATGACCACCCAAACATTTACCCTTAGCGGCTGGTGGGAATACGACGAAGCTATCGTAGCCAACCATATTCTTATTCCAGAGAGCCGATTGGAGAATGTGTTGGCAGAAGTGGGAGTGACTTTACCCGCAAATGATGGCATGACCGGAAGCTGGAATCTGAATGTGATGCTCAACCACGGTGCCCGCTCTATTGAATCCGATTTGAAAGAAATTCTGGCGCGTCATGGTTATCAATCGGAGAGCCAAAGTAAGGCAAATTATCTTCCTATCGGCATCAACTGGGGCTATACCAATGCCCAGTTCTCCGGTCGTTTAGACCCTACCGTAGTGGCTCTCATTGTTGGAATGCTGCTTTTAATCCTGCTGACTGGCTATCTTATCATCTATAATGTATTCCAGATTTCGGTAGCTGGAGACATTCGCTTTTATGGTCTGTTAAAGACCATTGGTACTACATCACGGCAACTGCGTCGTATCATTCGCACACAAGCGCTGATTCTCTCTCTAGTTGGCATTCCCATTGGACTGTTGCTGGGCTGGCTGCTGGGTGGCGTATTGACCCCTGTAATCGTTGCCCAACTGGATGCAGTGACACCTGTGGTTTCGGTTAATCCTGCGCTTTTTGTAGGGTCTGCCATTTTTGCTATGGTGACGGTTGCCATCTCCTGCCGGCGGCCAGGTCGTTTGGCTGGGAAAGTATCCCCAGTCGAAGCGGTATGCTACACAGATAGTGTAGCTTTGCACCGAAACACGATGCGGAAAGGCAAAGGTGTATCCCTTCTATCCATGGCTTGGGCCAATTTAGGACGCAATCGGGGCAAGACGGTAATTACGGTGTTGTCTCTGACTCTGGCAGTCATACTACTGACTCTAACGGTCACTTTTACAAGTGGCTTTGACATGGACAAGTATGTGTCCAACTTTACCGCCAGTGACTTTATCCTAGCCAATGCCAACCAATTCCAAACTGGTGATGAAAGCTTCAACACGGACTGGGCTGTCAGTGAAGATGTCATCGAAGCCGTTGATGCTCAAGGTGGTATCACCAATAGCGGACGCATCTATGGCAAAACTGCTCCAGCCCTAGAGTTCGTCACCGAGGAATATTACCGCTCGATGTGGGGACGTTGGAATACTCAAGAGCAGTTAGACAGTATGGTAGCCTTCAAGAATCGCACTGAGGATGGCTTACTGGCCGACCGAGTGCAGCTCTACGGCATGGAGCCTTTCGCCTTGGGTTATCTGACCGTTTTAGACGGAGAGATTTCCAAACTCAATGACCCCAACGGAAACTATATTGCCGCCGTGTACAGCGAGGATGATTACGGCAATCCCGTAGTGGACAGTCACTGGGCAAAGCTGGGAGACAAGGTAACCATCCGCTATGTAGAGGAATTTGAGTACTATAACCCAATCAATGGCGAGGTCTATGGCTCTTGGGAAAATGTACCCGAAGGTGCCGCTTACGCCGACCGAGCGGTGAAATATCGGGATGTAGACTATACCGTAGCTGCGTTAGTGGCCGTACCCACAGCTTTGAGCTACCGCTATTACGGTGCAGACGAGTTCATCCTGGGAGCCGAAACCTTTATTCGGGACACTGGTACAGACTCGGTTATGTACTATGCCTTCGATACCACCGATGAGGCTAACTCTGCTATGGAATCCTTTCTGTCGGATTACACAGGCAATGTGAATCCCCAGTATGATTATGAGAGCAAGGCCACCTATGCCGGGGAATTTAAAAGCACCAGAAACATGTTCCTCCTGCTAGGCAGCGCTTTAAGTTTCATTGTAGGGCTTGTGGGAATACTCAATTTCTTCAACGCCATCCTCACCGGCATTACTGCCCGCCGCCGGGAACTGGCGGTGCTTCAGTCCATCGGCATGACGACTCGTCAATTGCGAACGATGCTGGCTCTGGAGGGGCTGCTCTATACCCTGAGTGCCGCCTTGTTGGCTCTTGTGCTGGTTCTGGTTACCGCACCCTTTGTGGCTCCGACCTTCAACCGACTCATCTGGTTTTTTACCTACCACTTCACTATCTGGCCTGTTGCAGTGTTGCTTCCATTGTTTGCAGTTCTGGGGATTGTGATTCCGGTGGTGACCTGCCGGGCTGCCCAACGCTACTCAGTGGTTGAACGCTTGCGAGTAGAGTAATTGAATTTTGGCACATCTCCAAGTTTAAAAAATCGGGCGTACTGCATGTAGATTCGCAGTACGCCCGGTTTTTCGCTCTAAAACAATTGAATAAAATCAAATTTAAAAAATATGGCAAGAACACAAATGAAGTATTTCTGCAATACATCACTGTTATTGAGGATAAGTACATTGCATTAGCAGTGCCACGCCTATTATCACAATATTTGTTTACCCTGTGCCCGACAAGTTGCTGCAAATGTTTCCGGCAAGCCATCGTCTGAAATGATACCATCAATCTCGCCAAGCGTTGCAAAGGAAAACGTACTCGTCAGACCAATCTTACCGGCATCCATCAATACATAACTGCGCTCAGCCTGTGCAATCACTGCACGTTTAAGCCGTGCCTCCTCCTCCATGCCGCAGGAAAAACCCGCCTTTTCACAAAAGCTGGTCGTTCCAAGCAGCGCAAGGTCAAAGTTCATGTGTGCAATCTCCTGACAGGCTTGAATACCGCACAGGCTCTGACTATATCGATTCATAAAACCGCCCGGCAGGAACACCCGCGCTTTGGTTAAGCGCAACAGTTCATTTGCACACGATAGGCTGCTGGTAAAAATTTGATACTGCTCATCTGGAATCAATCGGGCAAATGCGGTTGTTGTACTGCCCGAATCCAGATAAATCGTCATATTCGGCCGCAGCAATGATAAAGTTTTATGTGCAATCTGCGCCTTTTCAGGTGCGCAGCGCAGCGCACGGCGCAATAGAAAATCGTCCGTTCCAACTACGACTTCGACTGACTTCGCGCCGCCATGCACGCGCACTAACCGCCGCTCTTCATCGAGCACTTTCAAATCGGTGCGCAGTGTCATTTCAGATACATCGGGAAATGCGGCTTTGAGCTGGGCAAAACTGACCGTTCCCAAACGGTTGACCATTTCGACAATTTTTTCCCGACGTTCCTGCATGACACGCGCACCTCTTTCGTTTATTGTTTATTCCTCGACCCAGTTCGCCAGCAGGTATTCCTCTGCCTCGGCACACCACAAACCATCATGTGCATCAATGATATCTGCCAACGCAGTGAAACGTGCGTCCTGTGCGCCCTTTGCACGGAAATCATCAATTGCAGTCAGCGGCATGGAAATATGCGTATAAATCAACTTCTTGCCACCCGGAATGTTGGGCAGATTGAGTGTCGTTTCTGCCGCAGCGTTCAGACCGCCAATGTGTGTAACCATAACTGCCGGATTGATGCGTCCGGCTGCCGAAAGCTCAAGCGACTCAATCATATCAGCAGTATTGCCGCCAGTCGTTCCAATAACGTGGGTCGAATTGTAGTGTACATCATAGAAATTGAGTCTTGCAGAGAATTTCGGATTGGTCGGGCCAGCGAAGAAGTTCAGGCAACCGTCTCGGCCAAGTACATCACTTGATAACTCGACAACCTGTTCAACCGGTGCATAGCAGAACACATCATCAAAACCGGTACCGCCAGTCAGTTCACGCAACGATGCAGCCGGATTGTCAAGCTCTGCGGTGTTGACAAAGTGCAGCGCAATACCATCCTTTGCGGCTTCCTCAACCGGGAAGAGTTGGGCAGCGCGTGCCAAGCGCTCGGCATTGATATCAGTTACGACGACCATAGATGGACGCACATCACGGTGCAGCGCATAGGTCAGCGCCCCCAGACCCATCGGCCCAGCACCAGCCAGAATGGCCAGCTTGCCGCCTTCGCGGATACCCATTTCATGCTCGTACACACCCATACGCGTGTGAAAACAAGCATTAAATGCACCGATACTGCAACTCATCGGCTCTGCAAGCGATGCTTCATAGTATGCCCGACCCTTGTATTCTAGCAGGCAGCCCAGTTCCATGACCTCAGCGGGAATGATGCAATATGTCGCATCACCACCAAAGAACTCATAGGAGTATCCGGGCGACCACATGGTACCCTTGTAATTGAGTGCAGGCTGCAATGTAAACTTCATCCCCGGCTTGAACTTGTCGGCGTGCTTGGCACCGACTTTCACAATATCGCCCGCAAATTCGTGACCCATAATCGCCGGATGGTCTGCAACGTCTTCATGAACACGTTTATGTTTGGTTCCCAGAATAGCACATTTATAGGTAGACATGCAGATACTGTCGGAAATGACTTTAACAAGAATCTCGTCATCCTTGATTTCAGGAAGCTCAAATTCATCCAGACGCAAATCGTTAGCAGCATGTAAACGGACAGCTTTTGCTTTCATAACGCAAATTCTCCTTTTATTATAACAGTTATGATGTGAATTGAACAGTAGTGAAACAGAAATTACAGCGCACAGAATGTAACGCGCGGCAACAGTTCATCGACCGCGCTGCGCTCAGCGGCCTGCGAACCGCTGCACATGACGTTAGCCGCACTGGTTGCAACAGCCAGCGCGACTGTTACTCCGTCATCCAGCCCCTGCTCGGTGGCATAAGCAAGCGCAGCAACCATGCTATCGCCGGCACCAACCGTACTGCCAACCGGAACTTTAAGTCCTTCAGCGCGATAGGCAGCGGTTTCACTGACAAACAGTGCACCATCGCCGCCCATAGATACCACGACCCGCTTAACCCCCTGCGCGATTATATCGCGTGCGGCGGTCAGTAAATCCTCTACGGTGTCCAGCGTGCGACCGGTCAGGCGGGATAACTCATAGTTGTTCGGTTTGACCAGATAAGGCTTGGTTTCCAGCCCATATTGCAGAGCCTGACCATCTGCATCAAGAAAAACGCGCGCCCCCGCTTTGTCGCAGGCTGCCGCCCAAATGCCGTAGGTATTTACCGGTGCCCCTTTGGGCAGACTGCCCGACAGCACTACGATATCACCCGGCTGAATTTTATTAGTCAATGCAGCCAACATGCCATCCAGTACATCCTGTGTGACGGTAAAACCCGGCTCATTCAAATCGGTGTTGGTGTGGCGGACACAATCGACAACTTTAAGATTGGTACGGGTTTCACCCTCTGCAAAAGTAAAATCGGTCTCAACACCCAGCGCATCCATTGCATCCGCAATGCGGCGGCCAGTCGTACCGCCCAGCACGCCAATGGCTATACTCTTGCCGCCCAGCTTTACGATGACCTTTGACACATTCAGTCCTTTACCGCCCGGGTCGGTGCGCAAAGTCGTAATGCGATTGACCGCGTCGAGTGTAAAATTCGGAATCTCGACGGTTTTATCCAGTGCGGGGTTGAGTGTTACAGTATAAATCACTTCATTACCTCCTGCTGATGCAGCCTGCGGCCACACCCTACATATTCAAAACGAAAGCCTATAATTATAGTAACAACAATTTAACGGCTTTTCAATTGTTGAAACAACAATTTTCTCGCTGTATTTTTAGCGACAATTCACAAAATAACTTGCGAAACAAAACCCGTCCGGCAAATACCGGACGGGAAAATCAAATCCATATAATAAAATCAGCCGCCAATCAATTCGCTCTGGAGCCGCTGCGCCAGTTCTTCCTCAAGCAGCACAGCAGCGCGGTCGCGGTCGCCTGTATGTAGTGCCTCAATCAGTGCCGGACGGTCAATCAGCACTGCACTGACTTCCTGCATGACCTGCTGCCAGACTGGCTCCGGCTGGTTGGGTGCAAGCATGACAATTGCGCCCTGTATATCATGTCCAGCTTCAGCAAGCGGTCGCGCAGGCCGCAAATAACCCAGGCGGCAACCGTTTACTGCATCGGTCTTGCAATGCAACAGTAGCGCACGCAGTGGCGGGATATAGGTATCTCCCAACGCTTCGCGACGCACCAAAGCGGTTTCAACCCGATGTGCCAAACCAAAAGAAGGACAGAACAGCCGGGCGGCATGGCGAATCAAATCGCGCCTTGTACGCGGTGCGGACACCTCGCGCACGACAAGCGTATCGAGCAAATCAACCACACACGCACTCACTGCACCGGCATAACGCAAATCAGCAGCCGGTCGTATTGCCGGAGCCACTCGCGCAGCCGTATCCTGACGTTGGAAATCGTCAATGGCGTTCTGTAATAAAATCCTATCTTTCTCTTGCAGTACGGCACCAACTACAATATGTGGAAAATCAATATGCAATGGTACGGTAGACAAAATCAAACTGATACCTTCCCGGCGCAGCGCCTCAGTATCCAGCCCACGCATGGGGCACATGCGCTCCACCGTAATCAGCGGAAATTCCCGGTCAATCTGACTAGTCAAAAACCTGCTGGTTGCCAGTCCCATAGGGCAAACAACAACCACGCGCAGGCGCCGCCGCATTTTTTCACACTCCTCCAGTATCGCACCAAAGTGCATGGCAAGAAAACCAGCTTCTTCATCGGGAATGGACGGCAACGACAACGTATGTGCAACCTCGTCGCATACCAGCCTGACCGCGTCCCAAAGAGCCGGATACTGCGTGCGTACTGCCTCCAACTGCGGATTCTCAATCCGCTCGCCGCGCATGATGCGCAGCAGCATAGGACGCAGATGAGCGCATAAATCGGTACGAAATGTAGAAAAACCGGTCAGTGTGATGCCGGTTTCTCGCTCCATCCCCTGAATCAACAGTGCAGCTAACTGGCTAATCCGCAACTCCTGCGGGTCATCCCAATCCTGTTCACCGGCCGCTACCTGTAAGTACCGTTCCAGATAAGCAGCCTCTCCAGCGGGCAAACGTACCCCCAACGCACCTTCGACCATCATCAGCAGCGCTGCCGCATCTTTGGTTGCAATATCGCGCGGGCCGTCGGCTGACAACGTGCCGCTGCGCACCTGTCCAGCCAACAGGGTTAAATGCAGTACCAATGCAACAAAGGCACTGTCACTAAACACAAAACGCCCCCGACGTTCCATCCCCTGCAAAACATGTGCAACCGCCTGCATGTCATGCTCATCGAGTAGGTCAAGGATTGTACCACCCTGCCGACTTTCCAGAAACTGCTGCCAATCCATTTGTGTCAGCTGTGGACGCAGGCGCACGCCCATCGCACGGCGCAAGTTTTCCGGTGTGCCTTCCATCCATACGCCCACCCCCGTACGCCGCATCAACTTTACACCGCGCGCCAGCAGCCAGTCCGCAGCGATATTCAAATCACTCGACAGCGTATGCTCAGAAACATCCAACCGATTGGCCAGCCATTGGGTTTTCACCGGCTCATCTGCGGCGAATAATAGGGCAAGCAAACGGTCAATGCGCTCGTTCTTGGAGAGCGCTACACCACCACCCAGCAGCGCACGCAACGCAGCCCGGCCTGTATCACTCTCTTCCAGCCGCATACCTTGTCCTGGACTGCGCACTAGACAGAACCCCGCAGCCTTGAGCCACTTTTCCATGCCTGGCAGTTCACGCATGACCGTGCGGCGGCTTACTCCCACACTCTCGCCCAGCGCAGCCGCTGTCAGCCAAACCGACGGCAAATCAGCCAGTTTTCGCAGCAATTTACGGCCATTATCTGTCAAGAACGGTAATTGCGCTTGCTGTTCCATGCACCTATCTCCTTTCTGCATTATTTTTTTCATTATAGCACAACCATACAGTAAAAGTACATGCCCCATACCGCGCCTACCCTGCCACAATTTTGCCCCTGCCCACTGGTGCCAAAGCCGGAGATATCCCCGCAAACAAATGATGCAATTGGGCAGAATCCCCAAACTACACCTATGCACTCAGGTAAAATTGCATATTAAACACAACCTTGGCACTGGTGTATCTGGACAACGATGCCATAACTCTTGCTTGTCTTTGCATCATCCCCACCATACAATAAAGATACAAAACGAAAGCGCCGCCGCCTGCCGAAAACCAACAGACAAGCGGCATGAAAGAGAGAGTATCCTAGCTTGCACCAATCAACCGATTCAATGGTGCAGAGATAAGAGAAAAGGAGTTGCTTTTCCACATGAAAAACGCAATTGCTCGTTTCGGCAAGTTCCTCAGCGCAATGGTCATGCCGAACATCGGTGCTTTCATCGCATGGGGATTTATCACCGCATTATTTATCGAAAAAGGCTGGATTCCAAACGCAAATCTGGCCTCTATTCAACCGTTCATGCTCACCTATCTGCTGCCGGTGCTAATTGCCGCACAGGGCGGTAAAATGGTCGGCGGCGACCGTGGTCGCGTTATGGGTGCCATTGCCGTCATGGGCTGTATCGCCGGTGTCGGCGGCACCGACGGTCAGCCTATGCTGATGGGTGCCATGATTATGGGCCCGCTCGCCGGTCTGGTTATCAAAAAGTTCGACCAGTTCATGGAAAATCGTATGCCTGCCGGCTTTGAAATGTTAATCAACAACTTCTCTGTCGGTATTCTGGGTATGATTCTAGCAATCATTGGTTATTACGCCGTCGGCCCAGTAATGAGCATGATTCTATCCGTCTTGTCCGCCGGTGTTAGCTTCCTGATTGCACACAGCCTGTTGCCGCTCGTGTCGGTCTTCCTCGAACCCGCTAAGGTACTGTTTCTGAACAATGCCATCAATCACGGTGTATTTACGCCAATTGGTGCAGAACAGGTCGCCCAAGCAGGCAAATCAATTATGTACATGCTCGAAACCAATCCCGGCCCTGGGCTTGGTGTCCTGTTGGCTTATTGGTTCTTCTCCAAGGACCGCGTCACCAAGGATTCCGCCCCCGGTGCAATCATTATTCATTTCTTGGGTGGCATCCATGAGATTTACTTCCCCTACATCCTTATGAATCCGGCAGTCATTATCGCTCCTATCGTTGGCAACGCCTGCGCAATCTTCTTCTTCTCGATTATGAACGCTGGTCTTAACGGCCCGGCAGCACCCGGCTCCATCATTGCCTTTACCATGATGTCGCCCAAAGACGGTATTTTCATTAGCTGGATTGGTGTCGCCATCGCAGCGGCGGTTTCCTTCCTCATTGCGTCCCCCATTGTCAAAATGGCTGGTGCCAAAAACCTGACAGAAGCACAGGACAAAATGCAGGAGATGAAGGCACAAGCCAAAGGTCAGACCGTTCCTACGGCTCAGGCAAAGGTAGACGGTGCGCATAAGATTGTCTTTGCATGTGACGCAGGTATGGGCTCATCTGCCATGGGCGCAACCAAATTCCGCAATCGCATCAAATCTGTGCGTCCTGATTTAATCGTAACCAACACCAGTGTAGATACCATCCCATCAGATGCCGATATCGTTGTCTGTCAGCAAATCTTGGCCGACCGTGCCCGCGCCTGTGCGCCACAAGCACAACTGGTTACACTGGCAAACTTCTTGGCCGACCCCAATTTGGACGCGCTCTATGATGCGCTGACCGTGCAGGATGCACCAAACACACCCCCAACTACTACGACCGAACAAGCAACTGCAAAACCAGCAAACACAGAACTACTGCTGGCCTCGGGTATCAAGCTAGGTCTGCCTCCGACCACCAAAGAAGAAGCCATCCGTGCAGCCGGTCGCCTGTTGGTCGAACAGGGCTGTGTGGATGAATCCTATGTGGATGCCATGCTTGAACGCGAAGAACTGGCAACCACCTATATTGGATTGGGTATTGCTATCCCGCACGGTACATCGGCACAAAAGGCGCGAGTCAAGAAATCGGGCATTGTCGTACTCCAATATCCCGAAGGTACGCCGTTTGGTGAAGAGAAGGCCAATCTGGTGTTTGGTATCGCAGGTGTCGGAGATGAGCACATTGACCTACTGAGCAATATCTGTATGGCACTTGAGGACGATACGCTTATGGAACAGCTCAAAACAACAACCGATGTTAACTTTGTACTGCGCAGCCTGCAATTCCCGGATAAATAATCCTACTATCTGTCCGTAATTGACCTTATAAATGTCAAAACACGCAAGTGGCGACAGCAATAAAAGCTGTCGCCACTCTTTTTGTTATCTTGATATGATATTGCCTTTTCCCTCATCTTCGAGCAACCGCTCGATTTCCCGTGCAACGCTGTAGAGAAATCTCCCCGGTCGGTATTTATCTCAAAGTCCAAACGATGTTGTTGCAAAATGGTCACGGCATCACGGGCATTGGATGGTGACAGGGACAAGACACATTGTAAAATCCCCTGTGCGGTGCGGTACTCTGCACCGTTGAGCAATACGAAATCACATTCCACTCCTGCCTGCCGCAGCAGTGGCGCGGCTGTACCCCAAGCACGTCCAGTAGCTACCAACAGTCGTATCCCTGCCCGATGTGCCCGGTTCAAGGCATCGGCGGTCTGATGTGTTATGCGGCTGTCGGCTCCCAGTAAAGTACCGTCCAAATCGCTGATAAGCAGCTTGATGGCCATGAAAAATGCCTCCTTATTCTGCCTGTATAAAAATACACTGTGTCGTAAAATCCTGCTTGCGCGGTGGTAACGTCAGCCCCAACGCCATCAACTCATCGCCGCCATACACTGCGCCTGTTTCCATATCCCTGTAATTCCGAGTTGGGTTCAGTCCACAAAAACGAAAAACTGCTTGCTCACCCAGCGGGTCATACAGAGTGCGGAAAATCACCGCAATACACCGGTTTTGGTCAGCACTGACCATTGACCACATCCGGTCACCCGGTCGAATAACCGGATGGCGGTAGAATATACCCTTTTGCAGCCAATCTCTGTCAAACTTTGCAGTCTCTATCTGTCGCGCGATTGCCTCCCGTTCTTCGTCGGTGCAGCGAGTTAAGTCTAGTTCATATCCTAGATTAAAGAGCCGTGCCACGTCAAACCGCGTATCCAGCGGAGTGATTCGGCCAGTCTGATGGTTAGGTATAATGCTAACGTGTGCGCCCAATACCTCCGGTGGATAAATCAAACTAAAACCGCTCTGAATGGCTGCACGTTCCTTTGCATCGGTATTGTCACTCGTCCAATTTTGAGCAAAATACGCTAACATTCCGGCATCTAGTCGGGCACCACCGCTGGAGCAGCCTTCAAACAGCACATGCGGATAAGCCGCCGTAATTTGTCGCAGAATGGTATAAAGACCCAAAATATAGCGGTGAGGCACTTCTGCCTGATGCTCAGGTGACAGTGCGTTCGATGCGGCGTCAGTCATTGGCCGGTTCATATCCCACTTAATATAGTCGATTTTTCCCGTTCCCAGATAGCGGTGCAACACCTGCAACAGATAATCGCACACTTCATCTCGACCCAAATCCAAAAGGTATTCATGGCGACCTTCTCGTGGGGAAACCTGTGGCAACTGCAAAATCCAATCGGGATGAGTTCGGAACAATTGGCTATCCCTGCTGATGGCCTCTGGCTCAAACCAAAGTCCGAACTGTAGCCCCATACCGTGCACGAGGTCGGCTACAGCTTCAATTCCACCGGGCAGTTTGGACACATTGCATTCCCAATTCCCCATAGAAGAACGGCTATCATTGCCTTTGCGGAACCACCCGTCATCCAGCACAAAGAGTTCTATTCCAAGTTCTTTGGCCAGTCGAGCCTGAATCTCAATCTTAGACAAACTGACCTCATAGTACATCGCTTCCCAAGAGTTGAGTAATATTGGGCGGGGCACTCCACGCCACCGAGTCGGTAACAGATGGTTGCGCAGAACATTGTGAAAATTGTGACTCATCCCGTTAAGACCTTGGCTGCTGTAAGTCAGCAAAGCCTCCGGAGTCTCAAAAGTCTCACCGGGTTCAAGCATCCAGCAAAAACTGCTATCCCCAAGACCCATCTGGGCGCGAACCGCACCAAATGAATCTTGCTCCACTGCCGCTGCAAAATTGCCACTGTAAAGAAGCAGACAGCCGTAAACTTGTCCCGAAATTTCTGTGGTATTGGGGTTCAAAAGCGCCCAGAAAGGTTGATGCCGTGGACTGCTGGAACCGTAGCTACTGCCGATGGACTGCACCCCCTGATGTAGTGGCACTCGGCTGATGTTTGCTTCCTGCGCATGGCATCCATAGAGCGTTAGCAAGTCATAATCTCCCGCTGGCACGGAAAGCGAAACGCTTTGTAGATTGGTGATATGTATGGGGGTTGACCCAGTGTTGACGATTCTCTGTTGACGCGCAATTATGTCCACACCGTCAAAAATCGTATAGTAAAGGGTAAGTTCTGCCCCCGATACTTCATCAGTACATTCTACCACTAAAGTTTCACTTTTGCCAGTCCCCGTAAAAGTCATTGGCAAAACAATGGACTCAGGCTTTTTATCCAGAACCCGCCAGCTACAAAAAATCAGTTCGGATATTGGGGCTCCGACTGCCCCCGCTACAGTCATGGCGGGAAGTCGGTAGTCCCCTCGCCCACGGGTGGGATATTCCCACGGGAGAGCATCAAAATAAATCTGGCTATCACCATACTCCGTGGTGTAACTCCGCTTGGCGGGCCGGGGCACTCCTGTATTGTTCCAGCTGCGCAAAGCCGAGCCAAAATAGCGGTGCAGTAAATATTTTCCATCCATCAACTGCATAATATAGCTGATGTGACCGTTGGTTAGATGAACCGTGTTGTGCTTCTCATCAAAAATGATGCTCATTGTTCCTCCATCTTGCGATTAAAGCCAAACATCCAAGTCAACGCAAAAGCTACGGCGAAGGCTACAATATTGACCACAATGTACATTGGTAGCTGTTCATTGAGATAGAGCAGCGTTCCTGAAATACCTGTAATCGACATACCCGTGGCACGCAGACCGAACAGCGAAGCCAGAAAACCGCCTATACCACCACCAATCATAGACATAATAAACGGCTTGACGAAACGCAGATTGACACCGAAAACCGCAGGTTCCGTGATGCCCAGAAGTGCCGACAAACAGGACGGATAGGCAATCTGTTTGGTTTTGGCAGAGTACGCCTTGATGGCCACAGCCAATACAGCGCCAGCCTGAGCAACATTTCCGCAAGTACCGATAGGATTGAGGTAGTTCCAACCGTCCTGTGCCAGCATACTAATCTCTAAGAAGTTCAGGATATGGTGAATACCAAAGATACCGAGAAGCTGACCAAAGCTGCCATAAATCAAACCGCCGATTCCCATTGGCAGCGTCAGCAAGCCTTCTACCACAAAAAGAACACCATTTTCTACCGTGTGCAGGATAGGCCCCAATGCAAACAGAGCCAACAGGATGCCAACCAACAATGTCAGGAAGGGTGTAACAATCAAGTCAATGGCATCGGGTACATGTTTACGCAAAAATTTTTCAAATTTGGCAGCCAATACACCGGTTGCAAAAGCCGGAAGAACCGAGCCCTGATAACCCGCCACCGAAATGAATCCAAAGAAGGTCAACGGCTCAGCCACACCCGAACCTACATCATAGGCAGACGGTAAACTGTTGCTGACCAACATCAGACCCAGCACAATACCAATAACCGGGCTGCCGCCGAAGTTTTTGAAGGTAGACCAACATACCAGTGCTGGCAAAAATGCAAAGGCTGTATCGGTCAGTATTTGGGTAAAAAGTAATAACTGCTGTGGTACTGCATCAGACGTCAGGCCGAATACCCCTAGCACCGCTTCTTGCGTAAGCAGGCCGCGCAAACCCATGAAAAGACCGGTAGCAACCAGCACTGGGATAATGGGTACGAACACATCAGAGAACATTCGGATAGCTCGCTGAAAGCGGTTGCCGGTCACAGGCTTCTTTGGTGCCTCGTCCACGGTCGCGGCCTCTGGTTGCAGACCCAACTCGTCCATCACTGCATCATATACACGGTTGACCAGCCCAGTACCAAAAATAATTTGGTACTGTCCCGCATTGAAAAAAGAACCTTTGGCTTGTTCGAGATTCTCGACCTCTTTGACTTGAATCTTATCTTTGTCGTTGACTACAATACGCAGTCGGGTAGCACAGTGCATTACGGAGACGATGTTTTCTTTGCCACCAATCAGCGGCAATAAAGCTTGGGCAATTTCCTTTTCTGTCATGGTGTTTCCTCCTCTTTCGGTAAATATTGATATAAATTTTCTGGCAACAGCATAAGCTGCGCTGAGATTTCCCCGGAAATACCCACTGCACGCAATGAAGGGTGTGCCGCAGTGGGACAGATACGAGCTGAGAAAACAAATTCGCCGTTGTTGAGAAAAAGTTCCACACTGGACTGGTCACACCAAAGTTCCAGCCCTGTAAGTTCTGGTAGAAAAATGCTGCGCAAATCTTCACCGCTGTCAATCCAGCGACGGCGGCACACTTGGGCTTGATGGCTGGATACATCATATTCAAAGCGCCATTCCCCATCGTGAAGCGTCAAACATAAATGTTCACAGAAGTCCAAATTTTCCAGTGTAAAACGAAAGGCTCGCGTGGTCAAATGATAAAAACTTTCGTTTACTTGGGTCTTGTTGGCTGGAACCAGTGTGCCGGATAATTGCCTTAACTCCTTTACAGGACGCTGGCAAAGTCGGTTTCCTTGCAGCAAAAGTTCTCGCGGCATAGTCAAGCAATGCACACGCGGTTCTTTTTCTGCAAACGCAGTTTCCTCTTCACCTTCCATCCGAGACATCCACCCCAACAAAACCCGACGTCCATCCGGTGTTAAAAAAGTTTGAGGTGCATAGAAATCAAATCCCTCATCCAACCGCTGCCAGTCAATATCCAAATCGGTCTGTTGTGGCATGGCATCGGGCTGGTCATCTAACACTTTGTATGCCGAAAAAGAATTCAGTGCGGAATCAGTGGCGTTGTCACGATACTGAGGACAGTAAAGCAGCACCTTTTTCTCCCCCAAAACAAAAAGGTCTGGACACTCAATCATCTGGTATTCCTGAGAAAGACCCACTGTGCCATAGGGAGTCCATTGAAAGCCATCCTTAGACGTATAGAGCAATACCGCACCAAATCCGTTCCTTTGTTGGGCACCAAGTACCATCCAGTAGCCGCCGTTTGGCGCGGCCATTACCTTAGGGTCGCGGACATGCTCGGTATATCCAGAGGGTGTGGTGATGAGCGGCCCTTGCTTTTGAAAATGCAGTCCATCTTCGCTAATAGCCAAACACTGGCTACTGGTACGGCAACCGTTTTGCTTGACGTTTCCAGTGTAGTACAGGCACAATCGCCCGTTAATTTCCATAGCGCTTCCTGAATAGACCCCTTGGGCGTCATAGGGCTGGTCGGGCAGCAGCGCACTCCCGCGAAACTGCCAATGGACGAAATCCGATGAGACACACCATCCCCACGCCTTGTTTGAATGGTCTTTTGCAAAACGATTCCACTGGAAAAAGACATGGTAATTTCCCTTATACCAAATCAAACCGTTTGGGTCGTTGAGCAGCCCCCAGGGCGGCTCAATATGCCAGCTTTGTTTTTTAGAAATATACAAAGGCTATCCCCCTTTTCTATTGATTTTATTGTTATTTTCTGTATCTTTATTAAATCATAGCCAAATAGATTGTGCTATGGAAATACTTCAGCAAGATATGGAAAAAACAAACTTTTTATGTTATACTGACTTTATGATTGAATACAAAGAAACCCGGCACACCTTACAGCAAAAGCAGATTTCAGATCTTTCGCTGTACAGTGCCGGGTATGAAACATGCCAGCCAGGGCATCACTACGGCCCTGTCTACCGTTCCTATCAGCTGATACATTTTATTCTGTCCGGAAAAGGGGAATTGGAAATCGACGGACATACTTTTCATTTGGGGGCTGGGGACGCATTCTTGATTCCTTCCGGTAAAATTTCTTATTACTCTGCCGATTGGGACAATCCCTGGTGCTACACTTGGATTAGCTTCTTGGGCATCAACTCTCAAATGTACCTCTACCAACTGATGGGTTCGTCACCAGAACCATACCTTTTACACGGCTTAAACACAGAAAAATACCGCACACTTATTGCCCAAATCTTGGAACTAGATGGAACCGCCACAGAACGATATTTCAAAGGAAATGGACTGTTGTTGCAAGTACTGGGAGAATTGTTCCGAGATGCTGAATTTGATGAACGTAACTGGGGCAAAAATTCTGTGGTGGACGAAGTAAAGTTTTTCTTGGACATCAACTACTCGGAAAAACTCAAGCTTAAAGATGTTGCGCACAATTTCGGCGTTCATCCCAACTATCTAACCCGCGTATTTCATCAAAAATATCATGTAACCCCGAAACAATACTTGTTGAATTTGAAATTGCAGAAAGCTTGCCAACTGCTGCGAACTACCGACCTGCCCATTTCCATCATTGCAAACTCTATGGGGTTTGACGATTCCATGGCATTCTCAAGCTTTTCAAAAAAACCTATGGCTGTGCGCCCAGCGATTATCGCTATGCAGAAAAAAGTGTGTGATAAATCTTTCTCCTTTGTGCGTTCTCAACGGCCTACTGAATCATAAGACCAATCGGCAGCCAATACGCACCGGTTTTGTACATCTGTACATCCACAGATGGGCTGTTATCCGCAAAGTGCAGCCGCACAACCGCTTCGGTATCGCCCTCCGAAATGACCTCGCTAGTGAACCAGCTCTCCAACGTAATCAAAAGCTGGTCACCCTCAACGTGCTCGACTGGCTCGCCGATGTAGCTGAATACCGTTTCAGCCGCAGCGCGCACGCGCGTCAGCGTGTCCAGCGAGGCTCCATTAAAGTCTATCGCGCCCTCTGGAATGGTCGGCCACGGCAATCCTGAATCATAATATAGGCCGAAAATCTCACTCATTGTGTACCCGGAATCCTGTCCGGACAGTTGTTCCTGTATAAAGGACAGGTTCTCGTCACACCGCTCCATCTCGGTGATAACCATGCGGCCATTTTCCTTGCCAGCGGTAATTGCTATCGCAGAGCGGTAATCGGTCGCACCGCCACCATGCAGTTGGAATACTGCCACATAAGTATCCTGCCCTTTGCCGGGTATCAACACATACTCTGTGACCGTGGGCGACGAACCGCCATACTTTGTGTACCAAACCCCATCCGGCTCACTTCCAGCCAATACACGCTGGCTGTCTGCCATTTGCTGCTGACCTTGTGTTGACAATACGGGATAGGCTGGCCATACCGACTTATGCGCCACCGCACGCGCATATTGCTGCGCAAGGTCGGCGGCGGTGCGGTTGTTCTTACCACCGTCATAGGTGTAATCCTGTACATTGCCGCCCGCAATGGTCAAGTCAAGTTGCTCACCGTCTGCAAAGGTATACCGCATAAGTGACATATCATCGTTCCCATCGCCCGTTTCATCCCAACTGCGCACGATTTCCAACTTACCGCCTGTTAGTTGCAGCGATTCCACCACGGTTTCTTCAAGGCTTTCAAACAATGCGCCCGACAAACCGAGGTCATTTTCATACAGAATACGGAAATGTTCCAAGCTGTCTGCCGTATCCACAAACGGTTTGTCGTTGATATAGGGGTTGCCCTCTACCTGACTGACTTTCCATTCGTTTCCTACCTTTTTGAAGTGGATGCGCTCGGCTCGACGGGTGGGCACACTGTCTGATGCAGTCCATTCGGTCACAATAACCGCCTGTTGGTTTTCAACATCGGGTATGACCGTGAAGCGACTAACCGACGGGCTGGATGTACCGATTTTCCACAATGGTTCGCCATCTGTCAGACCGGTTTGCGTACCCAGCGTTTTTTGCTGTTCATACAGTTTTTGCGCAAGGCTACTTTCCAACATATCATACCACGGCTCGGCATCGCGGTAATTGCCGCTCATCCACTGTTCGGCCATTGCAATACACTCTGTTTGTGTTAAATGCGCTTGGTTCTCGCCTACCGAAAACGCGCAACCCAATGTGCCGACCAGAACCGCCGCCCCAACGACCAACGCGACACCGCGCTTTTTAATGCTTTTATCAAATAATCCTTCAAACCGTCTCATAAGGCCCTCCTTATCTCCGGCAAAGCACGACACCAGCGCGCGCTTTTTTATCTGTTTTTCCACCGAACGCAGGATAGTTTGACCGTAGGCGCGGCGCGCTGAAACGTCCATGCCACGCACTACCGCTTCGTCGCAAGCCATCTCAATATCTTCCTGAGCCAATCGTGCCATCTGGTGTATCACTGGATTGAACCAGTGTACCGCCCGTGCCGCGACCAATATCAGTTTCAGCCACAGGTCACGCCGTTTATAGTGCGTCAGCTCATGTCGAAAAATAAATACCGCGTCCTGTTCCGATAGTGTTTGGTCTGGCAGATAGAGCACAGGCCGCACGAATCCCGCCAACATTGGGCAATCGGCTGCGGGTGTAACTTGTATCTGGATATTTCGGGTAATATGAAGGGCGCGTTTTTGCTCGGCAAACACAGTCAGTAACATATTCCGTTCAGCCGGATAGCTGCTTCGCCGCATCACATAACAGAACGTCAAATACTGGTATCCTTGCCAGATTGCGAAAGCCAGCGCGCCCACGCCCCACAACGCAAACAGTACCCCTCCAACATCAAATGTCTTGATTGCTGTCGAACCGCTGGTTTGCTGAATGTCTTGCGCCTGCTGCTGTGTTATCCAATGGTCGGTCATGATTTGTTCATCCGATGCAATCTGCGCGGGTGTGGAATCTGTGCGCGTGAAATAGGTCGTGCGCGGTTCGACCTGCACAGGCGGGTCGGGTAATGTCAGCTGCACGGGCACGAGCAACCGGAGCGCAAGCACCGCCCACACCATACACATCACACGCGCAGGATAACGCTTTTTGAGTGTCTTGCGCAGTAAAAACAGCAAAAGCGCCACCACCGACACGGTCAACCCAATCTGCACAAGATTGTTAAACAAATCGTTCCATGCAAAGCGTAACATATTCTCCCCCCTATCTTACCGCCCCTGCGCATCCAAAAAGGCGCGCAATTCGTCGATGTCATCTTCGGTCAACGCTCCCGCATCCGACAGGCTCGCCACGAGGTTCTTGACCGACCCGCCGCACAGACGCTCCACAAAGCTACGGCTCTCGCGCTGCAAATAGGCTTCGCGCGTAACGCACGGCGTGTATAAGTTTTGCCGCCCCTGTTTTTCGCACGAAAGAAAACCCTTTTCGCACAGCCGAAAAAGAAAGGTCAACACGCTTGTCGCTTTCCAATCGCTCGGCACCTTTTGTTGCACTTCTGCCGCGGTGACGGGCGGCGTAAGCGACCAAACCGCCTGCATGACCTCCAGTTCGGCATCGGGCAACCGTTTGTTCTTGTCCATACCATTCCTCCTATTCTACAAATGTGAAACTATTTTGATGGCTATATTCTACAATAGTAGAATAACAAAGTCAAGTTACACTTTGTAACAAAATTGCCCGCTCGAATAGCAATCAAACAGGGGCGCAAGTGATTTTTGATACACTTGCGCCCCAATAGTCAACTGATACATCTATTCACATTATAAAATCTGACAAAACTCAATCTTTTCTGTATTAGGCCCTTCAATAATAAAATAACGAATCCCGTTATCCCAAAACGCATGAGAGGCAATGCCATCTGTCAGAATCTTCATGTCATTTTCCCGTGCCCAATCATAACAGGCTTGTATATTAGTCACATCAATTGCGATGTGGTCAATCGCGCCCGCTGCGCGTACCGGCTTCTGCTGATAAATTTCCAGTTGAAGATTGTTCAACTGGGTAAAAATAACCGGCCCATTCGCAGTTTCTGTGCGGTAAACCGTAGTAAATCCAAGTTTTTGATAAAACGCCTCTGTCTCCATCGGGTCATCGGTCGGGATGCCGATATGCTGTAATCCGGTGCAATACGCTGCAATCATGCCTGTTCCTCTTATTGCTGTATGAATACCGCCTTATTGATACTGAAATGGGTGAATAATTGACTCTATCTGCTGCATCTGCTGGTCGGCAATCTCCCAAGTGATGCAATGGACATTCTTTTCCAGTTGCTCATAACTGGATGCACCGCCGATAATCGAGGTTACTTCGGGTTTCTGGCGCAGCCAATTGAGCGCCAGTTCATTAAGCGGTCTGCCCATTTCTTCCGCCAACGTCCGCAGCTTCCGCGCGCATTGCGCATACACTTCAAACTGTTCACCGGACAATTTCGGGTTTGCATTACGGATATCTCGCGCAGAAAACTTTTGTCCATCTAAAAAGCGTCCCGCCAGCAGTCCTTGAAACAGCGGGCTATACGGCAAAAACGCCTGACCATGCTTTTTCACATTGGGCAGCACTTCCTCCTCTGTCCGATAAGGCAATGGAATACCATGATAAGATGCCGTATTGCGCTCAAGCATATTGTACAAACTTTGCTGACAATCAACCGATATCATGGTCATCATCCTATCTACATCGCGCTGCGCAAAGTTGCTCAATCCCACATACCGGATTTTTCCCTGTTCTTTGAGCCGAATCAACGCTTCTGCGGTCTCCTCAAGTGGTACCTTGTCATCCGGCCAGTGCATCTGGTAAATATCAATATAATCGGTCTGCAACCGGCGTAAACTATCCTCACACTCCCGAAGTAAGCTATCTCTTGACAGGTTGTTAGTGGTCTGATGCGCTTCATTCCAGAGCAAGCCACCTTTAGAGGCAATCAGCACTTTGTCTCTTCTACCGTCTTGCTTTAGCGCCTTACCCAGTATCTGTTCCGATACTCCCCAACCATATACTGGAGCAACATCAAAAAAGTTGATACCGAAATCCATTGCTGCATGAACAATGGCAATCGAGTTTTCCTCCGCGCTACTGTCCCAATCTCCGCCAAAGTTCCAGCAGCCAATGCCGATGCACGAAATTTTCTCCTGAATTTTTTCTACGGACTTGTAAATCATGTCTTTTTTCCTTTCTGTGTTTATTTTTATATGAATAAGCAAATATGTAACCGGTTACATATTTGGGTAAAAAAATGGATTCTTCAATCCATTTTTTCGCTTCCACGCAGTATTAAGTGATGCGGAACCATGCAGATTTGTCGCTGTTTGTCCGGGTTGGCCATGCGTTCAAGCAGCACCTGCATGGCCAATCGCCCCATTTGCACAGTGTCACGCGCCACACAACTAAACCCATAATTCAATATATCCAATTCTGGAATATGGTCAATGCCTATGACGGCAATATCTCTCCCAATCCGCATTCCTTTTTCTGTGACCGCTTTCAAAAAGCCCAAAGACGTCAGATTATTGCTTGTCAAAACAGCCTGCGGACAATCCTTGGATTCTAACATCTGTTTGGCTGCTTGATATGCCCCTTCAATGGTGAAATCGCCCTGATAAATATGCTTATCGGCCACTGGGTATCCGTTATCCTGTGCCGCCTGCAAAAAGCCTTCATAACGCTCTCGTGCAATTTTCAAACGCAAATCACCTGTAATCATACCAAGTGTTTGATTGTTGGCTGCAATCAGTGCTTGGGCTGCACAATAACCGCTCTGGTAGTTTTCAAAAAACACACCATCCCATTTAGAGCCTGGAAAATCACGGTCAACCACAACGGTCGGCACGTTCAATCGTTCCAAATAGCTATATAGCCGCCGATTCACCGCAGCATCTGAATCTTGTGCCGGAGTAATCAGCAATCCCCGTACACGCTGCTGTTCCAATGCCAGAATCGCGCGTTCCTCTTTGTCGCTATTGTTATCACTATCGAAGTAAAATGAAGTAAAATCGGTCTTATCAATCACTTCACCGATACCATGCAGCAATTCCCCAAAAAATGTATTGGCAATCTCAGGCACTATCACACCAATCGTATTGGTTTCACGTCTGGACAAATTCACCGCTGAAGCCGATGGGCTGTAATGATATTGCTCGATAACCGCCTGCACACGCTCGCGCGTTTTTTCATTGACATATCCGGTACGATTTATCACCCGCGATACTGTTGCCTTGGAAACACCCGCGATTTGTGCAATATCTTGTATCGTAACCATATATCACTTCCCCTTTTTGTGGCTTATCTAACATGTAACCGCTTTCCTATTGTTGTTTGCAACATATCATTTTATCTCTTTATTGTCAATCATATTTTTTTACATTTTAACCATAAAACTTCTTTTATATTATGAAATTTACACAATTTATAAAACATGTAACCGGTATCTTCCTCACACTTGCCCTGCTCCCATTTGTCACTTGCTGCTATAATATACCATTGGTGGCAGTGCCACAAATGACGGCGGTATGGGTGCCATGCAAGCGCTTGGAATCTCATTCTTAGATAACAACGGACAGGAAATTTCCGGCTGTGGGCAAAACCTTGCACTTGTTTCCCGTGTTGATATCAGCAAATTACATCCGGCCGCCGCGCAAGCACGGTTTACGGTTATGTGCGATGTCACCAACCCACTGCTTGGTGCAAATGGAGCAACCTATACATTTGGACGTCAGAAAGGCGCGGATGACACCATGTTGGCACAGCTTGAGCAGGGCATGACCCAATACGCCCACGCGGTGCAAACATCACTAGGTTGTGACAACTCTGCCATACCCGGTGCCGGTGCGGCGGGCGGACTAGGTTTTGCATTGATGACCTTCCTGCACGCACACCCCCAACCCGGAATTGAAGCTGTACTTGACCTGCTGAATTTCGACCGCGCACTGGATGGGGTTGACTTGGTTATCACAGGAGAAGGTCGAATGGATTGGCAGTCGGCTTTAGGCAAAGTGCCCTCCGGCGTGGCAAAGCGGTGTAAAAAAGCCGGTATCCCTGTCGTTGCAATCGTGGGCGGTCTGCTGGACGGCTACGAAGCAATCTATGATTGTGGCATTGATAGCGTGATAACCACCATAAATGGCGCAATGTCCATCCAAGACGCCATAGCAAATAGCCAATCTCTTTATCTGGATGCCGCGCGGCGGCTTATGCGCATGATTCGCTGCGGCATGTCCATCCATGCGTCATCTACTTAAAAAGCCATTCCCCAAATAAAAAGAACAGCTGTCCCACCAGGTCAGCTGTTCTTTTTATGTTGTCATTTTGTGTTTTATCTTTGGTTTATTTTTTCTTCCAGCTTTTCCAAACCCGAGCCAAAATATCTTTCAAAACCAAAAGTGCATCCACATCATTATAGCCATACTTCTTTTGCAAATCTCCCAGCAGCCGGATGAGTTCCACGGCATACAGCGAAATATCCACCTCATTCTGATAAGTAGAAAGAATCGGATACTTTTTGCTCCAAACCTTCGTCCAATCAATTTTCTCAGACTCTTTTTCGCTGATTTTCTCCACCATATCCTGTATCTCTTTTACACCGATATCTATTTCTATCAACTCATCTACCGACATGCCATACAAATTTGCAAGCTTTTTCGCCTGATAAATGTCCGGAATGGTTTCGTCAAGCTCCCATTTTGAGATAGTTTGCCTACTAACGCCCAAAACCTCAGCAACCGCCTCTTGTGCCAGCCCTTTCTTCTTGCGCGCAGCAAATAAATGATTTCCCAAGGACATATCAATTCCCTCCCCGTATCAATTCTATTCCCTATTATAGCCGATACAGGTCGAAAATTCTATCAATTAGATGTTGCATTTTCGCTCGTATTCTTAACATCTCAGCCGCTTTAAGGCTTTATATTGCTTATTCTGCGTTGGTACAATAAATCGGCTGCGCAGAAAAATGCAGTTCGTCTGGACAGGTTTGCTCGGTTTCAAACACTATCAATTCGTTTTTACCCGCTTGCATCCACGCTCCAGGCAAATATAAAGACTGCACCGGGCCTATCTTCCAATATCTTCCGATATTTCTGCCATTGAGAAATACAACTCCCTTGCCCAGCGTGCTGCAATCTAAGAATGTATCTTGTACCTCGGCTACATCAAAAGTATAGCGATAAAATGCCGGGGTATCCAGTTCCCACATACCATTAAATTCAATTTTTGAGCAGTCCTGTAAGGTCAGCGCATAGTTTTTCCACTGGCTCTCAAAATGAATATCAACCATCACTCCTGTACGGATTCCTTTGCTTTGTGAAGGGGCGTGCAGCTTATATCCATAATTTACGCGCCCTAAATTTTCCACCAGCACCTGTAATTTACTATACCCTTCTGGGAATGCTGCGTATACTTCCTCGCCTATCTGTTCCTGATATTGCGTTGCAATATGCGTTCCGTTGAGAAAAATTTGCACGCGGTCGGCTGCTTGGGGGATTTTTAGCTTCATTTCCTGCCCGAATCCCAGCACTTCCGTCTCATATAACATGTATCCATATCCGCGCCCCGCTTGTTCCATTGTCATCGGATACATACTTTGCTGCACTTGGGTCAGTTGCTCCTTGCAAGCATCCAGCGAAACGCGTCCATTTTGTACCGCCGGTTTATATGCCGTGCGCGCGCGGTCTCTAGGCGGAAAAGTCGGAATATCAGGAAATAATTGCTGTATCACCTTTTGGATTTTGTAAAACTTTTCGGTCGGTGCGCCCCATTCGGTCAAAACAGCATCATAATCATATGACGTTATCTGCGGCAGGTCACGCTCTCCGCGCGCCGAGCACCCATTCATAAACCCAAAGTTGGTACCGCCTTGAAACATATACAGGTTTATGCTCGCGCGTTTGAGCAGCGTTTTGACCTCCTGTGCCAAATCCTCTGCATCTCGACGGATAATTTTTTCACCCCAGCGGTTAAACCAGCCATCCCAAAATTCCATACACATGAGCGGAAATGTTTTACCATGCCGTTGTAAGAAGCGTTCCATTGCATCCAAATTTTCATCCGAGCGGGAACCAAAGTTTCCTGTCGGCAAAACACCATCCTCTATCAGGCTGCCAGCCTCTAATGCCGCATCCCATGCACCATCCGACGTAAACAGCGGCACCGTTACATGGTATTTGCGCATAATACCAACGATAGCGCGCAAGTAATCTTTGTCGTTTCCAAACGAGCCGTACTCATTTTCAACCTGCATCATCAACACAGGGCCACCGCAAGTGATTTGAAGCGGTTCAATTTCCTCAAACAGCCGCCGGTAATATCGGTCTACTTTGTCTAAAAATAGTGGTGTATTGGTACGAACTTTCATATCTTTGTAGTTGAGCAGCCACGCCGGAAGTCCACCAAACTCCCATTCTGCACAGATAAACGGCGTAGGGCGCAAAATAACCCACAATCCCATTTGCTGCGCCAAGCGTACAAATGCAGCCACATCGTACTGCTCAGAAAAATCAAAAACACCTTCGTCAGGCTCATGAATATTCCACGGGATATACGTTTCTACGGTATTAAATCCCATCGCCTTTAAATTATATAGACTGTCCTCCCAGTAAGCGCGTGGGATTCTAAAATAATGAATCGCACCCGACAAAATCTGAAACGGTTTCCCGTTTAGATAAAACGCTTCTTTTACCTGAAACTCATTCATATCCTAACCCATTCCTTTTCTTATTTCCAATACGGCACCCACTCTGGATGACACATGCAATACAAGGCTTCCCATTTTTGATACGGTACTTTCCGTTGGTCGCGCAGACCGATGAAAAATCGGTGCCGAAACTGTCATCTTTTGAATGTCCAGAACTTCGGTCGTCTCTTCGGCATCATGATATTTTTCGATATCGGGAAACTTCACAATCTTGCCTTTTTTGCCTGAATGTTTTTAGCCACTTCATCATACTTTTGGCGTGATACGTTCCATCTGCGTTGCTATCAAGAAGGTAACTGCTTCCGAAATGGGAAACGCCAGCCAAACACCGATGATACCGAACGCCTTGGAAAGTATAAACGCAAAAATCACAATGGATACAACACCTCTGGATAGCGCAATCAAAGAAGATTCCAGCCCTTTCCCCGTCGCACTGAAAAAACCGGATTTTATAATATTGACGAAAGCTATCAAAAACCCAATAAAATACAATCGAATCCCTACTTCTGCATATGCAGCCAGTTCGATTGAATTTTCACTGTTAAAAACACGCACTAACACATCTGGGAATAACATCACGATTACAACCAAGCAAATGGATATGACCATACCAAATTTAAGGGCATACCGATAAATTCTTTTCTCTGCTTCGTTATCAAATTTTCCATGTACTGAACTAGCCAAAGGCTGCAATCCCTGCGACACGCCATTAAACAAAGCGGTTGCCACCAGCGCAAAATTTGCAATGACACCATATGCTGCTACCGCAACATTGCCCGCTAAATCCAATAAAATAAAATTAAAGACCATCGTGGTGATTCCGTTGGATATCTCACCCACAAAAGCCACAATTCCCAATTTGCAGGCAGCTATCAGCTTTTGAAATGAGGGCAATTTTTTTACAAACGTTATGGTGTTCTTCTTGGATAGATAATGCACCATGCAAACCGTCATACTCACAATGGGCGAAATACCTGTGGCAAGCGCAGCACCAACCATTCCCAATTTCATCGGAAACATAAAAATATAGTCGAACACAATATTAAAAACACCGCTTGTCAGCGTTGCCGCCATTGCAATCTTCGGTGCGTTATCGTTTCTTACAAACGCCGTAAATGTATAATTCAGCATAAAGGACGGCGCAAAACACAGCACGATTTGAATGTAAGTCAGTCCCACATTTAGGATTCTGTCATCTGCACCCAAAAATCTTAAAATGGTATCGGGAAAGCAGATGCCGCCAATAACAAATATACTGCTGATAAGCAACGCACACAGGATTGCATTAGAAAAATAATCGCTTGCATCCGGTTTTCCGACTGCTTTATCCAATGAATAGCGCGTAGCCGACCCGACACCGACCATAGAACCCAATGCGAAGATAATTCCATAAATGGGAAGCACCAGATTCAATGCTGTGATGCCATCGGCGCCTGCCGCGATTGAGATAAAAAAGGTATCGGCTAAAACGTAACACGATGTTCCTGTCATCGCCAATATGTTCGGTATGATATACCTTCTCAGTTGCTTTTCCATTCCCTAGCCTCCACAAAAAAACAGCATCTTCATTTGCGACTTCTAAGACCTACCGCCGCAAATCAAAATACTGTTCGCATGGTTCTACCCGGTGGCAGAACCTGTTATTTTTTATCAGATTGTATCATAAATATTGTATGATTGCAAGACATGCTATCATTTTTGATAGATTGTTTCTCTTTAAGTCCAGTGCAGCGCAAAAACTGAGAAAAGCGGGGAGCACTGTATATTGAAGTGTTCCCCGCTTGCTTTATGCTGTTTGTCTGTCTACTCAATCCAAAATAAAGCCAAACTCATATTCAGGCTTGACGAAATCCAAAAGAATCCGTTCTTCTTCGGGAATCACGCCCACCAAATTACGTTCTCCGTCGTTGGGCATATCCTGAAGTACAATTTCCAATTCTCCACGATAATGCTTCAAGTTGTCGTTGACTACGACAACATCACCACGGGTGAAAAACGGCTTGGATTCCGGTCGGTGTGCAATCGCAACATCGCGGCAATCCAGTCGAGGCAGCGACGAACGAATCATATAAGCCGATGCATCCCCGCGCGCAAAGTGACGATAACCCGAAAGAATGTGCTTTTCCTGCTCGGTCGCACCATCACAAACATCAATCTTCATGGTAATTCGATTTTGGTCTACTTGTGCCATTGCTTTGAGTTCATCCTCTGTTGCAAAGCAGTTGCCAATCAAAATATCGTCAATCTGCTCGGTTGCCAGCAGGTGCCGCACCTGCAAATCAATGGGCAGCGTGCGGTGCATCTCGCAAGTGGGCAAGCCTGCACTCACCGGCCACGGGCCAAAGGTGTTCTGATTGTGGCTGGACACAAATACAGCCGTGCGGAAACCATCTTTCTTATATTTATTTGTCAGATACTGGAACCGCTCAAAACTCAAACCGGTATATTTTTGCGGATAGAAATTGTGACAGGTGATGACATGATGCCGGTTTGCACCGCGCTCTATGAGCAAATCTAAATCCATGTTCTGTGAAGCGTTGAATTCAATCGGAATGTGATAGGGATTGCGTGTAATCGCAATGTCCTCTGTCGCGCCGAAATGCCCATCCAATCGGATGATATCCACGCCCATATCGGCAAATACTTTCAGGTCAAACGGCGTTGCGCCCAATTTCGCAAAAATTTCCGGGTTGGTATCCACCGAAACTTCAAAGCCGTATTGATGTGCTCTGCTCATAAAATCAGTGAACGTTGCAATGATTTCGTCTTTTTCTCCCTTGCCCGACAGTAAGCAGGTGAAAATACGCTTAAATCCATATTTTGCTGCAAGCGCCATGTATGCGTCATCTTGTTCGCGGGTGCTATGCTGCGGATAAAGGGAGATGCCAAGTTTATGCATGATAAATTCCTTCCTTTCGGTCTATAAATCGTTAATCAATGGGTTTTTGATAAAAACCGCCGTAAAATGTCTCGGTCTGCAATACGTTGATAATAACATGTGGGTCTGCTTCGCGCATCAATGCCACAATGTCCCGTACCTCATATGTGGATACCACGGTATGCAGCAAGCTGAGCTTACCTTTTCCATAACCACCATATCCATTGAGTACGGACATACCATGCCGGTACTGCCGCATATAAGCGTTGATGAGTCGGTTGGGTTCTCGGGTCGTGATTTGCAGCGTCACACGCTTATAGCGATTGTCAAAGGTTTCAATGGTCTTGGTCGTCAGGAACTGGAACAAAATGGAGTACCCGGCATATACCCATCCAAACAGCCAGCCAAAAATACATAGCATGGAACAGTTGAACAGAAATACAAACTGCCAAATAGATTTTCCGCACTTGGTAGATACATACAGGGCAATAAAGTCGGTTCCAGCCGTTGAAGCATTGCCTTTCAGTGCAATCACGATGGCCATGCCGTACAAAAAGCCACCAAAACAGATATTTAAGAAAACATCGTCAAAAATCGGCTGAAAATTGGCAAATCGCAAAATGGAGCTGGCGAAAAAGACCTGCATCAGTGAAAAAACAACAAACTTTTTTCCAATATGCCGAAAACAGAAGGCGGCAACCGGAATATTCAGCACAATCATGCCGAGCGAAGTGGGAAAGCTCATGCCGAATAATTCGGCAATGCGGTCAATTAAGACGGCAACCCCGGTAAAACCACTGGACAAAATCTGTGCTGGTGTCAAAAACACCTGCATGGTGAAGGCCTGCAAAAATGCCGATGCCAGTACGGCGATAAAAGAAACGATATAACGCCCTATCTTTCTGTTTTCTATCGTTTTCATGCCAAAACTTCTTTCAACTTTGCAACCAATTCTTGACTGACGACATCATAACAGCTTTCATGCGGCGCAGGCGCAAACGAATAGCTTACCTGTTCCCCGCTCGTTGTGGGGTCGGTCTGCCAGTCTTTACACGAAGAATGTACCTGTGAGATGCCAGTATAGTCCATAAGTTCGCGTGCATTGGACGCATTTACCCCGCTTCCCGCAAGCAATTCTATCTGGCTGCCATATCGCTGCTGAAGGGTGCGAATCAGCTCCTTGCCGCCCATTGCCTTTTCCGACAATCCACTTGTCAACACACGGTCAACTCCCAGGCGAATTAGAGTTTCCATTGCTTCATAGGGATTGCTTACACAGTCAAATGCCCGGTGATACACCGCTTCCCCACCATATTGGTGAATCAGCTTGACCATTTTTTCGGTCTCCTTCACATCAATCTCGGCATTTTCGGTCAAAAAACCAAAGGCAATACCATGACTGCCCTGTTCCAGCAGTTCCTTTGCTTCCGCAAACATCTGCTCCTTTTCAGCCGGTGTATAACAGAAACCTGCACCACGCGGCCGCACCATGCAGATAACTTTTACTTTGGTGTCACGCAGTACCAGCGACAGACAAGCCGCCGTAGGGGTCAATCCCCCCAGATGCAGCGCCGAATTGAGTTCCACGCGCTCTGCGCCGCCGCGATACGCATTGAGCGCATCTTCATAGCTGCCACAGCAAATTTCAACCATAAAATCCCTTCCTTTGCTCTCACAATGCCAGATAATACAGGCTTAACGCATAAATTTTGGCATTGGTCAAAATATCCTGTTCCTTCATCCATTCATTGGGTTGATGTCCAATTCCCTTTTGTCCGGGGAAGGAAGGGCCAAACGGCACAATATTCGGCATCAGTTTGGCGTAAGTGCCGCCGGTCGTTGTGACGGGTGTGCCATCCTGACCGGTCACGCGCTCATAAGTATACCGCAGTGTATCCACCAACCGGCAATCCTTTTCAAACCGAACGGGGTCAAAATTGCTGACCAATCGCACCGTGTGTCCGGACAGTGTTTGCCGCAGTTGCTCAACCAAGCCATCGGCGGTGCAGCCCGCCGGATAGCTGATGGAAAACTGTATGGCCGGGCCTTGTTCGGTCTGCTTTAGCTCATAGTTGCGCACTTCCAAGCTGCCAAACTCGGCATCTTTGAACGCAATCCCCAACCGTTCCCCATTGTTATTTGCATTCAGGATGTAAGCATTCATCAGCTCAAACAATGCCTCTTGATTGGCGGCAGTGATTTCCACCACAGCGCGCCCACGCTCGGCATACACTACCGGATACTTACAGTCCGGCGTAAAGCCCATCACAGGCGGCTGCTCCTTGGTCAAATAGTACTTTAAGTCCTCAAATCCGCTTTCCTCGTCGCATCCAAACACAATGCGCACTTCACGTTTAAGAGGCAGTCCCAATTCCTTGAGCGCATACAGCGCATACAAGCAAGATAAAATCGGGCCTTTATTATCCAATACGCCACGGCTGTAAATCACACCATCTTGCCGGAAACCGGAAAACGGCGGCTGCCGCCAGCCCGTTCCAGCCGGTACGACATCCAAGTGCCCAATGGCACCGACATATCCTTCTAAATCGACCGTTCCGGGTGCCCGGTAAGACGCATATCCCATGTAATGGTCAACGTCAACCGTTTCAAAGCCCATTTTACCAGCCAGTTCCAATGCAGCATCTAACGCTTTGCGTACCCCCACACCGAACGGCGCTTGCGGCTCAGCCTGTGTTTCTGTGCTGTCAATCTGCACCATGTCCACAATGCTGTTCAAAAGCTGCTCGCCCAGTTGCTCTACTTTTTGCACAATCTGCTGCTCTAATTGTGCATCTCTCTGTTGTTCCATCATGTTTACTTCTCTACCAGCGGTGCGGTGCGGGTGCGCATGTACTCGTCAAGCCATTCTTGGCTTGCCACCTCATGGATGCACTTGCCATCTACATTCTTGGTCAAGTACACAATCGGCTCCTGGCCTTCTGTGGCAACCGAGAAAGAAAAGCCTTCAATGTTGGTTGCCACGCCCCATTCTCCCTTGTTATTCATGGCAATCAGCGACATATCGCCCGCTTTGCCCCGGCGTTCGCGCAGCGTCTTGTCAAACAGATTGACTGCGGTTTCGCAAGCCTGCTGCGGGTGCATTCCCTCTTTCATCAGCCGCACAATCTCATACGAAACACAGCCCTTCATCACATCTTCGCCCAGTCCGGTGGCGCTCGCGCCGCCAACTTCGCTGTCTACATAGAAGCCCGAACCGGATATCGGAGAATCACCCACACGGCCTTTTTTCTTCATAAACAAGCCGCTGGTCGAAGTAGCCGCGGTCATCTTGCCCGCACTGTCCAGACAAACCATACCAACGGTATCATGTCCGGCATAGGGCTTGATTTCGGTTTCCTGCACTTCTTTGACGCGGTTATGATAGTGAATCTTGGCACGGTCGGTCAGCATGTTCTTGCGCTCAAAGCCGTGGCGATGCGCAAATTTTTCGGCTCCTTCCCCTACCAGCAGGTTATTGACCGACTCCTGTGACAGCCGGCGCGCAATTGAAATCGGATTGGCAAAATCCTTGATTGCCGCTACTGCGCCAATGTCCAGGGTATCGCCGTCCATATATGCTGCGTCCAGCTCAACTTCCATTTCCTCATTGGGCAGCCCGCCATATCCGACCGACTTGTAATACGGAAAATCTTCTACTTCCTTAACCGCAACTTCAATTGCGTCTCCTGCATTTCCGCCGTTTTTGAGCATTTCACTCGCTTTGGTAATGCCCTCAACTGCCATTCTCCACGTTGCAATAATGCCCCACATAACCGTACCTTCCTTTCGTCTGTGCAAAACTCTACCAATTTTCCCGCAAAAAAGCGGGGGCGCGGCCATCCGTTACCGGAACCGCGCATCCCTCTTTCATTGTTCAGCGAAAACAGTATTTCGCCGCTACTTCATTCTCATCTTTGCCGTCTACCATGGCTTTTGCCAGCAGGCACATACCTTCCAGCGCCTCATTCAGCCCGGTACCACCTTTTTTCGGCGTCTCGACAATGTGAATCTTGTCTTTATACTGCGCAATCGTGTCCTCATTTTCCTTGGACATCGCCGCAAACGCCCGAACACCTGTGGTGGTGACAATGTCATGCGCTACCTTGGCCGCCATCTTGCCATAACCCAAGTAGTTAAACGCTGGGCCGCACATGACCACATCAGGCCCCAGCTTTTTGACCATGGCGCACAGCTTACGGCTGACTTCTGCCGGGTCGTTTTCAAAGAATCCGTCCCCACAATACAGACAAGCCACAACTCGTCCGTCCACTTTCTTTAAAAACGGCTCCATCATACGCGCCGGGCCGACGGGGTCTTTGCTCGCTCCCAATGGCACCATATGGTCATCCTTGATACCTGCACCAGCCTGAATCTGGTCATAAATCATAATGATTTTCATAAAACGTCCTCCTCACATGCCAACGCTTGCTTAAAGGTCATCAAACGACAGGTCATCCAGCGAGATGTCATCTTCATCTGCCTGCTTCGCTGCCTCTGCTTCCTCCTTGATATACTGGTTATCCATGGTCTTGATGAACGGCATGTACACAAATACACCCAAAGTCAACAGTGCAATTTGCAGCAGACCACCTACCCAGTTGGTCGCCAGCACACCCGAAATACCCAGCGGGCAAGTCCACGGGATATTGACACCGGAGCAAATCGGTACCAGTTTGAGCGCCATTGCAAAATAAGAAATGACAATGTTCATGGTCGGTACCAGCATGAACGGAATAATCATGGTCGGGTTGAGTACGATAGGCAGACCAAAGATAATCGGTTCATTGATGTTAAAGATACCGGGTACCAGTGACAGTTTACCAAGCTCAGTAATACGCTTGGACTTACAGAACAGTATCATTGCAATAACCAGCGACAGGGTAGAACCTGCACCGCCGAAAGTTGCAAACAGGTCTTGGAACTGCTGGCAAATGATGTGGCCACTGCCTACACCGGTGCGGAAGTATTCCAAGTTCTCCAGCGACAGGGTTTGCAGGATGGGGTTGAATACCGCACCAACGACCGAACCGCCGTTGACACCGAAGAACCAGAAGAAATGCAGGAAAATATAAGCGGTTACCATTGCGCCCAGCGTATCGCCCAGATTGAGCAACGGGGTCTGAAGGAAATCAAAGATAATCTGGAACGCATTGGTATTTGCGAAGTTGAATCCAAGGTTGATAGCACCAAATACGGTCATAACAACTGTGGCCGGAATCAGTGCCGAGAACGACTCTACAACCGTGGGCGGAACGCCAGCCGGCATCTTGATGACCCAGCCCTTCTGTTCTACCCATGCGTAGATATGTACCGAAACAAATGCACAGATAATGCCGACGAAAATGCCCTTGGCACCCAGCCAGCCCAGCGACAAGCCCTTCACCATAACGTCGCCTGTAGCATCCCCTACAGTAACAGTGGACGGAATCAGGTACGGCATGAGCATAAACCAGCTCATCAGTGCAACTGCCGAACCAAACAGCGGATTTGTCTTTAACTGCTTGGCAAAGCTGTTCGCAATACCCATAACAGCAAATACTGCCATGATGGTAAACGTTGCATCCGAAGGCTTATTGAGCATGGATGCCAGCGTCTCACCCGTATTTTCATTGACAACGATGGACGACAACCAATCCATCCATGCCTGAATCGGGAAGTTTGCGATAATCAGGAAAATAGAACCTGCAACCAGCAACGGCATGGATACCAGAAAGCCGTCACGAATCGCAATCAAATACCGGTTTTTACCAATCGCTTCAGCCATTGGCATGAAGATTTTTTCAAGTTTGCGCAGCATATCCCTGCCCCCTCTTATTATTTGCTCTGCTTAATCAGTTTAATGGCGGACTTGAGCACCTTTTCGCCGTTCATCATGCCATAATCCCCTGCATCAATGACCGCAATCGGAATGCCTTCCTTGCCGTACTGCGCAACCGTTTCATCATACATGTACTTGACCTGAGGCCCGAGCAGAATGCAATCGGGGCGGTCAGAATCCAGAATCTCTCCCAGCTTGTTATGTGCATATGCCGCAACCTTAATCGGCAGATTGTGTGCGTCAGCCGTTTCCTGCATCTTGCTTGCCAACATACTGGTGGACATGCCTGCGGAACAGAACAGATAAATCTTTTTCATTTTTATTCCTCCCTTTTTTATGAAACCATCGTGAATGGAGTGTTATTGGCCTCCTTGTGTCCGTTAATTTGCCATCTCAGACAGTTTCTTGTACAACTTGATATTTTCTTCGGCCATCAAACGAATCGTTTCCGACGACATCATCTGGTCTTCTGCATGGAGCAGCAGCAAACTGGGGGTAACCGGTGTGCCGTTGGACTCCTGTGCAATCAAATCCGAATGTGCATTGTGTCCCTGTGCGTAGAAGCCGTCGCCCTCTTTGATTTTAGCCGCTGCCTCATCAAAGTTCCCCGCCGCGGCGGCGCGCATTGCCTCGACATAGCTCGACTTTGCCATGCCCACCGACGAAATAATGTTGAAACAAATCAGTTCCATGCCTTCCATAACCATTCTCCTTATTTAAATATATTTTAGGGAAAATTGCTTCTCTCTCTGTTCAGGCATTATGCCTGCTGAACGACCTGTGTACCGGCTAACCGGTCATGAATCGCGGTATGATTGCGCGCCGCAACCAACAGCGCTGAAATCACGCTGACGACCATCCCCACATACATCAGCGGCTTGACCAGTTCCACTCCGGTCAAAAGCGTTGCCACCTGATGCCAAATCGTACTAGCCGTGACCAAACCGCCTTCTAATACGATAATTCCCACAAGCTGCCGCAAAAAAATTGTGCCAGCCGTTACATCTGTGCCATCTGTGTGGACGATTTTCAGATGCAGCATCCGCTTTCCCGGTGTCTGTCCTTTCCATACACACGCCGGAATAACGGCATAATAAAGCACCGCACATATCAGTGCCAACACACCAGCTACTACGCCATAAGGCGCAGTAAACTGCATGATGTTTTGATTTTGCACGGTCTGGTACTGCCGCATGGAAAAGAATGCGACGGGAAGCGCGGTCGCCAGACCGCCCACATACCAGTCAATCAGATACGCAAAAAATCGACGGCTTAAACTGGCCTGCGCGGTCTGTGCAGCCGATTGCCGCTTGGTTGCTGCCTTGGTCATGCTCACTGTCCTTTCTGTTTGCTCATTTATCCACATGTATCACATGTTCCAAAAATTCTTCAAAACTTTGCGCGCTTATCAATTCTGCAAATTTGGCTCGGTCGCTTACAATGTGGAATAACCAATCCAAAAATACTTTCAGTACGTTGTTATCCTCCTCGCGTATGGCGAGCAATACCACAAGACGGATATCAAAATCTCCCCACTTTACTGGTTCACGCAGCAGTAAAATGGAAATACTGGTTTTTTGGACAAACGAACCCATCGCATGAGGAATGGCAAAGCCATACACAAACGATGTAGACGCATAGGATTCACGGTGCAGCACATATTCTTTCAAACTGCCGTTGTCCAATCCGGCCGCCTGCACCTTTCCGCACAGGAAATCAAGGATTTCATCTCGGCTGCCCATACTCTGCTTAATAGCAAACAGTTCCGGACGCATAATGTCTTGCACCTGCTGCACAAACTCCTGATGATATCGCACTTTGTCCATACGGTTCAGAGTCTGAAAGATACGACTTTCATCCTCTGCACTGACAAAAAGCGAAATCTGCACGGTCGGAACATTCAAATTATGCTGAAGCGAAACGGTAGATAAAATCAAATCCGGGCTGTCCTGCAATACCTTGCGTTCATCGAACAGGTTGTATCGACTAACAATCTCCATACGATTACCAAACCGCTGCACCAAGCTGTTCATACACTGGCGGGTTATCGTGATATAACTGTTAGGCGCAATCAACACCGCCCGATAGCGCCGAACCGCGCTGGAACGTTCATATGCTACGCCAAGATGCAAGGCCAGATAGCAAATCTCATTTTCATTGAGTTTACATCCGTAAGACTCCTCAATACATCCGGCTACCGCGACCGCCATTTCAAAAATCAACGGGTATTTCCACTTGATTTCAGGCAAGCAGAAGTTTGTCGGTTCCACCTGCTGATGCAGGCGTTTGATAAGCAGGCGAATGTGGGACATAATGCCGTTTACAAACTCCTCATCGCCGCTCAAATCAATATCAAAACGTGTCTGTATATTCTGTAAAATCAACTGGGTTAAATGGTCTAGGTTTTCATCGCTCTGACTGTGATACAGATTATTCTTTTTCATCAACAGTTCGGCGAACCGGCTGACCTCATCTTCCACCCGCTCAATATGGTACAATTCCGCGATTTTCTGGAACAGTTCGTTGGCAATCTGATATTCCAGCCGCTTGGTCAAGCGTGCATCGCAGTCGGCTTCCTCCACAAAATTGTGATGCAGAATACGCTCGACCGATACGCCTGCGTGAAGCATCAGCATGGGATATGCCAAATCCGAAATATGATAATCATATTTCTTACAGATTTCTTCTAGTGCATCTTTCAATTCCAGCAGGTCAAACTCCTGCCAAATATTCGCAATTGCACTCAGATTGATAAAATTTCCCTCTGTCTCTCGCGCCAATAATTTTTTATATAACTTGCGCTTTTCGCTTTCTTCGCCTTCCAGCCGCAAGTGATTTTTACTGCGCACCAACCGCAGTCCCGGATATTCCCGAATCATGGCACGGATTTTGCGAATATCATTATCAATCGAATAACCGCTGACAAATACTTGACTTTGCAATTCAATCAGATTGATTTCCTGCCGGTGGAACAATAACTCCTTAATCAAATAAACACATCGCTGCTGCGAGGTCTGCGGAATGGTTTCTTTTTTCACATTTTGCTGTATTTTTAAGGCATCTGCATTTAAACTGTATCCAGTTCGATGACTTGCCTTGATTAACTCACATTGGGATTTTCGATTGAGTTCATCAATATCTGAGCGGATGGTGCGGTCTGATACCCCTAACATTTGCGCCAATTCTCGACCGGTCACTGCATGTCCTTCGCTGCTCAGAATATCAATGATTGCCCTTTGTCTTAAAGTCAACATCGGCTTCCTCCCCTTGTTGCTTTAAATTATACGACATAAAATTTAATTTAGGGACTAGCATCCTTTCCTATCTGTTAGGAAATACAAAAATAGTTTGGTTTTACCTTGCTTTTTTATTCCTTTTTCATAATCATCTTCGTGTGTATCCTCATTTTCCCATCACTTGACATTGACAAAAAAATCCACTGATTACAAAACAATCAGTGGATTTTTGTATTATTGGATTACAATGTATAGTTGCACCATCATGCGTTTAATCTGCAAAATCATCCGAAATACAAGCAAGCGGCGGTTGCGAAGTGCTTCCCCGCACCACCAAAGTCGGTGGAACAATCAGCTTGACTGGAATATCCCCCAAAAATCCAGAATTGCTGGTTCGCTCCATCAGCAAATGCACAGCAATACAACTCATTTCCTGCACACGGGTAGAAATCGACGTCAACGGCGGCTCCATCAACTCCGATAGCGGTGTATCGTTGAAGGAAATAATGGAAACGTCTTCGGGAATGGAAAAACCCGCTGCTTTCAATGCACGCACCGTACCAATCGCATTTTCTTCATTTGCCGTCAGGAAAGCGGTTGGCAGCGGGCATCCTTGCTGCAAATATGCGGTAACAGCCTGTTCGGTCAAAACTGCATTTGTCGGGACATCAATCAAAAAATTGCTTTCATAGTCGTTGTGCGCACTCATAAAGTGTATGAACAACTGCCGACGGATTTCGGGTGCTGGTTGCTTCCAGTCATCCAGTTTGTCGGCCGGGCCTACAAATCCAATCTGGCGATGTCCAAGGGAAAATAAATGTTCCAACGCCTGTTCAATGCCCAATCGGTAATTGATGACCACCGAATCACTGCGCGCTTCATCGGGCGAAGAATCCACAAATAGCAGGGTATCTGATAATTGGTGCAGCGCTTCAATCTGCGCCCTTGTAAAAATACCGATTGCAATAATACCATTAATGGGTACAGGATAGGGCACAACAAATGATTCCCCTTCCCGCTGAAGTGGGATAAGGTCAATTTTTTGTTCCATACATTCCTGTGCAACAAAATTTTTCAGATATAAATAAAATGGGTCTTCCAGTTGCTCTGCCGGTGTAAGCATTTCAGCCACGCCAAAGCGCATACTGGATGTAACCTTATTTTTGTTATGTTTTTTATACCCCAACGTACCAGCGGCTTCCAGTACGCGGCGGCGGGTATCTTCACTTGCTGCCATCGTCGGGTCATTGTTTAAAATGCGCGATATCGTTGCGATGGATAAATTGGTATACGCCGCAAGTTCTTTCAATGTTGCCATGTTCAGCACCGCCTTTATTGTGAAGTTGTTGTGAACTTTACCAAATGTTTTCTATTATTCATTTTAAGCTGAGCGCAGTGCAAAAAGCAAGTAAAAAATTTTGTAATAGTATGACAAAATTGCCCAGTCGTTTTCAGTATGTCAAATTTCTCTATGATAAATTGTACCATATGGCAAAGAATTTGTGCAATATATCCAAACGGCAAAAAGTGAAATTGTCAGAGGAACTAAAAATTTAGTAAAACGACATTCTTCGCTTGCTATTTCTGCCAAAGCGGTGCTACAATGAAAGCACAGAGAGGAACAGATGACCCGAACAGGCATCTGTTCAGAAGAATGAAAAGGAAAAGCGAAAAGGAGCGAATTTATCATGAAACGATTTCTTGCACTGATGCTGTCAGCAGCCGTGTGCCTGTCACTTGCCGCTTGCGGTGGCACCAACGCCTCGACATCGGACAGCGGTTCGTCTGGCGAGTCTCAGTCGGCTGAGGCAACCCCCACCGGTGAAAAGCTCAAAGTCGGCGTTTGTATTTATAAGTTTGACGATGCTTTCATGACCACCTACCGCAATGCACTGCAATCCATGCTGGAAGAAAAGGGCTATGAAGTCACCGTCGTAGACGGCAACAACGACCAGGCTAAGCAGACCGAGCAGATTAACACATTCATTACTCAGGGCATGGACGCTCTGATTATCAACCCGGTTATGACCTCGGCAGCCGACAGCATCATCGCAGCCGTAAAGCAGGCTGACATTCCGACCGTTATCATCAACCGTGAGCCGACCGCAGAGCAGATGGCAGCTTACGAAAAGTTGGTTTATGTTGGTTGTGACGCTGCACAGTCCGGTACTTTCCAGGGCGAACTGATTCTCGAAACCGAGAACAAGGGCGATATCAACGGCGATGGCAAGGTTTCTTACATCATGATTCAGGGCGACCCCGAAAACATTGATGCCAAGCTGCGCACCGAATATTCGGTTAAGGCTCTGACCGATGCTGGCATGACCGTTGAACAGCTCGACCTCCAGCGCGGCGACTGGGACCGCAACAAGGGTCAGGAAATTGCACAGAACGACCTTGCAAAGTTTGGTGACCAGATTGAAGTCGTATTCTGCAACAACGACGACATGGCAATCGGTGCTTTGCAGGCCATTCAGGCAGCAGGCCGCAAGGTTAACGAAGACATTTATCTGGTTGGCGTAGACGCACTGGACGCAGCGCTGAACGAAGTCGTTGCCGGCAACATGACCGGTACCGTTCTGAACGATGCCAACGGTCAGGCAACACAGGCAGTTGCATCTATGGAAGAACTGCTGGGCGGCAAGACCTTCGCAGAGGGCGAACAGTCCATTTATGTTGACTATGTTAAGGTAACCCCTGAAAACGCTCAGGATTACATCAAGTAATAGACAACAACTAACCGAACGAGGTGCGTGTGCGCAGCGCACGCACCTCGTTTTCTTTTTCCTCAATTGCGATTGGTTGCTATTCTAAGAAATGCAGCCTTGAACTCGCTTCTAAATGCTGTATTTTTTAAAATAGGAATGAACGCTGGAGTCTTAGTAGAAAGGGGTCGGCCAAGTGTCGGAATATCGTTTGGAAATGCGGGGAGTTGTAAAAATGTTCCCCGGTGTCAAGGCGCTGGATCACGCCCAGCTCAAATTGCGGCCTGGTACGGTTCATGCCCTGATGGGAGAAAACGGTGCCGGAAAATCCACGTTGATGAAATGTATGTTCGGTATTTATCACATGGATGAAGGTGAAGTTTACTACGAGGGGCAAAAAGTCCAAATCAAAGGGCCGCTTGACGCGCTGCACCGTGGTATTGCTATGGTGCATCAGGAATTACAGCCCATCCCCGAACGCAGTGTCGGTGAAAATATTTACATCGGGCGTTATCCGCTTAAAAAAATCGGGCCGCTGTCATTCATCGACCATCAAAAACTATACGAGGATGCCGCAGCCGTCCTCAAAGAAGTGCATCTGCCATATGACCCCAAGACCAAGCTTGGTACCCTTAGTGTTTCTCAGATGCAGCTCGTCGAAATCGCCAAGGCCGTTTCTGCCGATTGTAAGGTGCTGATTCTGGACGAGCCAACTTCTTCGCTGACAGCCGCCGAAGTCGAAGCGCTGTTCACCATCGTAAACGAACTGCGTGACCGCGGCGTTTCAATTGTCTACATCAGCCACAAGATGGACGAGATTTTACGCATCTCCGACGAAGTCACCATCATGCGCGACGGTCAGTATATCGGTACTTGGGCTGCAAAAGAACTGACAACCGATATGATTATCACCAAAATGGTTGGCCGTGAGCTGAGTAACTTGTACCCACAACGTCAAAATGAACCGGGTGAAGTGGTCTTTGAAGTCAAAGATTTTACCTCTATCAACCCCAAGAGTTTTCGCAATGTCAACTTCAATGTGCGCAAAGGCGAAATTCTCGGCGTAGCCGGCCTGGTCGGCGCACAGCGTACCGAACTAATGGAAGGTATCTTCGGTTTGCGCTGTCACAGCAAAGGCGCTATCTATTATAAAAACAAAGAACTCAAAATCAATCAGCCGTCCGACGCCATTAAAAGCGGTATCGCACTTCTGACCGAAGACCGGCGTGCAACTGGTATCATGGGGGTTCTTTCGATTGCAGATAATGTCTCAATCTCCTCCCTGAACAAATATCTGATTGCCGGTTGTCTGTTGGACGACAAAAAGATTGAAAAACTGGTACAGGACAACGTTGCTAAACTGTCCATCAAAACACCGTCATCCAAGACGCTCATTCAAACACTGTCTGGTGGTAACCAGCAAAAGGTGCTCATCAGCCGCTGGCTGGCAAATGACCCAGATATCTTCATTCTGGACGAACCCACACGCGGCATTGATGTCGGTGCAAAGTATGAAATCTACTGCATTATCGCAGAACTTGCCAAGCAGGGCAAAAGTATTATCCTGATTTCGTCGGAAATGAGCGAACTAATGGGCATGTCTGACCGCATTATGGTCATGTGTGATGGCAGATGCACGGGCGTGATTGACGGCAAGGACGCCAATCAGGAAAATATTATGGAACTGGCAACCCGTTTTGAGTAAGTAGGAGGAAGAGAAATGAAACAAGGTAAAATCAATGCCAAAAGCATTCAAAATTTTGCCTCAAACAACGCAATCATCATTCTGATTATATTGCTTGCGCTGTTCGTTGGCTTCACAACACAGAATTTCTTTACGCTAAATAATGGCAAAAACTTGTTAATCAATGTGGCTCCCCGCTTCATCATCGCTTGTGGTGTGTCCGGCTGCTTGATTACCAAAGGTACTGACCTGTCTGCTGGCCGTATGGTTGGCTTGTCTGCTTGCCTTTCCGCTATGCTGCTTCAGGATGTTACATATTCGGCGCGTATGCTTCCCTGGATGCCCGATATCCCGGTTTGGGTTGGTCTTATTATCGTGCTGGCAATTATGGCAGTCTTTGGTGCAATCAATGGCTGTGTTATCGCTTTCCTCAAAGTGCCGCCCTTTATCGCAACCCTCGGTATGCAGACTATCGTGTATGGCCTGTGCTCGGTTATCACCGATAACCAGCCCCTTGGCGGTTACAAGTCAGCTTACTCCAAGGTCGCTTCGGGCAGCCTTGGCCCCATCCCCTATCTGACCATCATCGCTGTCATCGTTGGTATTTATACTTGGGTTCTGTTTAACAAGACTCGTCACGGTAAATATATGTACGCAATCGGCGGCAATGAAAATGCTGCGCAGGTTGCAGGCGTTAATGTATCTGCTACCCTGATTCGCATTTATATTCTGGCTGCTGTTCTGTATGGCCTCGGCGGTTTCCTGCTGGGCGCAAAAGCAGGCGGTGCTTCGACCGCAACCGGTTTCGGTTACGAATTGGAAGCTATCGCAGCTTGTACGATTGGCGGCGTTTCGACAAACGGTGGTGTCGGACGTGTTTCCGGTGTTCTGATTGGTGTACTGGTATTTGAAACCCTGAAAATCTGCTTGCAGTTCATGGGTGTTGACCCGGCTATTACTTACATCGTACAGGGCTTCGTCATCATCATCGCAGTCGCACTCGACCTGCGTAAATACCTCGGCAAAAAGTAAATCTCTCTTTATAACAATACCGGCAACTGCTTATGGCAGTTGCCGGTATTCTTTTGTTCCCTTTCTCCACACACAACGCGCCTATTTTTGCGTTCGTCCGTTTTCCCGATACCACACATTCTCTATTAACATAACGCCCTAACAACCCTACACAAATAAACCTAACAAAAAGAGAGACCGCGCAAGCCATAAGGCTTTGCGCGGTCTCCCTTTTAGAGAAAGAAGAAAAAGAGGCGTGTTCTAGCCTGCCTTATGGGCAGACAGAATACCGATAGTTGGTAATATGATGATAGGTTTCACCCGCATGTACAATCGGCTGCGGGAAATCTGGACAAGCAAACGCATTAGGCCAAAACTGTGTTTCCAGACAGAAGCCATGGCGACGGTCGTATTTGGCGTGCTGTTTGCCTTCCGGCAAGTCATCACGCAGGAAATTACCAGTATACAACTGCACACCCGGCATGTCAGATGTAACGGTTAAAGTAATGCCAGTTTGTGGGCACGATGCCTGTGCAAACGGGCGCAGACCATCTCCAGCCGGGATATAATTGTGGTCATAGCCACCAGCCAAAGCAATCTGTGTAAAATCGCTGTCCCATCCTGCATCAAACCGTACCGGTTGACGCAAATCGAATGGTGTGCCCTCAACCGATGCAACTTCACCTGTGGGGGCATTGTTGGAAGCAAGCGGTGTATAGCGGTCGGCGTCTACCTGAATCATCTGACTGCCCACCGACCCCGAAGCATGTCCACCCAAATTAAAGTAGCTGTGGCTGGACAAATTGCAAACGGTATCCTTGTCGCTTTGTGCAAAGAATTCAATCGACAAGGTATCCTGTGTCAAACGGTAAATTGCCGTTACGCTCAAGCGTCCCGGATACCCTTCTTCCCCGTCTGGACTTTCATATTGAAGCTGCAATCCATCGGGTAACACGGTTGCTTTCCAGATACGGCGGTCAAAGCCAACCATGCCGCCGTGTAAATGATTGATGCCGTTGTCATTGCAGGCCAGTGTATAGGTCTGCTGTCCAACTGTGATGCGGCCATCCGCAATGCGATTGGCGCAGCGTCCCAGCAAAGCACCGATATAGCAATCTTGTGCTTCATAGGCACCAACAGAATCAAATCCCAGTACAATATCAGTGGGTGCGCCATTGCGGTCGGGCACCGTCCACGACTGCAAAATACCGCCCAATGTCAGAACCGATGCCGAACAATTGCCATCGGTCAGCGTATAGCGTTCTACCGGCTGTCCCTGCGCGGTCACGCCAAACGGTTCATTTACAATCTTCATACATTCACACTTTCCGCAAAACGCAGGAAAGCTGCTTTACCGTCCGCGTTTCGCTTATAAACGCCTGCATGTTCGAGTACAGTTGCAAATACCAAACCGACTTCTTTTTTCAGAATATCGTCAACATTAGAAGCGGTTACATCATACTGTGCAAGAATTTTTTCCGCCCAGTCTGCATGTGCAGCGGTCATCGGGTCGGCGCGCAAGTCCTCACCCTTGACCATTTTTTCACCCAAAACAGCCAATTCCTGTTTCAGACGTGCCGGGAGAACTGCCAAGCCCATTACCTCAATCAAGCCGATATTCTCTTTCTTGATGTGGTGTAATTCTGCGTGGGGATGGTACAAGCCAAGCGGATGTTCTTCGGTGGTCAAGTTATTTCTTAACACCAAATCCAATTCATAATCGCTGCCGCGGCGGCGCGCGATTGGGGTAATGGTGTTGTGCGGTACGCCATCTGTTTGGGCAAAAATCATTGCCTGCTCATCGGTGTAGCCACGCCATGCAAGCAAAATCTTGTCAGCCAAGTCCACCAGACGGTCGGGGTCGGCTGCGGTCAGGCGAATGACCGACATCGGCCAGCGCACAATGCCCGCTCGCACATCATCGAATCCCTTGAACGACAGCGGTGTTTCAACCGGTGCTTTTGCCATAGCAAATTCATAGTGACCGCCCTGAAAATGGTCATGTGCCAAAATCGAGCCGCCAACGATGGGCAAATCAGCATTAGAACCAACAAAATAATGTGGGAACTGACCGATAAAGTCCAGCAGCTTACGGAAACATGCACGGTCAATCTTCATGGGGGTGTGCTGCGAATTGAACACGATGCAGTGTTCATTGTAGTACACATAGGGCGAATATTGCAGATACCACGGATTTTTGTCAATCGTAATCGGAATGATGCGGTGATTTTGACGTGCCGGATGGTTGACCCGTCCTGCATACCCTTCATTTTCCTGACAAAGCTGACACTTGGGATACTGCGATGCCGGCAAATCGCGTGCAGCCGCAATCGCCTTGGGGTCTTTTTCGGGCTTGGACAGGTTAATCGTAATATCCAATTCACCGTAATCGGTCTGCGCTTTCCACTGCACGTCGCGTGCAATGCGGTCACGGCGAATATAGTTGGTGTCTTGACTGAACTTATAATACCAATCGGTTGCTTCAATCGGATTCTTTGCATACAGCTCACGGAACCGTGCAATGACCTCACGCGGCGGCGGTGTCAGCCGTCCCATCAAGCTAGTATCAAACAAATCACGGTACACAATCGAATCGTTCTCCAGTACACCGCGTGCATGTGCATCATTCATCAGCTCATCCAGCACCGCAGGCAGGTCAATCGGTTCATTGTCCAGTTCGGGCTGTTCCCAGCTATCCAGCTTCAACGCTTCCAGCAGCGTATTGACGGCCCAAGTGTGGTCTTCCGGTGCAATCAAACCTGTATCTTGGGCGTAGCGCACCAGCTTTGCAATTGCAACATCAATCATATTGCGCTTCCTCCCGTTCAATCCTCATATCCATGCGGGTGGTTTTTGTGCCAATCCCATGCAGTCTGAATAATGGTGTTCAAATCATCATATTCGGGCTTCCAACCCAGAACCGACTTTGCCTTTTCGCTCGATGCAATCAGCTGAGCCGGGTCACCTGCACGACGGGCTTCTTCCTTAGCCGGAATGGGATGGCCAGTCACGCGGCGCGCCTCGTCAATGACCTGCTTAACCGAGAAACCTACGCCATTGCCCAGATTAAATACATTATTGTCGCCGCCTTTGAGCAGATATTCCAATGCCAGAATATGTGCCTGTGCTAAGTCGCATACATGGATATAGTCACGAATACAAGTGCCGTCTTCGGTCGGGTAGTCTGTGCCAAAAATGGAAATGGCTTCGCGCTGTCCGTTGGGCACCTGAAGAATCAGCGGAATCAGATGGGTTTCGGGGTTGTGCGCCTCACCAATCGAGCCGTCCGGATGTGCGCCACAGGCATTGAAGTAGCGCAGCGCAACAAAGCGCAGGCCATGTGCATTGGAAACCCACTTCATCATTTTTTCCATCGACAGCTTGGTTTCACCATAGCAGTTAGTCGGCTCGGTGCGGTCGGTTTCCAGAATCGGAACCCGTTCAGGTTCGCCATAAGTCGCCGCCGTGGACGAGAATACAATTTTCAGGACATTGTGTGCGACCATGCTGTCCAGCAGCGTCTTGGTGCCGCACAGGTTGTTATCATAATACTTGAGCGGGTCGCGCATACTCTCGCCAACCTGAGAATTGGCTGCAAAGTGAATCACGCCGTCAATCGACTCACTTTCAAATACATGGTCTACAAATGCGCGGTCGCGGATATCTCCCTGATAAAAACGCGCTTTTTCGGGCACAGCCGCGCGGAAACCGGTTTCCAAATTGTCCGCAACCACAACGTCATGACCCGCATCCACCAATGCACGAGCCGTATGAGAGCCGATATAGCCGGCGCCTCCCAAAACTAAAATAGACATGATGTAAGACCTCCCAAAAGAATATAAAAATATGACCCAACCGGATTAAGCGATGACGATGCCGCCTTCCTGACGGATAAACAGGAAATGACAGCTTCCTTCACCCAGTACGGCTTCCATGCCCTCCCGGAACGTTTCCTTCTGTGCCATCGGCACATAAGCCTGTACAGTTCCGGCAAAGCCGCCGCCATGTACACGCACAGCGCCTTCTCCGCCCAGTAAATGCTGTGCCAACGCGATAGTCAGCGGAACGGCCTGTTCCTGCGGGCGTGCGGTGCAGAACAGATTTTGCAGCTGCGTCGCAGACGAACGACCGGACTGGTTCACCAGCGACAGGAAATACTGGAAGTCATCCTTTTCCAGTGCCTGTGCTTCCTTGAGTGCGGTCTTGTTATCGGCAAAGAAGTGCATAGCGCGCAAAACTGCGCGGTCGCCTGCCTGCTGTCTAACCTTTGCAAGCTGGCTCCAAAATTCTTTTTCATCCACTTCGCGCAAGAATTCCTTGCCAAAACAAGTCGCAACCGCACGCATTTCAGCCGAAACTGCCGCATATTCGTTGGTCAAGTCGGCATGGTCTGCACCTGAATCAATGATGCACAAAACATATCCGGACGAACGCAAGTCATAATGAATTTTATTGACCACCGGTGTTGCCGGGTCATTAAAGTCAATCGAGATGATACCGCCAACCGCGCACGCCAATTGGTCCATCAGGCCGCACGGTTTGCCGAAGAATTGATTCTCGGCATACTGGCCAATCTGTGCAATGGTAATCGCATCCAGCGCATCTTCACAGAACAAGTGATTCATGATAATGCCGATGAGAATTTCATAAGCAGCCGAAGAGGACAGACCCGAACCACCCAAAACCGTGGAATCGACACAGGCATTGAAACCGCCAATGGTATACCCCATTTCATGCAATCGGCTGGCGATACCGCGCACCAACGCCGCCGAAGTTCCTTCTTCTTCCTGCTTGGGGGTCAGCTCGGTGAGGTCAATCTCAATCGCCGGATAACCGTCCGAGTGGATACAAGCCATTTTACCGCCGTTTGCACCTGCACAAGCCAACATATCCAAATTTACCGGCCCTGCCAGCACGCAACCATGCTGATGGTCGGTGTGATTGCCGCCCATTTCGGTGCGACCGGGGCTAGAAAAGAGAGATACTTCTGATTCTATACCGAATTTTTCGCCATACAGCTTCATCAGTCGTGCAAGGCGTTCCCGCTTTTCACCTAATTCGGAACTGCCCAGACCGCAAAGAGACTGAAGCCGCGAATTCAAAACGCCATTTTGCAGGTCCTGTTGCAGGTCAAGTAAACTTTTCATACATCTCGTCTCCCATCATGTAAATTTAAGATACGATGCCGTTACTTCTATTATATAAACTCTTTACTAAAAAGGCAATAATTTTTTAGTAAAACTTTTAAATACCTCTCGCATATTTTAACGCCGCCGATGCAACATGCTTTATTTGCAAAAAAGAGCAAAATTCCACAGCACGACCACCAATAAAGTCGTTCTGTAAAATTTTGCTCTATTCGTCAAGTCTGTACCTTGCACATGGCACATATCCCCCCTAAGTCCAGCTTAGTGTTCTTCTTCGGTGCTATGGCTCATTTGGCTCAACTCTAAAAAATATGTCTGCAATTTCTCTGTTGCCGCACTGATATCCTGTGCCGAAGCGGCAATTTCTTCACTATTGGCGGTTAAATGGCACAACCGTTCATTTACATCGTCCGTAATCATGCTCAAATGCTTTACATCATCGTTCAATTCATGCAATGCGCGGTCAATCTCATCTTTATTATTGTTGCTCTTCTGCGCAGTCTCTTTGCTGGCTTCGCTCAGCGAACGCACTTCGTTTGCAACAACCGAAAAACCTTTGCCTGCCGCACCTGCGCGCGCCGCTTCCACCGAAGCGTTGAGCGACAATAGCTGCGTTCGTAAGGCAACATCCTTAATTCCGTTGTTATTTTTCTCCAATTCTTCGAGCAGTTTTCCAACCAAACCGAGTACCTCGGTCAACCTTGCGCTAAACTCAACGATTTTCTGCATGGCCTCGTTGATGCTAACACTTTCGTCGGCATTCTTGGTATTTTGTTCGGTCATAATATGAATGGAATTGCTCAAAGTGCTAAACTGCGTATTGGCATTCTCAACCATCTCCCCAATCGTTCTATTCTTGTTCATGACGTCGGTTGAAATGGCTTGGATTTCTTTTTTCTCCTGCTCCACCATATATTTTATATAGTGAATACATCCATTCGGTGTATTGCAGCCGTTAAAAATTGCTGTTGCCATCTCTGTACAAGTTGCATATCCACATGCACCACAGTTGATGGTTTGGCTTTCCGGTGTATTTTTTTGCAGCCTATGGAAAATTTGCTGAAGCTCACCCACACTGGGTATGCGCACTTTATTTTGTCGGGAGCGGTCTGTGTAATGCCGTACAAAATCGCTCAAGTTCAATTTAGCAAAAGCGCGATTGAGGACTTTCATTCTCGCTTCACAGCTCTTTTTTGCACTCCATACCCCTCGTCCATGTGTTTGTTTTGCAGCCTTTTGCTGCTGAATGGCATAAAGCATTTCATCATTCCCGCGCTTGCTTTCTTCAACCGCAGGCCCATCTAAGCAACCGTTTTCACAGTTCAGAGCATCCACCATAAACGGTAAATTTTTACCCGCGCTCACTCGCTTGGCGTATTTTTCCAGCATCTTATAAACGACTTTTTCGCCCTCACTCTGCTGAATAAACACCTGTTCCCCACAGAACCAGCGAACATTTTCTTTCAGTCCTCCCGGCATGGGGTAAATGCTTCCCATCCCCGGCACCAATTCTTCTTCAAAAGGTTGGCTCTGCACAGGATGTTTGCGTAAATACTTCATCAAGTGGTCAAATGTAATATTATAGCTGACGTAACCATGTGTATTTTCGTCCATAATTTCAGCTTTTTTGGCAATACATGGCCCCAAGAATGCCAGTTTATCCTGAATCCCCAGATACTTTTTAGCATATATCGCCGCGCAAATCAAAGGACTATGTATGGGCATCAGCTTGGGAATCAGTTCAGGGATAAAGCTTTCAATATAGCTCACCACGGCGGGACAAGGCTGGGAGATACCGCCCTGAAAATTATTTTCTTGAATATAATTGATATATGCCCATGTTGTGATATCCGCGCCAAATCCCACACTTAAAATATGATTAACCCCCAACTTTTTAAGTGCGCCCAGAATATTTTTGTACTCCGTCGGATAATTTGCAACCAAAGCCGGCGCATACAAAACAGATATCTTTTTCCCCTGCTTCAAATCCTCTATGAACTGCTGGATATCATCATGAAACTCTCTGGCATGATGTTCACACGCATCCAAACAAGAGCCGCAAGCAATACACTTGGAAGCATCTACATGAATCATTTGTGTATTATCCGGCTGTTCTACCACACAGTTTGCATTCAGCACTGGGCAGGCTGCAATACACTTGTTGCACCCAATGCAACGGTCTGTGGTATAAACTAACTCTTTCATGTTTTGTGTTCCCCTTTTTAAATTTCTGCTTAAAAATCAGAAATTTCTAAATCACAGATTTATTTTCATTCCACATCTATTTTTATTATACACACACAGAATCCATATTTTCAACTGCTATTATAACAATTCATACAAAAAAAACCTTTCTTTTCTTTTGGTATACTGGTGATGTCTCACAGAATAAAAAATGAGCGGACAAAATCCGCCCATTTTTTATATCATTTTTCCGCTTTTTTTCGCATTTTTATAGCATAAACTTGCATCAAGCCATCTTAGTGGTAATATTCTGCCCGTTGAAAATTTTTGACGATATCTTGCAAGATATTGGACAAACCAGCCAGTTCTTCACTTGCCGCCGCACTTTGCTGCGCGGTTGCCGAATTGGTTTGTACAACGCTCGAAATTTGTTCCACTCCGATTGAAGTCTGGCGGATGGACTCGTCTTGCGCTCTTGAATTCTCAGAAATCTTTTCCGATTGCTCTGCAACCCTAGCAATATGCTCAGATACCTTATCGAACGAAGTGGCGGTTTCGTCAGCAATCTGTTTGCCATGCTGTACAGCCTGCAACGATTTGGAAATCAAATGAGCTGTGTTGCGCGAGGACTCGGCTGTCTTTGCTGCCAGATTGCGCACTTCATCTGCTACAACCGCAAAGCCCTTGCCCGCCTGTCCTGCACGCGCGGCTTCCACCGCAGCATTCAACGCCAAAATATTGGTCTGGAACGCGATATCCTCTATATTTTTAATAATCTTCTCAATCTCAACCGAACTGTCCGTAATTTCATTCATAGCAGTCAGCATTTCCTGCATTTTCTGCGTTCCAATTTGCAATTCCGACACGGTTTCCTTGACATTGTGTTCAGACTCTAAAATAAACGCATTGTTTTCATTCACCTGACGGGAGATGCCAGACAACGTTGCCGCCAGTTCTTCCACACTGGAAGCCTGCTCGGTAGACCCTTGGCTAAGCGCCTGTGCAGCGTTTGACACCTGTTCCGCGCCATCGGCGACACGATTTGCAGTATCTGTAATTTTCCCAATAATCTGGTTAAATAAATGGGTCATCTGATAGATTGTATCGCGCAGCCGGTGGTATTCCCCAGTATATCGGCTGTCATCCTGGCTGGTTACCGAAAAATCACCTTCTGCAAGCGCAGACAATCCTTTTTCAATATCGTTTGTAATGAAAATAATTTTTTCCATCGTCTGCGTGATTCTTTGCGCCAACTGACCGAATTCATCCTTGGAATCGTAGTGAATCACCGCCTGTTCAAAATCTCCTTCTTTTAATGCGTCCATCGCGCGCGCTGTTTTTTTGAGCGGCACCATAATATAGCGAAGCATCAAAAACAGGAACAATGCAACCAGCAAAATACCTATCAGAATCACCACACTCACAAGAATCAGGGCAACCCGATGGGTCATTTGCACCTTGGCTTCCTGTGTTTTGGCATTTTCATTGATTTTTTCATTCAATGCAATAATCTGGTCGGCCGCTGTGTCAAACGCCGGCGCATAAGTATTTAAATAAATTTCATAGGCATGTTGCTTATTCTGCGCATCATTGGTCTGCGCCAATTGTAAAATCTGGGTGTTATATGCCGAAACGTTTTTCAATTCTGTCCGAATGGTGTCAATGTCTTCCGTATATTCTGGATTCAAGCTCTCAATCACATCGAGCGAATCATACAGGCTCTGGCGGTCATTTTTCATCGAGCTGGAAACCCGTTCAAAGTCCTCTGCATCCTGTGTAATGATTGCATTGAGCAGATATCGACGCACCGAAATCATATTTCTTCGCGTCAAGCCAATCTCTTCTACCGTAGGAATGGTTTTTTCGGCGTATTCTACGCTTTTCTTAGCCATCATGTTAATTGCTGATAATGACAAAAGCCCTAGAGAAAACAGCATAATAAATATAACGCCATAGGAAACCAATAACTTATAGACGACTTTTAGATTTTTCACCGTCATCTTCCTCCCTTATATTCTTTCTGTGTCCCATAATCGCTTGCACAACATTCACGGCAAACGATACCTTATTCGACTGTAAAGAACTACATTCCTCCATTCTAAAACAATCTCAACTATCCCGTGAAAACAGAAAAGGCGTATGTACTTCCATTGGAAAGCAACACACGCCTTTTAGCAGATTAAAGCGTCAAAAATCACATTGTCCGTATGACAAAATAACAAACTCCGCCCCATCCACATATCGTGCTTAAAAAATCTCCCCTCTCGACACACTATCGTTTGTCCTCTATCATCATATTGCTTGATATAATTATAACAAACAATATAAAAATCAGCAACATATTTTACCCGAAATATAACCTTTACATGTAATTTTTTTACATTTGTCTTTGAACAAAGTAAAACAAAATACAATATTTTAAATATATTTTCATCTTTTATATCATATTCGTACACCAAATTCATATCCACAATCTTCTTTTTATTTTTGTCGTACCATGCAAATTTTTTTACATATTTTGATACCACTCCCCCGCTATCTGCTCCATTCCTATACCTCTATCTCTCGGCAATTTTACACGTCAAAATCAATTTCCTCTCCGGCTGGTTTCTTTCCGCTTGCATTTATGTTAAAATATGCTATGGGAATTGATGGCGCGATTGCATTTTTATGCACCCTATCCATTTTCCATTCTATCTATCAAAAATTTTATTTTTAGGTGAACTTTTATGAATCAGACCCAATTGATTGAGCAGCTCTCTGCCGCCGGTGTAGATACCGAAAAAGCAATCTCCCGTTTCATGGGAAATCAGGATTTATTCATTTCCTTTATCCGCAAATTGCCTACTTATATGAAATTTGATGAAATGCGCACCTATTTGGAGCAGCAAAACGAAGAATATTTTTATATGGCGGTACACAATCTCAAAGGCACGGCCGGTAATCTGGGCGTACAGTCTATCTTTGAATGTGCCCAAGCAATTTTGGTCGAATTTCGTACTTCAAACTTTCAACACAGTCAAAAATTAAATGACCTTCTCTCAGAAGCGGAGGCCGAGAGCAAGCAACTCTCTAAAATTCTAATCGAGTATGAACAAAAAGTGGAGGATTGAACGTGAAACGCGATACTTTACTCATCATTGATGACAGTGAATTAGATTTGGCCATTTTAAACGAAATCTTTAAAAATCACTTTAAAGTAAAATGTCTCTCCAATGCGGCGCAAGCAATGCGCTTTCTGACCCAAAATCAACACCGTATCTGTGCGGTTTTGCTGGATATCTGTTTGGGCAGAAAAGGTGCTGGTTTTACGGTGTTGCAGCAGATTCAGCAGGACATTCCCTCCACAGGCTTACCGATTATCCTGATTACCTCAGACGCACAAAAACAGTATGTTGTAGACGGCATTGCCCATGGTGCAGCCGATTTTCTGGTCAAGCCGGTTGACCCACACACCGTTCAAACCCGTGTCTGTGCAACGGTCAAATCCGCTTGGCCAGCGGGGACAACCATTCTTGACGCTTCTTCGCCTGCTGTCTCACAAGACAATGCCCCGCTCGCCCTGCTGCCGCGCACCCTATCCGCAGAAGATGCCGAGAAAATCGCTGCACAATGGTGGGATAAACTGTGTGTACTGGCAAAAAACCGCCCTGCAATTTCACTCTCTCAAGCACGCCGTATCCAAAAAATAACCACCCTATTCGCCGAAACCTATGTCGAAACACATCCCGATAGCGGTCTAAGCTTTTTAGACGCAACATTCATCGGCTGTGCCGCAGCCTTTTTAGATGTCGGTCTGCTCGGTCTGCCCGATGCTGTCATCACAGACCCTGATGCCCCAGCCTATCAAGAACACACCACCATTGGTCGAGATTTTTTCCTTCAGGGAAGCGCAGAACATCCTTTTTTACATTATTGTTCGGAAATTGCCTACTGGCATCACAAAAACTTTGACGGCACAGGGTATCCGCAAACCGATGCGCCTGTAACCCCACCTTTGTGTGCACAGCTGGTACATACCGCCATGCGATGCGACAATTACGCCAAGATTCACCGCAACCATAACAATCGGTTTGAGCGCATGTTATACGCCTTATCTGACGAGGTCGGTCATATCATTTCCGAGGAAATGTATTCTCTTGTGCAAAGCTGTCAAGAATCTATGTCCATTTTGCTGCTTGACCTTGACCATTCTTCCCAAAGCTAAACTTTGTTTTCAGGAGAGCAAGCCGTGAAACATGCAACCAAAAAAATCCCGTCTTATCTTCGAATCAGTGTCTTGGTTCTTGTGCTGTTTGCCGTTTTGTCTGTGTTCAGTATTCACATTTTGCGCGTCAAGTTGCTGCAAAATGCGCAGGAAATGGGCACTTATTTTACAAAAAACTATTCAGCCGAAGAACAAAATAACATCACCATTTATCAAACTCTGATTGAACTGGGAACCCAATATCTGGACGAACAGACCGCACGCGGTTCAGAGGCTGAAAAAATGCAGCGTTGGATGGACGATTTATTCAGCAACATTACAACCATGTTGGGCAATCAATCGGTCAACCTATACGCCGTGATAGACGGCAAACTGATGTCCGCCAATGCTTGGCCAGATATGCAAACCTATGATTTCCGCGCTACAGACTGGTATCAACAAGCGATTGCGGCGGCAGGAACCCCCATTTTCACCAATGTGTATACCGACCAGATAACCGGTAAACCGGTGGTTACAGTCGCACAAAAAGGCACACTGACCGATAACATCTTGGTGTTTGATGTTTTTCTGGAAAATTTCCATGCATATGCCAACCACTCTGTACTGCCTGAGGGGGCCTGCTACTTTCTCTGTGACCAAACCGGCGTTCCGCTCTACTACGCCACCGATTCCGATATGTCCTATACCCAAGCGCTGACCTACATGCAGTCTATCTTCCCCGGTATTCAAGACAATTCCCTTGCCCCTTACGATGCCAATGTAACCGACTTATCCGGCCGCGCACAAGGGGTATACTACTCTCAAATGAGTAATGGCTGGATATCGGTCGTGACCATCCCATTTAATACAATTTTATATGAATTGCGCCGCTTTATCACCATTTTCGCAATCGTTTTCGTGCTGTTTGTCGCCGGTGTCGCTGTACTTACGGTACGGGATTTCCGTATGAATCGCAAAATCAAACGCGTAGATGACACGGCTCGTGTTTTGGGTAACTCCTATTACGCCATCTATCGCATTGATTATGAACACAATACTTATGAGGTCATCAAAAGTGCCCCCGACGTACAGCCCATCTTGGGAAAACAAGGGCAATATGATGTGCTTTTGCATACCATCGAACAGGTCGTTGATGCCGGTACTTATCAGGCGTTTGCCGATAGCTTTTCCATCCAAAACATCCGCAAACTGGTTGCCGAACAGGTATATGACTTTGGCGGCGATTACCTGCGCAGATTTGGACAACTCAAAAAGTGGGTCAATGTCCGTTTGCTGTTCGATGCCGCCCTGCCTCCCTCCGAAGTCGTGTTGTGTTTCCGAGAGGTTGAGCAGGAAAAAACAGAACAGTTAAAACAATTTGCTCTGCTCAAAAGTGCTCTGGAGTCGGCACAGAAAAATGAAGCGGCAAAAACCGATTTCTTCAACAACATGTCGCACGAAATGCGCACCCCACTCAATGCAATTCTTGGCCTGTCTGAACTCGCACGCAGTCATCTGGATGACAGCAAAAAAATTGACACCTATTTGGATAAAATCCAGTATTCCGGTCGACAATTGCTTGATTTAATCAACGATTTACTGGAAATCGCCCAACTGGAGCGCGGCAAACTATCGTTTGACTGCGCGCCAATGGATTTGCAGAAATGTGTGACCGAATGTACGGAAATTTTCCAAGCGCTTGCTGTGCGCGAAAAGAAAGACTTTTCGGTTTTCTTCTCCCTTACAGATACGATGGTCATGGGAAATGCGGCACGCATCAGCCAGATTTTAAACAATCTACTGTCAAATGCGTTCAAGTACAGTCATGCCGGTGCATCCATATCTATCTCGGTCAATCAATGCGGTGCACCGCCCAACGCCAACTATCAAATCATTGTATCAGACACGGGTATTGGTATTTCTCCTGAATTTTTACCACATATTTTTGATTCCTATTCCCGCGAAACACGTTTTACAACCAAAAATGTTATCGGTACCGGGTTGGGGATGCCCATTGTTAAGCGGCTGATTGATGAAATGAACGGAAAAATTTCTGTCGAAAGCCAACTTGGACAAGGAACCACCTTTACCGTTACCCTACCGCTTACAGTCACACAGCCAGAAGCTCCCAAAGACACCCCTGCATCGGTTCATTTTACCCTTGCTGGAAAGCGCATTTTGTTGGCAGAGGACAACGAAATCAACATGGAAATCACAAAAGAAATCCTTTTCATGCACGATGTTGTCGTAACGCCTGTGTGGAATGGCAAACAGGCTGTGCAAGCCTTCTTAGATTCCGAACCATTTTATTTCGATGCCATCTTAATGGATATGTTAATGCCCGAAATGAACGGTTGTGAAGCGGCAAAAGCCATCCGGTCCAGTGACCGTCCTGATGCCAAGCAAATTCCGATTTTGGCCGTTACTGCCAACGCATTTGCAGAAGATATCGCCATGACCACCGAAGCCGGGATGAATGCACATATTGAAAAGCCCATTGATTTTGAGCTATTGTGTCAAACGTTAAGTCATCTGATTCAAAATTCCTGAGGGTCTTAACTATAAAAAAACAGCGTCCGAACCATTCGGACGCTGTTTTCATTTTCATACAGTTCTGTGTCAATCGCCGCCCAAGCGAATCGACGCATTTCCTTCCGCGTCAATGACAATGCGCATGGGCTTGATATAAGTATTATAAAATTGCTTTTTTTCTCCCGCTGTCATATCTACCATCGTTTCACGGTACACCTGCTGCAACAACTCCTCTACATTCACTTGAAAAGCATCGTTTAATCTTTGCCGAATCTCATTGCGCAACGTGTGCAGCTTAACTTCTTCGCTGTTACCGGTGCAAAAATCATCAATGTAACAATAGAAAATGCCCGCATTCTCCATCGCATTTTTCATGTCATGTCCACATTTAGATTCTTCCACCATCACCAAAAAGCGCGCCTCTGGCAGCGTGGAAATCAGTCCCCAATAATCGGAGTCACTGGAAACTATTACAAACGAATCTGCGCGGCCTTGATAGAACTCCTTACAAGCCCCAACCGCTAAACTCATGTCCACCAAAGATTTATTCTGTTTGACCCGCTCGACTAAAATATGTTCGACTGGAATATTGGTAAATTCATTTAATATTTTCCATGCTACGGTTGTATGCGGGTCATCGTATAAGATTATTTTGGACACTTTAGCCAGTTCATCGCTGTCCAAATTACGCAGCACTGCATGTAATTTATAAGGGTCTGAATTTTCACAATCGACTACGAACGCTGTTTTTTCATTGCTTCCAATAAAATCATAAATATTACTTTTGGTTGCATCACTGGCATCGGTTACTTTGCTCATATCTTGGAAGAAATCTTCGTGCGCTTCATATAACAGAGAAACAAATTTTTTATCGTTATATAGAATATTTCCGCGCGCAGCGCCATGCCAATTGAGATATACCTGATACGGATAGTGCAGCATATTGTCATGAAATTCTCGATTGGCACGTTTTGCCCCCGCTTCGGTCAGTCCATGCGGCATAATGAACAATTCCCGAATATAGTCCCAATCAATCCAAATGGGAAATAGTTCACGGCATAAATTGATTCGGTCTGCAATATATCGGTTGATGTCAAAGACGTATTTTTCCGCTTTATAATTGGCTTTCATCAGTGGAATCCCGTCTTGATGCAGCTGCTCAATACAGTGGGGCGGAATGTATTGCGGCAACGTACCCAGATTTTTCATGTCAAACATCATTGCACGTTGAATTTTTGTAAAATATTTCTCCAGCCCTGTGCGTATCATGCACAGATTCCGAATAATACGCGCATTTTTATTGTTCTCCAATTCATTATAAATTTCTATTTTAGGCGGTTCAAATTCATTTTCAAATATTTTTTGCGGTACACCTATCAAATAGGCGACTCTGGATACAATGAGATAGGTACTATTGGTATATTCCTTTTCTTCTTCCGCTGGATATAGTACATTTAATTCCATGCAGTTCACTCCTTTCATGTGGTTACAAGCACTGCTCTTATACTTTTATATTTTGCCATATTCTGTTTCCTTTTTCAACCGTTATTCATGTCTTAAAACCTTGTTCTAACATTGTTGTCTCGACATATTTCGACATTTCTATGACAAAAAAACAGGAAAGATTACCCTTTTTAAGGCATCGTCTTTCCTGTTTTTCGGTCATTTATGTGTGCTGCCAATTTTATTGCAGCTTTTTTGTGAAAGATTGTGGTTTTGCGTTCTCCCGCTGTATCTAAAATTTGGTTTCTAATCTTTCTTTTGTTTGCTCATGGAATATGCACCCTGCAAACCCGTAATCAGCATCTTTTTTGCTTATCAAAATGTTATATTCTTTTGTCTCAACCAAAGAATTGTTTGATGTCTTCTTCCACCGTAGAAATTCCGGCAATTCCAAAGTTCTCTACCAAGACATTGGCAACATTAGGTGACAAAAATGCGGGGAGTGTCGGCCCCAAATGGATATTTTTCACACCCAAATGCAGCAGCGCAAGCAGTACAATCACAGCCTTCTGTTCATACCATGCAATGTTATAAACAATCGGCAGGTCATTGATATCGTCTAACCCAAAAACTTCTTTTAGTTTGAGCGCAATCACAGCCAAAGAATAAGAGTCATTGCACTGACCGGCATCAAGCACACGCGGTATACCACCGATATCACCCAAGTCCAGCTTATTATACTTATATTTTGCACATCCGGCCGTCAGAATCACAGCATCCTTGGGCAGCGCCTTGGCAAATTCGGTATAATAGTTTCTGGATTTTGCGCGGCCATCACAGCCAGCCATAACCACAAACTTTTTGATAGCACCAGACTTGACTGCTTCTACAATCGAATCTGCCAGTGCAAGCACCTGATTGTGTGCGAATCCGCCCACAATTTCACCGGTTTCAATCTCGCGCGGTGCCGGACACTGTTTGGCATGTGCAATCAGTGCCGAAAAATCTTTGTGCCCCTTGGTATCTGCCGCTATGTGTTTACAACCTGCAAAACCAACTGCACCAGTTGTGTATACTCGCTCTTTGTAACTCGCCTTTGGCGGTACGAGACAGTTTGTTGTCAGCAAAATCGGCCCGCCAAACGCTTCAAACTCCTCCTGCTGCTTCCACCACGCATTTCCGTAGTTGCCCACCAGATGCGGGTATTTTTTCAGTTCCGGATAATAATGTGCCGGCAGCATCTCTGAATGGGTATAAACATCTACACCAGTATCTTTGGTCTGTTCCAACAGCATCTTTAAATCGTGCAAGTCGTGACCGGAAACCAAAATTGCCGGACGATTGCGCACACCAATATTGACCTTGGTAATCGTTGGATTGCCATAAGCTGACGTGTTGGCTTTATCCAGCGCCGCCATGACATTCACGCCATACTTTCCAGTCTCCAGCGTCAGCGCAATCAAATCTTGTACGGATAGGCTATCATCCCGTGTTTTTGCCAGCGCCTGCTGCAAAAATGCGTCAACCTCAGGCAAAAACGTTCCATAGGCATTGACATGATGATTATAGGCCGCCATACCTTTGAGTCCATAGGTAATCAATTCGCGCAAACTGCGCACATCTTCATTTTCAGTCGCCAATACGCCGACCTCTTTTGCTTTCTGTTCCCAATCACCTGCACCATCCCATTTTGCACTATCGGGCAATCCTGCGGTATCATCCAGCTGTGCAGCCAGAATACGAGTCTGTTCAACGGTATGATGGATGTTTCTTGTAATCACTACATCATCAAAATTCGCATTTGTAATCGTCACAAATAGATTTTCGGTCACACACTTGTTGGTCGATTGCGGCACTTCTTTTCCCTCGGCACGCAGCTGTGTTGCAACGGCCGCCAATCCGCGTGTTACATATAACAATAAATCCTGTAAATTTGCCGTTTTGGCCGTTTTTCCGCATACACCTGCGTGCGTACAGCCGCTGCATCCCGCGGTTTCCTGACATTGATAACAAAACATTTTGTTTTCCATTTTATAAAGCTCCTTTTTCGATTCCAATATAGCGCGTTTCTTGTTGTACCGCTGTGCTCTTGTCCTCTGTATGATTTGATTATATCGCAAACGCTATACCCTGTACGTTAGAAATACAACGAAAATGACTTTTCTGATTTTGTTATAAGATGCAAACTATGGTATATTACTTTGTCATGTTTTCTGGCACAGTCGTGTGCTTGACAAATGATTTTTTTAATGATTTAATGATAAAAATAGCAAGCAAAGGAGCGGTATTGTTTGTCTTTGACTCATTTGGATGAATCGGGAGCTGCCCGTATGGTAGATGTCGGCGAAAAAGATATTACACGCCGAACTGCACAAGCACAAGCCATTGTATCTATGGATGCCAAAACATTGGAGCTGATTACAGCCGGAAAAATGCCCAAAGGGGACGTATTCTCGTGTGCCCGCATCGCGGGCATCATGGCTGCAAAACGTACATGGGAATTGATTCCGATGTGCCATCCCATTTTAATCGAAAGCATATCGGTTGATTTGACCCCCATTTCGGACACCGAAGTACGCATTATCAGCACGCTGCGCTGCACACACAAAACTGGTATTGAAATGGAAGCACTTACTGCCGTTTCGGTTGCGGCTCTGACGCTCTACGATATGTGTAAGGCCGTTGACCGCGGTATGACCATCCAAGATATCATGTTATTGCACAAAAGTGGTGGAAAATCGGGAGACTTTCACCGCGAGCCTTGAACCGTTTACACAGCACGTTTCGGTCGTGATTTGCGGTGCAAGATTTATTGTCTGTGCAAAAAATCTGTAATTTCTATCCATACACGCAAAAAGAGCGCACTTTCCAGTGCGCTCTTTTACATTTCATAGCGAAAACTGTCGCTTATTCTTCAATCAGGTCGTCCAGCTCATCCATATACGGAGTATCACAGCAAATTTCAAGCGGTGCTTTCTTGGCATACATGCCGACCGAAGCCGCCGACTTTGCGATGGGCTGCATGGTGCCGGCACCGGCAACACAACCGCCCGGACAAGCCATACCTTCGAGCAGATATCCGTCATATTTGCCCGCCTTGGCCATCATCATCATCTTTTTGCACTCGGCAAGTCCTTGTGCACTGGCAACCTTGATTTCACATCCCGGCTCCAGCTTCTTCATGCTGTTTACGACCGCCTTGGCAACACCGCCGCTGACCGCAAAGTTACGGCCATCCGTGCTGGTGTTGGACAAAATCTCCTCGGCTTCAATGGTTTCCAAGTCGATATTCTTAGCATTAAACAATCCCATCATTTCTTCGAACGTCAGGACATAATCTACATCACTGCGCACGGTACGGCGTCTTGCTTCCAGCTTCTTCGCTGCGCAAGGCCCAATAAATACAACCTTTGCGTCCGGATGTTTTTTCTTAATCAAACGAGCGGTCAATACCATGGGGGTCAATGCCATGGAAACACAGTCCTTAAACTCGGGGAATTCCTGCTTCGCCATAACCGACCATGCCGGGCAGCAGGAAGTTGCCATAAACGGAATCTTGTCGGGTACATGGTCAAGGAAATCAATTGCTTCCTGTGTTGCGCACATGTCCGCACCCACCGCAACTTCAATGACATCGGTAAAACCAAGTGCCTTCATGGCGGCGCGCAGTTTCTCTGGTGTTACCTTGGGGCCAAACTGACCGACGAATGCCGGTGCCACAGCCGCATAAACCGGTGTGCCCTGCTTCATGGCCTGAATCATCTGGAAAATCTGTGCCTTATCTGCAATCGCACCAAACGGGCAATTTACCAGACACATACCGCACGAAACACACTTATCATAGTTGATTTCCGCGCGGCCGTGTTCATCCGAACCAATCGCATTAACACCGCACGCCTTTGCACACGGGCGTTCCTGCTTGATAATCGCATTATACGGGCAAACATCCTGGCAACGGCCACATTTAATGCACTTATCCTGGTCAATCACCGAACGGCCATTGACAATGTGGATGGCATCCTTGGGGCACACTTCGGTGCACGGATGCGCCAGACAGCCCTGACAGCCCTCTGTAACCATAATGCGCTTCTCCGGGCAAGAATGGCAGGCGAACTTAATAATGTTGATGAGCGGCGGCTCATAATACTGTTCGATGGTTGCGCTTTGCTCGATTCCATCAGAAATCGGTGCATCTGCCGCAGCTGTGCGCACCGGCATACCCATTGCCAAGCGCAGACGCTCGCCGATAATTGCGCGCTCTAAAAATACGCTGTCACGATAAGCGGCATGTTCACCGGGCAAAATCTGATATGGCAGCGACTCCATCGTTTTGGCATAATCTTCGCTTTCATATGCCATGCGTGCAATCTCGGTATAGACACGCCGACGAATTTCGTTAATACTTGTGTAAACTCCTCGCATTGAGCGGGCTCCTTTCCGTGTTCCTTCTATTTTTTCAATCCCGTGTTCTCAGTATAATATGTGGAACCAATTTTATCAATCCCTTCACCATATATTACCCATTATTTGATAATAATTTCACAATTTAAGGGAATATTTCGGTTGTTTTACCAGATGGTATAAAGAGGTTTATACCATCCTTAGCACGCACATTGACACGCTTTTCCGCATAAGATAACAGCGATTGCACATCTTGCCGCCTTGGTGCAGAAGGATGTTCGTCCGGATATCCCAAAGCAATCAAAGCCATCAATTCCTGATTTTTGGGAATCTCCAAATAATGTTCCAGCCCTTTTCGGTCAAATTGCCCCATCACAACTGTTCCTAAACCCAAATCATGCGCAGCCAAGCAAAAAGTCTGTGCCGCTAAACCACAATCATAATACTGCCATCCTGCCGCACGGTCGGTTGCAAAAGAACCATCGTGCTCAAAACCCGAACGCCCTTTGATAAAGGTCTGCGCAATCAAGATAGGACAACTCTGTAAAATTTCTGCATTTTCAGGTGCATATATTTGCGCAATCTTGTCTAGTTCATCTCTATCCTCTATGACAAGATAACGGCTGACCTGTGTATTGTTCCATGACGGCGCAAAAGCAGCCAATGACACAATCTGCGCAAGTGTCTCATGCTGAACCGGCTGTTGTGTAAATTTGCGCACACTTCGGCGTGTTAAGATACAATCCTGCAAATTCATGGGTATTTATCACCTCTTTTGCCTCCTATGATAAAGCCACTTCACAACAAAGTCAATAAAACAGGGATATAAGTTCATCAAACTTTCATAAAAGCGCCTTTTTCGGGTATGAAATCGGTGTGATTGAACACCCTAATAGAAATCTATGTATTTATCTTTTCACGGTTATCCCTCAAAGATATTTCACAATTTTATGGTAGATTCTGGCGCGGTTGTATGCTAGAGTGAATGTGGAAAAATGAGCTGGTCGCCCCTCCCGCGACCGGAAAGCGAGGAATTGTTATGCCAAAAAATATTGCATCCCGTTCTGATTGCGACCCACAATATCAGTGGGCGTTGACCGATATCTTTCCGTCTGACGAGGCATGGCGCGAATGTTACGCCAAGGCACAGGCCTCACTGGACACACTGCGCAGCTATGAAGGTCATTTATCCGATTCCGCCCAAAAACTGTTGTCTTTTTTACAGTTTAGTGATGAACTAGGCGGACAACTGGACGCACTGGGCAATTATGCACAGCGCAAAAGCGATGAAGATACCCGCAATGCGGTCTATCAGGAGATGACCGCACAATTCACCAACCTAGCCGTAGCCACCAGTCAGGCTGATGCGTTTTCCACGCCCGAACTGCTCGCCATCCCAGAGCAAACCCTGACCGAATTTTACAACGCTGCTCCCGAACTGACGCATTATCGGTTATTACTTGACCGCGTGCGTCGCCAAAAGCCGCATACCCTGTCCCCAGAGTGCGAAGCATTATTGGCTGCCGCCGGACAACTGAGCCAAGCCCCCGACGACATCTTTTCTATGCTCAACGATGCTGATATGTCGTTCCCCGATGCAATAGACAGCACCGAAAAAAAACATCGTGTGACCCACGGCACTTTTGTTCCTCTGCTGCAATCGCCCGACCGCACCTTGCGCGAAAACACCTTCCGTTCGCTATACAGTGTCTATCAGCAATACCGTAACACCTCTGCGGCTGTACTCAGTGCCCAAATGAAGCAACTGCAATTTTTTTCCGATGCGCGCAAGTACGACTCTGCCCTGCACGCCGCACTCAATGCCACCGAAGTTCCGGTCGAAATCTACCACAATCTGATTCAGACGGTACGCGAAAATCTGCCCGCTATGCACCGCTATGTGCGACTGCGTAAAAAGCTGTTACAGGTCGATGAATTGCACTTCTATGACCTGTATACGCCCATTGTAGCCGACCAAGACATTGAAATTGAATATGAAGATGCCAAAAAACTGGCATTGGAAGCACTTGCCCCGCTGGGTGAGGACTACCGCAAACTGTTAGAAGAAGGATTCCAAAATCACTGGATTGACGTATACGAAACGCCCGGAAAGCGTTCGGGCGCCTATTCGGCCGGCCCGTATGGAACGCACCCGTATGTTTTGCTCAATTACACCGACACCCTGAACGACGTGTTCACGTTGGTGCATGAGATGGGACACGCACTGCACTCCTATCAATCCAACAAAACCCAATCCATCACCTATGCCAACTATGTGATTTTTGTGGCAGAAGTCGCTTCGACCTGCAACGAATCCCTTTTGATGCAGTATCTTTTGAGCCAGACCGACGACAAGCGCCGTCGCGCCTATCTGATAAATTACTTTCTGGAACAGTTCCGCGGCACCATTTACCGTCAAACCATGTTCGCCGAATTTGAACTGTGGTGCAGCCAGCAGATTGCGCAGGGCAATGCGCTGACAGCCGAAACACTGTCAGCGAAGTATCGCCAGCTCAACCGCGATTACTACGGCGAGGACATTGTACTGGACGATGAAATTGCACTGGAATGGGCGCGTATTCCACATTTCTATTACGATTTCTATGTTTATCAATATGCGACTGGCTATGCAGCCGCAATCGCACTGTCTCAGCGCATTTTGGAACAAGGCCAACCGGCTGTTCAGGACTATCTTGCATTTTTGTCCAGCGGCTGTTCGGCCGACCCCATTTCCCTGCTGCGCAAGGCTGGCGTTGATATGGCTTCGCCTGCACCGGTTGCCAGTGCGTTAACCTTATTTGATTCTCTGGTCAGTGAACTGGAAGCGCTGTTATGCGACTGACAGATAAAATAAAAAGATAATATCCCTGAACAAAGCACAAAGAGCGCACCTTCAAGCGGTGCGCTCTTTTTATATGATTATTCTTTCCATGCCTGCCACCATTCTGTAAATGGTGCTGCATAGTTGGTTTTAAAGCCGGTCAAATTGCGGGTGCAAATTTTTTGCCATCCTTCCGGAGTATCTCCCAAGTTAGAAAAGACCAGAATATTTTTGGCACGCAACCAAGCAATATCTTCCCGCTCAAGCGCTTCAATGTTAAGCCCAACTTCAAACAATTTCATGGTTGGAATTTTTTCTTTCCACGCTTCGGTCAATCGGCGGATGTTGGCACCCAGTTTGACACCAGACGGCAACGGATTACGGCGCGCATAGTCTTGAATCTCATCTATCAGCGCCGGTTCTCCCGAAAAAATGATACAATCGCTGCGCCCTGCGAATGCTGACAACTGCTTACAAAGTTCGGGCATCATTCCAGATGCCTTGTACTCAATCTCCACTATCACGCGACGCGTTAATTGGCTGAGCCACTCAAACAGGTCGGAAAGACGCATCAGTTTTGCCATTCGCGGTTCTCTGACGCGTTCCTGTTCATAGGGATGGGCTTCATCACATCCAAGCTGACGCATCACATCGACCGCTAACTCTTCGGGCACGCCCTCCGGTTTCCAGTTGTCCATTAAATGATTGGCATACGGCAGTTGTAACTCGGACAGTTCTTTCCAAGTACATTCTTCCACTGCGCGTATACACGGTGTATCCGAACCACAGGTCAAGCGTTCCAGCGTCGGGTCGTGATGAATCACAATCACACCATCCCGCGTCATGCGAATATCAATTTCCAATCCCTCAATGCCTGCATGATATGCTGCGCGAAAGGCCTCAAGCGTGTTTTCCGGGGCTGCCTGACTGATGCCGCGATGCGCCAGGCGCCAAGGCCCCGTATACTGCTTTTTCATGTTGGTCTTCTCCTTCTCTCATACAGCAGCCAAAGCCGCTCCCTTTTCAGGTTCACTATACTGCGTATTCTCGGCATTGTCAACAAAAATCATGCGATAAATTGTAAATTTTCTAGTAACTCTTTTGCGATTCCACCAAATTTTACTGCGCGGCTTTGCGGTGTTTGTGCATACATTTGTAGCAAATACGGTATTTGGACGACAAGGGCATGGGTGCATGACACACTTGACAGCTCTTTCCCTTTTGCGACAGCTCACGCACCAACAATTCATTGATTTGCAATGCGGTGTTTTCTTTTTCGGTGCGCAGCCACTCCAAATCAATCGGCTGACGAAAGGTACGGCTGAAAGAATAGTATAAATCCAGCCTTTGACTGTACTGTTCCAGCCCGTCCAAAGACGCTTTTCCGCGCCGCGGAAATTCCAATTCATGCCCGTCCAAATATTGCCTGCAATACAATAGAAAATAGTCCATCAATTCCTGTTCCCGCTCGTCAAATGGGATGGTCGCTGCACGCAGGGACTGTTCTTTACTAAATTCTAACTGTGCATCTTCCAGCGTTTTTAAAATAAAAATATATCGGTCTATTGGCATTTTATGATAGGGTGCAATCGCTGGAATGCTGTTCCACACCTGAAGCACTTCCAAAAGGTCGTGTTCCACGCGCAAAACCAAGTCAGAAAAGCCCAACATTGCCTGTGTAATTGGCTCGACCGGTGCGCAAAATCCTTCCCAAATGGTTGGGCTGTCCATCGTTGCCGTGACAAACCCTTCATCATATACGCCAAATCGCCCTGCGCGTCCACCAATTTGTTTGATTTCCTCCGGTCGCAGTGCACGGTTATGGATGCCGTCAAATTTGCGGTCGCGTGTAAAGATAATGCGGCGAATGGGCAAATTCAGCCCCATGCCAATGGCATCAGTCGCAACGAGCACCTTGGTTTCTCCGCGTAAAAACCGCTCCATCTGTAATTTTCGCGTGGCATATGGCAGCGCACCATAGATAATCGAAGCGGCAATTCCGTTTTGTCTCAGTTGCTCGGCCAGCAACAACACATTTCGCTTGGAAAATGCAATCAGTGCATCCCCCTCCTGTACCTCATCCATCGTAATGGGACTATCCTGCAACTTGAGTGGTGCCATGCGTGCATGTTCCTGCACTTCATAGCACTCGCCACAGCTTTCAATCAACTGCTTTAAAATGGACAGACCTTCCGGCGCGGTACATAGATGAATCTCCTGTGCGCAACACCCTAGAATCGCGCGTGTCCATGCAAAACCGCGTTCGCGGTCGGCAATCATCTGACATTCATCCACCACCGCAACAGTATAGACGCGATTTACGTCCAGTTTTTCCACCGTAGAGGCAATATGTGTTGCCCCCGGTCGAATGTCTTCTTCTTCGCCGGTCAGCATACTGCAATTGACCCCGCGTGCCAACATAGATTCCTGCACTTCAAGCGCCAGCAAGCGAAGCGGTGCCAAATATACACCACTGTCTGCCTGTGCCAGACGATTCAAGCTTTGATAAGTTTTGCCGGTGTTGGTGCCGCCCACATGCAAAATAAAATGCCGTTCCATCATGCGCGCCATCGGGTATTCATCTTTGGGGTCAACTGTAATCAAATCGGACAACTGTGCCCGAATCATAGACGGAATATAATCGACCAAATAAATTTGGTATAGAGAGTTGTCAAGCAGCTTTCGTGCTGGAAAATCCGGTATAGACAGGAGCTGTCCAACTGCAATCGGCTGTCCACGCTGCGCATACTCATACAATAATACGGCTGCCACGCGCACCAATGCCGCGGTATACCGTCCCGCTATCAGGCGATGCAGAGCGCGTTCGCGCTTGGTCTGTCCACGCCCCAAAAACGGCGCACAGGCGACTATCTGCAATGGATTTTTTAAAAATTTACTGTGCCGGATACTGGCATCTGTCATTTCCATCACCGTGCGTAAGCCGTCCTGTGCTTCGGTCAGCGACCGCACCGGTGGAATGGTACCATCTAGCAACGCAGATAAAATACCCTGATGTAAACGACGTACCAGCAAAATCGCGTCGGCATCTCCTTCGGTCATCTGTTCCAGTGCCTGCGGCTCAAACGCTGCTTCCAGCGCCAACCCGCCCAAAAACGCCCTCTGCTGCTGCATGATTTGCTGTAACCGGCGTTTTTCTTCGCGCTGGTCACGACGATTTGCCACACGTTCCAACATTGCACAAATATCTGGTCGCCGTTCCATGCGCTCAACATCGGCACACGCCCAAAGGCGCACCAGTTTACTGCTGTTCATATGGTGAGGATTGCGGCCACGTTTGGGCGCAGGCAGTTTTTTGATAATGGGGTCTGTCCAACCGCGTGCATATAAATCGCCGACGGTCATCCAGTCTTTTTCTATTGCCTCAGGCATAAGCACCTCCGGAACAAAATTGATTTATCAATAAGAAACCCGCTCCAGATATCAAAACGAAGCGGGACACATGATGCTGGCATACAATTTTTCTTCTATTATATCACAAAATTTCTTTACTGCACAAGCAGAGCAAACGGTTGGACAAATATCTATCTGATTCGATGTTGTTGTGAAAAAAAAGCGCAAAAAAAGAAGAAACCACCCCTTCCTTGGTTTCTTCCTCTGTGCTTAGAGCATCGACTGTTCTGTAATCCAATCGTAAAGAATTTCACGAAAATGGACTTCCGATACTCCATTTTGATTGAGTTTTTGCACGATATGCTCTACATCTTCACGTCGTATCGTCAAATCTGGAAGCTCGTCTAACAATTGTCCATCCTTCAGCATTGCAACGCCGAAGGTAGGTTGTGTCATTTCCACTTGATTCGGCACACACTCAATCACTGTAAAGCAGGGATACATAACGCGCTTCCCCCCTTTCCGGCTCTATTTTAACATGAAATGATTGTCGAAATTTGTAGATAAATCTGTCCCGTTTTCTAATCATTTCGCGAATTTTCCAGAAATAAAGAAAAACGTGTTCTTTTGACATATCTCTACAAAAAAATATTGCCTTGGAAATTTAAAAAGCACCTGCGTAAAACGCAGGTGCTTTTAACAATCAACATTAGATGGCACGGGTAACCTTGCCGGAGCGGAGGCACCGAGTACATACGTTGATATGGCGGGGAGTACCGTCGACCAGAGCCTTAACTCGACGAACGTTCGGCTTCCAAGTTCTGTTAGAACGTCTGTGGGAGTGAGAAACCTTGATACCAAAGGTTACGCCCTTGCCGCAAATATCGCACTTTGCCATTTTTCCTGCACCTCCTTATCTAAAAGGCATTGAGTAACGTCTATTATAATATCACAAGCCGCGCAGAAACGCAAGCCTTTCCGACAATTTATTTTGAAAAAAATAAAAAAACTTTTTCGGTTTTCTCACAGCCATTGAAAACCCTGTCGTGCTCCGTTATAATAAAGGTATCTTACTCGCATACGGTAGGAGGATTGAAAAAATGCAATTAAAAGAATTTGGTGTTTGCTTGGGCGACCTCATCCAGGAATTTAATTTTGAGGTCATATACGGCCCTGAAAATTTTGAACGTATCGAAATCACAAAGACCGATGTGAATCGCCCCGCGCTTCAGTTGGCTGGGTTCTTCGATTACTTTGACCCCAACCGTATCCAGATTATGGGTAAGGTCGAAAATACTTTTGTTGAACAGATGACCCCAGAAGAACGCGCTTTGTGCTTTGATAAACTCTTTGCTTCCGGTATTCCGGTCATGATTATTTCGCGCAATATCGACATTTTTTCCGAATGTCTGGCCGCAGCACAAAAATATAACGTCCCCTTGCTGCGCACCAATGAATTTACCTCCACTATCATCAATTCACTGGTCGCTTCGCTCAAAGTCTCGCTTGCACCGCGTGTCACGCTGCACGGTGTACTGGTCGAAATCTATGGCGAAGGCGTTTTGCTGCTCGGTGATTCCGGTGTTGGTAAATCGGAAACTGCCATCGAATTGGTCAAACGCGGTCATCGCCTGATTGCCGACGACGCAGTTGAAATTAAGCGCGTCTCTGACAAAACGCTGGTGGGCACCTCACCTGATGTCATCCGCTATTTTATCGAATTGCGCGGCATTGGCATCGTTGACGTGCGCCGTATCTTTGGTGTCGGTTCTGTAAAACTGACCGAAAAAGTTGAACTTGTCATCAATCTGGAACCTTGGGAAGAAGGAAAACAATATGACCGTCTGGGTCTGGAAGGACAAACCACCAGTATCTTGGACATCACCGTACCTTCTTTGACTATCCCTGTGCGCCCCGGCCGTAACCTCGCTGTTATCATTGAGGTTGCCGCGATGAACGACCGCTATAAAAAGATGGGATACAATGCAGCAAAAGACTTGCAAGAGCGTATGCTCAAGTCTTTCGGCAACAATTAACCATCCAAAAAGGCAGGCGTTCCCTGCCTTTTTCCATCTGCCTATATATTATTTTCAATTTTGGAGGACTGATGTATTATGATGAGACTCGGCATTGACCTCGGCGGTACCAACACCGTAGCCGGCCTGTGCACCACAACCGGCACTCTGGTTGACAAGCTTTCCGCCCCTACCCCTACCGGTGACCCAGAAGGCTTATGCCGCACGATGCGCGAACTGTGCTGTGCACTGTGTGACAAGCATAACGTTCCCTACTCTGAAATCGAACAAATTGGTATCGGTTTGCCCGGCACCATTGTAAAAGCAACCTGCACCCTGACCTTCGGCACCAATCTGGGCATGTCCAATGTATGCTTCGCGCAGGCATTTGAACCTGATTTCCACTGCCCCGTAGCCATTGACAATGATGCCAATTGTGCTGCGCTGGGTGAATTTGCAGGCGGTGCCGGTAAAGGTACGCGCAACCTGTTAATGGTCACGCTGGGTACTGGTGTCGGCGGCGGCATTGTCATCAACGGCAAACTGTTCACCGGCCGTGAAGATATCGCCGGTGAGATTGGGCATATGGTCATCGTGCCCGATGGTGTTCCCTGCAACTGTGGCCGCCGCGGTTGTCTGGAAACCTACGCTTCTGCGACTGGTTTGATTCGCCTTGCTCTCGAAGCAATGGAGCACGACAGCACAACCATCCTGCATCAGCAAATGCGCAACAATAACGGCACCTTGACCGCAAAGATGGTGTGTGATGCCTGTGATGCAGATGATGCGCTGGCAAAGCGTGTATTCTCTGACTACTGTGACTACCTTGCCTGCGGTCTGACCAACCTCATCAATATTTTGCAGCCCGATGCCATTGTTATCGGCGGCGGCGTGGCTGGATATGGCGAAAAGCTGTTTGAGCCACTGCGCGCCCGCGTCCACAGCCAGCAATTTAAGATTGGCGCCGAAGGCACTCCGATTGTCGGTGCTACCCTCGGAAACGATGCCGGTATTCTGGGAGCAGCCTTGTTATAAGAAACCGTTTTTGTTAAAATCTGCTAAAAATCTCCATATCTGCGCGTTTTTCTTGATTTTCCACGACTTTTTTGTTATAATCATTCTTAAAGTGTTTTGCATTCACCCCCGGACGAAAAGGAAGACGCATCTTATGAAACGATTGGTTGCAGGTATCTTGACCGCCGCCATGCTCTCCTCGACCGCTGGCGCAGTCTCTTATGACCCGGAACAAGCAGGAACCACTTCTTCTGCTGCAACGACAACCACTACTTCAACTATGGCCGCTTCTCTTACCGCCTATCCAGCTACCATGACTGTCAAACTGGACGGCAAGCAGGTGAAGCCGGTCGGCTATAACATCAACGGAAACAACTATTATAAATTGCGCGATATCGCGCAAATCCTCAACGGCACTACCGCACAATTTGGCATTTCGTGGGACAAAAGTACCCGTTCTATGGATTTATCCCCCGGCAGTACTTATGAATCGGTTGGCGGCGAATTGGGTGCCATCCCGACCGAAAAAACAACCGCAAAGACTTGCACCGAAACGGTTCTGATTAACGGTTCTAAAGCCGCGTTGACTGCGTATAATGTAGACGGTTACAACTACTTTAAGTTGGTTGATTTAGGGGATGCGCTGGATTTTGGCGTAGACTATGAATCCAAAACGCGCACGGTCATCATGACCACCCCCGAAAAGCAGGAACCAGAGCCGGAAGAACCAGAAGAACAACCCGAAGAAACGCCTTCGGAGCCGGAAACACCAGCACCCCCTCCCGTACCTACAACGGCAGTAGACGGTGTGCTGAAAATTTGGATTGACCCCGGCCACGGCGGTTCAGATTCGGGTAACGTCGCAACTTCAACCATTCCCTTTGATGATTACTGGGGCGTGCACCACGACGGCAACACCAAAATCTATGAAAAAGACTTTAATCTTGCCGTTTCTCTGATGCTCCAAGAAATGCTGGAAGATGCTGGCGTCACCGTCCGCATGACGCGCACAGACGACAGTACAGTTGACGCAACCACCCGCAAGCAGCTATTTAGCACCGAGGGCGGCGGCTATGATATGATTTTCAGCGTACATCATAACGGCTATTCCACTTCTACACCTCAGGGTGCCGAAGTCTTGATTCAAATTGCATACGAAGATGGCGGCGTAGGCAAGGAATTTGGTGAACTGCTGAAACAGGAATATCTGGATATCGGTCAGGATTGGCGGCGTTTTGTCTTTGAACACAGTGCCACAGACCCAACAAAGGATTATTACTTCGTGTTGCGCTCGGCACAGGAAGGCGGCGCACTGGCCTTTATCAGCGAGTTCTGCTTTATGAGCAACCCGGATGACCAACTTTGGCTGATGTACACGGATAACCTCAAAAAAGAAGCGACTGCACAATATAACGCTATCATGAAATATTTTGAAACCCATCCATACTAATGATTACGCAAGGAGTATAACCGCACATCTATGGAATCTAAAGTTGAACAAGCTGTTGCCCTGCACGATAAGGGCTATAACTGTGCACAGGCGATTGTGTGTACCTACGCCCAAGACTTTGGCATTGACATCGAAACCGCATATAAGTTAAGCGAAGGTTTTGGCTTTGGAATGGGCACAATGTCTGTTTGTGGCGCACTGAGCGGCGGTCTGATGGTTGCCGGATTAAAAAACAGCGCTGGTGTACAATCTCCCGGTGCCACCAAAGGTGCCACTTATAAAATCAACCGCGCTATCACACAGGCCTTTGAACAGGCCACCGGCGCTCTGTTATGCGCAGAGCTCAAGGGTCGTGACACAGGCAAGCCGATTTGCTCCTGCGAAGAGTGTATTCGCTGCGGTGCTCGGATTGTGGAAGAGCACTTACTTTCGGACAAATAAAAATCAACAAAGGCGCACCAAATCGTGCGCCTTTTTGCTGTTCTTTTTTGCCCCTTGGTGTACATAAACTATCAGCAGACGTTGGAGGGATTTTATGAAAATTACGGCGATTTACGGAACCGAACATGTTGGCAGCACGGTGGAACTGGCACGCATGGCCATCTCACAGTTACAGCCCGAATCGGTAACCGAGTTCTTTCTGCCGCGCGACTTCGACCATTACTGTTCTGGGTGTGGTGCCTGTTTTACAAGTGCTACACCCTGCTGCGTGCAAGCCAAAGCCCAAATAGAGCCTATCTTGCAGGCAATCGAACAAGCTGACATCCTTATTTTTGCTTCTCCTGTATATGTCTATCACGTCACGGGCGCTATGAAGTCCTTTCTTGACCATATGGGCTGCCGTTGGATGGTACACCGTCCCAATGGTGCTATGTTCCAAAAACGTGCACTTCTGTTGACCACCGCCGCTGGTGGCGGTATGCGCTCCACGCTCAAAGATTTAAAAGACAACATGAATTTCTGGGGCGTAGGGCGCATTGTATGCTATGGAAAAGCCATCCGGGCACTGTATTGGAAAAATGTTTCACCGCAAATGCGCGCGACACTGGCGCGGGATATTTCCAAAGTCTGCGACAAATTGCAGCTCGAGCGCCCGGTGAAGCCCAGTCTAACGGTTCGGCTCTTGTTCCGCTTTTTCCAAAAACTGCAACCTCGAATGCAAAATCCTACCGATATTGCATATTGGCAGGCTCAGGGCTGGCTATCCGGTCAAAAACCATGGTAATCAAAAAGAGTGCGGCAAAATGCTGCACTCTTTCGTTTATTACTTTTCAAATACGCACACTACCATTTTAACAAAACACTCTTTGAGCAACGGCAATTTGGCTAAAGGTGCCAAAAATCCGCGCAGCGGTACTTCACGATAATAGGCTTGCTTCATGCCCGCTTGTGCCCGCAGTCCATCAAAGCGTTTAATGGTCATATGGTTGATATAGGAAAAATACTCTTTCCCCTGCGCATTCTTAGAAATACGGAAGGAAATGCGCTCATCACCATCCGGAACGGTCTTACACAGCTCTTTATATGCCGCTACCAGCGTATCTTCGGAAAAGAACATGTGAACCCAGGGGATGGCAATCAGGTCGGACAAATGCGCACCAAACGGATGATAATAAGGCGGAAAGTTTACATACAGTCTGCCACCCGGTTTTAAAATACGCCGTACCTCAGCCAGAACCAAATCTGGACGGTCTACATGCTCCATCGCATCATTCATAATAATGGTATCAAAATGATTGTCTGGAAATTCTGTATGGGCTGCATCCCCCACAACAAAGGTAAAGCGGTCTGCATATCCCAGTTCTTCTGCAAGCTGCTCGGCTTCTTCCTTATAGTGTGATACGATATCCATGCCTACAATATGCTGAACGCCTTGAGAGGCGTAATACATCGTTTTACCGCCTGCGCCGCAGCCAACATCTAATACCATCTTATCTGCAAACATTTCTTCAATCGAATATCGTTCCCGATAAAATGCAATCGTATTGCCACCGCGCTTATATTGCCACATGGCATAGCTTTCTTTTCCCTCGTTCTGTAAATTAAATGGGTGTACAGGAAGCGGGAACAAGCGATTCAGTGCCAAAAGAAACTTTGTCATCATTGTGTTTATCAACTCCTGTAAAATCCTGTTAATCACGTCCTATTATAATGCAAAGCACAAAAAAAAGCAATCGAAAATCCCTTTTACGACCGATTCTCTTTCATGTGTAGAATTTGCACGCTTCATCCAGCTTTTTACAAAAAAGGGCAGCCTTTGTGGCTGCCCTTTTGCCCGGTGCTCTACGCAACCCGTAAAGCACTTTATCTTTGTAATTTAAATTCGCTAACCAACTGTTTAAGCATCTGCGCTTGTGCAGAAAGCTCTTCGCTCGCTGCCGCACCTTCTTGTGCCGTGGCCGAATTGCTCTGCACTACGCCAGAAATCTGGTCAATACCCTGATTGACTTGGCTAATAGAATTTGCCTGCTGTGCAAATACACCAGAGATACCATTTATCATTTTGGTAACTTCTGCCATATCACAGTAGACCTGACCAAGTGCATCGGCTGTTTCGTCGGCAATTACCGTACCATTTTGCACCGCTTGACGACATGCTTCAATCAAAGCAGCCGTATCTTTCGATGCCTCTGCCGACTTGCCCGCCAAATTGCGCACTTCATCGGCAACAACGGCAAATCCCTTGCCCGCACTACCTGCGCGCGCCGCTTCAACTGCCGCATTCAATGCCAAAATATTGGTCTGGAATGCGATATCTTCAATGGTCTTGATGATTTTATCAATCTCTGCGGAACTTTGCTTAATATCCTCCATCGCGTTGAGCATATCACCCATGCGGTGATTGCTTTCGCCGACTTCAACGCCTACGGCAGCCATTTTTTCACTGGCCTCGCGTGTGCTCTGTGCATTCAACTGAATACTTTGCGAAACTTCATTGAGCGTAGCGGCAAGTTCTTCAATATTAGAGGCCTGCTCCATTGCACCCTGAGAGAGTTCCTGAGAGCCGTTAGAAACATGCTCTGCACCATCAGACACCAATTCAGCCGCTTGGTTGATTTGTTTGATTGTGTCGCTCAGCTTTGCAGCAATGTCTTTCGTCGCCACCTCAAAAGCAGCAAATTCGCCGATATATTCTCTTGAATCAATCTGGACACAGAAATCCTTTTGTCCCATTCGCTGCATATTCTGCTTCATATCATCTGCAACTACACTCAATCTGCGCTGCATCTTGACAAAGGCTCTGCCCAAATCGCCAAACTCATTTCGCGCACGATATGTAATTTCATGGTGCAGTTCACCGCGCTCAATCTGCTCTGCTGCATGAAGCAAAATTTGAATCGGACGGATAATACTGCGAAGCAAAACCACCAATGCACATATGGTGCAAATCAGCGTGATGACCAGAATCACCACAAATGTAATAGTACTTTGTCCCGCTTGCTCCATAACTGAATTTTTAAATTTCAGTGCATTACTGGAAGCGGTATCAATCATGGTATCGATTTTATCTTTAATGGTGGTTTCCAGCTGAATATATTGCTGCATATCCGCAGAATTCCACGGTAGCCCCTGCTTATAATCTGAGTTTATCTTTTGCCCCAATGCTTTCCATTCTTGCATCAAACCCAGAACTGTTTCTGTTTCATTGCTGGTATTACCTTGTACTTTATTACCAGAGATAGACTCTAAAATCTGAGCAGCTTCGTCAAAATTTTGTTCCAACTCGCTAGGCAACGGCGTGTTTGTCAAATAAATTTCACGCACGCCACTTCCGACTTCGACGACTGCATTTTCAACCTGCCACATATGCATTAAATTACTATGCGGGCGGTCATAGAGAATTTTTGTATTGTCAGACAATGTGCGAATATACCCCATAGATAATAGTCCCAGAATCACTTCCAAGCAGACTAAAATCAAGAAAGAAATTGCTAATAAATGTTTTATCTTGAACTTTTTTCCCTCTTTTTCCACTTTTTTCGCCTTCATCATAAAATACTCTCCTCACTTTATCTCTATTATTGCATCATACAATTCGGCAATTCAAATATTAAAGATTATGCCTTCGCCTCCATTATTACACAAATTGTCTGCATCATTTACACCACAATAACAGAACAAGAACAATCGCCGCTTAGAGAATATGCTAATGCACTATTCCTTTACTCTGATAATATGCGTTGTCTCTTCATTATTATATTCTATTTTACTGAACAAGTAAAGATGCTACGCACGAAATCATAAGTTATCTTTTACTTTAGTAAATACTTAAAATAAAGATACATAAAACATCGTTAAAAATGTATCATTCTCCATTTTAAAAGATTTTCCCCTAGAATAAAAAAGCAGTCTCTTACGAAACTGCTTTTTCGTGTGCGCGTCGAGTTATCTTTCCGGGCCGTCGCCAGCCAAGTATTGTCACCGTTAACGAGCTTAACTACTGTGTTCG
>NZ_CALWJM010000007.1 GCF_944381005.1 uncultured Butyricicoccus sp. | reverse complement strand
AGTTTGTTCCTTAAAATGTTAATATTTCTACCACAGACTCTCTTTTTTATGCTGTCTGCATAATTTGGGGCAGTTCATATGGTACCTTCTTTTATTCTACCATAGGAGACTCTTTTTTCTATTGTCTGTTTTTAATGGACCTGTTCAAAAAAGGTGCTCTTTTTATTTCATTTCATCTTTATTTATATATTCTAACAACCAGACAAAGCCGATATTCTGTCTCAAACAGAATATCGGCTTTGTTTTACCTACAGCTTGCAGGCTCAATTTAAAATTATCAAATCAGACCAGCCGCCATCGGCAGACCCAAGCTAACTGTCGGCACATAAGTGACAAGCAGCAAGCCAACCAAAATGGCGATGTAATACCACAACATATATGGCATTACCTTGGTCAGGCTGGAGCGTCCTACCTTGATAGCGACAAACAACGTGTTACCAACCGGCGGTGTAATATTGCCGATACACAGGTTGTAAACCAGAATCAGACCAAACTGCACTGGGTCCATACCAAAGGTCTTAACAACCGGCAGGAACAAAGGTGTGAAAATGAGAATCGCGGGGGTAACATCCATGAACGTACCCGCAATCAGCAGGATAACATTCATAATCAGCAGAATAATAATAGGGTTCTGCGTCAAGCCGAGCAGTGCTTCCGAAATTGCCTGCGGAATCTGTGTAAATGCCATAACCCAGCCCAAAATATTGGATACGCCGATAAGGAAAACAACCATACCGCTCATTTTGGCGCTGTCTACAACAATTTTCCAGAACGACTTCAAGGTAATATTGCGATAGCAGATACCTAAAATCAATGCGTAAACAACCGCAATAGCCGAACCTTCGGTTGCCGTAAAGATACCACCTACAATGCCACCGATAACAACGACAATCAGGGACAGAGACGGAATGGCCGCCAAGGTTGCTTTGCCGAGGTTCTTCCAGTCAAATTTGCCCGGAATACCCTTATACCCTTTTTTCTTGGCGATGACCACGGCAACAACCATACAGCACAATGCCCAGATAAGTCCGGGAATATAGCCCGCTAGGAACAGAGCTGCAACCGATGTGCCGCCTGCCGCAAGTGAATAGGTGATAAGCGCATTGGATGGCGGAATCAACAAGCCTGACGGAGCCGAAGCGCCATTGGTCGCAGCACAAAGCGCCTTGTCATATCCCTGCTCTTCCTCGCCCTGCTCGACCATGCTGCCAACAGCAGCAGCCGCCGCCGAAGCAGAACCTGAAATTGCACCGAACAGTGCATTTGCACCGATGTTCGTGACCAACAGAGCACCGGGCAGCTTGCCTAAAATCGCCATTACAAAGTCAACCAGACGCTTTGCAATACCGCCCTGATTCATCAGGTTACCTGCCAGAATAAAGAACGGGATTGCGGTCAGACTGAATTTGCTCATACCAACAAAGATACGCTGTGCACCGGTCACGACCGAAACATCCATTGGCACAGTCTGCAAAATCGCAATCAGTGACGAGATACCGATAGAATAGGAAATCGGCACGCCGACGACCAGCAGAACAGCCAATACACCAATAATAATCAGCAACGACTGAATCGCCATAGGTTACGCCTCCTCCTTTTTCTCTTGAACCGTATGGTCATTGCAGATATCCACAATATTGAGAACGGTGTAAATCATGTTGAGCACACCGCACAGCGGCAGTACCACATAAAAGACACCAACTGCAACACCAAGAGATGAGGTCATCTGTCCCATCGCAAGCTGTGTAATCTGCACACCGCCATACACCAAAATGATGGCTGAGAAAGCGAAAGCGACCAGTTCCGCAAAGATACCCAGTGCTTTCCGTGCGCCCGAACCCAGACGTTCGACCACAATCGGGATATTCATGTGTCCACGCTCGCCCGTGATGAGCGAAGCACCCAGCAAGCTGGCCCATGCAAACAGGTAGGATACCAGTTCTTCCGACCATGAGGAAGGATTTTTCAGCACATAGCGGGTGAAAACCTGCCAACAGGTCAACACAACCATGGCAATAAAGCTAATGCCTGCCAATCCATTCAGCAGTTTGGTTAATGCGTTTCTCAATGCGTTCATGTTTGGGCCACCTCCTTAAGATTCGGACGGATATTGCTCGTTGTATGCCTGAATTGCGTCATAGATGGGCGCAAGGTCGGGATACTGTTCGAGCATGGCTTCGTGCATGGGCGCACATGCTTCTTGGAATGGCTTGGTGTCAGGGTACAGGAACTGTACTCCCTGCTCATTGGCTGCACGGTCTTTTGCATTTTCGACCGCGCTGACCCATTCTTCTCGCTGCACCTGATTGATAAGCGTGAAGCCCTCCTCAAAGATGGCACGTTCTTCTTCACTCAAGCCATCCAAGAACGCAATATTTCCAATCAGGATATCGGGAATCATCTGGTGCATATCGTAAGAATAATACTTACAAACATCGCCGTGGCCGTTGTCGGTCAGCGCCATTTCGTTGTTCTCCGCACCGTCAATGATTTTGGACTGAAGCGCGGTGTATACATCACCAAAGCCCATCGGCGTGGCCGAACCGCCCAAAAGCTGCATCATCTGCACATTTGTAGGCGACTGCTGTACACGGATTTTCAAACCGCGCAGGTCTGCCGGTGTTTCAATCGGCTTGTCTACGGTATAGAAATTGCGCGTGCCGGCATCCAGCCAAGTCACAGCTTCAAAACCCGCCTGTTTGGTCGATTCAAAAATCGGCCCAGTGATGCTCTCATCATCCATAGAGGCATGATAGGCTTCGCTGGAAGCAAACAGGTATGGCAGGTTAAACAAGGTATAGTTTTCGCTGAATGTCTCTAACAACGAGTTGGACGCAACACAGAAATTGATTGCACCGGTCTGTGTGAGCTGCACCATCTCATTCTGTGAACCAAGCAGCTCACTGGGAAAGACTTCAACGTTATATTTGTCGCCCAGCTTGTCCTCAATGAACTCCTCAAATGCAACCAAGGCGATATGTGTCGGATGGTTGGTGGACTGGTTGTGACCTATTCGGATAATCTGCTGGTCACCTTCGGCGGTTGCGCTGCCGCAGCCGGTCAGCGTCCCCAACGCCATGACCGCTGCCAGCACAAACGCCGCTGCGCGAAATCTCTTTTTCATACGTTTCTACCCTCTCTTACTCTAATTGCAAACGCAATCGGCTTATACGCCAGAGTATGCGGCATAACCACCGTCAATCGGAATGCAAACGCCCGTGATAAAACCGGCTGCATCATTGTTGACCAAGAACAACAGCGCGCCCACCAGTTCTTCCAGTTCGCCAAAGCGTCCCATCGGAGTGCCTGCCAAAATCTTGGCCGTACGCGCGGTCGGGGTGCCGTCCTCATTGAACAGCAAGCGGCGGTTCTGATTGCCAACAAAGAATCCCGGTGCAATTGCATTGACGCGAATACCCGACTTTGCAAAATAGGTTGCCAGCCATTCGGTAAAGTTGACGATAGCGGCTTTTGCGCCCGAATATGCCGGAATCTTGGTGAGCGGGGTATAGGCATTCATGGAGGCAATGTTCAAAATGTTGCCGTTGCGGTCAATCATATCGACAGCAAACACCTGCGTCGGCAGCAAAGTGCCCAGCCAGTTGAGCGAGAACACGAACTCAACGCCCGACTTGTCCAAATCAAAGAAAGTCTTGCAGTTCTCCATCTCCTTGGCTTCATGGTGGAATTCATTGTCGGTGGTAGCACGCGGATTGTTACCGCCTGCACCGTTAATCAGCACATCGCAGGGGCCAAAATCGTTCAGTACCTGCTGGTGTACCTGCTCCAGATTGTCACGGTCAAGCACATTTGCCTTGTATGCCTTTGCAATACCGCCTTCCGCGTTAATCTGGTCGGCTACTTTTTGCGCTGCTTCCTCGTTAAGGTCGAGCACAGCGACCTTGCCGCCCGCTGCTGCGAGTTTTTCTGCAAACATGCCGCAGATAGCGCCGCCCGCGCCGGTTACCACACAGACTTTACCGGTCAAATCGGTATTCAATACATTTTGTGTCATGGTACATTTCTCCTTTTTCTCTGCCACAAACGGCATATCGTTCTTGTTTACTTGGCGCAGGCCTTTTCACATGCCTCAAACAGACCATTCAGATAGGTTGCACCCAGCGCACGGTCATACAGACCATAGCCCGGTTTGCCGGTCTCGCCCCAAATCATACGACCGTGGTCGGGACGCACATAGCCGTCGAATCCGGTTTCGACAAGCGCCTTGACAATCTCGTACATATCAAGCGAACCGCAACCCGACAGGTGTGCACGCTCCTCGAATGAACCGTCGTCCAAAATCTTGACATTGCGCATGTGCATGAAGCCGATGCGCTTCATCGCCGAATACTTGTGCACCATTGCGGGGATATCATTGAACTTTGCACAGCCCAGCGAACCGGTGCACAGGCACAGCGTATTAGACGGCGAATCCACAATCGACAGATAGCGGTCGAGATTCTTTTCGCAGGTGATAACACGCGGCAAGCCGAAAATCGGATACGGGGGGTCATCCGGATGCAGTGCCATCACAATGCCACATTCCTCGGCAACCGGAATCACTTTTTTGAGGAATACTTCAATATTCTTCCACAGACCTTCCTCGCCCAGTTCGCCATAAGCGCGAATCAGGTCGCGTACTTGGTCTTGTGTGTAGCTGGCATCCCAGCCGGGCAGATTGATGTCATCCTTGAGCGGGTCTAAACCCTTCATCTGGTCCCAGTACATCACAAGGCTGGTTGAGCCGTCGGCAGCCTTCTTGTCAAGCTGGGTGCGCGTCCAGTCAAAGACCGGCATGAAGTTATAAGTGACGCACTTAACGCCGTACTTAGCGCAGCGGCGCACGTTTTCGCAGTATGCCTCAATGTGTGCATCGCGCTTGTCGGTGCCCAGCTTGATATCCTCGGAAACCGGAATGGACTCGACAACATCAAATACCAGTCCATGCGCTTCGCACTGCTCTTTCATCTTTTCCAGACTTTCCTCCGGCCATACTTCGCCCGGCTTTACATCATAGACTGCCGAAACAATCGAGTGCATACCCGGAATTTGGGAGATGTACTCCAGCGAAACTGGGTCGGATTCGCCATACCAACGGAATGACATTTTCATATAAGTTTCCTCCTTTTATTCTTCCATACCAATATACTTCCAAACATTATGGAAGCAAATGTCTTCAATCATACCGCCAATGGTGTCGTAATCAGCCGGTGCCATGCCCTTATCAATCCAGCCTCCGACGACTTCGCACAAAATGCGGCGGAAATATTCATGCCGCGGATAGGACAGGAACGAGCGGGAATCGGTCAGCATACCGACAAAACGGCTGAGTACACCAATATTTGCCAGCGACTTGATTTGCGCGGTCATGCCATCATAATGGTCATTGAACCACCACGCCGAGCCAAACTGCACCTTGCCCGCTGTGCTCTCGTCTTGGAAGCAGCCAGCAGCCGCCGCCAATTTATCATTATCAGCCGCGTTGAGCGTGTACAGAATGGTTCGGGGCAGTTTGCCGCGTACCGCCATGCGGTCGAGCAGCGCAGCCAGCGAAGCCGCCGACACCACATCTCCAATGCTGTCACAACCGATATCTGCACCCAGTGCGCGATAGCGCAGCGTGTTCAGATTGCGCTGCGCACCGATATGAAGCTGCATGGTAAAGCCCTTATCGGCATACAATTCTCCCAAGTAGTCCATCATCAAGGACTGGTAAGCCGCAACTTCATAGTCGAGCAGTTCTTCGCCTGCAAGCGCCTTGCGCATCGCTTCCTCTGCCGCGCTCTCGTCCCATACGGTAAAGTCGGGCGAACCGAAAGAGTGGTCGGACAAGCGGCACCCACAGGATGCAAAATACTCTAAGCGTGCAGCAAGTGCCTGCTTCACATCGTCCAAGGTACGAATATAGATATTTGCTGCCGCGCCCAGCTTTTGCATATATGCCGGATATCCCGCATCTACAATGTTGAGTGCCTTTTCCGGGCGGAACGTGGGTAGCACGCGAGTGGTGAAGCTGTTGTCCTCTGCCAACATCTTGTGATAGCGCAGGTCATCCACCGGGTCATCGGTCGTACACAGGGCACGCACATTGCTTTCTGCAATCAGTGCGCGTGCGGCACCCTGCGGCCCTTGCAGCTTCTCGTTGGCGCGTTCCCATACTGCATTCGCCGTTTGACTGCTCAAAAGCTCATCAATGCCAAAGAACCGCTTGAGTTCCAAATGCGACCAGTGATAAATCGGGTTGCCAATCAAACCGGGCATAATCTGTGCAAAGCGGTCGAACTTTTCCCGATAGCTGGCGTTACCGGTCACAAATTCTTCGGGAATGGCATTGGCTCGCATCAGACGCCATTTATAATGGTCGCCCGCCAGCCAAGCTTCACCAATATCGGAGAACTGCTTGTTCTCGTAAATCTCTGCCGGATTCAAATGACAGTGATAATCAAAAATCGGCATATGCTCGGCATAGTCGTGATATAACCGGCGTGCAGGTTCGCTGGTAAGCAGAAAGTCCTCATGGATAAAACTGCGCATATGAAAATACCTCTCTTTCCGAACTTTTGGGGAATTATTTTTCGGTTTTTCGTTTGCTTTCTATATCATTAGTATACTGTTTTTTATACCGCATTTCTTGGGATATCCTGCTTGAAATCCGGTGAAAATTGCTATATAATATAAACATATACAATAATTCGGAGGTAAAACTGTTGATTTCGCACAAAGATATTTTTACTTTGCGGCAAACCATGGAACGCCCGGATTTTGAATGTTACCACTATCTCGACCCGGTTCCCCCGGCGATTGATTTTCACGAACACGCTTTTTATGAAATTTTCTTTTTCCTGTCCGGCGATGTGTCCTATGTGATTGAAGGCCGCACCTATCAACTGCGTCCGGGTGATATCCTGCTGACCGATAACCGCGATATTCACAAACCGGATATCCGACGCGGCAAGCCCTACGAACGCTTTGTCATCTGGATTGAACCCGACTTTTTGACGCGCACCAACGATATGGGCGCCGACTTGACCGCCTGCTTCACCGATGCCAGCCTGAAACAGTACAAACTCATCCGGCCGGAAAGCAGTGTGCTTTCTCACCTCAAAGGCATCTGTGAAAAAATGCTGCGCTGTCGGGATAGTCAGGAGTTTGGCAGCAGCACGCTGTCCTATATCTATCTGGTTGAATTTCTGGTCTATCTCAATCGCGCCTATTTTGCCACTTCGGAGGATATCCGCAAAGATGTGACCGAAAACGAAAAAATCAATGAACTCGTGTCCTATATCAACGACCATCTTTCAGACGATTTGACGCTTGACCGGTTGGCTGATGCCTGCTATATCAGCAAGTCTCATTTGGCACATCAGTTCAAAACCTACACCGGTCTGACCCTGTATCAGTTCATCATCAAAAAACGTGTCACGGTTGCGCGCAACCTCATCCGCGAAGGGGAACCGGTCATGGAAGCGTGCACCAAATGCGGCTTTAACGATTACTCCAACTTTCTCAAAGCATTTAAGCGTGAATTTGGGCGCAGTCCAAAGGAATTCTTAAAACGCCCATAAAAAAACATCCGCTTGCTTTTGTGAGATATCCTCATAACGCAAGCGGATGTAGTTTATGCACTATTTTGGCAAAAATTCAACCTTTCAAACATTTTCTGCTGCATATACCGAATCTTGCCATGAAAATGCAAAAAAGGACAGGCAACTTCGCCTGTCCTTTTTATCTGAAAATATAAGAAACTTCTTACTTTGCCATTGCTGCAACTTCAGCTGCAAAGTCGTCCTGCTTCTTCTCGATGCCTTCGCCGCGCTCGAAACGAACACACTTTACCAGCTTGATTTCGCCGCCCAGCTCCTTCGCAACTGCTGCGATGTGCTGTTCAACCGAAACCTTATTTTCCTTAACAAATGCCTGCTGCAAGAGGCAGTTTTCCTCGTAGTACTTGCCGATACGGCCTTCTACCATTTTGTGAATAATCTGCTCCGGCTTGGGCTTTGCAGCGGTCTTGTTCTCCTCCAGTGCCTGTGCCAGCAGGATTTCCTTTTCCTTTGCCAGGGTGGATTCGTCTACCTCAGACTTGTCCATAAACGACGGATTCATTGCAGCAGCCTGCATACCGATATCCTTGCCCAGCTCCTTAACAGTTGCATTGTCCTTGAGGTTGTCCGAAACCTGAAGTGCAACCAGTGTGCCGATAACGCCGCCCATGTGGTTGTATGCAACGTTTACGGTGCTGTCGTCAAAGCGGGTAAAGCGGCGAATCTGGATGTTCTCACCGATGGTCAGAACCTTCTCCTGAAGTGCGGTTTCAACAGTCAGGTCGCCCATCTTGCAAGCCTTGAGTGCTTCCACGTCAGCCGGATTTTCCTTGATGATAACGGTTGCAACGTCGCTTACAAACGCCTGGAAGTCAGCATTCTTTGCAACGAAGTCGGTCTCTGCATTGACTTCAACGATTGCAGCTACGCCGCACTCATCGCAAACCTTTGCACAAACGATACCCTCAGCTGCAACACGGTCAGCCTTCTTTGCAGCCTTTGCCAGGCCCTTTTCGCGCAGCAGCTCGATTGCCTTGTCGAAATCGCCGTCTGCCTCGGTCAGTGCCTTCTTGCATTCCATCATGCCTACGCTGGTCATTTCGCGCAGCTTCTTTACGTCAGCAGCAGTAAAAGCCATTTTCTATTCCTCCAAAATGATTGAAATTTCTGTACATAAAAAACGCAGGGTGCGACATACCGGCGCGCCGGTGCGTCGCGCCCTGCGTGAAACGATTCAAACCGAATAAAACGGTGAACGGATTGAAATTACTCCGCAGCCGCTTCCTTCTCCTCGGCTGCAACTTCGAGCTGCTCGCCCTGCTTGCCTTCCAGAACAGCGTTTGCCATGGTCTGGGAAATCAGCTTGATAGCACGGATTGCGTCGTCGTTGCCCGGGATAACGTAGTCAACTTCGTCCGGGTCGCAGTTGGTGTCCACGATTGCAACAACCGGGATACCCAGCTTCTTAGCCTCTGCGATAGCGTTCTTTTCCTTGCGGGGGTCAACAACAAACATTGCACCCGGCAGCTTCTTCATTTCCTTTACGCCGCCCAGATACTTCTCCAGCTTTGCAATCTCCAGCTGAAGCTTGATAACTTCCTTCTTGGGCAGCAGGTCAAATGTGCCGTCTTCCTGCATCTTCTTGAGCTGGTTGAGACGGTTGATACGGGTACGCATGGTCTTGAAGTTGGTCAGCATACCGCCCAGCCAACGTGCATTGACGAAGAACTGGCCGCAGCGCTCTGCCTCTTCCTTGATAGCGTCCTGTGCCTGCTTCTTGGTGCCAACAAACAGGATGGAATCGCCAGCAGCAGCCGTATCACGCACGAAGAAGTAAGCCTCCTCCAGCTTCTTTACGGTCTTCTGCAGGTCAATGATATAGATGCCATTGCGCTCGGTGAAGATGTAGGTTGCCATCTTCGGGTTCCAGCGGCGGGTCTGATGGCCGAAGTGTACGCCGGCCTCCAGCAGCTGCTTCATAGAAATTACTGCCATGATAATTTTCCTCCTTGGTTTTTACCTCCATCCCGTTTCATCTGACAGGCGGCAACCGTTTGTCTCAAACGGCCACCCGCCGCGTGCATCGCGGGATGTGTGTATTCGTACTGCTCTATACTATCATACAGAACAATTGTTGTCAAAGGTATTTTTGTATTTTTCCTGATTTTTACGAAGAAAAGCGCTTCTTTGGGCGTGGGCTTGGGCAGGATGCCGCATATCTTACAAAAATGATATCCTCCCCAATCTTTTCCACTGCATCCCACGGAATCACAGCATCTTCACTGCGTCCCAAAAGCCCCAGCACCCCGCCAGTTTCTGGCACAATCAGCGCCGTGACCTGACCGGTCACAAAATCAAATTGAATGTCGTTGACAAATCCCATCCGCGCACCGTCACATAGGTTAATCACCTCCCGGCACCGCAATTCCCCCAGTGTTCCAATTTGTCCGCACCGGTCATCTGTCATGTTGTCCCCTCCTTTGAAAATACCCGCTCGAAAAATGTCGTGGTCGAAACACCAGAAGGCCGATTGTAGCGCCCTAACAAATACAAACAATTGGGATTGCCGCGCACAATCTTATTTTGCCGTTCTTCGCAACTCAAGGTACAGCGAAATCCCATTTCTTTTAGAATCTCCTCGGTTTCCGCACTGTATGCACCGTAAGGATAGGCATAGCAGACCGGCGGGGTAATGCCCGCTTCTGCCAGCAATGTTTGTGCGGCATGGGTATCTTGGGTCAACATGTCCCGATACTGTGCCGCATCCTCTCCGCGCTTTTTCAAACAGCCCTTGCGTGGTGTGTCGGTATGCAGTGCATAGGAATGGTTGCCGATTTCAAATACGCCGCTCTCCTGCATTTCGGTCAAACGCCCCGCCGACAAATACGACCAATACGCATTTTCTTGACCATTTTCGGTAAACAGTGCGGTCTGCTCTCCTATCACCGACACGACTGCTTGCATTCCGCGTTCTTTCAACAACGGATAGGCGTATAAATAGTTGTTGTAAAAGCCGTCATCGAAGGTGATGAGTACAGGCTTTTGCGGCAACTCTCCGGTGCCGTCTACATATTCTATCAGGTCAAATGTCGTGACCGTTTCATATCCATGCTGCTGCAAATAATCCAAGTCGGCTGCAAGTGCGGACGGGCTGAGCACATATGGCCCGGCTCTCGCCTCATCTTTGAGAATACTGTGATACATAATCACGGGCAATGTAATCCCCGGCTGTTCTGCCGCCGCTTGCGCTGTCATCTGTGTCCGGTTGATGTGCCAAGCGCACAGCACACCCAATACGGCGATGGTCAAAAACGCCTGATATACCACCTTTTTGATGCCACTGTCTGCCATGTCCGCCCCTCCTCCATACTGTCCGCTTTCACTTTATGCGCCACAACCTTTTACATATGCAATGGACAGACAAAAAAGAGCATCACCGCACAATTTGACAATATTGTGTGTGATGCTCTCTATCTACTCTTTTTATCTTTATGCTCTGCGGTATTGTGCCGCGCCATCGCGGTATAAGTTTCCGCCCACGCAGTCCATTGCCACAATCGCGGTAAACTTTTGCACGGTCAGGCGCTTAACCGACTCACATCCCAAGTCCTCATATGCAATGACCTCTAACCCGGTAATGCTCTCGGCTTTGACCGCACCTGCGCCGCCAATCGCCACCAGATACACACCGCCGTTGCGCTCCATCGCGTCAACAACCGCCTGCGAGCGCACGCCCTTGCCAATCATACAGGTCAGTCCGGCATCCAGCAGCCGAGGCGAATAAGGGTCCATGCGTCCCGACGTGGTTGGGCCAACCGAACCGATGACCTGACCGGGTTTTTCCGGTGTCGGGCCAGCGTAGTAAATCGCCGCCCCTTCCAACGGAAATGGTAACGGTTCCCCTGCATCCATTGCGGCAACAATGCGCTTGTGTGCCGCATCGCGTGCCGTATACAGCGTTCCGGTTAAGGTCACGGTATCTCCGGCGCGCAATTTTGGGGCAAATGTTTTTAACTCGTCGGTATGTAAATCATAATGTGCCATTCTTTTGGGTTCCTCCGTCACTTATTGCCGCGCAAGGTATGCAGCAGTTGTGCCAATGTTGGTTTCTCCCGCGCTGGGCAGCCCGAACTGCGGGGTTTTTCAGCCGCAGCTGACTTTTGTGCGGCTGGAAGTACCTGTGTTTCCAAAACCGGTACTGCCAGCTGTGCCGACTCGTTCGCTGCCGGTTGTTCCTGCACCTGCGACAAACGTCCGCGCAGTCCATCCATAATTACATCCAGCTTTTCCAAAGACTCAACCGCGTGTACATGTGCGCGTTCACTTTCGCGCTCGGCGGCTGCCAATGCCTGCCGGTAAGATTCTTTGGTGTGTTCAATGGCATCCAACAGCCGCACTGCCATTTGTTGGGCTTCCTCAACCAGTGAGCAGGCATCATCGGCGGCACGCTGCTGAATTTCCTCGGCACGTCCATGTGCGCACAATTCAATCTCTGCCAGTCGAGCGCGCGCCTCATCGTATTCCGCACACTTGGACAATAGCGACGCATTATCCGCCCGCACATTGTCCAGTTCTTTTTGCATCTCGTCCACCTTAGTACGCAATGCGTTCAATTCTTCCTGTGCTTGCTCGGACGCATCCTGCGCAATGCGCACTTGTGCCTGCAAGGATGTGATGGTTTGGTCTTTGGCCTGCTGCTCGGACAAAATGCGGTCACGGTCGGCAATCAGCGCCTGTGCCGCATGGTCGGCCTCCTCTTTTTCCTGTATCAAGTTGTCTCGCTCTGTTTGAACTTTATGTAATTTTTCTTGCAACGCACTTCTGCGGTCTGCTTCCTCCTCGATAAAATCAAGGACATCTTCTCGTCGAAATCCAAAAGCCGCTGTGCGAAAACCCATTTCCGATTGGCTCATAAATTCTGTTCTCCGCATCATAAAGAATTTGATTTGATACGAATTTATTATAGCAAAATCGCCAAAAAAACTCAACTTAAATCTGTTTCCCAGCAAAAATTCCCGTAATTTACCTTGAAATTGCCGAACATGCCTTGCAATCGGCAAAATGCCATGCTAAACTGTAAAAGTATACTCAATTTATCAATCGGAAAGCAGGGAAAGAACATGCTGACTGTCAACGACTTTCAGGAGGCTGCGGCTCGCCTGAAAAATGTCATTCACACCATTCCGCTGAGCACATCTTGCACGTTTTCCGCCATGACCGGCGCGGATGTTTATCTGAAATATGAAAACCAACAAAAAACCGGTTCGTTCAAGGTGCGCGGCGCATACAACAAGATTATGAAACGCTATATGGAGGGCAATCTAACCGCGGTTGTCGCCTCCTCTGCCGGCAACCATGCACAGGGCGTCGCATTTGCCGCCGCATCAGTCGGCGTGCCCGCTACCATCGTCATGCCCCGCTCGGCTCCCATCGCAAAAGTTGCTGCAACCGAAGGATATGGCGCAAAAGTTGTGCTGCACGGTTCGGTATATGACGAAACCTATCAAAAAGCCTGTGAAATCATTGAAAAAACCGGTGCCGAACTCATCCATCCTTTTAATGACGAAGATGTTATGGCTGGACAAGGCACCATCGGCTTGGAAATTCTGAGCGACTTGCCCACGGTTGACATGATTTTTGTTCCCGCTGGCGGTGGCGGACTGATTTCGGGCATTGCCGCCTGCGTCAAGCAGATTAACCCCCGTATTCAGGTCATCGGTGTACAGGCCGAAGGTGCAGCCGCCATTGTAAATTCTTTCCATCAGGACAGCATCCACCCCACCGAAACCGCACACACCATTGCAGACGGTATCGCGGTCAAGGTGCCGGGTGATTTGACCATGCAGTATATCAACCAGTACGTTGACCAGATGGTAACGGTATCGGATGCCGAAATTGCATCGACCATCCTCATGCTGCTTGAGCGCACCAAACAGGTCGTAGAACCGGCAGGTGCTGCTTCCTTGGCCGCTGTTCTCAACCAGAAAGTGGACATTCAAGGCAAAAAAGTGGTTTGTGTGCTGTCCGGCGGCAACATCGACGTATCCTTTATTCACAAGGTCGTGGAAAAAGGCCTTGTCACCCGCCATCGTCACATCAAGTTTTCTACTATTATGCCCGACGTTCCCGGCGCACTGGAAAACTTTGCACACATCGTGGCAGAACAAAATGCAAATGTCATTCTGTTTAATCATGACCGCGTAGCTGCCGATTTGGATATCGACGAAGCCATCATTGAAGTGGTGTGCGAGGTCAGCGGCGACGAACATGCAAACCGCCTGCTCAAAGCGCTCAAAAAGGGCGGCTATGAGATTTTCAGCAAAAAACAGGGCGGTTACGAACTGTTCAACAAGAAAAATTAACCTTTTGTATCGCAAAAGCGGGCTGCACATGCTATCTGTGCTGCCCGCTTTTTGTGCGCGTTTTTACTTTTTATTTTGCATGTCATCGGCGGCATTTTTTACCGCATTGCCGGCATCATTCATCGCGTCACCGACATTCTTGGCGGCATCACCCACCATATTGCCTGCATCGTCCATCATATTTTTTGCGTCCTGCGTTACCGAACCATCATTGGGCTTTTGATTGTCTCCGACTGTATTGTTGTCGCCCTGCACATTAGAACCATTATCCGGCGCATTGGGCAAATCATTTACACTGTTGTTGGCGGCGCCTGAATTATTGGCGGTTCCGTCAGTCGTGGTTCCGTTGTTGCCCTCTGGCATGGTGGTGGTATCATTGGAATTGCCGCAACCTGTAAACATGGTGAGCGTCAATGCCAAAAGAATAGATGCCAAAATTTGCTTTTTCATCTGACTTCGCTCCTTTCTTTTGCGCTAGTATGTCTCAAACTGACACACACTATGAAAGGCGCTATATGACAAATTCTGTCAAATGAAAAAATGCAATTTTTTGATATGTCCGAGCACCGCTGTACACACGCTGCCGGTGACCAGCCCCATCGGAATGGACAGCACCAGCAACAGCGGTAAGTATCCCATGACATCGGCTGTTCCGAGCACCAAAACTGCTGCACCGATTTGCCCGATATTATGTGCCGCGGCGCCTGCAACCGAAATGCCAGCCAACGAAACCCAGTACCCTTCCACATAAAATAACGCTTTCATCACAAACATGGCCAACAAACCGCCAAAGAGAGAAAACAGAAACGCCGTAATGCTGCCAGCAAAAATGGAACTGAGGAGCACGCGCACTACAACGATGGCAATGGTTTCACGCAGGCGCAGTCGGGTCAGCGCAAACAGCGTCACAACATTGGCAAGCCCTAGTTTGATTCCCGGAATGGGCACCACGGCTTGCAAGGGAAACATGCGCTCGACCAGTGACAGTACAAGCGCGGTTGCCACCAAAAGGCCACATACCGCTATCCGCTTGCTTTTTTTCATGGCTTGGCCTCCCTTACACCGCAACCGCGTCCACCTGTGCACCTGTGCCAACCATTCGCACGACCACGCGCGTGGGCAGGCAAACCGCCATCTGTCCGGCACGGGTCAGGTGTCCAGCATGTACACAAATTTGGTCGGGACAATTGGACTTGGAAAACCATACATTCTTGCCATCGACTTCAATCACATTTGTCCACTTTCCGTTTGTCAATGTGATGGTGTCGCGGTATCCTTCCGCCAATCGAATGGTACGTATCACGGTATCCCCCTGTTTGATTTCACAAGTCAAAGCCCCCGACGGTGCAAACAGAAACGGAAGCGCGATTGCACCAGCCAGCAACAACACTGCAATGCAAATCACCCAATCGCCCAATTTGAGCCTGAATTTATTGTCCATCGCTGTATCCCGCCTGTTCACCGCTGAACTCATATTGGTCTTTCACATTGTCTGTCGGCACAATTCTCTTGTCATCGGTGATAAATACTGCTTTTATGTCATGCTGCTCACAAAATTCCATTCCTTTATCCAGCCCCATCACAAACAATGCGGTCGTCAAAGCATCCGCCCGCGCCGAATCTGAATCTACTACGGTAACGCTGCGCAATCCGCTATCTGCCGGATATCCGGTTTTTGGGTCAAAAATATGGTGATATCGCTTGCCATCCTGTTCAAAATAGCGTTCATAGTCGCCCGATGTCACGACCGATTCGTTGGTAATCGCAATCGTCGCCACATAGTCGGCGCTGTTGTCCGGGTTGGCAATGCCAATGACCCATTCTCCGTCCTTATTGTTGGGGTTTTCTCCAATACCGATGATATTGCCGCCCAATTGCGCCAATACGCGCAGCGTATCCCCTGCCGTTTTACAGATGGCTGCCGTATCATTGGCCGCCCATCCTTTTCCAATGCCGCCCAAATCCACCTGTGCACCATTGAGCAATTGAATTTTATCTTGTCCCAACAGTTTTATATTCTGCCAGCCCACTTTGGGCAAAACCGCATCAATTTCGGCCTGTGTCGGCACATGCTGCGACTCGGTTCCAATCCCCCACAAGTCAGACAACGGCGCGGTCGTCGGGTCATAGGCACCGTCAGTCAGCTCGGCATAGTACAGTGCTGTTTCAATCGCCTCATACAATTCATGGTCTACCAACATAATCGCACCACTGGTCGCATTGAGCTGAGAAAGATTGCTCTCTTTGCGCTGGCGTGACATCAACTGGTCAAGCGCATTGATATGCTGTTCAATTTCCACGCGCGCGGATTCGGCTGCATCTTCATTTTTATCATAAGCCGTAACCACCATAATCGTATCCATCGCATAAAAATCCGATTCGCTGGACGCGGGTGCGCATCCGGACAACAATAGGAACGCACCCAAAACACCGACTGCAATTTTTTTCTTCATAGATGTCCTCCGATTTTGCTGATATGAAACTAGTATATCATAGACCGTTCCAAAAAACCACAAAAAGCGTCCAAACGGACGCTTTTTGTCTGAATTATACGTAAAATAGCAGGTCACTGTAAGTTGGGAACGGCCAATACTCCTTTGACACGAGCGTTTCCAGTGTATCGGCTATCTTGCGGGTCTCATTCATCGCGGGCAATACTACATCGCGATAATAACGCGACAGTTTGCGCGCACCGATACCGCCCGGCGCTACTGCAAACTCATCCGCCAACACCTCTTTTGCGGCATTGACCTTTTGTGCCAGCATTTCCTGTGCGGCAGACAATTCGGCAGTTTTATCGGTAATCTTGCGCACCATTGCGACTTCGGCCGGTGCATCAATGCCAATCTGCTTTTTGAGTGCAACCCCTTCTGCCAAATCGCGCGAGAACTTGGCACACGCCGGTAAAATCAGCTTGCCCAACATGTCAAGCATGGTCAGCGCTTCAATGTGGATGGTTTTCACATATTCTTCGAGCAGGATTTCTTCACGCGACCCAACTTCCACCGGTGTATACACACCATGACGGGTAAACAACTGCAAGTTCTTCTTGTCGGTATAATGCGGCAAGGCATCGGGTGTGGATGGCAGATTAGACAGCCCACGCTTTTTTGCCTCTGCCAGCCACGCATCATCATAGCCATTGCCATTGAAAATAATGCGCTTGTGCGCCTTGATTTCGCGCACAATCAATTCAAACAATGCCTGATTGAAGTTTTCTGCGCCCTCCAACTCATCGGCAAACTGCCGCAGTTCCTCGGCAACCGCTGTATTTAAGATGGTGTTGGTGCAGGCCACGTTGAAGGTCGAACCGGGCATACGGAATTCAAACTTGTTACCCGTAAACGCAAACGGCGAAGTGCGGTTGCGGTCGGATGTATCCTTTGGAATATTGGGCAGCGCGGGGACACCAATATCCATGCTGGTTTTCTTGGTATCGGTATACGATTTACCCGATACCAGTGCATCCACAACCGCTCCCAGTTCATCTCCAATGTACATCGATACGACCGCCGGCGGCGCTTCATGCGCACCCAGTCGATGGTCATTTCCTGCGCTGGCTGCCGACAACCGAAGTAAATCCTGATATTCGTCCACCGCCTTAATCACAGCGGTCAGGAACAGCAAAAACTGTGCATTCGAGGAGGGCGTGCTGCCCGGCTCCAGCAAATTTTCACCGCGGTCGGTCGAAATCGACCAGTTATTATGTTTACCCGAACCGTTGATGCCCTCAAACGGCTTTTCGTGCAGCAGGCATACAAAATTATGTCGATTTGCAACCTTTTTCATGACTTCCATCGTCAACTGATTGTGGTCAACGGCAATATTGGTCGTCTCAAAAATCGGTGCCATCTCATGCTGACAGGGTGCAACTTCATTGTGCTCGGTCTTGGAATAAATGCCCAGTTTCCAAAGTTCTTCATCCAGTTCAGCCATAAATGCCTTAACACGCGGACGGATAGAGCCAAAATAGTGGTCATCCATTTCCTGCCCCTTGGGTGCGGGTGCGCCAAACAGGGTACGGCCGGTTAAAATCAAATCTGGACGCTTGGCATAATCGGATTTGTTAATCAAAAAATATTCCTGTTCGGGGCCAACCGTGGTCGTCACGCGCTTGCAATCCTTGCCGAACAGTTTCAGCACACGGCAAGCCTGTGCCGAAATCGCATCCATCGAACGCAGCAGCGGTGTTTTCTTATCCAGAATCTGGCCGGTATATGAACAGAACGCGGTCGGAATACACAGCGTATGGTCCTTGATGAAAGCATAGGAAGTAGGGTCCCAAGCCGTATAGCCACGCGCTTCAAAGGTTGCGCGCAGACCGCCCGACGGGAACGATGAAGCATCGGGTTCGCCTTTCAGCAGCTCTTTTCCCGAAAACTCCATGATAACAGCGCCCTCCGCACCGGGCGTGATGAAAGAATCATGCTTTTCGGCAGTGATACCGGTCATAGGCTGGAACCAATGGGTATAGTGTGTTGCGCCCTTGCTGATGGCCCAATCCTTCATTGCATTGGCTACGATATTGGCAACGGTCGGGTCAAGTGCGGTGCCTTCTGAAATCGTGCGTTTGAGCGCTTTGAACACATCCTTGGGCAGGCGCTCTTTCATGACTGATTCATTAAACACCATGCTGCCGAACAATTCGGGTACTTTACTCATGGTCTGCCTCCTATTTCCAATCCATCAAATTTTGAGAGACGGCTCAACTTGAGCCGTATTCGGCTGCATTTACCTATGCAAACCGATTATAACCTTCATTATATGCGCATTTTTTAACTTTGTCCAGCGCCGAACCGGTCACTTGTGCGGGTTTTCAGCAATCGACAAGGATAGCCGTTTCACGCCCCCGCTTTCTATGCAAATTGTAAAAATTTGTCACACCGCCAGCCATTTGCCGCTCAGAATGCCCTTGACGCAATTCTTGAAACCGTTTATTATGGTAATATCTTAAATTATTCCAATTGGAGGCTGAAAATGAAACTTTCTTTCACCAAAATGCAGGGCTGCGGCAATAGCTACCTATACTTTAATTGTTTTGAACAATCAATCAAAAATCCGTCGGAACTCGCCATTCGCCTATCCGAAGTACACTTCGGCGTGGGCAGCGACGGCATCATTTTAATCTGTCCGTCCACCGTGGCAGATGCAAAAATGCGCATGTTCAACGCCGACGGCAGTGAAGGAAAAATGTGCGGCAACGGTATCCGCTGCGTCGGTAAATATCTGTATGATTATGGCATGGTCGATGGACGCACCGAAATCACAGTCGAAACCCTGTCGGGTATCAAGCATTTGACCTTGTATCCTGAAAACGGTAAGGTCGTGCAAGTGCGCGTAGATATGGGCGCAGCCATCCTGACCCCCGCCGATATTCCCTGCACGCTGCCCCAACAAGCCGGTGCTCCACTGACTGTGAACGGCAAAACCTATGCCGCAACAGCGGTCGGCATGGGCAACCCGCACTGTGTTCTGTTCCAGTCTGAAGATGTGGACACGCTGGATTTGGAACGAATCGGCCCGGATTTTGAACATCATCCGGCATTTCCAGAGCGCGTAAACACCGAGTTTATCAACGTATTGGGTGACCACGAACTTAAAATGCGCGTGTGGGAGCGCGGCAGCGGTGAAACTTGGGCATGTGGCACGGGCACCTGTGCAGCGGCAGTCGCTGCGGTTCTCAACGGCCATTGCCCCAAAAACGAAGATATTTTGGTGCATCTGCGCGGCGGTGACCTGACCATTTGCTATACCGACCAAACGGTATGGATGACCGGCCCGGCTGTCACGGTCTTTGAAGGTACGGTAGAAGCATGATAAAATTTTTATTTTTCGATTTGGATGGCACTCTGACCGACCCCAAAGAAGGCATTACCCGTTCGGTTGACTACGCTTTGCGCACCGTCTGCGATATCCAAACCGCCGACCTCGACACCTTGACCCCGTATATTGGCCCGCCGCTGGTCGATGGGTTCATGGAAAATCACCACCTAGACCGTGCAACCGCTGAGCGCTGCCGAGACGCTTACCGCGAACGCTATCGCACGGTCGGGTTGCTGGAAAACCGGCTGTTCCCTGAAATTCCGGCTGTTCTGCAAACGCTGAAACAACAAGGATATACCTTATGCGTGGCAACCTCCAAGCCAGAAGAATTTGCCGTGCGTATTTTGGAACATTTCGACCTTGCCGGTTATTTCACCATTATTTCGGGCGCAACAATGGACGGCCGCATTTCAACCAAACAAGAAGTCATTCAAAACACCCTGCGACGCTGCGGCAATCCCTCTTGTTCGCAAGTGCTGATGATTGGCGACCGCAAGCACGATATTGAAGGCGCACACGCCTGTGATATTGCAGCCATTGGCGTTCTATATGGATTCGGTTCGGAAGCAGAACTGCAAACGGCTGGCGCGGATGCGATTGCCCTTTCTATCACATCGCTTCCCGACATCATTGCGCAAATGAATCCCTGTTAATTGTATATCGCAGGTAAAATAAAAAGCACGGCAAAGCCGTGCTTTTTGTATGGTCATAAAGTTACAGGAATATGCAACAAAAAACTTTATATAAAACGTTTTACGGCATTAAATTTGCCGGAACTGCAAACGCGCGAAAGCGCGGTATCTCTCGTATATGAGAGGTCGTATACTGTGCCCGACATTCTGGGCATAACATTTGATTATACTGAGCGATTTTGCGGGTTCGTTCTTCCACCTGACCCGTCAGCGCCATTGTGTGAACATGATTGCAGCGAAAGCGTACTTCGTACAACATTTGCACGACCTCCTATATTTCAGATTTTGTTGATTTGATTATATCCAAACTATTTTCGACAAGCAAGAGTCGAAACGCCGTTTTTACTTCTATTTTTTATTTATTTTTTATGCAATTTTTATAATTATAAATCGGTTTCATCTTTATATTCCGCAATCGTCACTATGTTTCTATAAGTTCTATTTTTGAAATTTCTTCATATTTGTTTCATATTATTGTAATTTTTTATTTATTTTCTTATTTTGTAACCAAACAGCAAGATGAAATCGGTTTCATATATTTTACATTATTTTTCACAAAAAAAATCCGCCGTATACCATACGGCGGATTTTCATTGATATTTTTTACTTTTGTGCCGTCACCGTAACCGTGCCATCCGCAACCGTTACATCAAAACCAACCAGTGCTTTAAACATCTCGGCTGGTGCATAGGTCGTGCCATCGGTTACATACGGCGCAACACCATACTGTGCCGGAGCAGTCATTCCAACTGCGCCATCTATCTTGGTGGTCGAAACATAATTATCCACGCCAATCTCCATTGTCATTGTGCGCGTATCGTTTTCCACCGTTACGAACTCTTTACCGTCCTTCTGTTCATAGGATACCGTGCATCCCAATGCTTCAGCAACCGCACGCACTGGAATCACAACGATTTCTCCCTGCGCAGTTCCTTTGACATCTAAGGTCTTATCGCCAGCGATAATCGTCCATTCGGTCGGCTGATATTCAACAGTTTCTGTGGGCTGTGTCTCGATTTCACGCGGTTCCGCGTCCGACAATACGACAACCTTTTCCGCATAGGTCTGACCCGGATAACTGGTCAGCACAATGTCATACCACGCAAGAAAACGGGTGCCCGCGGTCAAATCGCCGGTTGTCAGCGTCTCACCATTCAGCGAAGTAATTGCCGTTTTGTCATCCATTCGGATTATCATATCACCTGCTGCGTTCAAAATGGCAACTTTTGCGTTTTCCTCCGGAACTACGGTTCCTACTTCGTGCAAAGATGCGGTTGTCTGCTCGCCGACATTGACCAAAATCAGCTCACAAGCCGACTGGGGCGGCAAGCTGCGCGTCATCGCAGCGGAATAGTAAGCAAAAATCTTATCTCCAGCCTTGAGGGTATCCAAGCCCGCAACAGCGCCAGTTTGATTATCCACTACCAAGGTCTGCTCCCCGATATTGAGCTGAATCTCCTGTTCGTCATCGGTGGTAATCAAAACCGATTTTACAACGCCTTCGGTCTGGTTGACCTGCTTAACCGTTGCCATTGTACCCAAACGAGTAACGGCTGCGGTCGATACCATTTGTTCTGTTTCGGCACTTGTTGCGGTGTTTGCAGGGGTCGCGACATCAGCCGCAAATGCCACACTGCTGCACGCTAAAATTGCGCTCATGCCCATGGCAAAAATCTGCTTCTTTTTCATAATCCTCATCCTCCTATTGGTTGGTTATTGAATTAGACGAGAGGATTTCCAAAAAGTTCCTTTGGTCTACACAATCGGTAAAATTTTTTAAATTTCCATTCCTTCCGGCACACTAACTTGCTGAGCAGTGTCTGACAACACAGCTTTGATTTCAATTTCATATGTGGCGGTTTTACCATTCACAGGCATGGAAACATGAATCCGCCCGGTCTGCTGATATATCAAATCATCCTGTGTGCGCACACTGTAATCTACCTGTTTGAGCGTTGTCCCTTGCATGGAAACCATAGAATTTAATACCGTCGGCACCAGTGAAAATCCATACTTCCCATTTTGTACAGACAGGGCTTCCACTGCGCTGATGGGTATTTCGGTTGTCTGTCCCAACGAAATGGGCTGTTTTGCGCGCACGGTTTGCCCATTCTGATATTGATACAGCACACCATCGTTTTGATACAGTCCTACCAGCAGCGTATCGTCCTGCCGCAACGCAACCGACAAATGCTCGCCGTCAACCGTTGCGGTTCCGCTACATGAAAGGCTGTTGTACGCATTGTCGGTAATGGTTGCCTCCAGCTGATAAGTACGCGGATTGGTTTTATTGGTCTGTTGCTTCAATTGGCTGTACGCGCGATAATTCTGGAACAAGGTCAATGTGTCCGAAGCCTTGCTTTTATTCACACTTCCCTGTTCAATCAGCGCATCCAGCAGCGTGTCGGCTCCATCTTTGGTCGGGCGGCTGAGCGCCGTATAACTCATTGCAACTACGTCATCTCGCAAAAAGTTTTGCGTATCACAGTTGACCGCATCCACAACCCCTTGTTTTTGCGCGAAATCCAAGGCAGTGTCATATGTATACCCATCACTTCCATCGGCATAGCCAAGTGCACGCAGCAAAAAGGTTGCATACTGTTTGGCATTGCAGTTTTGTGTGGTTCCGAATTTGGTGTCACTTACCCCAACCGTCAATTCTTTCTCATACAGCCAGCCCACATAGGGCGCCGCCCAATTGGGCACATCGGTAAACGGGATGTCATACGAACCAGATTTTGCCGCGTCCTCCTGTCCGAGCAGACGTACCAGCATAACAGCAGCTTCGGCGCGCGTGGGTGCGCGGTCAAGCTCATACCCATTTTTCGTTCCGACAAATAATTCCATCTGTTTGAGTGCATCGGCGCAGTGTGTAAAGTTGGCAGCGCCTGCCATTCCCATCAGCACCGTTGCCGCCAACACACCTGCTACGGTCTTGCGAAGCCATTGTTTCATGCACAAATTCCTCCTTTATCGAAAAGCATTGATACTTTATTTTCTTTTTCATTGTATCACAAGCCCGGCTATCGTGCCAAAACAAATTTTTTCCAGCCATTCTCCCCCATTTTACGGGTCATACTAGATATACTTGGGAGGGATGATGATGAATCTGCAAAAATGCGGGGTCATCGGCACAGGGTTTGTCGGTGCGACTGCCGCGTATACACTGGCCACAAGCGGTCTATTTTCCGAACTGGTGCTGCTCGATGTCAACCGCGCCAAAGCAGAAGGCGAAGCCGCTGATATCAGCCACGGTGTTTCCTTCGCACAGCCCTGCGCCGTACACGCAGGCGATTACCAAGATTTAAAGGATTGTGGCCTGATTATTCTTGCCGCTGGCGCCAATCAAAAACCCGGCGAAACGCGCATTGACCTGCTGCACCGAAACGAGACGATTTTGCAAGGCATTTTAAATGCCGTACTTTCGGTTGCACCCGACTGTATTTTGCTGGTCGTATCCAATCCGGTCGATTTGCTGACCTATCTGGCACAAAAACTTTCTGGATTGCCTTGCAGTCGCGTCATTGGTACGGGCACGGTGTTGGATACTGCGCGACTTAAATATCTGGTTGGGCAATACTTGCAGGTAGACAGCCGCAACATACACGCATTTATCATCGGAGAACACGGTGACAGTGAATTGGCTGTGTGGTCATCTGCAAACGTTTCGGGTATGGATTTACCCGACTATTGCCGGGTCGCGGGCAAAGAATTTTCTCAAACCGTACTGGATGACATTTATCAAAATGTGCGAGATGCCGCTTATCATATTATTAACGGCAAGGGCGCAACCTATTACGGGATTGGCATGGCCGTTCTGCGCATTGCACGCGCGATTGTGCGCAATGAACGGTCGGTACTTCCGGTATCTTCGGTGATTCAAAACCGCTATGGTGTGCCGGAAATTTGTCTGGGATTGCCTTCGGTGCTCGGTCAGAACGGCGTAGAAACGGTTTTGGATTTACCGCTTAGCTATGAAGAGAAAAAACGGCTGGAATCTTCCGCCGCCAAACTGCGTGCGCTGCTCGACGAAATGAGCCTATAACGCAAAAAGACCGCCTTACAGGCGGTCTTTTGATTGGTAAACCGAACTTATTCTGCTGCCGGAGTAGTTTCAGCTGTATCGGTAGTTGTCTCTTCCTCGGCTGCCTTGTTTTCGGTAGTCACTTCGGTTGCCGTAGCAGATTCAGTGGTCACTTCTTCCAGTGTCTTATAAGTATCCAAGTCAGACGGATAGGTAACGGTTACGGCATCGCCTACCTTGGTGGCAGACATGTTCATATTGATGGTGGCTTCAATCTTCTGACCCATCATTTCCATGGTCATTGCCATATCAGCCTTCTCGTCGTACAGACCACCATCCTTGAAGGTGATTTCAATGTCAGCCTTGCTCAAATCCATGCTGACCTTGAACATATCTTCGGTGATGCCCTGCGCCTTCATCTCATCGGTAACATTTACCTGAAGCGCCATCTGATTGAAGATTTCTGCAAACATGCCGTTGAATACATCGGAATTGTAGGTCATCTTATAGGTGTTGCCATCCTGAGAGATGCTGTCTACCATGCACAGCGGCACAGTGGTCATGCCTGCCATAGACTGGATATCTACACCCTTAAGCGCCGTATCCAAATCCAAGTCCTGCTTGACCTTCTGGTCCATTACATTGGTGTAAGCCACACCATCCTTGACATACAGTTCCATCGGGATATCCAGCTTCACACTTGCGCCCTCAGCATCCGGAACGCTGATGGACAGGCTACCCTTCATTGCCATCTGCATTTCTTCCAGCTTGGCAGGGTCAATCTTGACCTGAACATCAAACTTGCCCGATGCGTCAATCGAGGTATCAGCCGCCTTCATATTCATGGTGAAATCTGCGGTTGCATCTGCCGAAGTGGTTGCCGCAACTGTCTTGTATGCTTCGTTGAAGTTGCGCAGGGTTTCAAAGGTCTTTTGTACCGGTGCAGCCTTGGTTGCGTCAACAGCCTTATCGTTGACCAGCTTGGTCAGCAGGTCTGCTTCGCCAGTCTTGGGCGCAGTAGACAGTGCGGTATAGCTCATTGCAACCAAATCATCGCGCAGGAAGTTATCTGCATCCATGTTAAATGCGTCTACAACGCCTTTTTCCTTTGCAAAGTCAAAAACATTTGCGTAGGTGAAGTCGCCGCCCTGTGCGTCAGAGTAGCCCAGCGCACGCATCAGGAAGGTCGCATACTGCTGTGCGGTGCACTTGTTGCCCGGCTCAAAGGTGGTAGCCGTTGCACCCGAAGTCAAGCCCTGACTGTACAGCCATTCAACATAAGGCTTTGCCCACTCGTATGTACCGTCCATATCTGTAAACTGCTCGGACGACTTGCTTTCATAGTAAGCCTTTGCCTCGGCTTCCTTGCCAAGCAGACGAACCAGCATTGTCGCAGATTCTGCACGGTCGGGCGCACGGTCGAGGTCATAGCCAGCCTCCGAACCCTGGAACAGACCCAGAGAATTGAGCACATCTGCATTCGATGTAAAATCGGCGGCACCTGCGCCCGAAGCCAACATAGCCGCGGCGAGCGAACCAACGACCATTGATTTCATTACTTTTTTCATTTCCAATCATCCTCCTTATTCGGATACCTTATGGGATATTATAACACTTTACCCAAAGAAAGCAAGGATATTTTTGTCTTTTGCTTGGATTGTTCACCAATTTTTTACAATAAAACAGGGATAATCCACCATCCTTTTGTCGAAAGTGGTATCCCTGTTTGATATTCTGCGATAACTTTTTGATTGGGTATGCGCTTATCCGGGGGTGTTGGAAATTTTAATATAACTGGAGTATCCATCCGGCACAGAAATGCGCAATTCTGAGTCAGAACGGGTTGTCTGCGCGGTCACGCTGTACATCATATCGTGCAGCGTCATATCTAGCGTCCGTGTTTGGGGCACACCCGTTTGATTCACCGTGAGCGCAGCCGTTCCGTTTAACAGCGGCATCTCATACCCTTCCCCATTCAATCGAACATCTGTAATCAAGCTGCGCGCAGGCACGGCAGACATGACCACAGACAAGAAATTGGTCTGGCGCAACAGTGCGGCAATCTGGTCATCCCGGTATCCCTCACTTTTGAGCGGTGAAAGCGAGATGCCGCTGCTATCGCGCAGTACAATGACCTGTTGGGAAACCGAATGGCCATCGGCCAGTGCAACCGACAAAACGCCATCTAAACGTGCCCGTTTGCCCTCCTCGGTCAACGTACCGTGCAAACTAATGCTATTACCACTGACGTTGTCCAGCAGCGCGCCAAAAACATCGGCTTCATAGGGCTGTGCCATTTGAATTTGTTCGCGCAATGACACTACCTGACGGCTCTCCTGTTCGACCATCTGTGCTTTATCCGCATCTACAATGCCATCATCGACCAGTTTATCCAATAGCGTGATGTTGCTTCCCTTGGGCGTGAGTTCGAGTGCCATGCGGCTCATTTGTGCCGCATCGTCGCGCCGGAAGTCTTCCACATCACAGGAAAAACTGTCAATCAGCCCAATCTGCATGGCTTTCAAAATGGCGTTATCGTAAGTAAAATCGCCTTGCTGGTCGGAGTATCCCAGCGCGCGCAGCATCAATGCTGTATACATTTGCGCCGTGCAGGGGGATTCCGGCTCAAACCGGTCATAGCTTGCCCCTTTGACCATGCCACGATGATACAGCAGATTCACATAGGGTGCCTGCCAGTCCTGCAAATCAACAAATGGGGTCGCAGAAGCATTCTTGGCTTCCTCCTCCAGTCCCAAAAGCCGCACCAGCATGACTGCCGCTTCAGCGCGTGTACAAGGCAATTCCAACTCGTAGACCGGCTGACCGAACCGGTCTGTTCCCGACCCTTGGAACAATCCCAACTGATACAGCACATCCGCGCTTGCCTTGTAATCCACCGACGGTGTGCCCTCCGGCATCACTTCCTCGACGGGCGGCGGGGTCATTTCGGATACCACCGCACCAGCCGAACCGATAAGCAGACCGGCTACACAAGCACCGGCAACCAATCGTTTCATGTTTCTCCTCCTGTCATTTGTTCATCACCACAAGATGCGGATAGGCAATGTCAATGCCTTCCTTGTCAAACCGCTTTTTTATCTGGCGCATGAGGTCGGCACGCATGGCAAAGGTTGTGCCGTTGTCCTTGCCCCACAACAGTGCACGCAATACAACAGCCGAATCTGCCAGTTCGGACACGCGCACGACGACACGCGGCGCTCCGTTTGCTTTGGCTTCCTCTGTGCGCAAATCCAAATAATCGGGGTGTTCCCCGACCACCTTGGCCAGCACTTCCAGCGCGTGGTCAATATCGGATTCATAGGTGATACCCACATCAAGCGTCAAACAAACATTTTTGTCTCCATAATCGGCGTTTTCGACAATCGCGGCGTTCATGGTACTGTTTGGAATAATCACACGCTTGTTTTCAATCGTGCGCAAAACGGTGTGCCGCAAATTGATTTCCTCAACCGTTCCGGTCACGCCCTGTGACACCACGTTGACCACGTCGCCAATCACAAACGGCCGAAACGCCAAAATCATCATACCGCTGGCAATCGAGCCCAATGCTTCCTGACCAGCCAAGCCGAACACGACTGCCAACACACCACCGGTTGCAAGCAATGTATTCATGGCCTGACTTAACCCCGGAATACTGGATACGATGATGGCAAACGCGGCAAAGTAAATCAAAAACAGCACCGGATACCGCAGAAAAGCAGCAAGCGTCGCGCCCGATTTGTTGACCTGTTTCATGTGGTCGATAACTTTGCGAAAGATGCGGTTGGTCACTTTGACCGCAACCAGCATAATGACCAGCGTAGCGGCAATCAGCAAGACTTTTCCCAAAAATGGCCCCAATTCAGACGTGTGAAAAAAATTCCAGATTGCTCGCCACCAATGGGTAGGCAAAATCGCGGAAGCCGCTTCTTCTGCCACGTCGGTGACTGCGCCAGCCGCATCTGGTAATGTGGTTGTCGCCTGGTCCATTCTTTTCCTCCTTTTCTCTCGATGGCACAGAGGGTCGCGCATTGTCTGCGCGACCCCCTCACAATAAATCAGACCATCCGGATTGTAATTTTTATTTTAGTATGCGATACCCCAGACAATCATCTTCTTTGCCGGCTTGCCGCAAATCGGGCAAACATCGTCCAGATGTTCCTGCTCAAACGGCATACAGCGAGAAGGCATACCGGTTTCTTCCTTGACCTTTTCTTCACAGGCCAAGTCGCCACACCACATCGACTTGACAAAGCCGTTGTGCTCCTTGACGATATTCTTCATATCATCCAGCGAATGTGCCACATAGGTGTGCTCCTCACGGTTTTTCAGTGCCTTATCAAACAGCGCCTGCTGTACTTCGTCCAGTAACTTGGGCACTGTCGTGGTCAAATCTTCAAACTTCACCACGGTCTTTTCGCGGTTGTCACGGCGCACCAGCACGCACTGACCGTTCTCAATATCGCGCGGGCCAACCTCCAGACGCAGCGGGAAGCCCTTCATTTCATACTCGGCAAACTTCCAGCCGGGGCTGTTTTCGCTCAGGTCAATTTTTGTGCGAATACCCGACTGCTTGAGCATCTCATACAGCTCGGTTGCCTTCTCGGTGACGCCAGGCTTGTGCGAAGCGACCGGAATGACAACGAGCTGGAACGGCGCAATCTTGGGCGGCAGCACCAAACCTTCGTTATCACCGTGCGTCATAATAATCGCGCCAATCAGACGAGTGGATACACCCCAAGAGGTCTGATACATATACTGAAGGGTGTTGTTTTTGTCGGTGAACTGCATGTTGAATGCGCGGGCAAAACCATCACCGAAGTAATGCGATGTGCCCGACTGAAGCGCCTTGCCGTCGTGCATCATGGCTTCGATGGTGTAGGTATCCTCTGCGCCTGCAAAGCGTTCCTTGTCGGTCTTTTGTCCCTTGAGCACCGGAATGGCAAGATACTCTTCACAGAATGTTGCATAAGTGTTCAACATGCGCATGGTTTCCTCACGCGCTTCCTGTTCGGTTGCGTGTACGGTGTGACCCTCCTGCCACCAGAACTCACGCGAACGCAGGAACGGGCGGGTGGTCTTTTCCCAGCGCACGACCGAGCACCACTGATTGTAGAGCTTGGGCAGGTCGCGCCAAGAGCGAACGATTTTGGCATAATGCTCACAGAACAGGGTTTCGGATGTGGGGCGCACGCAAAGGCGTTCCTCCAGCTTTTCCGAACCGCCATGTGTGACCCATGCACATTCAGGTGCAAAGCCCTCTACATGGTCAGCCTCTTTGAGCAGCAGGGATTCGGGGATAAACAGCGGCATTGCCACGTTCTCATGCCCGGTTTCCTTGAACATGCCATCAAGGGTCTTTTGGATGTTCTCCCACAGCGCCTGTGCATAGGGGCGCATAATGACACAGCCTTTGACCGAAGAATAGTCAATCATTTCGGCCTTTTTCACGATGTCGGTATACCACTGGGCAAAATCTACGTCCATCGACGTGATTTCAGACACCAATTTTTTCTTCTCTGCCATTTTGTATCCTCTCTTTATGTCCGGGCAAGGGACGCTTGCCCACAAATATTATATTATTTCAGCTTATTTGCAACCTCATATTGCAGCTTGTCCACAAACTCTGCCAGCGGCATCACAGTCGTATTGCCGTCGCGGCGGTTACGCACGGCAACCGAACCAGCTTCCTGTTCCTTGTCGCCCAAAACCAACATATACGGAACCTTTTCGAGCTGTGCTTCGCGAATCTTCTTGCCGATTTTCTCACTGCGGTAATCGACTTCTACGCGGAAACCATTCTTTTCCAATTCTGCGCGAATTTCGGTTGCATAGTCAGCATTGCGGTCGGTCATCGGCATGATGCGTACCTGCTCCGGTGCCAGCCATGTGGGTAGCGCGCCCGCATACTTTTCAATCAGCAGGGCAAGCGTGCGTTCGTAGCAGCCGATAGAGGTACGGTGAATAATATACGGTATCTTTTTCTCGCCATCCTTATCGACATATTCCATGCCGAACTTCTGCGCCAGCAGCATATCAATCTGAATGGTGATGAGGGTATCTTCCTTGCCGAATACGTTCTTAATCTGGATATCCAGCTTGGGGCCATAGAAAGCGGCTTCGTCAATACCAACTTCATAGTGAATGCCCAGATGGTCGAGAATACGACCCATAACGCCCTGTGCTTCATCCCACTGTTCTTTGGTGCCCTCGTACTTGTTGTCCGGGTTTGCCGGGTCCCACTGGGAGAAGCGGAACGAGCAGTCCTCCCACAGACCAACCGTTTGCAGCATGTCGCGTGCCAACTCGAAGCAGCCACGGAACTCTTCTTCCAACTGGTCGGGGCGCAATACCAAATGCCCTTCCGAGATGGTGAACTGACGCACACGAATCAGGCCGTGCATCTCGCCCGAATCCTCATTGCGGAACAGCGTGGAGGTTTCAGCCAAGCGCATGGGCAAATCACGGTAAGAGCGCTGACGGTTGAGATAAACCTGATACTGGAACGGGCAGGTCATCGGACGCAGGGCAAAGCACTCGCTTTCCTCATCGTGCGGGTCGCCCATGATGAACATACCGTCCAGATAGTGGTCCCAGTGACCGGAAATGCGGTACAAATCGCGTTTTGCCATCAACGGGGTCTTGGTCAGCAGATAGCCGCGCTTCTGCTCCTCATCCTCGACCCAACGCTGAAGCAGCTGAATGACGCGCGCACCCTTGGGCAGCAGAATGGGCAGACCTTGACCAATGACATCGACCGTTGTGAAATACTCTAATTCACGACCGAGCTTGTTATGGTCACGCTTGCGCGCTTCCTCAACTTGTGCCAAATAAGCGTCGAGTTCCTCTTTTTTGGGGAATGCCGTACCATAAATGCGCTGAAGCATTTTGCGGTTGGCATCGCCGCGCCAGTAAGCACCAGTTGCAGAGGTCAACTTGATGGCGTTGCCCTTGACACGGCCGGTCGAATCCAGATGCGGGCCGGCGCACAAATCGGTAAATTCGCCCTGCTTGTAGAACGAAATTACTGCATCTTCGGGCAGGTCGTCAATCAATTCTACCTTGTACGGCTCCTGCTTTTCTTCCATCAGCTTGCGCGCCTCGGCACGCGGCAGTTCAAAGCGCTCAAGCGGCAATTTTTCCTTGCAAATTTTCTTCATCTCGGCTTCGAGCGCGTCCAAATGCTCCTGTGTGAACGAGAACGGCGCGTCGAAGTCATAGTAAAAACCGGTTTCAATCGCCGGGCCAATGGCCAGCTTGACTTCGGGGTACAGGCGCTTGACTGCCTGTGCCAGAATGTGCGATACCGTATGACGGTAGGTGTCACGGTAAACCGGGTTTTCAAACGTATACTGATTGTCGGACATAATGGTTCCATCCTTTCTGCATCTTTGGGGCGAACAAAAAGCCCACCCCCAAATCCTAATTGATTTCAGGGGTGAGCTGATAAAACCCACGGTTCCACCCTGCTTGCAGCCATGCAAAAAGTGCGGGGGCTGCCGCTCGGAGCCCGTAACGAGGGCGACTCGGCACAGGATACTAAAGAATTCCCCTGTGCGGCTCAGGAACCGGTACGCCAAGTTCTCCAGTCTGGCATCCGCTTCCAGCCAAGGCGGACGCTCTCTGTCAGGCTGCCATTGAGAAATAGGCGATTTCCTTCAAAGCCTTTGTAGTATAAAATCTTATAATGATGATACACCAGTGGTGTGCCTTTGTCAACCGCACAATACATGAAAAACTGTCGGAAATTTTTGTGTTTGTGCGCTGTTTTTTTCACAAATTTACAGATTGTAGCGTGTTTTGAGCGTGATACCTGTATAATAAAATTCGCTGTTTGGCAGCGTCCCGGAAAACAGATAGTCCCGCAGCAGCATCAGTGGGCGGTATCCCTGTTCCTGTGCCTTTTGGTCAATCAAAATACTGATGGCGCCCTGTTTGAGGTCATCTATATTTTGTCGGGTCACGTCGTATGCGATGACCCGTAAGGTTCCATCCAGCTCGGCTGCGCGCAGCGCCTCACACACTCCATGCTGCCCATTGGCCGCGACATAAATTGCCGACAATCCGGGATGCTCCCTTAACAAGTTGCAGGTCAACTCATAGGCGCAATCGTCCCGGTCAGAACAGGGCTGTACGGGTAACAGCGTGATACCCGGTGCAATCCGGCTCAATTCATCTGCAAAACTGCCACAGCGTGCGCGGTGTCCGTCGTTGCACAAGTGGCCGGTGATAGCCGCAACCGTTCCATTTTGCGGCACCATCATCGCCATCAATCCGGCCGCCGTTCGACCGGCGCGGTCATTATCCTGCCCCACAAAACACATGCGCTTAGACTGCGGCAAATCGGCGTTAAATGTAATAATCGGAATGTCCCGTTCGGCAATCTGCCCCAGCCGTTCACAGACAGATGGGTCATCTGCCGGAGCAATCGCCAATCCGTGAATACCTGCCGTCAACAGTTCATCCAAACATTCCAACTCACGCATTGCATCGACCGATTCGATGGGTCGGAACAGCACTTCTATTCCCTGCTTTTCCAGCGTCTGCGCCGCCTGTCTGACCCCCTGTGCCACAATCTTCATCGTAGGCGTTTCGGCTGATTGCAACACAACACCGAGTTTTATCTGACGGCGGCTGCGCGCCAAGGCCTGCCCCACCTCATTGGGTTGATATCCAAGTTCCTGCGCAATCTGCCGTACCCGCTCGGCCACTTCCGGACTGACGCGCCCGCGATTGTGCAAGGCACGGTCAACCGTTCCGCGAGATACCCCAGCAATTTCAGCAATCTGTTTGAGTGTAACCGCCATCCGTTCTTATACTCTCCCACAACATAAATTTATTTTAATCATCCGAATGTTCTGTATCCTGTTCTTCTTGTTGTTTTGCCTGTGCAATCTTCTCTTCCAACAGCTTGACGAATGCCTGCCGGTCTGCCTCCTGCTCAAAAGCATGATTCGGCACAATCAGTGCCGAAATATCGTCCAGATACAAATACACCTGATTGCTTGCCATCGTGACCCGCTTAAATGCGCTGTATGGGTGCAGGCTGTCCTCGCTCTCCCCCACAAGCTGCACCCCCTGTTCGGTCAGTTTCAGCGTTTTGGGGCCGCAAATGTGTTTATTGACCGCGTGCTGAATGGTGCGGTGTACATTTTTTCGGGCTTTGCGCTTAAACCACACAGGGCCATAGAAAAAACACACGACTGCCAGCAGCAAATACACCGCAATGCTGACCGGTGACAGCGAATCCATGACATACATCAGCGCAGTACCGCCCACGACCACCAATCCAGCCAGCATCAAACTTAATTTGCGCATGGTTTTTTGCGTCAGGGCATCGTGTTCAATAAAATACATGTTATAATCCACGAAATCCTGTTCGGTGATATGATATTGCAGTTCCATCAAATCCATATTACTTTTGTGCCACTCCACTTCTTCGTTTGTGTACCATATGCCGCAGTTCGGATAAAAAATCCGCCCGCTCGTTCGCTCCCTGTACAAAGGCCGCCGGTGGGATAACCACGGTTTGCCGGTCGCCATATCCTAAAAACAGGTAGCCGTCCTCGTCTATGATTTGCTCAATGCTGTCATACAACAGAACCTGTTCTTCTTCGCCGTCAAAAATATGCAGGCCGTCCTCCTCCATCGTCGTTACGGCGGTATAAGGCTCAATCTTGGGGGCGTAGCGCTGTTCCGCCGTTTTGTACATACTATCCCGCACCCATTGCGGCACAAGCACCCATGCACACACAGCCAACACTGCAAACACGCCGACCACCACCAAATTGACCCGCCCGACAACATGCAGCAGCAAGCCGATGACCAACATGCCAACGCTTGCAATCAAACGCATTGCAGCAATGCGTCCGCGAGCCGCCTTGTCATGCGCCAGATGATATTTTTGATACGCCAGATACTCTTGCGGCCCCATTTGATACCGATACTGTTGAAGCACAGGGATTTCCTCCTTGTTATAGTTCCATTGGGGTTCTGCTTCCTATGATACCATAGCCAAAGCAGGGATGCAACGAAAAAGAGCCGACCTTTACGGTCGGCTCCTGATTGCGATATTCTCTCGGTATGTACCCGTCAATTAAAGACCGGTGTGCTCCTTGATGTAAGCGCGTGCCATCTTAGCATACTCAAACGGATTTGCCTTTGCCGGGTCCTGCTCGGCCTCAACCATAATCCAGCCTTCGTAGCCAGCCTTATCCAGCAGTGCAAATACATCGTCGAACTGTACGCAGCCATCCGGGTCACCCGGTACGGTGAATGCGCCATTGCGAACGGCATCGAGGAAAGACCAGTGCTCTGCACGAACCTTTTCTACGATGGGCATACGCATGTTCTTGAGGTGTACATGACCCACACGGTCTGCAAACTTCTCCAGCATCTTAACCGGGTCTTCGCCAGCGAAGGTAAAGTGACCGGTATCAAAGCACAGGAACACATACTTGGGGTCAGTGTTCTCCATCAGGCGGGTGGTCTCCTCAACGGTCTGTACCACGGTGCCCATGTGATGATGGAAGCAGGAGCGAATACCATACTTCTCCAGCGACAGCTTGCCCAGCTTATTCAGGCCGGTGCACAGGCGGTCCCATTCTTCATCGGTCAATACACGCTTGTTCTGCATGTCCAGTACTGCAACATCGGTCTTGCCCTGAATCGAACCGGACTGTTCCGAAATGTTGATAGCCGAAGCGCCAACATAAGACAGGTATTCCAGTTCCTTGATGAACTCAGCCTCAACCTCTTCATACGGCTTGTCTACCAGGAAAGAGGAGAACCACTTGGATGCGATGGTCATGCCGCGCACATCCAGCATGTGCTTGAGAACAGCCTTATCCTCCGGATATTTATGGCCAACTTCCGAACCGGTGAAACCAGCCAGTGCCATCTCAGAAACGCACTGCTGGAAAGTGTTCTCGTCGCCCAAGTCCCACATATCATCGTTGGACCAACCGATAGGGCACATACCGAGTTTTACTTTCTTGGGGTCTAACATATTGCATACCTCCGTAATGAAATATTGAAATCACTGCACTACTTGGAACACAGTGCCATTTTTCCTGTCTTTATTGTATAAGAGAAGTTGTAAAAAGTCAACCAAAATGTATCAAAGTTCACCAAATTTTCTCCCAGTTTTCAACCGGAATACTCAAATCCGCGCAACTCCTGTGCGAACAGCAGCTTCTGCCACCGCTTTGGCAACCGCACCGGTCACACGCTCATCAAACGCCAGCGGCATAATGTTATCGGATGACAATTCTTCATCCGAAATTACATGCGCAATCGCATAAGCCGCCGCCATCTTCATTTCTTCGTTGATGTCCGATGCCCGCACATCCAATGCGCCGCGGAAGATGCCCGGAAACGCCAATACGTTGTTGATTTGGTTGGGGTAGTCCGAACGGCCTGTGCCTACAACGGCTGCTCCGCCCTTCTTGGCTTCATCCGGCCAGATTTCAGGCACCGGATTTGCCATTGCAAAGACCATCGGGTCTTTCGCCATTGTGGCAACCATCTCTGCCGTCAGCACGCCGGGCGCAGATAGACCAAAGAATACATCGGCACCCTTGACCGCATCGGCCAATGTGCCGGTCTGATGACTGCGGTTGGTGATTTTTGCCATCTCTGCTTGTGCTGGGTTCAGGCGCTCATCGCCTTCGCACACAATGCCGAATCGTTCGCACATGGTCACATCCTGCACGCCCAAGAACATCAAAAACTTGGTAACAGCAATCGCGGCCGCACCACAGCCATTGACCACCAGCTTAATATTTTTCAGCTCTCGACCGGTCAACCGACAGGCGTTAATCATCGCCGCCGCACAGCAAACCGCTGTACCGTGCTGGTCGTCGTGAAAAATCGGAATGTCGCACACTTCTTTCAGACGGCGCTCAATCTCAAAGCAACGCGGTGCCGAGATATCCTCCAGATTGATGCCGCCGAATGAACCCGAAATTAATTCAATCGTGCGCACAATCTCATCGACATCCTTACTCTTGACGCAAAGCGGAAAGGCATCGACATCGGCAAACGCTTTAAACAGTGCGCATTTTCCCTCCATAACCGGCATACCCGCTTCGGGGCCAATGTCGCCCAGTCCCAAAACCGCCGTGCCGTCGGTGATGACCGCGACCAGATTGTGCCGGCGGGTATACCGATAACTATCGGATACGTCCTCTTTGATTTTCAGACATGGCTCGGCCACTCCGGGCGTATAGGCAATCGACAGGTCATCCCGGTTTGCCACCTCACAGCGCGCAATGACCTCAATCTTTCCGCCCCATTTTTCATGCGCGAGCAGTGCGCGTTCCTTTGCATCCATTTGCGAAAACCTCCGTTTTGCGTTTTAATATTGATGTTTTTATTTTACCGCACCCACACCGATTTGCCTAGAGAAATTCCGACAGAATCCATTTTCCCCGCTTTGTCACCCCTTGCCGCATTGCACAAAATTCACCGGTCTGCTACAATGAAAAAAAGGGAACGTTTTGTGTTCCCCTCCGTCTATCAGATGGAAAGGAGATGACACACGATGAAACGTGTATTCCGCTGGGCGCTCTATGCGCTGAGTCTGACCGCTTTATTGGGCATGTTATCGGCCTGCGGCCCCAAACAAACCACCGATTCCCCACCCCCGACGCAAACGCAGCCCAATGACACGGTACCCGAAGATACGCAGCCACAATCCCCTACTAATACACCCGATACCAATGAAACACCGCAGACAACACAGCCGTCTGACCAAACACCACCAGACCCCAATGCCATCACATTTTTTGACTGTGGTACACTGGAACTATCCCATAGCGGTGAACAAACCGGCCGGGAGAACTTTGAAGAATTTCTCAACATCACCGGTGTCGGCACTTCTGCTACCATTCAGATTACACAGTACACCACCGAAGGTGACCCCATCGTATCCACGCTATCTTATGATAACGGAGCCTATACGCTCAAGGTGGATAACACTGCCGATGCGTTTGCCGCTCAAGACAATCGCGGCGTCACCGAAACGACTTGGAAGCGTCTGGTCATCACCGAGACGACCAGCAATGACACCCTGTATCAGGTCTTTCGTTTGACCAATCTGGACGAAGGCGCGGTCACAAGCGACACCCCTGATGGAACAGATGTCTGCACGCTGTTCCGCGAGCCGTTGACCGACGCATAACAAGAAGAAGGTTCCCATTTTGGGAACCTTCTTCTTATTGTCTCATATTTTATTACTTTCGGGAAATCGCCTTTTTCGCTGCCGCTACAATGTTGGCTGCGGTGAGGTTGTATTCCTCCTGCAAGAAATTCTGTGCGCCAACCTGACCAAAGCGGTTTTGCACACCAATCATTTCCATCGGTACCGGGCAGTTCTTTGCAACAACCTGTGCGACAGCCGAACCCAGACCACAATTTACCTGATGGTTCTCAGCGGTTACGATTGCGCCAGTTTCCTTTGCCGAAGCGACAATCAGTTCTTCGTCAATCGGCTTCCAAGTGAACATGTCCACAACCTTAGCCGAAATACCCTCTGCTGCCAGTGTCTCCTGTGCCTTCAGTGCCTCGTCTACCATGATGCCCGAAGCAATAATGGTCACGTCCTTGCCTTCCTTGAGCGTTACGCCCTTACCAATCTCGAAGTCTGCGCCGTCGTCATACACCTTAACGATGCCCTTACGAACCATGCGCATATAAGAGAACTTTTTGGAAGCTGCCAGCTTCTTGGTCAGGCAGTGAATCATCGCATAATCGGTCGGGTCGATGACAACCGCATCCGGAATGGACATATAAAGTGCGCAGTCCTCAAACGGCATGTGTGTACCGCCATTGTAAGCTGCACAAACACCGGGGTCAGAACCGATGACATGAACGGGCAGCTTTGCATAAGCAGCCGACATAAATGCCTGGTCGAATGCGCGGCGGGAAGCGAAGCAGCCGAACGAGTGTACAAACGCAGTCTTGCCAGCCGCTGTCATACCAGCAGCAATGCCCATTGCGTCGGCTTCCGCAATACCTGCATTAAAGCACTGACCGGGGAATTCCTTCTCCAGCTTTGCGGTGTTGATGCAGTTGTACAGGTCGCAGTCGATATGTACGACATTGCGGTCTGCCTGCATCATTTCTTCCAGTGCGGTTACATAACCGTCACGGTTTGCACGGGAGTCCTTTTCGTGCTTGCCAATCAAAGTAAAGCTCATTGTTCGATACCCTCCTTACTGTGCCTTGACCTTGGCGAGTTCGGCCTCTGCGAATGCAATCGCCTCGTCCCACTGTTCCTTGCTCGGCTGCGAGGAGTGAGCGCCAGACGGTTCTGCAAAGGTGCAGCCCTTGCCCTTGATGGTGTTGAGCACAATGCAGGTGGGCTTGCCCGATACGGCATAAGCGGCCTGTACCGCGTCATAAATCTGCTCTACGTCGTTGCCGTCCGCAACTTCGATGACATGCCAGCCGAAAGCGTCGAACTTGGCACCAATGCCCTTGCCGTGGCTCATGATATCATCAACCGCACCATCGAGCTGACGCTTGTTGGAGTCTACAAAGCAAATCAGGTGGTCGAGTTTATAATGCGCTGCAAACTGTGCAGCCTCCCAAACCTGACCTTCATCGCATTCGCCGTCGCCGACAAAAACGAATACATGGTTATCGCGGCCGTCCACTTTATTTGCCAGCGCAGCGCCGACAGCGGTAGACATACCCTGACCCAGAGAACCGGTAGTCAGGTCAATACCGGGTGTTTTGGTGCGGTCGGTATGGGACGGGAAATTGGTATGGGGCTGATTCAGGGTATAAGCCTGCTCGAGCGGATAGAAGCCCTTCAGGCCGAGGGTGGCATACATGGACGGGCCTGCATGTCCCTTGGACATAACGCACCAGTCGCGGTCTTCCCAACGCGGGTTCTTGGGGTCAATCTTCATCACATCGCCGTACAGGACAGCCAGTGCTTCTACCACCGACATGGAACCGCCGACATGGCCAAAACCGAGGGAGCCAATCGTTTTCAGTGCTTCCAATCTGATTTCCTGGGCAAATACGCGCAGTTCCTTCATTTTTTCTGCTTTCTGCATTGCATACACCTGCCTATATTCTAAGAAAATTCATGTGAAAACCGGCCGAACCAAAGAGAGATTGGCCGTTTTCCCCTTCTCACTACTTGTAGTCTATCATCGTTTTAAGTAAATTTCAATGCCGATATGGGGATTTGTCGGAAAAATTTTTTTGGTATTTCGTTGGATTGTTTGTTAAGTGTTTGATACATCTCGGTACACGGCGGGTACATGTACCCAATTTCCACCTTTTTTTGCCCAATCTTTTATCGCCCTGAAAACACTTTGGAAAATGTACCCATTTTCATCTTGTTTCCGGTTGCTTTTTCAGTATTTTCTGATAAAATTAAAAAGGAGAGCCACTCTGCTTTTATGTGTACCGGCCTGTTCTTTGTTACCTGCCGGAACACCAAGCAGTTCGTGTTTAATGGTATTATATGGAAAAGAAGTGCTTTTAGGAAGAAAAGGGAGAACCATGAAAATCAGTCGTCTGAACTCTATCGAACAATACGTCATTTCCAAAGAAACCGTTTCAATCGACGAGCTTTGCGAAGTTTTTGGCGTATCCAAAAATACAATCCGCCGTGACCTCAATGACCTCGAAGCGCGCGGACATATCGCAAAAGTTTACGGCGGTGTCACCACCGTCGGCTCACCCGGCGCCGTCCCCATGCCGGTTCGTTCCAGTCTCAATTCTTCGGACAAAAATCAAATCGGTATGCTTGCCGCCGGAGAAGTGCAGGACGGCGACACCATCTTTATTGACTCCGGCTCCACCACCGTTTGTCTGCTGCGCTATCTGTCCAGCCGCAAGCGTGTGACCGTTATCACTCATTCGCTTGGTGCCATGAGCGAAGCCGCTAAATACGAGAATCTCAGCTTAATTTCACTCGGCGGCATCTACAATAGTGCCACCGATTCGTTTACCGGATTATCTACCTTTGAAATGCTGTCCGGCATGACCATCAACAAAGCCTTTATGGCAGCCACCGGCGTTTCTCTGGAAAGCGGCATGACCAACACGACCTTTTTGGAAGCCGAAATCAAGCGCGGCGTTGTCCAGCGTGCGGGTGCCATTTACCTGATGGCCGATTCCTCTAAACTGGACAAATCTGCGGTCATCTCGTTCTGCCAACTCAAGGAACTGAGCGCGTTCATCACCGACCGCCGCCCGCCGGAAAAATATCTGCATTATTTCTCAGAAAACAATATTCGCGTGCGTTATGACCGCTGATGCAGCTTTCATCGGCTGCACACCGACCGACGGTAATCGGTGGGCGTGCAGCCGTAGACTTCGCGAAACCGCTTGATAAAATAACTCACGTTGTCGAACCCCACGCTTAGGCTAATTTCCAGAATCGGCAAGCCAGTTTCACGCAACAAGCGCGAAGCCCGTTCAATACGCAAAAAATTGACATGTTGTATCAGGGTACGCCCAAAGTTTTCTTTGAAAAAACTGCAAAAATACTGCGGTGAAAGTCCAAATCTTGCCGCGACATCGGAAAGCCGCAGGCGCTCGGTACAATGTTCCCCCAAATATTCGACCATGTGCCGCAGCAACTGCACCTTGTACTCCTCTCTTGGCTGCTGTGGGGTTTGCTCCAGCAAACCAGCCGCTGCCAACTGACTGATGAGATAGAGCAATGCAGATTTCACAAAAAGTTGATATCCAAACGGTTGATTCGCACAAATGCGAATCATTTTTTTTAGCCCGCGAAAAAGTTCCTGCCCCACCTCAGTTTGCCGCGGCACATAGGCGGGCAGGCGCAATAACCCTTGTTCCAACGGCGCCAACAGTTCGCTTTGTGCCAAATCCACCCGCCGAAACTGCAAAAAATCCAACGGGAATACAAAGGCGCGAAATAAATTATCTACTCCGCCGCGAATCTCATGCAATTCCCCCACATTCACAAAAAATACATCGCCTTCCCGTCCCTCATACTGCCGTTCGGCAATCGTAACCCTGACCGTACCGCGTAGAACGGTGATAATCTCGACTTCTGGGTGCCAGTGATATGGCACTAGGTCAGAATCCTGCGCTTCTGGTGCCGAATAGATTTGAAACGGAAATCCTTGCGTGCCGTGGGCACGCTTTTCTCTTTTGGAAGCGTCCATCCAAATTTACCCCTTTTTTTCAAATGATTGCTGCAATCAGCAAAAACCTGAAAATCGTGTTATCATTCAGGAAGATATTGCAAGCACAATTTATTCTTTTCTCTTATAATTATATCCAGAATAACTGGAGAATACAAGATTGCAGCCAGATTTTTGTCACATTTCCTCCCTTCTCACCTCTTTTCCTACTCCTCTCCCCCATAATTTTCCAACAGCCGTCATGCGGTGTGATTCGGAAGATTGTACGGAATTTTGTGGCATTGTCTGTGCAAAGCGCCAAAAATATTTCACGTTTTCTCCAAAACCACACAATATAGTTGATGGTTTTTGGCCATTATGCTATAATAATCCCAAACGAGTATTCCCAAATACTCCCATCCCGCCGGTCTATTTTGACCACTTTTTTCATAAAATGCGCGGGGTAAATTTTTCTGGAGGTATGTGCTATGTACATTGATAAGCAAGTCAAACGTGGCTACAACGAGTATATTCATCTCGACGAGGGCATCGGCAAAGATGCCATGATGGATGTTGCACTGCTCGTCATGGAGGACGGCGACACCTATTCATTCCATGAGTCCGAAAAAGAGTTGGCCTGCCTTGTGTTCGACGGCAAATGCACCATCGAATGGGAAGACCAGTCCTATGACGTTGACCGTCCCAATCCGTTCGACTACAATCCCTCCTGTCTGCACGTCTGCAAAGGTATTACAGTCAAAATCACGGCGCACGGCCCGTGCAACATCTATGTGCAGAAAACACTCAACGAAAAGACCTTCCCCAGCAAAATGTACAAGCCCGAAGATACCGACACTTGGGCACGCGGCAACAAGGGAGAACTGATGGGCTGCATCAAGCGCGATGTGCGCACCTGCTTCGACCTGGACAACGCGCCTTACTCCAACATGGTACTGGGCGAAGTGGTTAATCTGCCGGGCAAGTGGTCGTCCTATCCGCCGCACCATCACCCGCAGCCCGAATGCTACTTCTACCGCTATGATAAGCCCATGGGCTTCGGCGCTGGTTGGGGCAACGGTGAAATCTATGAAACCCACCACAACGGTCTTGCCATCATCACCGACAAAATGCACTCTCAGGTAACCGCCCCCGGCTACTCCTGCTGCTATGCTTGGGGTATCCGCCATCTGCCGGGCGACCCGTGGGATAAGACCCGCATTGATGACGAAGAACATCTGTGGCTGCTGGAGGAAGACGCCAACGACCACATTTGGCACTGCCCGACCGGTAACTAATGCCTTTTTACTTTAACATATCTAGGAGGAATATTTGGCTATGAAGCACATGGAAACCGTTCGCCTGACGGCGAGCCAAGCGCTGGTTCGCTTTCTCGAGAATCAGTACATCAGCTATATTGACATGGACGGCAACGAAGTAGAGCACAAGTTCGTCAAGGGCATCTTCATGCTGCCCGGTCACGGCAATGTTGTCGGCTTCGCAAACGGTGTCGAGCAGGAACTGAAAGACATGGTTGTCTATCAGGGCAAGAACGAGCAGGGCATGGCACTGGCTGCTATCGGCTACGCCAAGCAGCTCCGCCGCAAGCAAATCTTTGCCTGCACCTCTTCGGTCGGCCCCGGCGCCTGCAACATGGTAACCGCAGCCGCAACCGCAACCGCAAACAACATTCCGGTTCTGCTTCTGCCGGGCGACATTTATGCTTCCCGTCAGCCTGACCCGGTGCTTCAGCAGATGGAGCAGCCGCACAACCTGACCATCTCGGCACACGACGCTTTTCAGGCTGTTACCAAGTACTGGGGCCGCATCAACCGTCCCGAGCAGATTATGACCGACATGATTTCTGCAATGCGCGTTCTGACCGACACCGCAAACACCGGTGCTGTTGCAATTTCGCTGCCGCAGGACGTACAGGCAGAAGCCTATGATTATCCGGTTGACTTCTTTAAGAAGCGTGTATGGCGTGTTGACCGCCGCCCGATTACCAAGTATGCACTGGAACAGGCGGTTGAGGTCATCAAGAACGCAAAGAAGCCTTTGCTTATCTGCGGCGGCGGCGTTCGCTATGCTGAGGCACACAAGGTATTTAAGCAGTTCGCAGAAGATTTCGGCATTGCATTCGGCGAAACACAGGCCGGCAAGTCCGCTATCGAATGGACACATGAACTGAATCTGGGCGGCTTGGGCACCACCGGCGGCATTGCAGCAAACAAGCTGGCACATGAAGCCGATGTCGTTATCGGTGTCGGCACCCGTTACACCGACTTTACCACCGCTTCCAAGTGGCTGTACCGCACCGATGCCAAGTTCGTCAACATCAATCCCTCGGAATTCCAGGCATATAAGATGGACGCTACACCGGTCGTTGCAGACGCCAACGAAGCTCTGACCGCAATCGGCGCAGAACTCAAGAAGATTGGCTATCACACCGATGCCGCTTACGCTGAAGCTGTCAAGGCATACCGCAAGGAATGGTTCGACGAGGTTGACCGCCTTGACCATGTCGTTTACACCGACAAGGATTCCTTTACCCCCGAAATCAACGACGCAAACCGCGAGTGCGTTGAAAAGTACATTGAGGACACCGGCTGCAAGCTGTGCCAGACCGCTGTTCTGGGCACCATCAATCGCATGATTGACGATGATGCCATTGTTGTTGCGGCTGCTGGCTCGCTGCCCGGCGACATGCAGGGTCTGTGGCGTGCCCGCAAGACCAACACCTATCATATGGAATACGGTTACTCCTGCATGGGCTACGAAGTTGCCGCTGCACTGGGCGCAAAGATGGCTTGCCCGAATCAGGAAGTGTACTCGATGTGCGGCGACGGCTCGTTCGATATGCTGCACTCCGAACTGATTACCTCGGTTCAGACCGGTCACAAAATCAATGTAATGCTGTTCGACAACGCTTCCTTTGGCTGCATCAACAACCTGGAAGTTGGTCAAGGCAACGCTTGCATCTGCACCGAGAAGAACATGCTGGAGCCGGGTGTAACCAACGGTATTCACAAGGGCAAGGTTATTCAGGTCGATTACGCTGCTATCGCGGCGGCTTACGGCTGCAAGACCTACACGGTTAAGACACAGGAAGAACTGGAAGCTGCAATCGAGGATGCCAAGAAGCAGACCGTTTCCACTCTCATTGACATGAAGGTTCTGCCCAAGACCATGTCGGCTGGCTATGAAAACTGGTGGCGTGTCGGCGTTGCCGAAGTTTCCACCAAGCCCGAAGTACAGGCAGCTCGCAAGGCAATTGAAGACCATCTGTGGGAAGCTCGTCACTATTGATTTAAAACGAATATCCACGCAAACAGCGCAGGCAAAATGCCTGCGCTGTTTTTCTATCTTCTCTATGTTCTACTGCAAAAAACGAGCGTGCTTTTTGCACGCTCGTTTTGCTTACAGTCTTTTGTGATGCTCGTTTTCATCAAAATGTTCAATCAGTTCAATCATCTCACCGCTTGGCCCTTTGAAAAAGATATTACGCAGACCGCCAAACAATTCGGGCAGTTCAATCGGCTGTTCGGTGCAGAACGTTTCAAAACCCATCACGCGCATCTCGTTGACCAGAAGCGGCAAATCCTCCACTTCAATCGCAAAATGCGGGATAACGCCACCTTGCGCGTCCACTGGAGTTCCATCTCCGGGTTCAATCAACTCAATCTCAAAATTCGTCAGTGTCATCATTGCGAGCTGATTGACCCCATTGGGTTTTTGTACCCTACCGCGCATGGTGCACTCGGCTCCCAGCGTCTCATAAAAGGCAATGGAGCGTTCCATATCGGTTGTATAGATGGCGATATGTGCCAATCTTAAATAGCTTTTCATGGTCGGATTCCTTCCTAAACTTTTGTTTTTTCTTATTGTATCACACTTATAAACGCTTGTAAAATGAGTTTCTGCCTTGTCAATCTGACGATATGGTGCATAGCAAAAAAGCGCACATCCGGAACATGTTCCAGATGTGCGCTTTGTGCAGTTACCTTTATTCCTCAGTCTTTTCCACACGAGTGACGGCAATCGACAGGTCATCGAGCTGCTTTGCGTCCACCACATCGGGGCACTGCATCATCAAGTCGGATGCGTTCTGTACCTTGGGGAATGCAATCATATCACGAATCGAATCCAGACCAGCCAGCAACATGCACAGACGGTCAAGACCATATGCCAGACCACCATGCGGCGGTGCACCGTACTGGAATGCAGTAATCAGATGGCCAAACTGTTCCTTTGCCTTTTCTTCGGTGAAGCCCAGTGCGCGGAACATCTTGGTTTGCAATTCGGGGTCGTGAATACGAATGGAACCGCCGCCCAGCTCACAGCCATTCAGCACGATATCATACGCCTTTGCGCGCACCTTGCGCGGGTCGGTTTCGAGCAGGGCAATATCTTCATCCATCGGTGCGGTGAACGGATGGTGCTTGGCAACCAGTCTGTCCTCCTCCTCGGAGTACTCGAACTGCGGGAATTCTACAATCCATACCAGCTTGTAATCGTCCTTCTTGGCCAGTCCCAGACGCTTAGCCAATTCACAGCGCAGCGCACCCAGCGCGGTCACAGCCGTTTCCCAATCAGCATCTGCAACCACAAACAATAAATCGTTGGGCTTTGCGTCTGCGCGCTGCTTGATGGCTTCGATTTCCTCTTCACTCAGGAACTTGGCAAACGACGAAGTCATCGAGCCGTCAGCCGCCAGCTTGAGCCATGCCAATCCCTTTGCACGGTAGGTCTTGACAAATTCACCCAACTTGTCAATCTCCTTGCGCGGGAACTTATCCGCATAGCCGTTTACGTTAATCAGGCGCACCGAACCGCCATTCTCTACCGTGTCATGGAACACCTTAAACGAGCACTTTGCCGCAATATCCGAAATATCCTTGATTTCAAAGCCGAAGCGCAGGTCGGGCTTGTCCGAACCAAAGCGGTTCATGGCATCCTGCCAAGTCATGCGCGGCAGCGGCAGCGGGATATCGACATTCAGCACTTCCTTAAAGACGCGCTGCAAGAACCCTTCATTGACCGCAATCACGTCGTCCTGCTCTACAAAGGACATTTCAAGGTCAATCTGGGTAAATTCGGGCTGACGGTCTGCGCGCAAGTCCTCGTCACGGAAGCAGCGCGTAATCTGAATATAGCGGTCCATACCAGCCAGCATCAACAATTGCTTATACTGCTGGGGCGACTGCGGCAGGGCATAGAACTTGCCCGGATGCACGCGGGACGGCACCAGATAATCGCGTGCGCCCTCAGGGGTGGACTTGGTCAGCATGGGGGTCTCGATTTCGAGGAATCCCTGTTCATCGAAATAGTTGCGCGCAACCTGCGTTACACGATGGCGCAGCATCATGTTGCGCTGCATGGACGGGCGGCGCAAGTCCAGATAGCGATATTTCAGGCGGATAGCGTCACCAACTTCCTTATCATCGGAAATTTCAAACGGTGTCGTCTCGGCTCTGGAAAGGATGCGCAGTTCAGATGCAACCACTTCCACTTCACCGGTGGGCATTTTCTTGTTGATGGCTGCGGCATCACGCGCAACCAACTTACCCTTGACGGCTACTACAAACTCGGTGCGGCAGGTAAACGCAATATTGAACAGTTCGGCGTCTACGCTCTTATCGAACGTACACTGGATAATGCCCGAACGGTCACGCACCAGCAAAAACAGTACGCCGCCATTGTCACGCACGCGGTCAACCCAACCGTTGACGATGACTTCACGTCCAACATCAGCGGTACGCAATACGCCGCACATGTCGGTGCGCTTCATATTTGCAATCGAAGTATTATTCATTTCAAATCAATCCTTTTATTTAAGTTCTATCCTTACAGCTCACTGTCCAGAATGACCTTGCCCGCTGCGCGTGCGGCAAGCCCCTGCCGGATGCGCGTGAGTGCATGAGCAAAATTGGTATTGGTCTGCTCACCGGTCGCCAGCTCCTTGAGCGCCACAACATCATTTTTGACTTCATCTTCGCCTACAAAAATGACATATGGAATGGCCAGTTTATCGGCATAGGTAATTTTGGCCTTAAATTTCTTCTTTTCTGAGTGCAGCTGTACACGCACGCCCTGTTCGCGCAGACGGGTTGCCAACGTGATAGCCGGTGTAATATCCTCGGTCATGGGCAGAACCAACACATCAGCCGGAGCCGGTGGCGGATTCTGATTGAGGTAATTCTTATCCTGCAACACAAAAAACAGGCGGGTCAGTCCGATAGAAATACCCACGCCGGGCAACTTTTTATCGGTGTAATACTCAGCCAAGTTGTCATACCGTCCGCCCGAACAGATAGAACCAATTTCAGGATGGTCAATCATGGTCGTCTCGTAAACCGTGCCAGTATAGTAGTCCAAGCCGCGGGCAATGGTCAAGTCAATCTCAAAATAGTCTGACGGCACACCGAAGCTTTCCAGATACTTCACCACGGTTGACAATTCTTCCAGACCACAATCGAGCATTTCATTTTTGCCGCGATAGCCTTCCAGTGCCTGCAAAATATCCGATGTATTGCCCTCAATGGTGATGAATTTCAAAATTTCATCTGCCTGCTCGCTGGTCGTGCCGCAGTCATCTATCAGGATTTCACGCACCTTGTCTGCACCGATTTTTTCCAGCTTGTCAATCGTGCGCATCACATCGCCTGCCTGTGTATCCAAACCCAGCATAGCAAAAAATCCATTGAGCACCTTGCGATTGTTCAGGCGAATTTTAAACCGATTCAGCCCCAGTCGGGTAAAGGTTTTATAGATAATCGAGGGGATTTCCGCTTCATTGATGATATCCAGTTGACCATCGCCAATAATATCAATATCAGCCTGATAAAATTCGCGGAATCGGCCACGCTGGGCGCGTTCTCCACGGTAAACCTTGCCGATTTGGTAGCGGCGGAACGGGAAAGCCAACTGACCATAGTTGAGCGCGACATATTTCGCCAGCGGTACGGTCAGGTCAAAACGCATGGACAGGTCACTGTCACCCTTTTGAAAGCGGTAAATCTGCTTTTCGGTTTCGCCGCCGCCTTTTGCCAGCAATACATCGGATGCCTCCAATACCGGCGTATCCAGCGGATAAAAGCCATAAAGGGCATACGTTTCGCGCAGTATCTGCATCATGCGCTCCATTTGCTCCTGTGCAGCGGGCAAAAGTTCCATAAAGCCCGACAGGGTTCTGGGTTTGATTTTTTCCATCCGTCTAAAACTCCTTTTGATTTGTGTTTCACAGATATAAAAATGCCGCGAAACGCGGCATACAAAGGAAAACGTACCCAACCCGCCCGTGCGGGGTGGGTACGCCGTTTTGCGTCCAGTTGAGTCAGCGCGACTTGGGGTTTACAATATTTCTCCAATCCAGGTCGCCGCGATCCAGACCGAGAATCAGCATTTCCGCAGTTGCGGCATTGGTCGCAATCGGAATGTTGTGCATGTCACACAGACGAGCCAAAACATGAACATCGGGTTCATATTGACTGTTTGACATGGGGTCCCGGAAAAACAGAACCAAGTCTATCTCATTATAGGAAACGCGCGCGGAAATCTGTTCCTCTCCGCCCTGCATTCCCGGCAAATATCTTTCAATCTTTAGACCGGTCGCTTCGGCAACGAGCTTTCCCGTTGTGCCAGTTGCGCACAGATTATGCTTTGCCAAAATGCCGCAATATGCCATACAGAACTGTACCATCAGCTCTTTTTTACGGTCGTGCGCGATTAAAGCGATATTCATACCCTGTTGGTCTCCTTTCAATCTTCCGCTATACCCGCATCAGCGGCAGGCGCTCTCCTTCCAGGCGGCGCGCAATATTGCGATACGCCTGAGCCGCGCCCGATTTTTTATACCTTACAACACTTTTGCCGCTGCCAGCACAGGCAATCACATCTTCATCTTCTGGAATGACACCAAGCAGTTGTAAACCAGAAATATCAATGGCATCGTCAATATTTGCCGCAACGCCATAGCGTATCAGTCGTGGGCGCACGCGGTTGACAACCAACCGAATCCGCATAATACATTGTTCTTCCATACGGCGTGCAACACGTTCCGCGCCTCGAATGGAAGCCGAATCGGGCATTGTGACGACAATCCCCTGTGTTGCGATTTGCGCATAGAGGGAAAGTTCCTCCGGCAAACCGGCCGGGCCATCAATGATGACATAGTCGAAACCTGCCTGCAAGGTCTGGTCAGCCAGATAGCACATCTGTGCTGCCGTCAAAGCAGGTGGTTCGGGCGGTGCGGTCAACAAAAACAAGCCATCCGTAACCGGATGCGCCGCTGCTGCACGGGCAAGCGATACGGTTTCACGCGCCACATCGGCAAATGTAAAAACCGCCATATCACTCATGCCTAAAATCAAGTCCAAGTTGCGCAAACCGCAGTCTCCATCCACGACAAGCACTTTTTTCCCCATCTCGGCCAGCGATGTTCCAACCGCTGCGGTCAAAGAGGTTTTTCCTGTGCCGCCCTTACCGGACGCGACTAAAATAACCTTGCGCATATTTCCTCCCAATGATTTCACACCTTGCTTTCAGTATAAAGCAAAAAATCGTCGGTGACAAGTCCAAGAACTGGTTTTTTTGCGGCAGGTTTGATTTTTTCTTCTATCCACGCATCGGTCAAGCTGTATAAAGATAGACCTTGCGAAAAGGCACCTGCAAAATCAAAAGATTTTACAGGTGCCTTTGTGATTTTCGGTCATACGTTGATTGCAAGTATCACGTTATTTTTGCAATGTCTGCTCGACCGGTGCTTGGTCCATTGCACTTTCCCCTTGGAAGTAGGCGTCGAAAATATCACGCGCAACCGGTGCCACGGCCGAACCATGTCCGGCACATTCACCTACAACCGCCACCGCAATTTCGGGGTCATCGGCAGGCGCATAGGCAACCAGAACACCGTGGTCAGTATCATTCCCATCAAAATCTTTACCTCCATTATGTTGCGATGTACCGGTCTTAATCGCAATAGGAATAGGATAATTGGCAAAGGTTTTCGCGGCAGTACCGCCTTCATCGGCAACCGACTGCATGGCATCGGTGACTGCCTTAAGGTTTTCCGGATTTAAATGAATTTTCTGCGCCACTTTGGGTTCATTGTCGATAATCGTACGGCTGTAATCGTACGATTTCACGCTTTTAATCAAGGTCGGCTGATAACGGGTTCCGCCATTTGCCAGCGTTGCCGCATAGACCGCAAGCTGTAACGGCGTGATGGTGTTATCACTCTGTCCAATCGCTGCCTGTACCACATCGCCCGGCTGCCATTTGTTAAATAACGGATTATTCTCCAGCATCTTTGCTCGATAGCTCGGACCAGCCGCCGAACCGGCGATTTCACCGACTTCAATTCCGGTTTTTTGTCCAAAGCCAAACATTTTTGACCACTTTTCAATCGTAGCGCCGCCCAACAGATAGCCGGTTTCATAGAAATAAATATTACACGACTTTTTAATTGCCTGATTCAAGTCTACCGTGCCATGCCATCCCAAGCATTTAAAAGTTCGCGATTGAAAACGTGTATAGTAATGATTACAAACCATTGTAGTTTGCAAGTTAATAACGCCTTCCTCTAAACCGGCTAATGCAATCATTGGCTTAAAAGTTGACCCCGGAGCATAGGCCATCTGGAATGCGCGGCTGCGCGTTGGCTCAAGCGGATTGTTATTGATAGCCGCGGCATCTTCCAAAAACGTTGCCTGACTGTATGTTGGATAGTTGCCCGCCGCCAACACTTCGCCCGTATCCACCTTTACCACAACGGCTGCACCGCCGCGTGCACCCTCAATCGCTGAGATAACACGCGCCAGTGATTCTTCGGTGACTTTTTGCAGTTCAATATCAAGCGTTGTAATCACGTTGTCGCCCGGCTGCGGCGAGGACGGTTCCATTGTGCCGGTGACTTCGCCGGAAATATCGGTGTCTACCATTTGGCTGCCGCTCTTGCCACGTAAATATTCTTCCATCGAGCGTTCCAAACCACTCTTGCCGACAATATCGGTCATGGAATATCCTTTTTCTTTATAAACATCCCAATCTTCGGCATAGATGATATCGGTGCGGCCCAAAATCTGCGCTGCATAGTCTGTCTCATACTTGCGCTCGGTGGATGCTTCGACATTGACACCCTTGAACAGCTCATGCCGCTCTTTGATTTCGGCAATCAAGTTCATCGGCACATCTTTTACAAAGATAAATGGATTGTTGCGCGAGAAGCCAGAAGTGGTCATACGGTAGCGCTGTTCCAAAATCCAGCGCGCGTTGGATTCGGTATACCCTTCATTGATACCATAATACGCTTTGAGCACTTTGAGCACGCTTTCCGCATCCAAATCCTTAGCCGAATTGGCTCCATATTGCGCTTTGAGTCCCAAAGTATCTTTTCCGTTCTCTGTGCCGTTCTTGCTGTCAATAAACTCTATGAGGGACGTGTATACTTTGTCCTCTGCGTCGCAGGTAAAGGTGTAGGGCGCTTGCTGGGTAATGGGCAGAATGGTCGGCACCTCAACCCCAGCCGAAATGACCAACTGCACCAACTGCAATAAAATATCATTCTGGTTGGTATGGTCCCAGTACGCATAGTCAAAGCGAATGGAATAAATGGATTCGTTTGTGACAAGCGGGCGGCCATATCGGTCAAGGATTTCTCCGCGCGCCGCCGACACCACGCTGGTCGAAGTCAAATGTCGTTCGGCCTGCAAGCGATACGCTTCGCCATTGATGACCTGAAGCGAATACAGTCCGGCGGCTGACACCCCGCACAGCAAGGCAAGCACGACAAACAGTGCAATCAATCGGTGTAACAGTTTTGTTTTATTGTCCATACGTCAAACCTCATTTCATGCGGTCAAAACGACGCGCCAAAAGCAGCGTCGGCAGGTAGATGAATGGAGACAACACAACGGCGGCCAAAATTTCGCCGTACATAGATTGCAGGAAAGGAATCATGGGGTAGGTGCGTCCTGCCAATGCCGCAAACACAAATTGCAAGCCGCGCAGCAGCAACATGCCCCCTGCTGTGAGCAACAGATGCGACGGCCAGATACGGCGCAGATAACGGCCGCTGATTGCACCGGCAAATGTGGCAAACAGCATAAAGTAGAGCGGGAGGATTCCCTCCACGCCGGTGCCCGAAAGGTCATACAGGATACCGGTAAACAGACCCGCGGCTGCACCAATCGCCGGATTTTCCATCAGCGCCACCGCAACCGGTACACTGAACAGCAAATCCAGTCGTGCTCCAAATAGATTGAGCGAGCCTAAACCGGTCGCAGTTTCCAGCAAATACACGATGAGTACAAATAACAGATAAAAGACGACCTTATAGGTCGTAGTGCGGTCTCTCTGCATGGCACATCACTCCGCCGCGGCATCGGCTGCCGCATCGTCACTGGTCTGCGTCTGCTGAGTCACCTGACCGCTGGTCACATCGGTGATAACATACACGTCTGTGACCGTTGCCGGGTCTACAAACGGGCGAATCACGGCATAATTGTTCATTCCGTTTTCCTCAATCATCACGCGCTCCACCGTGCCAATCATAATGCCCTTGGGGAAAATCCCACCTTCACCTGATGTCTGAATGGTATCGCCAATAACCACATCGCTATCCTTGCTCAGATAGGACAAGCGCAGCATCCCGTCGCCCATCAGCTCATAGTCGCCCTGTGCCACACCGCTTTCGCGTGTACGGGTCACCAGCGCACCGGCCTGCATATTGGTATCGAGCACGGTTGTAACCTTGCTGTAAGTGGGCGCAACCAACGACACATAGCCCACCATGCCTTCGGCTGTCACAACCAAATCATTTTTCTCCACGCCATCCATTGAGCCTTTGTCAATCGAAATGGTGGTTGCCCACTGACCGGGGGAACGTGCAATGACCTCGGCCATGTCATAGTGAAACGTTGGGTTGTTCTTGACCAGACCGGTCAGCACGCGCAGCCGCTCATTTTCATCAATCGCGACCTGTGCATCGCGTACTTGCTGTTCCAGTTCGGCAACTTTCTCGCGCAGTTCTTTGTTCTCCGCCTCCATCTGGTCATAATTTTGAAAATGACTGACAAAGTGTTCCACCTTATTACTGATAGAGGACACACCTTTCTGAATCGGTGAAATCACGGTGCCGACCGCTGCCGACACGGGTGAATCCTGTCCGGCCGCCCCTGTGTAAGCCGCCAGCCCCAAACAAGCCGCGGCAATCAACAGAATCACGGTCAAAAGCCTTGTGGTAAAGATATTTCGCAAGTTGATATCCCCTCTTCTCCCATCACGCTAGACCGGTTTCACGCAGCCGTTCATACAGGCGGCGTACCGGTAGTCCCATTACACTGTAATAATCGCCTTCAATGCCCTCAATAAAGCGTGCACCTAAGCCCTGAATCCCATATGCGCCCGCCTTATCCATCGGTTCACCGCTGGCGATATACGCTTTTATTTCGCCTTCACCCAGGGCGGCAAAGCGTACCTGCGTCACAATGGTGTCGGTGCGCATGGTCTGCCCCGGCACCCAAAGCGCCAATCCAGTCATCACTTCATGGCTTCGCCCGGATAACAAACTGAGCATCCTGTATGCGTCGTCTGCATCTTTTGGTTTACCCAATGCCTGTCCATCACAAACCACCAAAGTATCCGAACCGATAACCGCGGCTTGTGGATGGGTGTCCGCCACGACTCGCGCTTTGCCAGCGGCCAGTCGGGCAACTTCGGCACCAAGGTCAGCCCCCGGTATCAGTTCTTCTTCTATCTCTGCCGGACATACACAAAAGTCCGGCACAATCAGCCCAAGCAGTTCCCGTCTACGCGGAGACTGTGAAGCTAAAATCAGTTGCATTTTTTATAATCGGCTCCTTTTTTTCTTTGCGTCAATCCAGTTTATTCTACACCGCGCTGGTATAGGCCGCGTGTAAATCCATCGCAAAATTCCAGCGGCATTTGCTCGGTATATGCACGCCAGACCGCCTGTGCCCGTTCGGGTGATTCGGTCGTCAGGCAGATGCGCCCGAACGGTGCGCCTACCTGTTTCCAATCATCCTTATCTGCCAGATAGAGCGGCTTACTGTTCAAAAGTGTGTTGCGGCACCCAAATTCAGGCAGCAGCCCAAAGGTTTGCCCTTTGCGGTCGGTCAGTGTGGTAATTCCTTTTTGACAGGTGCATTGACCGGTACGCCGACGAATGGCGCAGTTTTCAAAAACCATCAGTGGCAGATAACCATAAACCAACAATTCGGTCTCTATCGGCTTGTCTACGTCGCGCAATTGCGCCGTGCGCAACTCAAACGACAGAGTCTGGCGGCGCACACCAAGTGCTGCAAGTGCGTCCAGTGCTGCACCATTGCACACATTCAGCCCAAACCCGCCATGAATCACAAAGCCCAAGCGTTTGAGCAGCGGCAATTGTCCCAAATTCATGGCGCACGCCGTGCGCACGCCATTTTCCCATGCCGTTTTCAACATCCGCTCAATTTCAGGCTGTTCGGCATCGGTGTAGATACGCGGCATTTGTACCGCCAGCGGTATGTCACGCGCACACAAATCATGCACAGCCTGTGGATGTGCGTCCAGTTCGGTCAGCGGCACATACACCATACACGGCGGCTTTTGCTGCATCTCCTGTGTGAGTTGCTCCAACTTGCGTATCTCTAAAGTATACCCCTGAAATGCGACATTTGCGTGACGATTGTGTGAATTTTGATACGGTATCCAATTGCGCTTGGGCGGTATGCCGCGCAGTTTTTCAATGGTATTGAGTGCTGTACGCCGCAGGGCATTGATGCGGGATGCCGGAACCATATACCCTTCTGGCAGTTCAATTTGTACATCCCGCTCGACATCGCGCACAAAAAACGGTGTGCCACCGGTTTTTATCAGATTCTTTACCAGCATTTCACGGGTTGTCGGTCGGTTGTTCGCCCGCTCGACCGGTTCATGGTCAGCCGCCTGCGCTCCATGCCCGAACATATCACAGGCTTGCACCGAAATTCCCTCCGGCGTGACCGTACAGCTTATCTCGACAGGTACCAAAGGCGCCTCCTTGCCCTCCGCAAACCGGCGCGCCGCTTCATCATAAAGCGGCTTGACCTCCTGCATGGGCAAGTCGGTCTTGGTTCCAAACATTTTTTCATCTACATGACCGGTCAAATAGCCGTCGGTAAAGCCATCACGCGAAAACACCTTGCGCAATGTTTCATTTTCTTCTTTGGTCGGGCCGCGCTGCTCGCGCAGCAAATCGGCATAAATCTTGGTCACGACCGCGCTGTATTCCGGTCGCTTCATGCGCCCTTCAATCTTAAACGAAGTCACACCCATTTTTGTAAGGGTAGGAATCCATTTGGCTGCACACAAATCTTTGAGCGACAGCGGATATCCTTTTTTGCCGTCCGCATAGGTGTAGGGCAAGCGGCAAGGCTGCGCACACAGACCGCGGTTGCCCGAACGCTGACCGATAACTGAGGACATATAGCACTGTCCGGAATAACACATGCACAGTGCGCCGTGTACAAACACTTCGGTTTCCACACCGGCTTCGCGTGTAATCTTTTCAATCTCGTCCAGCGTACACTCGCGCGACAGTACCACGCGGGAAAATCCCAGTTCTTTTGCTGCACGCGCACCATCCAGCGTGTGAATGGTCATCTGGGTAGACGCATGTAATTCTATTTGGGGCGCATGTTCCCGAATCAGCCGCGCTAACCCCAAATCCTGCACAATCAGCGCATCGGCTCCCGCTTGATATAAAAACTGAACATCCTGCATGGCCTGCTCTAGTTCACGGTCAAGCGCCACAATATTAAATGTAATGTTGGTTTTTACGCCGCGTGTGCGGCAATAGGCAATAGCTTGTGCCATTTCCTTGCGTGAAAAATTTTTTGCACCGCGCCGGGCATTAAACGTGCCAAAGCCCATGTAAACTGCATTCGCGCCGCTCTGTACAGCCGCGCGCACACCCTCAAATGAACCGGCTGGTGCCAATAATTCGGGCATTACTTTCCGCCTTTCTTCTTTCTTCCCCGCTGTTCCTGCGACTGGTTGATTTGGATTTGACGGTTCAGTTCGGCTTTCACCTGTTTCAGTTGGGCGCGCAGCGTCTCGACTTCCTCTGATGCCGGAGCAGCTTGTGCCGCCTGTGCCTGTTTGAGCTGTGCCAGTTCCTGCTTGAGCTGCTCAATTTGTTCCAAATCCTGCTTATGATGCTGCTGTGCACCATCCTTTTGTGCCGCCTGCTGCTCTGCCTCTTGCTTTTGCAAACGCATCTGGCGCAATTCTTGCTCTAGGCGGTCGATTTCACTGTGTAGCGGTTCGGGGTCTTCCATATTGTTATATTCCTGTTCCAATTCGCGCAGGCGCGTCAACTCACGGCGTAGCTCTCCGATTTCTCCGATTTCACGCCCCGCCAGTTGAATTTTTGCCTTGGACAGTTCGCGGTTGACCTCCTCAAATTTCTGACTGAGCTGGTCATACTCGACCGCCGGGCGCACATCGTGGTACGATTCGCGCAATTTACGCATTTCCTCGCGCAAGCGATTGTTTTCTTCTGCCTGACTGCGGCGCTCGTCGAGCGCGGCTTGTAACTGGCGAATTTCGGCATACAGCGGTGCCGGGTCATTGCGTTTTAACCGCTCTTTGAGGTCGTCGAGCTGCACCTTGAGTTTGGCATTTTCGGCCAATGTCTTTTCGCCCTCGTCCACTTCTTTTTGCAAGCGCTCAATCTTTGCATGCAGCGGTGCGGGGTCTAACTGTTCAATCTGCTTTTTTAAATCCTCCACTTGGGCTTTTAACTCTATATTCTCGCTGACCTGTTCTTCTTTCGCATCAAGCGCGGTCTGAAGATTTTTAATCTCTGCATAAAGCGGTTCGGGGTCTACGCGCGTCGTGCGCAGTTCCTTTACTTCCCGCTCCAAATTCTGAATTTTCTGCTGTGCCTGCGCGGTTTTGGCCGACTCCTGCACATGCAGCGCATCCAGCGCGGCATTGAGTTGGTCGATTTCGCTTTGTAAAGAATTTTCCTGCTCATGTACAGCAGCTTTTTTTTCTTCATGGGCGCGCTTGAGTGCCTCGCGCAATTCTTCGGCTTGCCGGGTCAACGCCTGGACCTTATCTTCCAGCGGCTTGACCTCGGACAATTTGGTCTGCGCTTGCTGATAGGTTTGATTGAGTTCTTCTATTTGCGCATTGAGCCGCGCCATCTCTGCATCCGATTCGGCACACACCGTATCATGCAGCCCGCGCACTTCCTCCAGTTCTTTTTCTAGCCGTTTGATTTCAGCCAGCAAAACCGCCGGGTCTTCGTCCGGCCGGGCACAGCGCATGGTGTCCAGTTCTTCCTTTATCTGTTTCAGTTCATCCTTTTGCCGTGTAATTTCTTGCTGCTGGGCTTTGGATTTCTTGCGATAGTCCTCACACTGATGCCGCAGTTTTACCGCCTCGTCTGCCATGTTGAGCGTGGCAAGTACACCGGTAGAAAATGCGGTGTTGCCCACCAGTTTTTTTGCTTCTTCAATTTTTCTATCGGCCAAGGCCGCAATCTCTTTCATATATGCTTCGGATTCATCCGCGACCAGCGAAAATTTCTGGCCTGCGATGGTTACGGTCAGACGGTTTTGCATCCGCTCTTCCTCCCTGTTCGTCGCATTGGTATACGGTATTTTATTATAGCATAATTTTACACACTCCGCACAAATATTTCGACGAAATTGCGAGAATTTGTGATTGTGTACGCAGGCTGCCGCGTCAACCCGCCACGATGCGGCAATATCCACAAGCCGCTTTTATCCGGCTATCTGCTCTCTTGTTTCCGCCGCCTGCATATGATAAAATGAAGCAAACGATTTATTCTTTCTCAAAGGAGACTTTTCTCATGTCCATTCGTTCGGATGCGCGCCGTTTGGTGCTCAAGGTTGGCACTTCTTCCCTGACCTATTCCAATGGCAAACTAAACATTCGCTGCATCGAACATCTGGTGCGCGTCATCTCCGACCTGCACAACCGGGGCTTTGAACTGGTTCTGGTCTCGTCCGGCGCAGTTGGTGTCGGCCTGAACAAACTCGGAATTACCGAACGCCCCAGCGATATGCGTCTGAAACAGGCCGCTGCTGCGGTTGGCCAGTGCGAGCTGATGCACATTTACGATAAGATGTTTTTAGAATATGGTGTCACCGTCGCACAAGTATTGCTGACACGTCACAACGTTTCTTCCCCCGAACATTACGCCAATGTCGAAGGCACATTTGAAGCCTTGCTGCAATCGGGTGTTGTGCCCATCGTCAACGAAAATGACGTGGTTTCGACCGAAGAACTCAGCCGTGTCGAAACCTTTGGCGACAACGATACCCTGTCGGCAGTCGTCGCCCAGCTGTGCCGCGCCGACCTGCTGATTATCTTTACTGACATCGACGGTCTGTATAATGACAACCCGCGTGAAAATCCTGACGCGCAACTGATTTCGCGCGTAGAAGCCATCAATGACGACCTACGCAAAATTGCCGGCGGGCCGGGCACCAAGGGTGGTACTGGTGGTATGGCTACCAAGCTTTCAGCCGCCGAAATCTGCATGGAAAACGGGGTTTCTATGCTCATCACCAAGGGCGACCGCGCCGAAGTACTGTATGATATCGTAGACGGCAAAAAAGTAGGCACCCTATTCAAACGAAAATGGAAACGAAAGAAGGTTTGATTCCCATGCGCGAGCTTATGACCATCGCTGTGGATGCGCGCGCGGCAAAAGCTGCCGTCGCACGTCTGGATACCAACGCAAAAAACGCTGGACTGCACGCCATCGCCGACGCGCTTATCGAACATACTGCGGAAATTCTAGCTGCAAATCAACTCGACCTGGATGCCGGACGCGCCAACGGACTCAATGACGGCTTGTTAGACCGCCTGACTCTAACCGCCGACCGCATCAAGGGCATTGCGGAGGGTTGTCGGCAAGTGGCTACCCTGCCCGACCCCATTGGGGAAGTGCTGTGGCAACGCACCCGCCCCAATGGTTTGCGCATCGGCTTGCGCCGCGTGCCTATGGGCGTTATCGGCATTATTTATGAAGCGCGTCCCAATGTCACGGTAGATGCCGCCGCTTTGTGCTTTAAGGCTGGTTCTGCCTGCATCCTGCGTGGCGGCAAAGAGGCGTTTCACTCGTCCAAGTGTCTGGCAGACCTCATGCGCAATGCGCTCGATGCCTGCGGCTTACCAAAAGATGCCATCAATCTGGTCGAGGACACGACACGCGAAAGCGCCAATCAAATGATGAAACTCAACGGGTATCTGGATGTGCTCATTCCGCGCGGTGGTGCCGGACTGATTCGCGCAGTGGTGCAGAATGCAACCGTTCCGGTCATCGAAACCGGCACCGGCAACTGTCATATCTATGTCGATGCCGCCGCCGACCTCGACATGGCCACCCGTATTCTGGTAAACGCAAAATGTCAGCGCATTTCGGTGTGCAATGCCGCCGAAAGCCTGCTGGTACACCGCGATGTTGCCGCCGCGTTTTTGCCGATGGCACAAACGGCGCTGGCTGCCGACCATGTGATTTTGCACGGCTGCCCGCGTACAATGGAACTTTTGGGAGATGCTATCGTACCTGCAACCGAGGAGGACTACGCAAAAGAATATTTGGCGTATGAAATCTCGGTTAAAGTCGTCGATTCTCTGGAACAAGCCATTGACCACATCAACCGTTACAACACCGGTCATTCCGAATGTATTGTGACCGAATCCTATTCTGCTGCCCAGCGCTTTACCGATGAGGTGGACGCGGCTGCGGTCTATGTCAATGCCTCCACTCGCTTCACCGACGGGTTTGAATTTGGATTCGGTGCCGAAATTGGTATCTCGACCCAAAAACTGCACGCACGCGGCCCTATGGGATTGGAAGCGCTGACCTCCCAAAAATACGTCATCTTTGGAAACGGGCAGGTGCGATAATGGAACAGGAATTTAAGTGGCGTGCCCGTCCGGAACAGTTTGAAACCCTGTGCGATGGGTTAAAACTGGTTCCCAATGCACAGGCAACCATTCAAATGGATGCCACCTATTACGACACGCCAGACAGTTTGCTTCGCGCCCACAAAATCGGCTTACGTCTGCGCCGCGAGAATGTGCAGTCGGTGTGCTGCATGAAACTGCGCAACACCGAACAGAACGGCTTGCATGTTCATGCCGAATATGAGTGTGCAGCAGATACACTGGCGCAAGGACTGCGCGACCTGCCCGCACAGGGCGCCCCGGCCGATTTGTGTGCGCAACTGATGCAAGTGCCGCTTATCCCGATTGCCCATGTGCAATTTGTTCGGCAACCGGTTCTCTGGATACAAGATGGATTTACAGCTGAGTTGAGTCTGGACACTGGCACACTGGGCAGCCAGACCAACCAAACCGATTTTTGTGAAATCGAATGTGAATATAAGAGCGGTGATTACACGGCCTTTCAATCGGCTTGCCAGACACAAGCCGCACGCTTGGCACTCACCCCTGAACCGCTGTCCAAACTCGCCCGCGCACTTTCGTTGTCAAAAGTGTAAAAATATTCTCCAAAAATCGTACACTTTTGGGCAAGAACGCAAAAGTTTGCAGGAGCTTACCGTTTTTCTTGCAGTTTCCGCCATATCATTGTATAATGATTGCGTGAAATGGACATGCCCTGACACCCGATTGCGAGGTGCATTTTGTCACACATTTCAACCAATTCCCGGCGCAAACCGGGCAGAAAATCCATCATTTTCCTAATTGTGTTGTCGATTGTTGTCGCAATTTATGAGTTGTTTCTGTTTTTGCAGCCGCGCATCGGTTCAGATGCCATGCAAGCACAGACCACAGTTCATTTCATCGACGTCGGACAAGGCGATTGCACGCTAATCCGTTCTGGTGCAGATGCTGTTCTGATTGACGCAGGTATCACCGACATGGGTGACACGGTTGTAAAATATTTAACCGCGGCGGGCGTGACCAAACTCACCGCTGTCGTTGCCACCCATCCGCACGAAGACCACATCGGCGGTTTACCCGCAGTACTGTACGCATTCGAGACAGACACATTATACCTGCCAAACCAGACCGCACTGACGCCATCTTATGAAGCCCTGCTGCAAGCAGCCGAGCAGACAAACGTTTCGGTTGAGGTGCCGACCCCAGCGCAAACGCTGTCCTTTGGACAAAATGCGTCGCTTACGTTTTTGGCACCAGCGCTGGATGCTTCTTACGACAACACAAACAATATTTCTATTATCTGCCTTCTAAACGCAGATGGACACCGTGTTTTGTTTACCGGCGATGCCGAAGCGCAAGCCGAACAAGATTTGCTCCAAACTGGTGTATCGCTTTCATGCGATGTGCTCAAAGTCGGGCACCACGGCAGCAATACTTCGTCTACCGACGCATTTTTGACCGCCGCTGCGCCGTCTATTGCGGTCATCTCCTGCGGCCGATACAATGAATATGGGCATCCACATGAAGAAACCTTGGAGCGACTGCGCGCACACGGTGCTCAAATCCATGTCACCGCCCAAGAAGGCACCTTCGTTTATTCCATCCCCCACAGCGATTACAAAGGAGAGAACGCCGCATGAGAGAACAGGCAATCATTGACCGGTTCGAGGGCGATTTTATCATTCTGGAAACCGAACACGGTACCATTCAAATTCCCCGCAATCATGCTCCTGCTATGGTTGCAGAAGGTCTGGTCGTCTGGTATGAGGGCGACCGTATTCTGGAAATCGACGAGGAAGAAACCAGCCGCCGTGACGCGATGGTTCGCCGCCGTTTTGAACGCATCCTCGGAAATAAATAATCTATTTGTCGCAAAGGAATGAGTCCCATGAATCAGAAAAAGCCGTTTGTCACGCTCGAACAGGTGCAGGAAATGGTCAAGCAGTACCCCACCCCATTCCACCTGTACGACGAAAAGGGCATCCGCGAAAATGCACGCCGCGTCAAGGCTGCATTTGCCTGGAACCCCGGATTCCATGAATATTTTGCGGTCAAAGCCTGCCCCAATCCGCGCCTTCTGCAAATCCTGAAAGAAGAAGGCTTCGGCTGTGACTGCTCCAGCTACACCGAACTGCTGATGAGTGAAGCGGTCGGTCAGACCGGTGAGAACATCATGTTCTCCTCCAACGTTACACCGGCAGAAGATTTTGCACTTGCCGCCAAGCTGGGCGCCATCATCAACTTTGATGATATCACGCACATTGATTTCTTTGAAAAAATCGCACCCTTCCCGGAAACCATGTCTTGCCGCTTCAATCCGGGCGGTGATTTCAAGATTGAAAACGAAATCATGGACACCCCGCAGGATGCCAAGTACGGCATGACCCGCCCGCAGTTGACCGAAGCATACCGCAAGCTGATGGCAAAGGGCGTCAAGCACTTTGGTCTGCACGCGTTCCTTGCATCCAACACGGTTGCAAACGAATACTATCCGGTACTGGCGCGTATTCTGTTCCAAACCGCTGTTGAACTGCATCAGGAAACCGGCGCACACATTGCCTTTATCAATCTGTCCGGCGGTGTCGGCATCCCGTATCGCCCCGAACAGCAGCCCAATGATATTATGGCTATCGGTGAAGGCGTGCGCAAGGCATACGAAGAAGTTCTGGTTCCGGCTGGCATGGGCGATGTTGCCATTTATACCGAAATGGGCCGCTTCATCCTTGGGCCTTACGGCTGTCTGGTAACGCAGTGCCTGCACCACAAGCACACCCATAAGGAATATGTCGGCTTGGATGCCTGTGCTGCCAATCTGATGCGCCCCGCCATGTACGGCGCTTACCATCACATCACCGTTCTGGGCAAAGAGGACGCCCCCTGTGACCACAAGTATGATGTAACCGGCGGTCTGTGCGAAAACAACGATAAGTTTGCCATTGACCGTATGCTGCCTGAAATCAATGACGGGGATTATCTGGTCATCCACGACACCGGCGCACATGGCTTTGCAATGGGTTACAACTACAACGGTAAATTGCGTTCGGCCGAAGTCCTGCTGCATGAGGACGGCACGACCGAACTGATTCGCCGCGCTGAGACACCGGAAGATTACTTTGCAACGCTGGATGTGACCGGCGTATTCAATCAAAAGTAAACCTGTCAAAAGAGGGACGCTTTATGCGTCCCTCTTTTGCTCTTTATAAGCGCTTGACTATTTCTTTCATCAACATACGGAATACTTCCCCGCGCTTTTGTGCCATCTCTTTGACTTCCTCATCGGACAGCGCCTGTCCAGTGATACCGGCTGCCAGATTGGTAATCATAGAAATCGCCAGCACTGGCAAACCGCAATGTGCAGCCGCAATGCTTTCAAATACTGTGGACATACCAACCGCATCCCCGCCCATTGTACGGAACATACGGATTTCGGCTGGTGTCTCGTACTGCGGCCCATTCACCCCGACATATACCCCATGTTGCAGCGATATCCCGCACGCACGCGCAGCATCATCGGCAACTTGCCGCAATGCTTTTGGATATACATGGCACATGTCATTAAACCGCGGGCCAATGCGCGCATCATTCGGCCCAGTCAGCGGACTTTTTCCAGTGAAATTGATGTGGTCATCCACCACCATAAAATCGCCCACGGCAAATTGTTCATTGATGCCGCCCGCGGCATTGGTCAAAATCACCTGCCGCATCCCAAGTGCGCGGAATACGACAATCGGATAGGCAACTTGGGCGGGCGTATAGCCCTCATAGCCGTGCAAGCGCCCTTGCATACACAACACGGTTTTACCCGCAAGCTGACCACAAACCAAGCGTCCCGCATGGTCGGGTGCAGTAGATTGACAGAAGTGGGGCACGTCACCAAAAGGAACTGCAACCGCCTGTTCCAGTTCATCTGCCAACGGCCCTAAACCAGAACCCAACACCAGCGCAGTTTGTGGCACCTGCCCTGCAAAGGCTTGTCTGAGAAATACAGCACTTTCATGGAGTTTTTCATACATACCGGCTCACTCCTTTTATCTGTTGTGTATCTTATATCACCTTAAAGCTGTGCAAGAATTGCGTCGGTTGCGCGCTGGGATTCATACTGTACTTTTTCAATATCAATCGTGCGATATTCTCCGTTCTCATACAGTACCTTGCCGTCTACCATAGTCAGACAAACATCGCTGCCCTGTGCCGAGTAAACCAGATTGGTTGTCCAGTCATGCACAGGCACCATCCACGGTACAGCGGTATCCAAAACAATCAAATCTGCCTGATTGCCCTCGACAATCGCGCCGCTGTTCATACGTCCCTGTGCGTGCATACCGTTTACAGTTGCTGCCGCCAGCGCCTGTGCAGGGGTTACAACGGTCGGGTCATGGGATGCACCCTTATAAACATTGGCAAACAGGAACATCTCTTTGAACAAATTCAGGCTATTGTTAGATGCAACACTGTCTGTGCCCAGCGCAACGCGAATGCCCTGCCGCATCAATTCGGGAATGGGCGCAAAACCGCTGGCAAGCTTCATATTGCTGACCGGACACGATGCAACCGTCACACCCTTGCGCTTCAAAATATCAAAGTCGCTCTGCTCCAGCCAGACACAGTGCGCCGCCGTTGCGGGCTGGTCAAACAGTCCCATCGCCTCAAAATATGCCGCCGGGGTCATGCCATGCCGCTTTTTGCAGTCCTCATGTTCGCTCTGCGTTTCCGAAAGATGGATGTGTACACGCACATCTTGTTCTTTTGCGTGTGCGGCAACCGCCTTGACTACCTTAGGCGTGGTCGTATATTCTCCGTGAATACACAAATCAATTTTAAGCCGTCCGTCTCCTGCGCCCTGATACCGTTCCAACAAATCACAGTTATCCCGATAAGCGGCTGTCTGTTCATAATCACTGTCATCAAATACGGTCAGGCCACGGCTTAAATTGCACTTAATACCCGATTCCAAAATCGCATCTGCCATTGTCTGACTAAAAAAGTACATATCACTAAACGACACCGTACCAAAACGCAGCATTTCTGCGATAGCCAGACGAGTAGACGGCGCAACTGCCGCATCGCTGAGTTTATCCTCAAACGGGAAAATACGTTCATTGAGCCAGCGCTGCAATTCCAGGTTTTCCCCGTAACCGCGCAGCAGCGTCATAGGCGCATGGGAGTGAGAATTGACCAGACCGGGCATAAGCAGCTTTCCTGCCCCGTTATAGCACTCTCCCCAATCCCCTTCGGGCTTTTTATCGCCCACATACGCAATTTTATCGGCTTTTACGCCAACATATTGGCCGGATACTACGGTAAAATCAGGGGTTAAAACTGAAATGTTTTCAAAAAGCATTGACATCAAATCCTTTCTTTCTCTTATGATAGCACACAACGCGCCCGGCTGACAAGGGCTGTCAAATCATCCAACTATATTGTAACCCCTCCAGTACTTATGCTATAATAAAGGTACACTCTGAAACATAAAAAAGGAGGCAAAATAATGACGTTTCATTCTATTTTTCTATCTGTTCTGATGGCATGTTCTGTGACATTGCTACCAGCCTGTCAAACAGATACCCCCTCCGCTTCTACCCCATCTGATACCGCTGTCACAACCAATACCCAGACTGCCCCCACCGATACAGAGCCTTCTGCCCAAGAAGTCGAACAAACAGCGGAAACCGATACGACTTATGAAAAAGATTTCGGTTCCTATACCGTGCCGCAAGGCTGGATAGAAGCAGAAACATCCGCACAAGGCATGTATTTTTATATTTCAGAGTCTGATGAGCAAAAGGAGCAGCCGGATAATGTTTCCATCAATGTCGGCTCAAACCCCTATGCCGCAGAAGAACACGATACATTCCGGCAAGCGATTTTGCGGCAACTGTCCATGCAGATTGGCGGGCAGTCGGGCATTTCGCTGACGGGGGACGGTTCCATGACGGAAAACGGTGATACTTTATATACCTTTACGATTGCCGAAGAAGATACCGGCATCACCACAACACAATATTATATTGTAGGTGATTACAAATTCTGTCTGATTCAAGAAACCAATTTCACAGGCTCCGAACAGGCTGATACCGTAGCACAAACGATGGTTTCTTCGTTTGCTTGGGCATAAATAAAAACCGTCCCTTTTCAAGGGACGGTTTTCTGTTTCTTTACAACTTTAGGTGCAGCAGTGGACGAAACCGGAAGATTCAAAAGTGCAATCGCCAACAGCACAAGCGCCATACCAGCAACCCGCCCCCATACCAGCGGTTCCCCAAACCACGCCATTCCAACGAGTGCGGCAACGACCGGTTCGATACAAGCAATAATGGAAGCGCGGCCTGCATCCACCTGTTCCAATCCTTTGGTGTAAAGCAGATATGGCAGTACGGTACACAGTACGCCGCCGCTTATCGCCATCACCGCCATACTGGGCGAAGAAAACACAATCCGCGCCGCGTCAATGGGCTGCGCAAGCGGCAAAATGCCCAGAGAAGCAAACAGCATCGTATAGGCTGTAATCGTTTGGGAATCGTAGTCGCGCAAGGCAAACTTTCCAAAAATCGTATACAGCGCATAGCCAATACCCGAAGCAAGTCCAAATGCCAGCGCATTGGGTGCAACCGACAAGCCGCCCGTCAAGGCACCCGTTGCCAATCCACAGCCCAACACGGTCAATACCAAAGCAACCAGCTTACGCCGTGTCAGGTGCTCACCAAACAGCACCGCCGAAAACAGCATGACAAAAACCGGTGCAGTATACAGCAGCAACGCGGCAAGTCCAATCGTCGAGCGTTCAATACAAATGAAATAGCACGAATTAAAGAACGCCAAACTGACCATACCGGTGCCGACAAAATACCATAGATGGGAAAGCCTTTTGAGCCGAAGCGCACGGGGATTACGCACCAGCAGCCATACCCATAATACCACTGCCGCGCACACCGTCCGCACTCCGACTGCCTGTGGCGAAGTCAGACCAGCCGCCGACAGTACGCCAAAAAACAGCGACAGCAAGCCCCACAAGGCGCCTGCCGCCGCAATTCTCACATAAGATTTTTTCATGCCTGTTTCGCTCCTCTGTCACTCTGTATTTTTTATTATAGCAGAGTGCAAAAGCGCGCACAAGTCATACCCAGCGCAAAATATCCTTTTTCATGCGTGAAATGATACGTTTTTCCAGCCGTGAAATGTAGGATTGTGAAATGCCGAGCAAGTCGGCAACTTCCTTTTGGGTCAGGCTGCGCCGGCCGCCCAGTCCAAACCGCAGGCAGATAATTTGCTTTTCGCGCGGCGGTAGTTGCGACAAGGCCTGCCGCAGCAACTGGCGGTCTACATCGTCCTCAATCGGGCGAATCACGCTATCCGGTTCGGTGCCCAGAATATCCGAAAGCAGCAATTCATTTCCATCCCAATCGGAAGAAAGTGGTTCATCAAAAGAAACTTCGGCACGATGGCCGGACACTTTGCGCAGGTGCATCAAAATTTCATTTTCAATACAGCGTGACGCATAAGTAGCCAGCTTTACATTTTTATCGGTTTTGTATGTCCCAACCGCCTTCATCAGCCCAATGGTTCCAATGGAAATCAAGTCCTCTACGCCTACGCCGGTATTTTCAAACTTACGCGCAATGTACACCACCAACCGCAGATTGTGTTCAACCAGCGTATCGCGTGCGGCGGCATCCCCCTCCATCAGCCGCGCAATGCAGTCGGCTTCCTCCTGCCCGACCAATGGCGGCGGCAGCACCTCAGAACCACCTATGTAATAGATACCACCACTGCACAGCGCACGCAGACGAACCAGCACCCGTCTGAACCATTTTTTCCATTCCATTCCTGTTCGTCTCCTTTCACACACCAATCAAACCGTCGTACCGTCCACCGGCAACCCGCTCGGCGCTGATTGCCGCCAGTGTACAGGCGGTTTGACCGCCCTCCATGTGTACCGCATCCAATCGAAATGCCAACAACAAGCCGCCGGTCTGCCCAATCGCCCGATAAGGCAGCAAACAAAACCGTGTGCGCCAAGTTTCCGGCAGTCGGGTCATCTGGTCACCCGCATTGTCGGCGCGCAATCCACTGACAATGCCCGCCAACTCGGCTGGCAACAGTCGCGCCGCTGCATAGCGGTCGAGCAGCAAAGCCGGACGACCTGTGACCGGTTCATATAATGTGTTACCCGTATCGCACAGCAGGTGGAACCGCTCACACTTGCCAGCAAAGCATAATTCGACCGCTGCACTTGCCCGTTCCTGTCCATTCTGTCCGGCTGCGCCCCGAAACAGAAACCCACTTGCACACCAACAGAGCAGCGCGGCCGGTGCCACCACGCGAAGCGGCACATCCAGATAATATGCGCCATCCACGCGAAACACGGCACCGGTTGCCTGTCCCAACGCCATGACCGCGCCCGCACACGCACAGGATACCAGTCCAAACACAACGGCAACCCGTATCAGTCGTCCTTTGCACGGCGCAAACACCAGTGCGACCAGCCCCAATCCGGCGGCCAGCTCACACACACCTCCTTTCAGGAATGCGGTTGCCGGGAGCACGGCAAAGACTGCATAGACTGCTCCCAGCACACTGCCCGCCAGCAACCGGCGGCGCGGCACAAACACCCCGGCAATTCTTGCAGTCGCGAGCAGTAAGATGTAATCCATGGCCAGATTGACCAGCGCCAATACATCCAAGTAAATGACCATGCCGTCCCTCCCTGTTTTCTAGCATAGCAGAATGGACGGGCAAATTTTGTCCAAAGCGTGACACAAAAAAATTTCCCCAAACAGGCATACCCTGTTTGGGGAAAAATTGCTTAAACCAAGGTCATGGGCACGGTAAGCTGACTGCCATTTGACAGCATCAGCACTACATTGATGGTGCCCGACTTGCCTGCGGTCAGTGTATTGAGTGCCTCACGGTACAAAATAATCTGACTGCCACTGATGGTATACTGTGTGGGCATGGACAACTGGGCATTGTCCAGCAAGACCGCCTGAACAACCACACTCTGGTCAATATTCAGGCTGATAATTACATTCTGGTTGGCAGGATTGCCTGCCGTGCTGCTAAACTGCACCGCCTGCGTGAGCAAAGATGCGCTGCCCGGTGTGGTCTGTGTCGTGTTGCCACTGGACGAGCTACCAGAAGAACCGCTATTCAGATAAATCACAGCGGTCGGATTGATACCCGTACTCATGATGACTTGTACGGTATATGTTCCACTGGACAAACCGCTAAAGGCTGCCGACAATACGCGCACCGAACCGGTGACCGGGTCGTAAATATACTGCGTCCCGCTTTGCAATACGCGGTTGCCCAGCATCACCGAACGCACCGTTGCCGTGTCATCGGACACAATGCCAAACACCACATCGCTTGCGACCGGCAAATTGACGGTTGCCGGCGTTAAGGTGTGATTGGGCTGGGTGCGGTCAACCGAAACCACCGTGCCTTGAATGGTTGCCGAAGCACCCTTGTGGAATGAGTAAATCTGCGGTTCCACAGCACACACTGCGCCGCTGGCTTCAAAGACCGCTTTTTCAATCGTACCCGTTCCCTCTATCGTCGCGGCATCCTGCACCGTGAGCTGTTCAATATACGAACCCGCCGACATCACCAACCGGTTCTTATCCGCCAATGTCACAGCGGCAAAACGTCCGTCGAGCGTAACTGGCGCATTTTTATCGCCGTTGACCTCAATCTGTTTGAGTCCTGCGGCACCAGCTTGCAGACCGTTCTGTACTAGGGTTGCTGTGCTCACGGCTGTGACCTGCTCGACCGCGGTTGTGCCGTTTGAAGTCACGCGCACTTCTCGTCCAGTAAACGGAGAACTGATGTAGAGTTCATTTGCTTTGACGTTGTTGAGCTGCACAGTACCGCCTGCGGCAATCAATCTGCCCTGCACGGTCACATCTGACAACGTAACGGTTGCCTGATTGATTCCTTCACTGATATACAGATTGCCCGGAACGGTCAGATTGGACAGCGTACACGAACTGCTGACCGTTACATTTTTGGTATCTGCATTGAGCGAAGAACTATTGTAGGATGCACCCTGTTGGTCAAGCAGCGTGCCGGTAAAGTAATACAGCAGTTTGGCTGCTTCGGCGCGCGTCACACCGCGCTGCGGCTGGAATGTGTTATCGGTGTAGCCCGTAAGATAACCGTTATCCACGCCCCATTTGATATAAGGCGCACTCCAAGTTGCAATTTTAGATTTATCGCTGAAAGAAAGCTGACTGGGTGTGACCGAACCGGCTTCTATTTTGCACAGACGTCCCAAAATGGTAATCGCCTGTTCGCGGGTGATTTCGCGGTCAGGCCCCATCTGCGTGGCAGATAAGCCCGAAATATAGCCATACTTGACCGCAATCCGCACGCTTTGGTAATACCATTGACTGGAATCGACATCTTTATAAGCGCTGACATCTGCTTCTTCGGTGAATCCAAACGCACGGTTGATGTAACGCATAAATTCTGCGCGCGAGATTTTCGTATCTGGGGTGAACTGCCCTTTTCCGTTGGCTTTGATGACGCCGTGGGCGCTCAGCGACTGAAAATACGGCGCAGACCAATGACCGGTGATATCATCTTCCAGCGCAAACGCAGTCGTACAAACACCGCTCACCGCGAGCACCAAGCTCAAGAGAATGACGGCGAGTTTCTTCCTCATATGGGTTCCCTCCCTTTGTGCATGGTAGTTATTATATCAGATTTTTCGCACTTTTTCCAGTCTAAAAGACAAATTTCAGACCGTTCGTGCATATTGCACGAACTGCCGCCCCTTGCGGCTGATGCCGCCGCAGTCGATAAGGCGGCCACGTCCCAATCCGCGCACCGTGATACGGTCACCCGGCATGACCTCTGCATCGGGCTTCATGCACTGCATTTGATTGACAAACACCAGCCCTTTTTCAATGGCCTGCTGCATCTGCCCGCGTGATTGTCGGAACATCAGCGCCGCAACGCAGTCTAGCCGCAATGAAGCCACCGAACCTTCCCCCACCGTCTCCTGTATCTGCGGCAGGCGCAATTCGGTCAACGGCAATCGCTCCAATGTAATACGCTTGCGACCCGCTCGCAAGAAATTCATACAGATAAATTCTGCCATTTGCTCCAACACCAGCAAGTCGGCACCATCCTCGTGCAGCACAATATCGCCCAGCACCGCCCGCTCAATGCCCAAGCCCATCAGCGCGCCCAAATAGTCCCGATGACTCAATGTATCGGTTGGGCTTTTGCAGGCGCGCAATAATACGAACGGACTTTGCTCTGGCTCTATGGCCTGTTGCGCCGTCATATAGTCCGGATAGCACAGCGCCACCACACGTTCGGCCTGTTCGTATCCACCCCAAAATACGGTATGGTTTTGTGCGCCGGTCTGCTGGGCAGCCTGTACACATAAGGTGCGCTCCCGCAAGTCTAAAAATCGCGTATGCGTTAAATAGTTGCGCTGCTGACTGCGTTCGTATTGGTCAAAAAACTGTTGTAACAATAATTTTTCCTGTCCGTTCTGCGCCAATGCGCGAATCACTTCATCCTGACTTTTCATAAATCCCTCCGGTATGTTGGTTCCATCTGCGGCAACTTGGATTGCACGCTTTCTTTCTATATGTGATGTTTCTCCATTTTATCACTATCAGGCTGTCTATTTGGGTCTAATGGTTGTTTGCTCTCTTATCCATGCGCTATAATAGAAATTGCCAAACGCCATTTGATATGCGAGGTTTTTTCTATGAACGATACTTCTTTGACACTTTCTGCCATCTCCGCCCAGCTGCACACCCAACGCTTGGGGCATTGCGGGCACATTCTTTCCTGTACAGATTCCACAAACACCCAAATCAAACAACGATTCTGCGAACAGCCTGAAGGTTTTATCCTGCTGGCCGAAGAACAGACGAGCGGGCGCGGACGGCAAGGCCGCACGTTTGTTTCTCCGGCTGGCGGTCTATATTTGTCGCTTTTACTGCATCCCGACCTGCCTTTTGACAAACTATCTTTGCTCACGCCACTAGCTGCGGTTGCGGTCTGCCAAGCGGTCGAACAACTTTGCGGCCTGCCCCCACAAATCAAATGGGTGAACGATGTATTTTTAGGCAATCGCAAGGTATGCGGTATCCTGACCGAATCGGCTTTCGGTCAGTTTGCCGAAAAGCCTGACTATTCGGTGGTTGGCATCGGGGTCAACTTGAACCTTGACCGCACAGCCCATCCCGAACTTGCCGAAATCGCGGGCGCACTTGCAGACGAAAACATCCTTTTGCCCACGCGCGCCCAGCTTGCCGCCGCCATTCTCAATGCGTTTGAACCATGGTACGACCAACTGCTTGCCGGAAACGGGCATGAACTGGTGCAAGCCTATCGCAACCGCCTAAATTGCCTGCACAAACCCATCACAGTGGTAAGCGGTGACGCGACATATCCAGCCATATGCACCGGTTTGACCGACGAAGGAAACCTGATTGTCACCGACGAACACGGGCAACAATCGGTGCTGTGCAGTGGAGAAATTCGGATTCGATTGGAATAACCCAATCTGTAAAAATCAAAGCAAAAGCCCCATTCTTTGGAATGGGGCTTTTATATTTCTTTACGCGCTTATACTTCCATAATAATGGGCAAAATCATCGGACTGCGCTTGGTCTTTTTGAACAGATAATTGCTCAACACACTTTTCAGTGCGCTCTTGATTCCGTTCCAATCGCGCACCCCTTCATCCATGCAGCGGTCAAGCGCCATTTGTGACTGCACGCGCAAATCTTCCATTAAATCTTCGGCTTCGCGCACATAGATAAAACCACGGGAAACGATATCCGGCCCAGCGATGACCACACCGCTTTCCTGGTCGATGGTCACAACGACCACCAACAGGCCATCTTCCGCCAAATGTTTGCGGTCGCGCAGGACGGCTGCGCCCACATCGCCCACGCCCAAGCCGTCAATCAGCACACGCCCTGCGGGCACCATCGGGCACAGACGTGCCGAGCGCTCATCCAACTCAATCGGGCGGCCAATTTCTGTGACGACAATATTCCGCGGGTCTACGCCCATCTCCTCAGCCAGTGCCGCATGTTTTTGCAGCATCCGGTGTTCTCCGTGCACAGGAATAAAATACTTGGGTCTGCACAGACCAATCATCAGCTTTTGTTCCTCTTGGCAGGCGTGACCGGATACATGGATAGCCGCATTGCGGTCATAAATCACTTCGGCACCCTTGCGGTACAATTCGTTGACCATATTGGACACCGACTTTTCATTGCCGGGGATGGCCGAAGCCGCAATCAGAATGCGGTCACCGGTCACAACTTCTACCTGCTTGTGACTGGAATACGCCATACGATACAGCGCCGACATGGTTTCACCCTGCGAACCGGTCGAGACAATGCACAGCTTGTTGCGCGGATAGCGGTTAATGGTGTTGACATCAATCAGCACTTTGTTTTCGTCGTGCAGATAACCCAATTCCATCGCAACCTGTGTAATCTTCTCCATACTGCGCCCGCATACGGCTACCTTGCGGCCAAACCGCGCCGCAATGTCCAGAATCTGCTGCAAGCGGCTGACGTTAGAAGCGAATGTTGCAATGATGATGCGCTGGTCACAGTTCTTAAAGAAATTCTCCATAGACTGTCCGACCACTTTTTCGCTGGGTGTGTAGCCGCTGCGCTCGACGTTGGTAGAATCGCTCATCAGCGCCAGCACGCCTTCCCGTCCCAATTCACCGAAACGCGCTAAATCAATCATCTCGCCATTGACCGGGGTTAAATCCACCTTAAAGTCACCGGTGTGAATGATGGTGCCCAGCGGTGTACGGATGGCAAGCGCAACCGAATCGGCAATCGAATGGTTGGTATGGATGAACTCTACCGTAAAGCAGCCCAGCTTGATGACATCTCCTGCCTTCACCGTATTCATGCGAATCTTTTCCGGCATACGGTGTTCGGTCAACTTGGTCTCAATGATGCCACAAGTCAGGCGCGTGGCGTAAATTGGGGCATTGACCTCGCGCAGCACATACGGAATTGCGCCGATATGGTCTTCATGCCCGTGGGTAATGAGATAGCCCCGCACCTTGCGCTGATTGCGCTTGAGATAGGTGGTATCCGGAATAACAAGGTCAACGCCTAACATGTCATCATCTGGGAACGCAAGTCCGCAGTCAATGACAACAATGTCGTTTCCGTACTCGATGACCGTCATGTTTTTGCCAATCTCATTGAGTCCGCCAAGCGGTATAATCTTCAATTTTTCTTTCATAATTTCGATATCACTTTCCTTTTCGTTTTCAAAAATAGAGATTTCATTCCGGTTTTCTCCGGATTTTCTGTCTGTACGAGGCCGCACCTCAGCGCCTCCAAATTGCATTCTATGCTTCGAGCTATCCCCATTCGAGCGGACGCCATCGCGTCCCACTCTTCCGCACCGTGGGAATAAACACTATTTTTACTATACCACGTTTTTGGGTATTTGTACAGTAGGCAGCCGCCGCGCTCACCGCATCCATGCCTGCATATTGGCTTGCTGTGCGCAGTCTTTGCTGCATATTTTGTCCTCACTTTGTTATTCTATCGCATGATAAGCACAAATTTTCAAAAAAGCCAGTTACAGAATGGTTAAATTTTTTGATATTTGCGCCCGATTTTGGTTATATTAAATTCATATATTACTATTTGTAATTGAAATTTCAATTTTTTTAAAAAATCATTTGACAAAGCGATGGGCAACAGGTATGATAGCACCTACGGATTGGTAACAAAGCGGTTACAATCCAAGTTTTTTGTCCATTTATGCGTATTTTTACGCACAAACCAAGAAAAACGAGGAGAATTTTCACATGAAAATCCGATGTAGCAAGAACCTTTCTCGCATTGCCAGTATGCTCGCCCTGAGCTGTGTGCTGAGCGCTGGCAGCGCAATGGCTTATACCCTGCCGTCTATTTCCGAGAGCGCCCCCGCCACCGATGCGGTCATGGCTTCTCTGCCCTACGGCTTTCTGTCCGCTTCGGCTGAAACCGTTGTCGATTCCGCCAACGCAACCGAAGACATGCAGGCAGTACAAGACCAGTTGGAGGAGGAGGAACGCCAGGCACGCGCAGCGGCGGCGGCCGCGGCTGCTATGGCTGCCCGTCTCAACCAACTGACCAACAGTGCCGTCACACCGCGCGCGATTTACAAGAGCAGTTCCCTTGCCGCTGACAGCACGGTTAAGAGCAACTTTAAAAAGCTCGGCAATTATCGTCTGTCGTTCTATTGTCCGTGCTCGACCTGCAACGGTCGCTCGGATGCAAAAACCAAGCTGGGCACACGCATGGCTGAGGGCCGCACGATTGCAGTTGACTCCAGTATTATCCCGCTGGGCAGCCGCGTTTATATCGACGGCTACGGCGTATTTATCGCAGAAGATACCGGCGGTGCAATTAAGGGAAACCGCATTGATGTATGTGTAGCAAATCATAGCCGCGCTTATGAGTTGGGCATTGATTATGCAGATGTCTATTTAATCGGTTAAGTTACAAATAAGTTACAAAACTGAGCCGTTTTCATATATTTTGAACTTTTAGGGCGTTAAAAACGCCCTTTTTATTTATTTGCAAGGAAATTCTTGCAATTTTGAAAATTATATGCTATACTATATGCAATTGTGAAGCAAACGGCAGCCTGCTGCCAGCGTCGCAAGGCGGCGTTTCCCACCAAATATAAGAGGAGAAATTTTGAATGAAAATTCTGAGTGTAAAAACAATCCTGCGCGGCGTTTCTGCCTTTGCGCTCTGTGCTTCGCTCAGCCTTGGTACTGCCTTGGCTTATGCGGGCGACCCTGAACTTGCTTTCACCGCAGCAGACCCCAGAACTACCGCTTCTGCAACCGTCCAGAACACTTCGGCTATCGCTGCTTCGGCTCCCGTTGCGACGGCTGTTGCTTCTAACCGCATCGAGCAAATCAAGTCGGGCGATATCATACCGCGCACGGTTGCCAAATCCTCCGAGCTGGCGGCTGATGCTTCCATTCAGCAGAACTTTAAAGACCTCGGTTCGTTCCGTCTGTCCTTCTACTGCCCTTGCGCACAGTGCTGCGGCGAGAGCTTTTCCGGTAAGACCAAGATGGGCACAACGGTCACCGAAGGCCGCACCATTGCCGTAGACTCCAGCATTATCCCGCTGGGCAGCCGTGTTTATATTGATGGTTACGGTGTTTTCGTCGCCGAAGATATCGGCGGTGCCATCAAGGGCAATAAAATCGACATTGCGGTTAGTGAACATGACCAAGCATACGCACTCGGCATTGACACCGCAGATGTCTATTTGATTGGTTAATTCTACTCTTACATATAAACTCTTATAGGGCGCATCTTGCGTCCTTTTTTCTTTTGTCCCCTCACCTTGCACCCGGTCTGGATTTCTGTTATAGTATCTTTATACTATTTTATCGAAAGGGAGACATGGAACATGAATGCGGCCACCCGGCGTGAAAAAATTGTGCAGCAATTACAGCAGGCAGATAAGCCGCTTTCGGCAACCGCACTCGCTGCCCTGTTCTCGGTCAGCCGTCAAATTATTGTGGGCGATATTGCACTGTTGCGCGCGGCTGGCATTGCCATCACAGCCACCCCGCGCGGCTATGTGTTGGAGCGCCCCTCCAAACAAACTTATTTGGAAACCAGCATTGTCTGTGAACACAGCGACGACCGTTTGGCGGAAGAATTGTACACGGTTGTGGATTTAGGTGGTGCGTTGATTGATGTAACGGTTGAGCACTCGATTTACGGGCAAATCTGCGCGCCGCTGCATATCTTTTCCCGATTTGACGCCGACGCCTTTTTGCACAAACTGCAAACCGAACAGGCGCGCCCACTATGCAACCTGACCGGCGGTATCCATCTGCATCGCCTGCGCTGCCCCAATGAGCAGGTACAAGCCCGCATTTTAACCGCATTACAAGAAAAAGGGCTGTTGCTCTCAAAATAAAATGTTTACGCGGCCGTATAAACGGCCGCGTTTTATTGTCCGGTTTTCTGTCTTGACACCTATCTATATATCTGATATGATAGTTTACAGTTCGGTGCCCGACACCGATTGGTTGTTCTTACAGAAAAAGGAGTCTCTATTATGTCCAGTCAAAAACTTTACCGTATGGTCGTCGCCGCACTGTTGTGCGCCGTCGGCATCCTCATTCCCATGTTCTCCCCCATCAAGATTCAGCTTGACCCGGCTTCGTTCACACTCGCCAGCCATGTCGCACTGTTTCTTGCTATGTTTGTCTCTCCCGGTGTCGCCGTTGCAGTTTCCATCGGCACGACACTCGGATTTTTCCTCGCCGGATTTACGCTTCCGGTTGTGCTGCGTGCAGCCAGTCAAGTTGTATTTGCCGTTCTCGGCGCGTGCTACATCCAAAAGCACCCCGAAGCCGCTTTACATCCTGCCAAGCCGCAAAACCTGCTGTTCAGCTTTTTGATTGGTATTGTACACGGCGTATGTGAAGTGCTCGTGGTGGTACCGCTGTACTTCGGCGGCTCTATGGCGGCTTATGAAGCCAAGGGCTTCTTTGTAAGCGTCGTTCTGTTGGTCGGCGTTGGCACGGTCATTCACTCTATGGTCGATTTCGGCATTGCCTCGGTCATCTGGGCACCACTTCGTCAAGTCATGCGCCCGGTTGCGGTACAGCCCATTTCCACCCCTGTTCTTAAAAAATAATTTCTTTCTACTTCTTTCAAAAGAACCGGCAAAGATGCGTTCACGCATCCTTGCCGGTTCTTTTTTAATGCGCCCAACCCGAAAGCACTTTCAGTTTTTTCCCTTTTCTGTCAAAAAGCTGCGGAATTTGAAACCGCTTTCTAAATGCTCAAAATCGCTTGCTTTTCGCTATATATGCGTTAAAATGTAGTCAATTACTTCACAAAAGCCGAGTAAGATTGCAATCGAAATACGCGCGCGCCCAAACCCTAATGTGAAGCCAATGCGCCAGCGGCGCACAACAAAAAATCTATTTTTAGAAGGGGGCTTTTTTCCATGGGCTTTTTCAAGAAGAAAAAGAAAGAGACTATCCTCAAAGCGTTTGCCACCGGTAAGGTCATCGCGCTCAAGGATGTCAAAGACGAAATGTTCTCTGCCGGATTGATGGGGCCGGGCATTGCGATTGAATCGGACGACGGCAAGTATTACAGCCCGGTCAATGGTATGATTACCATGCTGTTCCCGACCAAACATGCACTTGGTCTCAAAAGCGAGGATGGGCAGGAACTCCTGCTGCACATCGGTATTGACACGGTTGCCCTTAAAGGTGAAGGGTTCACCGCCTTTGTACAGGACGGTCAAAAAGTATCTGCTGGTGACCCGCTGCTGTCTGCTGACCTTGATTTCCTGCGCAGCAAGGGACTGGAAACCACAGCTATTTTATGTATCACCGAACCCAAAGAACCCCAGATATCCTTTACCGCACAAGATTCGGTACAGGCCGTACAGGACAACATCGCAACCATCACGCTTTGATGCACAGGAAGGAGAACATCATGGTACTAGACAACCTAAAAGGCAAGCTCATTGTTTCCTGTCAGGCGCTGCCTGAAGAACCGCTCCATTCCAGTTATATCATGTCGCGCATGGCAGTTGCCGCCAAAGAGGGCGGTGCAGCCGGGATTCGCGCACAGTCGGTCGAAGATATCAACGCCATCATGGAAGTATGTGACCTGCCCATGATTGGCATTATCAAGCGCAATTATCCGGACAGTGATATTTACATCACAGCCAGCAAAAAAGAAGTGGAAGAATTGCTGACCACCGGCTGCCAAATCATCGCGCTCGACGCAACCGACCGCAAGCGCCCCAATGGGGAAACCACTGAGGAACTGGTGGCGCTCATCCATGCGGCAGGCCGTTTGGCGATGGCAGACTGTTCCACCTATGAAGAATGTGTCAAGGCGCAGGAAATCGGCTTTGACATGGTTTCTACGACGCTGTGCGGCTACACGCCGTACTCCAAAAAAATTGACGGGCCGAATTTTGCGCTGCTCAAGCAGTGCGTGGACACGCTCACGGTTCCGGTCATCGCAGAGGGCAAGATAAACTCGCCCGAAGATTTGCGGCGTGTCTATGAAGAATGTGGGGTATTCAGTGCGGTCGTTGGCGGTGCCATCACCCGTCCGCAGCAGATTACCGCGCGCTTTGTGGGGGTTTTAAAGAAAGAGGGGTAAACGTACATGTTCAAATATCTGCAAAAAGTCGGTAAATCGTTCATGCTGCCCATCGCCATTTTGCCAGCAGCCGGCCTGCTGCTTGGTATCGGCGGTGCGTTTTCCAGTGAGGCCACGATTGCGGCCTATCCCATGCTGGATGTCTATTTCCTGCAAGTGATTTTCCAAATCATGTCGGCTGCCGGCAATGTCATCTTTGGCAATCTGTCGCTGCTGCTGTGTATCGGTCTGTGTGTCGGCCTTGCCAAGAAGGATAAAGGCACCGCAGCGCTTGCCGGTGTCGTCGGCTTCCTGGTTATGAATGGCACCATCTCTGCCATGCTGTCCATCTTCAACCCCGAAGGCAATGCGATTGATACCGGCGTTATCGGCGCGTTGGTCATGGGTCTGATTGCGGTCACGCTGCACAACCGTTATCAAAATATCCAGCTTCCGCAGACATTGGGCTTTTTCGGCGGCTCGCGCTTTGTGCCGATTGTCACTTCGGTTTCGGCTATCTTTGTCGGCGCGGCATTCTACATCATCTGGCCGCCCATTCAGGGACTGCTCGTACAAACCGGTGACCTGATTGCATCGGCTGGCGCGGTCGGCACCTTCTTCTACGGCTTCCTGATGCGTCTGTGCGGCGCAGTCGGCCTGCACCACATGATTTACCCGATGTTCTGGTACACCGAACTGGGCGGCACCGAGCTGGTCAACGGCGTTCAAGTCGTTGGTGCACAGAAAATCTTCTTTGCACAGCTTGCAGACCCCAACCACGTCGGCCTGTTCACCGAAGGCACCCGCTTCTTTGCCGGTCGTTTTGCAACCATGATGTTTGGTCTGCCGGCCGCTTGTCTGGCAATGTACCACTGTGTCACCAACCCGGACAAGAAAAAATATAAAGGCATTTTCCTCGGCGTTGCGCTGACCTCCTTCATCACCGGTATCACCGAGCCGTGTGAATTTATGTTCCTGTTCGTATGCCCGCCGCTGTATGTGGTTCACTCGCTGCTGGACGGTCTGTCCTTCTTCGTAGCCGACGTGCTCAACATTTCTATCGGCAACACGTTCTCAGGCGGTATCATCGACTTCCTGCTGTTTGGCGTGCTGCAAGGCAATGACAAGACCAACTGGATTCTGGAACTTCCGGTCGGCGCAGTCTGGGCGGTTCTGTATTATTTCGTGTTCCGCTTTGCCATCACCAAGTTCAACATTGCAACGCCTGGCCGCGGCGATGATGATGAAGACGGTGAAGTCAAGGTTGAAACCAAGTCGTCTCTGCGCGCTGACGCTGCCATTATTCTGGAAGCACTGGGCGGTCGTGAAAACATCGAAGACGTCGATGCCTGCATCACCCGCTTGCGTGTTGCCGTCAAGGACAGCAGCAAGGTCGATAAAGAGACGCTCAAAAAAGTGGGCGCAACCGCTGTCCTCGATGTACAAGGCGGTATTCAGGCCATCTATGGCGCAAAAGCCATCTTGTATAAAAACGAAATCAATGATATCCTTGGAGTAGCGGATTGATGGTCAGGGGATGCCGGAAAAATCATCCGGCATCCCCGCTTTCATTCCTGTAAACATACTGCATGAGGGGAAACACATATGAAATTGCTATTCAAAAAAATTGTGTCTTACGCGATTGATTATCTACTGGTTGCTGGTCTGGGCGGTATCTACGCCTTTTGTGCCAATGTCTTTTACCTCAATCCGGAAACGCAAAGTCAAGCCACCCTCATGCTGGTGTGCGCGTTTATCACGGTCATCCTGCTCACCTGTTACATTCCCACCAAATGCGGCGGTCAGACCATTGGACAAAAATTGATGCGTCTGCGTGTTGTCAACAAAAGCGGGAAAAACCGCACTTACTGGCAAAGTTTTTTGCGGGAATGTCTGGTTAAAATTTCTTTTGCGCCGCTGTTTATTCCATTTTCCATCGTTTACTATGTGATTTATCTGCTCATCATCCAGCGTAATCCCAATGGAGAATTGGCGCACGACCTACTGTTAAAAACGACCGTGGTTGCAGCATAGTATCAATCATCCACTTTCAATATTTCAATCTATCACGAGGAACGCGAAAGTACTTTCATGTTCCTCGTGATTTTTTATCTGTATCACCGTTTTAACTCATTAAAAACCGTGTAAAATGACCAACATTCTAAAATTCCTTTCAGAATCGGTGAAAGCATTGAAATAGCGTGTGAAGCTGTTATACTTAAATACAGAATTACCAAAAATTAGGGATTACAAGCGACCTTTATGCCGCCTGTCTGATTCCCTTTAGAGTGCAGGCACAGCCGGGATTGCATTTCGGCTCGGGGAAAGGGAACAAAGATGAAACATCTGGAACACACGTTGACGGCACAAGAACCCGTACGGCACGAAAACAACATCATCCCCCGCATTGAAGCCAACTACGAAAATCTAACCCCGCTTGAAAAAAATATTGCAGATTTTTTTATCCGCAAACGCCCAACCGGTGACCTTTCAGCCAAATCAGTGGCTAAGCAACTATATGTTTCTGAGGCTTCCTTGTCCCGCTTTGCACAAAAATGCGGCTATACCGGCTATCGAGAATTTCTGATTTACTACAAAAACGGCAGTCTGAGCACACACAGCACGCCCACCAGCGGGCACATGAACACCGTTCTGCACACCTATCAGGAATTACTCAACAAAAGCTACTCCCTGATTGACGAGCAACAAGTACAGCGTATTGCACAGACACTCGCGGACAAAAAACATATTTATGTTTATGGGCGCGGCAGTTCAGGCTTGGTCGCGATGGAAATGCGTATTCGATTTATGCGCATTGGCTTAAACATCGAAGCCATTACCGACACCCATATTATGCAGATGAACTCGGTACTGCTCAATCCCGACTGCGCGGTTATTGGCATCAGCGTCAGTGCCAAAACCAAAGAAGTGCTGCAATCTCTGGTTGCTGCCAAACGATGCGGTGCCTTTACTATGTTAATGACCGCACACGTCAAGCCGGAATTTCGCAACTACTGCGATGAAATCATGCTGTTCTCGGTCAAAGAATATTTAGAACACAGCAAGGTCATCTCCCCCCAGTTCCCGATTCTGGTTATGGTGGATGTGCTGTTTTCCGAACTGTTTTCTTTGGATGAATTGCGCCGGGAAACACTGCACGATTACACGCTGAAAATGCTGAAAAAGAACCCTGAATCCTAGCTCCACTGACCCGATATCAAAAAGCCGGACATTTGTCCGGCTTTTCTTTTTGCTCTATAACCGAAAAGCCGACACAGAATGAATCCTGTGTCGGCTTCCCCTTCTCTCACTTTTTTCTTTCCCTCTTGGTATGCGGCTTACTTTTTCAATGCGTTGACGTAGGTTAAAATAACCTCCATCGCGCCATCGACCCCCAGACGACCCGCATTGATACATAAATCATAGTGGTCGCTCTTGCCCCATACCTTGCCTGTATAATAATTATAATAGGTAGAACGCTGTTTATCCATTTTTTCCAGTGCGGCACGCGGCGACTTGCCCGACAACTCATAATCATCGTGGGTCTGGATGCGCTGTAAGCGGTCGTCCAGCGAGCCTGTAATAAAGAAATCAAACCGGTTATCGTACTCACGCAGTACATGGTCGGCGCAGCGTCCGACTAAAACGGCCGGGCCACTGTCGGCAATCTCGCGGATAATATTGGCCTGTGCCAAAAAGAGTTGGTCGGTCAAAGACATACCGTTCAGTCCGGTCGAGCCGAACATGGTGAGCGAATACAGCAAGCTGTTGGTTGCACGCTTATCAAGCTGCTCAAACAAATCTTCGCTGAAACCAGTTTTCTTTGCTGCACGAGAAATCAGTTCCCGGTCATAGAACGGGATTCCCAGACGCAGTGCGAGCTTTCGACCAATTTCACGACCGCCCGAACCATATTGTCTGCCGATGGTAATGATGAGATTACTTGCCATAAGGAACCCTCCATTCTATGTGAAACTTGCATAATGTTTCTATGGCTATTATGGCACAGATTATGCAAATTGTCAACCATCCGTGCAAAATTTTTCACACGCCGGACAGTATCGTATCCAGACGTGTGAAAACAAAAAATCGTGCTATTTTTTATGATTCTATCAACATTTTTCCCACGCGATAGATGTCGCCGGCTCCCATCGTCAGAACCAAATCTCCTTCTTTTGCTTCGCTTCGCAAATAGTCGGCAATCTGCTCGAACGATTCAAAGCTACGCGCTCCCGGAATTTCTTTTGCCAAATCCGAAGCGTAAATCCCAATCGTGTTTTGTTCGCGTGCCGCATAAATAGGTGCCAAAACAGCTTGGTCGCACAGCTTGAGCGCCTGCACAAATTCATCAAACAATGCCTTGGTGCGCGTGTAGGTGTGCGGCTGGAAGGCACAGAAAATGCGCTTAAAATTCATCTGCCGCGCGGTATCCAGTGTCGCACGCATTTCAGAGGGATGGTGGGCGTAATCGTCTACCACCAGCGCTCCGCTTGCCATGCGGCCGGTCAGTTCAAACCGGCGCGACGAACCCTTGAACTGGTTCAGCCCTGCGGCGGCCTGTTGTCCGGGTACATGAAGGAACCAGGAAGCTGCACAACAAGCCAGTGCATTCATCATATTATGCCGTCCGGGTACCGATAATTCCACATGTGCATAGAATTGCCCATCCACTTCAACATCAAACCGATAATAGCCGTTATCGACCGTAATATTTTGCGGGCGAACATTGCAGCCTTCCGATTCGCCAAAGCGCAAAACCTTGCGTTCCACGCCCTCAACGGCCTTGAGCGCGTGTTCATCATCGCCATTGACAACAACCAATCCATTTTCCGGCGTCAGCAGGCAAAATTCATGGAACGAATGGATGATATCATCCAAATCTTTAAAGAAGTCCAAGTGGTCGGCCTCGACATTGAGCACGACCGCAATGGTGGGAGCAAACGACAAAAACGAGTTGCAATACTCACACGATTCGGCCACAAAGCAGCCGTGCCCCCCGATGCGCAGAGTACCACCAATCGCAGGCAAATTGCTGCCCACCATAACTGTCGGGTCAAGCGCCGCTTGCATGGCAATCAGCGTCATCATAGAAGTGGTCGTGGTTTTGCCGTGTGTACCCGACAGGCAGATAACGTCCTTATAATCGGTCATCAGGCATCCCCAAGCCTGTGCACGTTCCATGACCGGTATTCCCAGCTCATGCGCGCGGGCAATTTCGGGGTTATCGTCATGTACCGCCGCTGTGCGAATGACCAGCGCCGCGCCATCGACGTTTGACGCTTCATGTGCATAGTGAATCACCGCTCCCAAGCGTTCCAGCCGCTCGGTCACGGCTGAATGGGCGCGGTCGGAACCGGTCACCGGCACACCCATACTGAGCAACAATTCGCCCAATGAGTTCATCGACACGCCGCCGATACCGACCAGATGAATGGTTTTTTTATTTTGAATATAGGGCTTGATGGACAATTCCATTCGTATAGCCTCCAATAAATTAAATTTTGTCTATGTATTATTATATGAGAAAGCAGGCAGAATATCAAGCAGGAACATCATTCTGGCAACCAAAACTCAGACAAGAAAAGGAGACAGCTTTTATGGAGATTACCGAGATTAAATTCCGACGCTTTCCCGCGCAGGGTCGTCTGCGCGCACTGGTATCGGTTACCTTTGACGGTGTGTTTGCTGTGCATGATATCAAAGTCATTGCAGGCGACGACCACCTGTTCCTTGCTATGCCGGCTCGCCGCACGCCGGATGGCCGTTATCATGATATCGTGCATCCGGTCGGCCCGCTGGTGCGCGAAGAACTGGAACGGCGGGTACTGGCAGAATACCATAGACTTACCCAACCACACGCAGTTTCGTGAAGTTTGTCGCTTGCAACCGACTCCAAGATGCGATAGAATAGAAATTGTTTTGAATCATCAAAGGAGTATAATGCAATGCGTGTTATGATTTTATCGGTGACTGCGGGATTTGGTCACCATGCAACGGCAAAAGCAGTGTCCGACATGCTGCGCGAACGAGGAGCCGTTGTCGAAACGGTGGATGTATACGCCTATATCAGCAAGATTGTCAAGGAAACGATTGATAAAGGATACCTGTTCACCTCCAAACACACTCAGGAACTGTACCGGCTTGCCTATCTGCTGGCCGAAAACCGTGGCACGGGTTACTTCTCAACCCGTATGTCCATCATCAATATTGTAAACGCGCTGGGCGCCACCAAGTTTGCGCGCGTGGTCAACGACTTCGCCCCCGATGCGATTGTGTGCACCCATGTGTTTGCCGCACAGCTTGTGGACGACCTGAAAAAGCGCTATCTGCTGTCCGCACCTGCCATCGGCATCATCACCGACTATACCCTGCACCCCTACTGGGAGGAAGTGCCCCGAATTGAATTTATCGTCACGGCAAGTGAACTGCTGACCCATCGCGCACTGAAAAAAGGAATCGCCGCTTCGCGTATTTTGCCGTTCGGCATCCCCATTCACCCCAAATTCAACCAGCCCATCTCCCCCGAAGAGGCACGCAACCGGCTTGGACTGGCGCTCGACCGCCCCACTATCCTGATGATGGGCGGCAGTATGGGGTACTCGGACAACAAAAAACTAATCCAACAGCTTGAACTTTGCAACATGCCATTTCAGCTCATGGTCGTCTGCGGCAACAACAAAAAACAGTATGCCGAGATGCTCAATATGAAGGAGCAACTGCACGGCCCATGCACCTTATATCCCTATGGTTTTGTAACCAATGTAGAGGAAATGATGAGTGCAGCGGACTGCATTATCACCAAGCCCGGCGGCTTGACCGTATCCGAAGCACTTGCAAAAAATCTGCCTATGATTCTGGTCAACCCCATTCCCGGCCATGAGGAACGCAATGTTGAATTTTTGCTCAATAATGGCATGGCTTGCCTTGTAACCAAGACTTTTCCGGTCGATGAAGCGGTGTATCACCTGTTTAAAAGCCCGCAGCGCCTGCGCACAGTCCGTGAAACCATGCACGCGATTGCGCACCCTGATGCAACCGAACGGCTTTGTAATTTCATCTTGAACGAATTGGTTCTGTAACGATTTCCTGTTTTCTCCCGCCCACCTGTGTGGGCGGGTGTTTTTATCACACATCTGTGTTGCATGATTGACCATCCCATTCAGACGCAGTATAATTAGATTAGCAAATAAAATTTTGTTACCCCGGCAGCTCTTATTATCTGCCAGGTGAAACCGATGATTGCAAATGTGGGACGTTGCACCCACATGTCACAAGGAGGCATCCCTATGGAATTAAATGATGTTATCAACCATCCCTATCTTCGCACGGATAGCTATGGAAAAATATTTCTCTATTGCACCCCCAACGACTGCGCCTGTGTACCGCGCCACACCATCCAGATGTCCGAGCGGGTACGCCCAGATGTGCTCAAAGAAGCGGTCAAAACCGCCTTGCTGCGTTTTCCACACATGATGCTGCGCATTGAAGCAACCGAAACCCAGCTTCGTTACCGGCTCAATGTAGAAGAACCGGTGGTTCTCCCCTTTGACGGCGTTTGGACGCGCTATGTTATCGGCACTTCTGACACGCACGGCTATCTATTTCTGGTCGGCTACCAAGACGACAAAATTTACATGGAATATCAACACAGCACTTCTGATGGCCGCGGATTTGAAGAATTTATCCGCTGTGTGCTGTTCAACTACTTAAAGCTCTGTGGCAAACCGGTCGAAAATGACGGCACAGTACGCGGTTTGGACTCGGTGTATACGGTTGGTGAGAGCGAGGACGCCTATCAACATCTGGCCGAATCTTACTCCAGCCAGGGCATCTATCAAAAGCCCCCTGCTCTGCACGCCGACGCATTAACTGATTTGGGCGACCGCCCCGAAGTTATCAGCGAAATCATCTTCCCCTTCGAGCAGCTGCACCGCGCCGCTAAGTCGATGGGCGCAAGCCCCCTGAGTGTGATTGCTCCGCTGTTCAGCCGCACATTCCGCAGTAAATTTGGTGCGGACAGTCAAGCGCCAGTTATTTCCCAAATTCCGGTTGACCTGCGCCCCTATATCCCCAGCGCAACCACGCGCTATTTTATCTGTTTTCTGGACTTGCCCTACGAGACAGAATACGACCAACTGCCGCTGGACGAGGTGTGCAAACGTACCAAAGCATTCTTAAAAGAGCAAATGGCACCTGAATTGCTGTTGTTCCGCGCCAAACGCGCCAGCGATGCCTGCCGCGAACTGCACGAACGCGACATCCCGTTGATGGAAAAAATAGCCGAAGCAAGCAAAATGTCCAAAAACTTTGTACTTGAAGACAGTTTCCTGATTACCAATGTGGGAGAATTCCGCGTACCGGAATCTATGAAGCCGTATGTGCTCGATTATGGTGCTGTCCTGCCTTGTGCGTGCCAGCCCTGTGCTATGTTAATTTCCTCCTACAATGGCAATATGAAAATTTCCATTGCACAGCGCACACATGATTTAGACCTTGCCGTTGGTTTCAGCAATCTATTATCTCAACTTGGCATTGATGTCCGCATAAATAACTATCCCTTCCGCGTCACTTGGTATGAGGGCGCGATTGCTTCTAGGACACCCATTTTATAAAAACACAAAAAACCTGCCATTGTTAATGGTGAATTGCACCCCATTTGTTAGACAGTATGTTATACTGAATAGCAAAAGGGGTGTTTTATTATGGCAAAAAGGAAA
>NZ_CALWJM010000006.1 GCF_944381005.1 uncultured Butyricicoccus sp. | reverse complement strand
GTCAGCGTCACCACCAAGTCACCCGGCGCAAAATTGGCAGCCAGTTCCATCTCCAGCTTTTGCCACGCGCATTTCATGTTCATGCGCTGCCGCGCCGCGGAACTGCACTTGGACTTTGCCGCCCGCGCTGCTGGGCTGTCCGATGGATGCACCGCCGAATAAACCGCCGCATACACCACACGCCCTGCGCGAATCACCTTTCTTCGCTTTGCCATGCCCGCCTCCTCTCTGCCTTGTATCCGGTGTCCAAATTGGACACCGCAAAAGGGTATAAAAATGCGGGGCTACGCCCCGCACAGTGCCTTATTTTATTTTTGCCCTGCCCCAAGTCTGGGCTGGGATGATTCCTTCTTTCTGTTTTTTAATATACCGGTTTTTGGAAAAGTTGTCAAGCAAAATGCGAACATTCGTTTTATATGCACAAAACCAATGGTCAAGTTTTAGTGATTTTTTTAAAACCTATCTCTTAAATAATCTGAATTGCTTCTCTATTTTGCCCGTTATTCATAAAAACTATTGTGTTGTCATTGACTACAAATGTTTTAACTCACTTATCTTATTCAGTATTCAAATTTTTCTTGTATTTTTATATCTACTCTGATAAAATCGGTATAGTATTCACTTTTTTAGGGCAAATTTGTGAATAGGTTGTCCCCCAACATTGACCTATTCACAGTTAAAGGAGGGTTATTGATGACTTACGATGATTTAAGGAAACTTTTTTTTATGGACAAAAATACTCACGAAGCAGTTTACCAACGCCGTGTCACCAATGAATGTGCAGTCCATCTTTCAATCCACATCCATGAATTTCCGGTTTTTTTCTTAATTACACCAGAAGTTCTTCAATTATGTATGGAAATCTTACGACTTAATCAAGAAATCCCCAAATTACGCGAACTTTTGCCCGAAAAAGCCTTTGAACAATATCGTAACACCTGTCTCATCAGTGAAATCACATTGACCAATGATATTGAAAACGTGCACAGCTCCCGCCGCGAAATTAGCGACCTACTCAACGATTTAGAGCAGCGTGATAACCGCAAGCGTTTTCATGGTCTGGTCAATAAATATGCTATGTTGCTTCAAAATGATACCCGAAAATTGGCGACCTGCCAAGATATACGTGATATCTTTGATGAAATGGTTGCCAACGAAATCCAAATGGATAGCCCAGAAAACTTACCGGATGGAAAATATTTTCGAGCGGAGTCTGTCACCGTTTATTCTGGAACTGGTAAAGCACTGCATCAAGGACTTTGTCCAGAATCTTTAATTATCGAAGTCATGGAACAAGCCTTGCTATTTCTAAATGATTCTTCCATTGATATCTTGCTTCGTATCTCTGTTTTTCATTATCTGTTTGGTTATATTCATCCATTTTACGATGGAAACGGACGTGTCAGCCGATTCATTAGCAGTTATTTGCTTTCCGGTACACTCGACCCCATTGTCGCCTTTCATCTGTCATTGACCATAAAAAATCAGCTGTCTGCCTATTACAAAGCCTTCGAAATCTGTAATGACTCACGGAACAAAGGTGATTTGACCCCATTTATCCTTATGTTTCTGACAATCATTCGAGATTCCATCAACGAACTTCGAACTGACTTGTCTACAAAAATCGCAGAATTTTTATATTATTTAAATCTTGCTAAGGCCTCTTTCTCATCCACCTTATCTGCGAACCAAAAAACATTTTCACTTTGCTCTCTGCTCATTCAAGCCGCTTTATTTTCTGAGGATGGTATCCCAACAGCCGATTTATTGGATATGTTGACGATTTCTCGCACAACACTTGCCTCTTGCTTCAAAGAACTTCCTGAAAATTTATATCACACAAAGAAAATCAAAAACGCCAAATATTATCAAATGAATCTTGCTGCATTAGAACACTATGCAAACCTTAACCAAGCCCAATCATAGCACACTTAATCCCATAATCCCAGCCGCGCTATCACAAGCGCGGCTTTTTTTACCAAATGATTGGTCTGACAAAAAATCCAGTTTTTTTAATAACTATTCTGTGTCAAAATTGGACACAATGGCATAAAAAAATGTGAATATTTGTTTCTGTTGCATAAAATTGTTTAGAAAAAAATTGGTGATATTATTGCAGAAAACATCCTTGCATTGCAAAATGTTTCAACTGGTTGGCAGTGAGCCGCAGACCATAATGCCGTAGCTCCATCGACATTTCCTGATAAGTAAATACCTTCTGTTTTATGAGGTATCGTATACTCTGACGTATCACCTGTTCAGGCGAAACCATAAGTGTATCAATATCCTGCCCATCCTCCCAAACGACATACTGCTTCAAAAAACGTACCAAACAGTCTTGTATGTACGAATCAATCTCGAAAACGCCTTTCACTTAAATCCCACTCCAATACTTTACATGTTCTGCACGTCCTCCATTTCGATGAACTTCCGTGCCATCGCAGCAACCTGAACCGCCTCATAAATGGTGTGAATAGCTACATCTAAAACGGCACATCGCCCTCGTCCTGCATCTCTGCAAAGTCCGCTGCGCTATACTGCGTAGGGTCTACTGCTGGATAACCGGGCGATGTACCCGCACTCTGGCGGGCTTTTTTAGTCTCCCCGAAGCTGACTTCTTCCACCTGCACGCCGACAGACACCCGTTTGTTGCCGTTCTTGTCCTGCCAGTGGCTGGTCTGGAGCCGCCCGACCACAATCGCCATCGCACCCTTGGGGAACCACTTTTGCACAAACTCTGCCGAACTGCCCCACGCGGCACAGTCGATGAAATCGGTCTCGCGGGTGCCATCGGCATTTTTGCGGGTGCGTTCGACCGCCAGCGTGAAGTTTGCAACTTTGCGTTCCCCCACATACTTACATTCCGGAGCGCGGGTCAAGCGCCCCATTAAAACCACTTTGTTCAGCATCTTTATCCCTCCGGATATGCACTTGTCCAATATTTCACATCAAACGGCAGGGAAACGAACTCACCTGCCGTAACTTTTCCAAATTCACCGCCCTGATACACCAGCAAATCAAAGCTACTGATGCCATACCGGCACAAAACAGTTTGCCCGTCCTGCGGCTTGTCCAGCGGATACCGGTGCCACTCGGACGTATAGGGCGGTAACTCTGGTGCAAGTCCGAGCAGGTCAGAAAGGGTGATATGCAGCGCATCTGCCAGCCCAAACAAGTCATCGAGCGCGGGCATCCATGTCCGGCGTGTAGGATTTGAAATGCCGCGCAGACTGCGCACGGTCTGACACACCGCAGACGGCAATATACTTTGGTCGTCCAGTCGCTTGTCTTTTGCCCAATCCAAAATACAAAGCTGCGCCCGCCGGTATGCCGAGTTTTGATACACTTCATCTGCCTTGCGCTCAGCTTCCCGTTGCTGTTCGGCTTGGTGCTCGGCAATCTCAGCCGCCGCCTTGATAGCACTGGCGGTTGGTACAGTGCCGTCTGGGCAGGTTTCTTTTAGCTTTTTCTGCGCTGCTTTGGGCAACTTGGACAGCGCATAAGCGGTAGACGAATTGAGGTTTCCCGCTTTCAATGCCTGTTTCCACTCGGCGCACAGGTGCTTGTCGATGGCTTCCATACGCGCAATGTTGGTTGCGCTCTCGCGCATTGCGTCTGCCACCATATCCCGAATGCGTCCGGGCAGTTCTGCGCCCTCCTCGCGCCGCTTGATAAACAATTCTTTGAGCTGTTTTGCCTGTTCGGTCTTTTCATAATAGCTCAGTTCGCGGGCGGTTGCATTGGTCAGAATCAAGGCAAGCTGCTCTTGGGCTTCGGTCAAATCGCGCTGCACGACGCATGGCGCGTGCTTGCGCCCCAATTCATTCAGGGCCTTGTATCGCCGGTGCCCTGCAATCAGCCGATACCGCGCGCCCTGCGCCAGCACGACCAGCGGCTGTTTCAGCCCGATAAGCTCAATGGACTCTTTAAGGTCGGTCACGTCGTCCACCGCGTAAAAATTGCCGCTGTTTGGGTCGATGGTGTCCAGCGGGATTTGCACGACTTCGAGTGTGTCCAAATTGGACACATCCCCCATCAAGGCGGAAAGGTCAAATTTGCGTGCCATCGCCTGCCGCCTCCTTTTGCAAGAACTCGCGTGCAAATGCGGCATAATCGGCAGTTGCCGCCGAGCGTGGCGAACACTCTGCCAGCGGTCTGCGCCAGTAGGTGGACTTGTCCACGACATCGGTTCTTCGGATATGTGTGTCAAACACCGGGCACGGCTCATGTGTGCGCAGCCATGCTTCTCCCTGTCTTACAACGTCGCTGTTATGCCACTGGGTAATCAGCGCCCCCGCAATATGTACGGCGGTGATGGTCTGAATCTGGCGCAGTTGGCTGACCAGTTCGCGCATTCCGTCTATGGCATAAAAATCCAGCTTTATCGGGATAATCACCGCACTGGAAGCGGCAATCGCGGACACCGATGCCGCTGTAAACGCCGGTGGACAATCTATCACCATGCAGTCATACCGATTGTCCGCTTGCACTGCCACCCGCAAGTCGGGCAAGCAGTTGCGGCAACTTGCACCAGCTGCCACCAGCGACAGGTCGGCAGACAACAGCCCCATATCGGACGGCAAAATATCCAGATTTCGATAGCTGGTCGGCTGCACCAGTGCGGTATAATCCTGCCCTTCCATCAGGTCTGCCAGACTGCCTTTTGCCGCATCTGCACCGTAAAATTTGCTCGCGTTGCCCTGATGGTCTGCGTCTATGAGCAGCACCCGCCGTCCATGCCGTACTGCCAGTTCATATGCCAGATTGACCGCCGTGGTGGTCTTGCCCACGCCGCCCTTTAAGTTTACAATGCTCACGACTTGCATGTAGATTTCCTCCCTGTTTTGTGTGGATTTGGCTGGTTGCGCCGCTCAATGATGCCTTGAATCCGACCGTTGACGACCGGAAAACATTCGCGCAGCGGCGGCGACCAATCCCCGCCCGCTGTTTTGACGCGGTACTGCACTACGACATAGCTCCGACCGGGGCGCTTGTGAACGGTCTGAATGACCGTGCCGGTCACTGGCTCCCTGCCTGAAACCGGCACAAAAGTCAAGGTCAAAGATGGATTTTTGTCACGCTTTGGCATATTGTTCTCCTATAAAATCGTCAAATGGAATCTGGTTGTCGTCGTTCAACTCCTGCCATGTATCGGGCGCGGGCGTGCTGTCCAGCACATGCCGAAAGGTATTGTCATCCAACACGCGCTCGGTAAACGTCTGTTTGTCGCCGTCAAACGCCAGATATAACTTGCCCACCGTGCCCTCTTTGTTCTTGGCAAGCCGTAAAATGCGGTCTGAGGCGCGGTTGTCCGGTTCGGATAAGTACAAAAGCATAGCAATATCCGCATCCTGTTCGAGTGAACCCGATTCACGGAAGGATGCCAGTGTGGGGGCACGCACGGTCTTGCTGCGCTCGTCCTCGCGGTCACGGGTGAGCTGGGCAAGCGCCAGCACCAACACGCGGTGGTCACGGGCGAAGTTTGCCAGCGTGTTGGAGATAGCCGCCACTTCGTTTTCTCGGCTGTACCCCTTTTTCGCCGTGCGGACAAGCTGAATGTAGTCCACAATGACCACCTGATAGCGCCGATACCGCGCAAAGGATGCGATTTCCTCGGCGGTGCGTCCAGTCGCCTGCACGACTTCCAAGTTTGCGCGCTCCAACCGCCCTTTGTGCTGGGCAATCTGTTTCCAATCGCCTGATGCCAGCGCGTGCCGCTTGATTTTGTCGTAACTCAGCCCAAACAGATGGGACATGGAACGGTCAATCAGCTTTTCGTCCTTGGTTTCCAGAGAAAAGAACCCGACGCGGTAGGTCTGACCCAGATGCGCCGCAATTTGCAGCGCCAACATGGTCTTGCCGGTCGATGGACGGGCACCAAGCAGCACATAGTCACCGAGTTCAGCAAAAGCGCGACTGTCCAAACCGCTCATGCCAAACTGCACATAGTCAGGCTTGGTGTTCTGCCGCTCACAGAATCCGGCAAAGCCGTCTTGCAGCGTGAGCGCGGTCATGCCCGTGCTGTTTGCGGTCAGTTGTCCGGCTTTCTCCAAGACCGCCCGCGCCTCGTCCAGCGTCGCGGCGGCAGTGAGCTGTTCACCCAGCGTGCGCAGCCGGTGCAAGCGCGTCTCCTGCCGCAAAATGTCCACATACGCCATACAGTTGGCAGCCGTTGGGGTCACGTCCATGACCTGCATAATCAGCGGGCGGTATTCATTGCCCACGATGGCAGCGACTGCCACCGGGTCAATCGCCTTGCCCGACAAGAACAACTGACGCTCGGCTTCAAACAGCGTGCGGTATTCGGGCACCAGAAAATCTTGTGGCCGCACGCGGGCGAACACGTCGCCCGACACCGACGGGTCAAGCATGACCGAGCCGATAACGGCAGTGGCGGCTTCGTAGAGCCGTTCAGGAATTTTTTTGTATTCCATGCCGTCAATCCTCGTCAATCAGCACACGACCGGCGGGCGCGGTCTGCGGCGGGTAGTCCTTCTTGAGCCAGTTAAGCAAAGTTGCGTAGTGGTCAGCATAGCGTTTACCCTTGGACTGCATGTAAGCCGAAAGCGCTTCGATTTCGGTGCGCACCTGCTCCGGTTTCCAGCGTCCCAGCAAACTGGTTAAGGCTTTGTCGGTCAGTAGGACGTTTGCAAACTCGCCGTAAGTCTTGGGCTTGTCCGCTGCTTGCTTTGGCACTTGGTCTGGTGTTTTCTCGTGCGCGGGCGCGCCCTCTCTCTCGTCTTCTAAGTGGTCTTCTAACTGTTCCTTATATACATTGCACGATTTGGTGCCATGAGTGGCACCGTTTGGTGCATTGCATTTACCCGTTTGGTGCTTTGCATTGCACGGTTCGGGAATGGGGCAGCCCGATAATGCGTAAACCTGTATGACCGTGTCGGTTACGGTGTACCAAGTCGTGCGGTCGCGCCTGTCCTCGTTGTAGTCGGCTGTTAAAATCAGCCCCTTTTGACGGCACCGGTTGATGATGCCTTGCAGCTGGCGGCGTGACCACCACGGGAAAATCTGGGTCAGCGCGGCAAGGCTGTCATACGTCCAGTACCGCCCGTCGCGCAAATTGCGCCCATTGGCGGCATTATCCCGCACCCACCAATACAGCCGGTGCACGAAAATGGCTTCGTCCACGCCGTATTCCGTGGCAATTTTCATATCAAATGCGTATTGCATGTTCTCACCTCACATGTTGCCAAACCGTCAGCACAAAGCACGCTGCCAGCGCCACACTCCACAGCGCAATCTGCGCGATACATTCCAGCAGCCCAATCGTGCCCATATCGCACCGGCCGACTTGTCCTAAAATTGCCACTGCGCAAAACACCGCAGCGGCTTTGATGATTGTATTCATGTTGTACTCCTTGTTCGGGCAGGCGTCCCTGCGAGCCACCGCGCTTCCTTGCCCTGTCTGACCTTACCATACCAGATTTTGACCAGCCATTCTATCCGGCGCGTTTCCTCTTGACATGTCCGCCTGCATTTAGACACGCCGCGACCAGCCGGACAAGATTTGACTTCTTTCCGGCAGGTTTTGCGGCTTTTTCTTGACTTTTTTCTCGGTTTGGAGTACACTAAATTTGCTAGATTTATGTGTATTCCAAACACGCTGACGCCTTACCGGTTTGCCGACTGGTGAGGCGTTTTTTCATACTCCGGCACAAATGACAGGCACACGGCAATCGAAACGATTTCGCGCAGTTCTGCCATAATGCGGTCATAGACCGGTCGTTCTTGCGTGTCTATCACGCCATCTTCCGCGATTTCCAGCAGCGTTTCCACGCGCTCCTCACGGGCGAACTGATGCAGCAGCCGGAACAGCCGCATGGCACATTCTGGAAGTGACCGCTCGACCAGTTCGGGCAGCACATTACCCGCTGGGCTGCTTTTGAGATGCTGGTAAACCAGCGCGGTGTCACGATACAAGTCCGCCATCATCACCACCATTTCATCCGATGGACGGCGGCGGCCGGTTTCGTACATGCGCAGGCTCTCGGTTGATATGTACAGCTTGTCCGCTGCCGCTTCCTGCGTCAAACCGGCACTTTCCCGTGCCGCTTGATAAATATTACGGTTTGGTTTCATCCTGTTTTCACCTCCCTTCCAATGTTATACTTGAGATGTACGAGGGGTTATATCCTCACGGGGGAAATAAACTGGGATTTCGTTCGTTGGAATCTCGAACAAATCACACAAGGCATATACATCCGACATATCCCATGGAGCAAGACCCCGAATACGATACGACACATAAGTTGTTCCTTTGCCGAGCTGCTTGGCCAGACAGCGCTGGTCAATCCCTTCGGCATACATTAACTTTCTAAGTTCTTTGAACGGCTTTGCCATAATAATTACTCCTTTCCACGTCCGAACAGGTTTAGTTGCACACCTTCTTTTTTCGTGCTATGATAAGCGCGAAAGGAGGTGAACAAAATGGTTTCAATTGAACAACGTGCTCACGACCTCACCATGCTTTACTTGCAGCTTGAAATAAAAGAAGGCCTTCTCCGTCCAGAACATGAAGACTTCAAAGGTTTTGTCCGTGAGTATCAGCGTGTGCACGACAATATCATTGAGCAGTTCGAGTAAACGGTGTCTGCTTTTTCATGGCTGAAACATGAGAAAGCAATTCACGATTTAGTGCTTGTGGAACTGCCAAAGCCTCTGCAACTGTAAGACCTTCCTGTTCGCATTCCGCAACAATGCGTTCAACGAAGGTCTTTACTTTTTCGCTTTGGTTGAATTTGAAAACATTTTCCATGAATTACTCCTTTCCGCGTCCGAACAGGTCTGTTCATTATGTATTTCCTTCTTTTCTTTCTATGAAAAGGGTATATACACAAAACATTATTGAGAAGTTCGAGTAAACGGTGTCTGCTTTTTCATGGCTGAAACATGAGAAAGCAATTCACGATTTAGTGCTTGTGGAACTGCCAAAGCCTCTGCAACTGTAAGACCTTCCTGTTCGCATTCCGCAACAATGCGTTTAACAAAGGCCTTTACTCTTTCGCTTTGGCTGAATTTGAAAACATTTTCCATGAATTCCTCCTTAATCTTAATTATCAGACTGTACCCGTAACAAGACTTGAATTTGATAATCTTTCAAATCCTTTACGGCACACCGAAGTGCTTCTTCCAATTCCTCGACCCGTGAAATTCTCTCAGCGAAACCGGGCAGGTTCTCAACTGAAATCATCAGGCAATCTTTGTTCAGATAAGCGTTTAATTCACTCATTGGCTTCCCTCCTTTCCACGGCCGAACAGGTCGTCAATAGCACAGTGCAGCAAATCAGCCAACGCGGGCAACAATTCTGCACGCGGAAAAGTATTTGTTGTTTCCCATTTGGCCACCGAGCTTGCTGACACGCCAAGAGCTTTGGCAATTTCTGCTTGCGTAAGATTGTTCTGCCTCCTCAAAACTTGCAAATACTTCAACTTTATCACCTCAATCTTGATTTTTATTCAAGTTCACTTTCATTATATTGATTTATATTCAATAAGTCAAGTATTTTATTGAAAATTATTCAAGTTTCCTTTACAACTTGAATTAAATTCAATATGATATAGATAAAGGAGGTGAATCCATGTTAGGTGAAAAATTGCGCGAACTGCGCAAACAAAACAGCGTTACACAAGCAAAATTAGCAAATTATTTGAACTTAGATGCCTCTTCTGTTGCAAAATATGAGTCTGGGAAAGTAACACCTTCTCCAGATATCTTATTGAAAATCGCGCAATATTTTAATGTGTCTGTCGATTATCTTCTAGGAAAGGAACCGGATTCTAACCCACCAAACGACGATGCCGAGTTGGACAAATTCCAATTTGCATTATTCGGTACTCATGACGAAATCAGCGAAGAAATGATGGAAGATGTAAAAGCATACGCACGTTTTAAACTGGAACAGTGGAAAAAGCAGGGTAAAATATGAAATCTGCATTGCAATATGCAGCAGAACATCAGATTGAGGTCGATTGGTTGCCGCTTTGTTCTTTAGATGCCCTATCTGTTGAATATGACAACGGAACCTGTGCAATCGCTATCAATCCCGACCGTATACAATCTTCTGCTGATGAAAACACAAAATTAGCACATGAGCTTGGGCATTGCCTATATGGAGGATTCTATTCCGCAGTCACGCCGCTCTATATCCGTGAAAAGCATGAGCATAAGGCGAACGTATGGGCAGTGCAACTTCTTATCCCTTGGGATGCACTGTACAAGGCCGTTCACTGCGGCATCACGCAACCTTGGGAACTGGCTGAATATTTCTCGGTTACAGAATCTTTTATGAATCTCGCGCTTGAATATTACTTACAACGCAAGGGTTATTCCTTCGATTGATGCAATAAAAAATGTGTCCAAATTGGACACAAGGGGGTCACAGCGTGAAAAAAGTTGTACTTGGCATTTGTGCCTTTTTGCTCTGTCTCAATATATCAGCGTGTAATTCCACCCAAACAAATCCATCTGGCTCCAATATGGAAACCACAGCATCTCCCCTTTCAGATGTCTACCCCACCGAAATAAAAGCGATTATGTCTACTGCTCAAGAACTAAACGCACAAGTTTTTGAGCCTGACTTTTCCTACTCAAACAATTTATTGTATCGCTTTGAAGGTGCTGTTTCTGGTTTTGGCATCGACGAATCTGATGGAATCCCTTTTTTCATGGTAGAAACTGAATTTGGACCTGTCTGCGTAAAAAATCCAGTCGTCCAAAATGAAGATATTGACCCTGATATTCGGTCTCAATATGAAGTTTCAGACAGGTTAACCTTTGCAGAATTTTATGCAGACTATGCCGGATATGATGAAAAGAATGGCTATCCCTATTTTATATTAGGCGATGCTTGGTATTTGGGTTACTGTATGCGGGAAACCGCAATCGAAAAGAAAGATATCCAAACTTTAACAGCCAATTTTACACCAGATGTCTTTCCTTCTTTTGCTTTAGATATCTACCCCGAAGATACACCAGAAGCGCCACAAAATATCTATCTTGCAAATACAGATGCAGATAATTTGAAAAATAATATCTATACCTTGACGGGAGTTGTCTCTAACAATCGCATGAAGCAAGCCGATGCACTTACCCAAGTGCGTACTGCTACCATCACGACCCTTGATGGAGACGCCGTTTTGATAGACCAAACCGGCGAATTTTATGGTGCTCCTTTGCGTTCTATGTATATGCCGCCAAAGAATAACACTTTTGTAAAAGCCTATGTACAGTACCTTGGGTACAGTGAAGAACATGGAAAAGCGCTGTTTGCAATCGACAGCTCCATCGCAAAGGAAAAAATCACAGACAGGCGGTCTTCTATCAATTCGGAAAACCTAAATCTTTTAACCAAATCTGATTATGATAAAATTGAAGTTGGAATGACCTTGCAGCAAGTGGAAGATACGTTAAATTGTCGCGGCATTCGTTCGAGCAGCTACGAAAACGCATTGGGAGAAGCTGAAATATACGAATGGCCAAAAGACCGCGGCAGTATTATTTCGGTTATATTTGTGAATGGCACGGTTTCTTCCAAATCACAAATTGGTTTTTAATCACAATATAACGTGAAAAAACAGCTCCTTGGGCTGTAATTTCAATATAGGGTTTTAGAAAAAAGAGGAGATTGAACTATGAAAAAGAAATTGACTGCTGCACTACTCGCCGCAACCCTTCTGGCATCATCTGCCAGTGCAATCGAGCTTTGTGTCGATGGACGCTTCTCACAAGATAAACCTGTCATGGTCAATGACCGGACATTGGTTCCCATGCGTTCGTTGTTTGAATCTCTTGGGGCGACAGTTGACTGGAATGCCGCAACGAACACCGCAACCGCAACCAAAGGTGCAACTTCTGTTTCGGTACAACTTGGAAGTAAAACTGCATATGTAAATGGAACCGCTAAGACAATGGAGGTTGCAGCACAAAGCATTTCCAATAAAACAATGGTTCCTATTCGTTTTGTCTCTGAAGCATTCAATGCAAAGGTTTGGTGGGAAGAAGATACCGAAACGGTATATGTTGCAACAACCGATAACTACGACGGCTATCGACTTGCACCCAAAAGCATTTATACTTCCGAGGGCGAGAGCCTTGTAGGTACATATCTGTATACAGATGGTACAGTGAAAGGATTAACTATACTCGATAATGGTATGGATGCGGCTTGGATTGAAACTGCCGATGGAAATCTGGCACTAACCAGTATTCCTGGCGATACCGTAGAATGGGACAAGCTCAAAACCGGTCAAAAGTATCGTGTGTGCTTTTTACTCGCCAGCGCTGGGGATGCCACAAGCCAAGTCGCCATGGGTGTTTTGATGGAGGCAATTCCCTATTCGGAACTTTCCAGCCAAAACGTTAATACCTTTACTTCGTCATCTACGCCGTCCACAACACCAAACAAAACCAACACAACCAATACTAAGCCATCTTCTTCTACATCGAACTCGTCCTCAACCACAACATCCAAGCCCAGCACTACCACCCCCAGTAAACCGAGCACATCCAGCGGTTCCAGTGCTTCATCTTCCTCCAGCAGCGACCAATCTGGAAATAAAACGGTATATGTAACCAAGACAGGCAAGCGATATCATTATAGTTCTTCCTGCAATGGTGGAACATACTACAAGAGCACACTTGCAAAAGCAAAAAGCCGTGGCTTGACTCCCTGCAATAAGTGTGTAAACTAACGTGTCCAGTTTGGACACATCACCAGATAAAGGAGGTGCCCCATGCCCCTACCCCTTGAAACGCACTACACTTACAAAGACTATCTTTCGTGGGTGACCGAAGAACGGTATGAACTGTTTGACGGTGTTGCCGTACTGCAAGCCCGCCCTTCGCTGCTACATCAAACGGTATCAGGCAACATTTTCTTTGCCCTGCGTAGTTTTCTGGACGGCAAGCCCTGCCGGGCATTTCAGGAAATCGAGGTGCTTCTGCCGTCCACGGCCAATCAGAAAGCTGATGATGTAAATACCGTCTATATTCCCGATATCACGGTTGTCTGCGACGCGGACAAGCTGCACCCCCAATACTGTCTGGGCGCGCCCGATGTGGTGTTTGAAATCCTGTCCCCTTCGACCGCCCGCGCCGACCGCATTGTAAAGCTCAATGCCTACCAGCGCGCCGGTGTGCGCGAATACTGGCTGGTCAGCCCGTTGGAAGAAACTGTACAGATTTTCACGTTGGAAGCCGGAACGTTCCGTGCGTCCGATATCTTCACCCCCGGCATGACTGCAACATCCTGTGCCCTGCCCGGCTTCTCGCTTGACGTGTCCAAAATATTTCGCTGACCGATAGAAAAACAAAAAAAAAATCCCGCCCTTTTTTGGGCGGGAAAAATATCACGCTTGCAATCGAACATTTATTTGCTATCAACAAAAGAAAGGAAGAAATCTATGCGCCGCACCAATACAGCAAAATGGCTGGATGCCTATAACCGATGGCAAATCAAAGTACAAAAGAATGGCGAGCGGCGCACGTTCACTTGCTCGACACCTGGGCGCACTGGCCAACGTCTATGCAATGCAAAAGCCGATGCCTGGCTGGATGATAACGTGACCGATACCAACGCCCGTGTCCAACAACTTTTTGCCGATTACATTGATATGCTCAAAGAGACTACGTCCAAAAGCAACTGGCTCAAGGCTGACGCATTCGGTCGCAACTGGATTTTGCCCGCCATCGGTAAGCGAAAAATATCCGATTTGAACGAACAGCATCTGCAAAACATTATCAACAAAGCCTATGCAAAGGGGCTTGCAAAGAAAACGCTTACAAACCTGCGTGCAACTGTACTGAGTTTTGTCAAATATTGCCGCAAGCGCAAAGCAACTGCCCTACTACCCGAAAACATCACAATCCCCAAAGGTGCCCGCAGCGCACATAAAGTCATCTTACAGCCTGAGCATCTGGCAACCCTGTTTTCAGTCGATACCACGGTGATTCGCGGCAAGACTGTCCCTGATACACTGATTTATGCTTACCGCTTCCAAGTACTGACCGGACTTCGTCCCGGCGAACTGCTTGGTCTGCGCTGGCAGGACATACGGGACAATGAAGTTTTTGTGTGCCGGTCAATCAACGCTTACCACGAAATCACAACCGGCAAAAATGAAAATGCAATCCGCCACTTTTTTCTGTCGCAGACAACCGCCGATATTCTTGCACAGCAGCAGAAAATTTGTACAAGCGACCGTGTTTTTGGGGATGTTGACCCGCAAACCTATCGACGGGCATGGCAAAGATATTGCCACGCGCACGGAATCCCAAAGACAACACCATACGAAATGCGTCATACATTTATTTCCATCGCCAAAAATCTGTCTGAAGGGCAAATTCGTCCATTGGTCGGACACTCAAAAAACATGGACACCTTCGGCATTTACGGGCATGAACTGCGCGGCGAACTACAACAAACCGCCCAGCAGATTGACAGTTTATTTTCTCAAATTCTAAGCGGACAATAACCCACTTTTTAACCCACTTATTTTCATTCGTTCAAAATGACCTATCCCAAATCGTAAATCAAGCAACGCGAATCTGTATTTTCTATAGGGTAAGACAAACCGAACTGTGTGATTTCATATTTATTATCAGGGTTCAATTCCCCTCGTCTCCACCAGACAGAGATTAAGGGTCAAGGTTTTATGCCTTGACCCTTAATTTTTTGTGTTAAGCACTAGACAAACCAAGTATCGTATCGTATAATAAGAAAATAGCACAGAATGAAATATGCGGGTATGGCGGAATTGGCAGACGCGCTGGATTTAGGTTCCAGTGGGCAACCGTGTGGGTTCAAGTCCCACTACCCGTACCATCACAGCGCTGCTGGACTGTTCCAGCGGCGCTTTTTTTAGTTCTCTATGCCGCGGTGCTGCTCATCCAGATACTGCAAATACCGCAGGAGCAAAAATTCATTGATAAGAAAAATCTGGCGCATTGCCCAGTAGTCAGATTTATGACCGGTTTGCACCTGATGGGTGAAAAAGGGGATGTTAAAATCACTGAAATAAATCAGGCGATTGCTTTGAATCCGGCAAATAGAAATGACGATTCTCCCTTGCCGCTTAAGCTGCTCGGCGATACGATTGACAAACTCATTGTTGCCCGACAGCGAGATAAAAATAATCACATCCTGCTCATCAATGCGCGGCAGTACCTGAAGCATTTCATCCGGGCCGTCAATGGTGCGGATGAGCCATTTTGCAATAAAAAAGACCCGGCGTAAATCGTAAGCTGCCAGTTGCTGGATACTGCCCGAACCATAAACATAAATGGTGCGAGCATGTTCGAGCACATAAAACAAATCGTTTAGGTCAACCGTCCGAATGTATTCCAATGTCTGTTGATAATCCTGCGCCACCCGCTCTATCTCAGCGGGTTGAAATTTCGTCGTCTCCTGCTGACTCTGCCAGCGCAGAACAAACTTGAGTTCCCCAAATCCTTTCAGCCCCAATTTTCGCACAAAGCGCAAGATTGTCGTATGTGAGATATGGCAATCGGCGGCAAGCTCATCAATGCTCATTTCCTGACACTTTGCTTCGTTGGCGCAGATATACTGCCAGATATGTAAATCATTATCACTCAATTTATGATAATTCTGTTCAACCAGTTCTTGAAGGGTCATTGTCTTTCTCCTTGTTTCGCAAATACTCCAAGTACTTGAGATACAACAGTTCAATCAAAATAAAAAAAGAAGTTGTTGGCAGATATGGGCGCTGTGATTTCTGCTGATGCACAGGCGTTGTGGTAATATACAACTGGATATCGGCAATTTGCGCCAATGTGTTGTCGCGCAGTTGCGTGATGGATACCATAGGCACGTTGCGCACTTGAAGCGCGTGCGCCAGTTCGACAATTTTGCGCGACTCCCCCGAAAGCGATAACATGACCACCAAATCCTGCTGAGTGACGTTTTCCAGCATAACCGACCCTTCGCTTGGCCCATTGATGGGATAAAACCACTTATCAGCCGAAAGGAACATGCGCCGCATTTCATTTGCGACAGCATCCTGTACCATGCCCGAACTGCAAATATACAAGTTTTGAGCTTCATCAATCCGTTTGAGCAGGGCGGTAAAATCGGCTGTACTGATTTCGTCGATGGCTTGTTTATAGATGGTACAGGTTTGCGAAATAAAATCGGACGGCAATTCGGTTTTTTCCTGTTCCAATTCCATACAAACCCGCATATCACGGTAGCCATGATAGCCCAATTTTTTGGCGAACCGCAAAACCGTTGTGCGCGAAACGCTGCATTTTTCGCCCAGTTGCTCAATGGACAGGTTCACACAGGCCGAACGGTGTTTTTGAATATAGTTCCAGATGAGCATATCGGTTTCACTTAACTGATGGCGATAGGTATTAAATCGTTCATCCATCTTCATAAACAGATACTCTCCTTGCGCGTTTCAATGGTCAAAATACGGGTTTTTGTGCCAGTTTGACACACTTTAGTATACTTGATTTTGTCAAACCTGTCTATATGCCCGCACACAAAAATGCGCCATGAAGCACAGCTTGCTTCATGGCGCATAAAACTCACTTTAAAAGTTACTTCAGTTCGGGCCAGTAGTCCTTGTTTGCTTCAATCAGGTCATCCAGAATGAGCTTTGCCACGCGGGCAGACGGTACGGTCTTGGACAGTGTGAGCGCCTGCCACAGTTTCTGGTAGCTGCCCTCAATCCACGCTTCGACCGCCAGTTTTTCCACGCTGACCTGCTGTTCCATCAGACCTTTTTGGAACTGCGGGATAGCGCCCTGACAGATACGCTCATAGCCGTTAGAACCAACGATGCACGGAATTTCAACCATTGCCGTGCGGTCGAAGTTCTCCACAGCACCCTCATTGGGCACGATGAGCAGGAAGCGTTCACGGGTGTTTTCGGCAATCGCGCAGGCAAGGTCAACGATATAGGTTGCATGTGCATCGGCCTCGAAGCCGCAATCCTTTGCCGTACCCTTGGCGATGATATCGCGGCACATGCCGAATACATGCTTCTCACGGCCGTCCATAACCTCATTTGCGCGGGTGTATTCGGGGTTGGAGTGCTCTACCACATAGTCGGGGAACAGGTAGTATTTCAGATAGGTGTTGGGAATGGTAGACGGGTCAACCGCGTAAACATCGCGCGCCTTCTGGAAAGTCTCAATCCAGCTCTGGTCAACATGCTGATTGGTCTGGCTGAGTGCATCGGCAAAGCCGTTTGCAGCCATATGTTCCTTAATGGCGGGCATCAGGTCGTTGCCGTCCTTGTCGTAAATCTTGTGCCACCAGCCGAAGTGGTTCAGGCCATAGTAGCCGACCTGCATTTCCTTGCGGCTGCTCAGGCCAACCATATTGGCCATTTTTTCTTCCAGGTCAATCGGCATATCGCAGATGTTCAAAATCTTGGAGTTGGGGCGCAGACGGCGGGTTGCCTCAGCCACGATGGCTGCCGGATTGGAGTAGTTGAGCATCCATGCGTTGGGGCTGTACTTCTCCATGTAGTCCAGAATTTCCAGTACGCCGCCAATGGAGCGCATACCGTATGCAATACCGCCGGGGCCGCAAGTCTCCTGACCAACCACGCCGTACTTGAGCGGAATCTTTTCATCCTTCTCACGCATTGCGTACTTGCCGACGCGGATGTGCGCCAGCACGAAATCAATATCGGTGAAGGCGGTTTCGGGGTCGGTGGTATAGCCGAACTCGATGTCGGGTGCGTTTTCCTTTAAGTAAATCTCGCAAGCCTTAGCGACGATTTCCTGACGCTCGGCATCGTTATCATAAAACATAATCTTGCGGATGGGGAAGCGGTCGCGCTCCTCCAGCAACATCAGTGCAATACCGGGTGTGAACGTCGAGCCGCCGCCAGCGACGGTAACTGCATACTTCTTATTGTTCGACATAAGACATTCCTCCTATTTATATGGTCAGATGATAACATGAACTTGTTGTATGGATTGTTTGAAGGGTTATACGGGAAGTGCGCCGATGCGCACGGTGGCGAACAGGCAAACCGCAGCCAGCAGCAAAACTACCACGCTGCCGCCGACCTCTGCGAACAGGCGACGCGGCTGTATCTGCCGGAGGGCAGCCAGCGGGCCGAAACCGGTATGCTTGGTGCAGCGCCACAGGATGAGGGCGAAACCAACCACGCCAACCGTGCTCATCATCATGAGCTGTGCCACCAGCAGCACACCCAAATTGACCATAGCATATGCGCTGCGGCCATCCTGCAAGCGGCGCTGGCTCAAAATCAGAATCCATGCCGCGTAGGGCTGAATCATAGCCGACAGGAAGGAAACCGCCATGGTCGGATTGGCTTGCAGTACGCCTTCATCCGCGAGGCTTGCACCCCCTGTTCCGATGCCGACGTAACCCAAGTACAAAAACGGCATACAGAACAATACAATTTTCAAAATTGTGAACCAGCGGTTCAGTTTTTCATCTGTGCCTGCCACAGATGTACATAACAATCGTTCCATAGCGTTCTCCTTTTCTTTCACTCTATCGCTTGATTATTGTGAAACCGGGTCAGATTGTGCCATCAGTTCTTCAACCTGTGCCCGTACCTTGGGCACCGACAGACCTACAATGACCTGTACCGATTTGCCCTTGACCATCGCGCCATGTGCGCCGATGGATTTAAAATAAGTATCCGGCTGTACCAAATTGATGTCCTTGACATTGACGCGCAGACGGGTTGCGCAGTTGGTCAGCTCGGTAATATTGTCCTTACCGCCCAAGCCTTCCAGAATCCGCATTGCCAGTTCGTTTTTGGCATCCTTTGCGCCGCCAGATGCCTGCTTGTCGCGGTATTCCTGCTTGGAGTAGAACTTAACGCCTTCGTCGTCCTCTCGACCGGGTGTTTTGAAATTAAATTTGACAATCAGGAAGCGGAATACGAAGTACCAAACCGCTGTACCAACCAGACCGATACCCAGCATGAGCAGATACTGCTGCCAGTGGCTTGCCATCAGCGGAATCCAGTTGAGCGAAGCCATTTCGATTGCGCCGCCCGAATGGATACCCACGATACCGGCCAGATACATCACGGTTGACAAGGTTGCAGCCAAGAACGCATGAACCACAAACAGCGGCGGTGCGATGAACAGGAAGGTGAACTCAATCGGCTCGGTAACACCGCACAAGATAGCGGTCAGCGTCATGGGCAATAGCAGCGCCAGAACCTGTTTTTTCTTTTCAGGCTTTGCGGTCTTGTAGAACGCCAGCGCGATACCCGGACAGCCGAACACCTTGGAAAAGCCGGTTGCCGTAAAGCCTGCCTGCGGGACAAGCGAACGCAGCGATTCGGTCGAAGCAGCCAGTTCGGGCAGTTTGTTTGCCCAGTACGAATACAGGCCACCCGGTACCACTGCATTGTCGTAGTAGAATGGTGAATACAGAATGTGGTGCAGACCGAACGGGATAAGCGCACGCTCTAAGAAAATGAAAATCCAAACGCCCAATGCACCGGTCGTCTTGACAAATCCCTGGAACGCGAACATGCCAAGCTGAATCTTGGGCCAAACCAGTGCGGCAATCAGTGCAACCGGAATCATAACAAAGAATCCAATCATAAATACGAAGGTCGAGCCGTTGAACGAACCCAGCCAGTCGGGCAGCTCGGTGTCAAAGAACCGATTGTGCAGATAAATGACGATACCGGAAATGGCCAGCGCGCCCAACATACCCATATCCAGCGTCTTAATGTTGGCAATCATTGCCAGACCGCTGGTGCCGCCGACCTCAGCGCTGTAATCAACACCGAACACGGTGCCCCACTGGGACAGCATCGTACTGAGGAAATAGTGGAAAGTGAGATACAAAACCAGTGCTTCCATGCAGCAGCGTGCATTTTGTTTTTTTGCCATGCCGATTGGCAGCGAAACCGCAAAGAGCAACGGAAGCTGGTTGAATACCGTCCATCCACCCTGCAATATGACGTTCCAACATTGATAGAACAGACTGTCGGGGGCCGCAAGCTCTCCCATAATTGCTTCGGTTGTGAACAAGGTTCCAACACCAATCACAATACCCGCAAACGCGAATAGCAAGACCGGTGTGAACATTGCGCCGCCGAACTTTTGAACTTTTTGCATCATAATTGGCTTTCACGCCCTTTCTTTTTCTCCCATCAAGTTGGCCAACTTGTTTTGTTGAGCATAGAATACCAGCTTTTTCTTCGGCTTTCAATGGGTTTTGCGCACTCTGGGCAGGCGGCTGCTATTTGCTAAATTTTCACTTTTTGTGTGAATTTTCACGCACTTTTTTCTTCGGGCACAGCAAAATTTAAGCCGCGGCAAGTCTTAGACTTGCCGCGGCTCTTGTCTGGTCTGCATCATTCCGACAGTAACATACGGTCGTTTTCAATATTGAACTTTTCCAACAAATCGCGTACTGATAGATTTTTCTTTTCCTCTCCGCGGATATCGACCACGACCCGTCCGGCATCCATCATAATCAGGCGGTTACCGTAGCGAATGGCGTGTTTCATGTTATGAGTGACCATGAGCGTGGTCAAGTGGTCACGCGCTACAATCTCCTCGGTGAGCTGCAACACCTTGTCGGCTGTTTTGGGGTCAAGTGCTGCCGTGTGTTCGTCAAGCAGCAGCAAGTCCGGTTTTTGCAGCGTCGCCATGAGCAGGGTCAACGCCTGCCGCTGACCACCCGACAACAGACCAACCTTGCTGGTCATGCGATTTTCCAGTCCCAGACCGAGCGTTGCCAGCTTTTCACGATACAGTTTGCGCTCCTCATTTGTAATACCGTGCCCAAGCCCGCGCGGCTTGCCGCGTCGATAGGCTAACGCCAGGTTTTCTTCAATGCCCATTGTGGCGGCTGTACCGCGCATGGGGTCTTGAAAGACACGTCCTAAAAATTTTGCGCGTTTGTGTTCGGGCAGATTGGTCAGGTCAATGCCATTTAGTTTAATCGTGCCTTCGTCAACCGGAAATACACCGGCAATCAGATTCAATGTGGTCGATTTGCCCGCGCCATTGCCGCCGATAACGGTCACAAAATCGCCGTCCTCCAGCGTCAAATCCAATCCATCAATGGCGCGCTTTTCGTTAACCGTACCCGCATGAAAGGTCTTATAGACCTGTTTGAGTTCAAGCATTTTTGGTATTCCCCTTTCTGGCCGGCTTGTTCCAGTATTTTCCCTTCCAGTACGGAATCGCAAGGAAAATGGCTACAATGATAGCGGTCAGCAGCTTGAGGTAATCGGAGTCGATACCGAACCAGAAGATAAGCTGCAATACAACATAGTAAATGATAGCGCCCAGCACGACCGACAGCAGACGCAGGGCAAAGTTGCGGAAAATGCGGCTGAACACGACTTCACCGATGATGACTGCGGCAAGTCCAATGACAATCGAGCCGATACCCATTTTGACATCTGCAAAGCCCTGATACTGGCTGAGCAGACCGCCCGACAGGGCAACCAGACCGTTCGACAACATCAAGCCAATGATTTTATTGGCATCGACATTGATGCCCTGTGCACGGCTCATATCCGGGTTTGCGCCGGTGGCACGGATACCGCAGCCCAGCGCCGTACCGAAAAACCAGTATAAAATCGCAATGATGGCGACGACGAACACCGCAACTACACCGATTGCCTGCATAATATAACGGCTGGACACCAAAAGCGGGAATTTATCCACGCTGATGGACTGGTTAGAGCCGCCCAAAATGCGCAGGTTAACCGACCAAAGCGCGAATTGGGTCAAGATACCGGCAAGCAAAGCCGGGATACCCATAAAGGTATGTAACAGACCGGTAATCAAACCAGCAGCCAAACCGGCAATCAGGGCGCCCAGCATAGCCGCCCAAACCGGCATTCCCGCGCGCAGCAGCATGATACAGGTTGCACCGCCGGTCGCAATCGAGCCATCCACGGTCAGGTCGGCAATGTCCAGTACCTTAAATGTAATGAATACGCCGATTGCCATGACACCCCAAATTAACCCCTGTCCGACCGCGCCGGGCAGGGCATTCAGCAAGTCATTGATTTGCATGAAAGTTCCTCCTTGATAGTCCTTCATCCGTTCCCCACACAAGGAAAATCAGATGCAAAACAGCGGAAAGCCCGAAGGCTTCCGCTGTTTATATCCATTTTGATTGTTTATTCTGCCGCTTCAATGGCTTCATAGCCATCGGGCGGGGTCAAGCCGAACTGCTCGCACATGTCGGCATTGTACTTTTTGGTGACATTGGGTGCGCTCTGGATGGGCATGGTGGTGATATCGGTGCCATTGACCAGAATATCATAGGCCATCTGCGCGGTGGTCTCGCCCAGCTCATAGTAGCTGATGGACAGTGTTGCCACGCCGCAGCCCGAACAGATACCTTCTTCGCCCGCGATAACCGGAACCTTAGCCGGAATGACGGCATTTGCAATAATACCAGTATTATCGGCTACCACGTTATCGGTGGGAACATAAATGACTTCGCTTTCCTGCGCTGCCTTGGTCACAACGGTGGACAGGTCATTGGAGTCCGAGAAGGTGTACTCGGTGCAGGTATAACCCAGCGCTTCCAGTTCGGGCTTGATGACCCCAATCTGATACTGGGAGTTTGCCTCACTAGAGCAGTACAGCAAGCCCACGTTTTTGGCATCCGGGAACCACTCCTGCAACATTGCGGCCTGCTGGTCGAGCGGGGCAAGGTCAGACGTGCCCGAAATATTGCGGCCGGTCGTCTCGCTCATTGCGGTATCATCCAGTGCGGTGCCGTAATCGGAAATCGACGTGCCCAAAATCGGGATGTCACTGGTTGCCGATGCGGCCGCCTGCAACGGTGCGGTTGCATTTGCCAGAATCAAATCGACATTGGACGAAACGAACTGATTGATGATGGTGTTGCAGGTTGGCTGGTCGCCGTTTGCGTTTTCATCTTCAAACGAAACCGATTTGCCGTCGGCTTCCATCAGTTCGGTCAGTTTATCGCGGAAGCCCTGCGATGCAGCGTCCAGTGCTGGATGGGGTGCAAGCTGGCAGATACCGACGGTAAAGCTGTCGCCATCTGCTGTTGCATTGTCTGCACCTCCACCCGAACTACCGCAGGCAGTCAGGGTAAGCGCCGTCACACCTGCGAGCAAGGCGGCGAACAATCTTCTTTTTTGCATTTCTAAAAACCCCTTTTTCAGAATTTTCAAAACACACAGGCATCAAAACGCGCTGTGTACTTTGTCATTTTAGCAGTTAAAAGTGATTTGGTCAAGTAGAATTGCAAATTTTTTGTCAAATTGTTCTAATTTTACTTTTTACCACCAAATAAAAAGCAAACCCGGATTGATAAACACAATCTGGGTTCGCTTTTTTAGGGGGTAATAAAGATAGGTTGTCTATGATTTGTTTGAGGCGGCCATTTTTTCCGCCAGCAGTGCGGCACCATACGCACCGGCAAACTGCCCGTTTTCAAGCGGCTGCACCGGTCGCCCGACCTTGTGCGCCAATCGTGCGGCGAAATAGTCGCTGTGACACAGGCCACCGGTCAACACGATTTGCGGCAATAAAGCTTGCCGTGAACACAACGTTGCCACTTTTGCCGCCACCGAATCGACCACACCGGCTGCAATATCGGCGCGCGGCTTGCCCTCTCCAATATAGCTGATGACTTCGGATTCGGCAAACACCGTACACAGGGCGCTGATGGGCAGCGGCTTGCCCTGCTCGGCAAGCGAAAACAGTTCTTCTAACTCCACGCACAAACGATTTGCCATGATTTCCACAAATTTTCCCGTGCCCGCCGCGCACTTGTCGTTCATCAGGAAATCGGACACCGTTCCCTGTTCAACGCGGATGACCTTGGTATCTTGTCCGCCAATGTCGATGACCGTGCAGGTGCCGCCGCAATCGCGCGCACTTCCCTGTGCATGACAGGTGATTTCGGTGACTTTTTTATCTGCAAAATCCACGTTTTCCCTGCCGTATCCGGTCGCAACCGTACACGACTGCCCATTTTCCAGCCGAACACCGCTGTTTTGCAATCGCTGTGCAATCTGCCGGGCAGTTTCGCGGCTGCTCCAGCCGGTCGGCAACACAAATTGCTGTGCATGGGTGCCGCGCACCAGCACTTTTGCCGCCGTCGAACCAATGTCGATGCCAATGTAATCCATCAGCCCAACATCTCCAAGAAAGCGCCCAAACGGGTGGCAATCTGTCCTTTATCGGCCTGCGAATAGTCGGTTTCAATGCCCAGATATGCCTTGCCCTTTTGCTCGGTCACATAGCGCTTAACTTCATACGCTTCTATATTATAAGTATGGCACGCCTGCAAGATAATTTCAATCACGCCATCGACCGCATACTGGTCTATCATGTCGCCCATATCGGTCAATCGCTGCGGGTTAGGACTCATAACCGAACAGGTGATATCCAGATACTTTTCGGCCAGTGCGTCCAGTACCGGCTTGTTTTCGTCCACCTTGCGCAGTTTGTCGCGCAGTCCGTTGCACGCATCAAAGCACACGACATCTGCGCCCATTTCCTCAACCGCCTTGATAATCTTATCCCGCACGCCGGTGTTGGGGCATCCGGTCACAAGCAGACGCGGGCGGCGCGAAGTCGTGCCCTTCTTGGTCTGCTCCCAATCTTTGAGCACCTCGGCTGTGCGCGCCTCGACTTCCTGACAGCGCGCTTCCAAATCAAACGAGAACGCCGCCGAATCCAATCTTGTGCCAATCTCATATCCCGACAGCGCTGCCGGATTGAGTTTGCCCAATTCCATAAAACGCAGCATCACATCGCGTTCCCGATTTTTGGCGCGAATGGCTTTTCGGATATCTTCGTCGGTAATTGTAATGTTATAAAACCGCTCTAACTCCTCTTTCAGCCGCACCATCTCGCCTTTCCAGCTTTCCAGCGCATGAGAACCGATGCGGCTGGGCGGCAATTGCATGACATAAGTATGCTTGATTTCGTCAAGCAGTTCAAACATTTTGCGTTTTCCATCGCAAGTCGTCTCACCAATAATGAAATCAGAGAAATAAAAATAGGGACAGGTATCGGTCAGCGCAAACCCATAACTTGCTTTAATCAGCGGGCATAAATTGCGCGGCAAATGAGCTTCTGCGGCCGGAATCGGTTCTTCAGTAAACGCACACAGACCAATCGGAATCGCACCGGCTGCATAAATGAGTTCGGTTGGCACAAAAGAACAGAACACGCCTACCACACGCTGTCCTTGGTCTTTCAGTGCCTTCATGCGTAAAAATCCAGCTTTTCGCGCTTCTGGATAGGTTTCAAAATTATTGGGCAAAGAAATCATATTGTTATTTTATCCTCCCTCTCATTATCTCTTTATTAGTATAACGATTTTTCATTTTGCTGTAAAGTCTTATTTGGTCATATCATAAAAACCAACAATTTTCACAATTTACTCTTTTCTGATTATGCAAATTTGATAATAAACATCTGTTCTTTGTACTTTATTGCCGTCTTCCTCAAAAAAAATTGTATTTATTTTTTGATAGTCTGGTGTTGTCTATTTTTCATTCATTCGACATTTTTCGACAAAATTTTCATTGTACTGGTTACAGATACCTCTAACGTACATGCGTTTGCCAGCACAATATCCATTGACTTTAGACAATTTATTTTTTCATAATTATTTATATATTTTGATTTTATTCCATTTTTTGCTCATACGAAAGGGCGGCTTTCCCGATGAAATACCTGCATTTTTTCTTTGCATTTATCGCCGTTCTATTGCTATGTCCGTTGTCGGCTCATGCTGTCGAAGATGTGGCGCAAATTGGACAAACGACTTACAGTTCGCTTTCCGAAGCGCTGGAACACGCCCAACCTTATGACACACTTGAACTGATTGCCGATGCCACTTGTGCGCAATCCCTCTCTTTTCCCGCCGATATCACGTTAGATGGTGCAAATCATTCCCTGTACTTAACCAATGGGGCATCTCTGCGTGCGGAGGGAAATTTTTATGCCAAAAATGTAACCATTACGGCAGAGCGCTCGGTTCGCTCCAATATTGTGTTGGAACTCGGCGGCGATAACACAGACTGCACGCTGTCTCGTGTCAATCTATTTTGTCCGTCTGCAAAGTTGGTTCCCAACGAAACCACTCTCATTTCTTTTTCCGGCAGCAGCAGTACCCTTTCGATTGCCAACTGTCTTTTTGAAAGCGAGCTGAACGGCACAACAGGCATTGCTGTCACCGGTGATTGTTCAGAAAGCGAAATTACACTGCAAGATGTTACCGTGTCGATTACCTCCGGAACCCAATCCGCGCGCAGTTGTTTTGCCATTGATGTAGACTCGACCAGTGACCCGGCTCTGCTTTCTCTGGTTGACTGCAACCTGAACACGCCAACCGCTGGTCTGCGTACCGACAGTTCCAGCCAATCGTTCACCGCCGAACTAACCGACTGTTCTATCTATTCGGGCAACCCTCTGCGCATTTCCGGACAAAACGGAGATTATGACCTGACCGATTGTATCTTATCCGACACATCCACCGACAATGCCAACACCACAGGTCTTGTTTTGCTCAGCACCACCGCAGAGCAAAACACCGTAACCGTCGCTGACTGTGCGCTTATCAGTGGGTCTGACAGTGCGGTTTCCTGCACATTGTCCGCCCAAAATACCGAAAACACCATCACCTTGACCGACCAGACTTCGATTGATGTGCAAGCAGACTGCGTAGATTTCTTTCATCTGGGCGGGCAGCCTTCCGACATCGGCTTTGCCGATGTCGAACCATCTACTTTATCTGCATTCCCGCTCGTGTTGTCCGATTCTTCTGGACAGCTTCGCAACGCCTGTACCCAACTTGACCGCGCCGCCACACTCTGGCAGGAAGAGGACACCATCACATTCAACGCTTCGCTTTCGGGTGCGCTGGATTTGCAATTCCCGCTGACCATCGAGGGCAATCAATACGCCTTTTCCGGCTCCCTTGCCATTCGTGCGCCCGGCACAACCATTCATGAACTAGACCTGTCGCGCTGTGCGGTTGACAGCGTGGCAGATTGTGACCTATCGCTAAATTACTGGGGTGCATTGCCCCGACCGTCTGCCCCCACCACTTCCCCTTATTATGCAGACAGTGATTTTTCCGAACTCACCTACGCCCCCGGCACCGATGCCGACGCACGCGCCGAGCTGGAATCCTTTATCCGGTCGGTCGAACAAACCCTTGTGACCCAATTGCCCGGCACAACACTGAGCGGTTTTGACCCGCGCACAGCAGGTACTTCGCTGCAATCTCAGGCTTCCGCGCTGCTTGCTCTGTGCCGCCGCCTGTCTCAAACCACCACAGCCGAACAGCGCAACACGGTTTTGCAGTCCGACCCCGCACTTGCCGCCCAAATGCGGCAGGCGTGGCGCGTTTACTGGTGTGGCGTGGGCGTATCTGCCACCAACACAGTCATACAAATTTCCGATGCACTTGCGGGTACCGGAACCGACGCGCTGCGCACCGCCATTACCCAAAATCGTGCCGCCCTCACGCCGGTTTATGGTATCTCCTCTGACGGCACCCAACTTGCGCCATCGGATTCCATCTATCTTTGCACCATCTTAACCGACTGGTCGTTTGACTCTATCGGGCAAGTACAGTCCTTAACCTTTGAAACCGAACTGCGCCGCGCAGACGGTACCGCGCTGGAAGGGGACGGCGTTTACTGCCTGCCCATCCCGACCGCTGATAGTACATTGCTGTCCTGCACGGTCAACGGCTCGACCGTTCCCGCTTCCGCCGAACAAGATGGGGTTTACCGTTATGTGACCCTTTCCGACTGCGGCACGATTGTACTATCGCTGCAAGGCTCGACCACACCTCCCGACAATCCGGATAATCCTGATGAACCGGGCGGCACTCCATCAGAGCCTGATGAAGATGCTATTACCGTCTTGCTGCAAGCCGGTGCGCATGGGCGCTTGTATCTGGAAAGCGGCGACCCCGTGCCGGGTGATACCGTACATATTACGATGAAAGCCGATGCTGGATACACTCTTGATACCCTGACGGTAATGGATTTATCTGGGCGTTCAATTGATTTTGACGCAGACGACACCGACCTGTATTTCACCATGCCTGACCAAAGCGTTCGCGTGACTGCCCGTTTTGTCCGCATCGATAAAACTGACGATTGGCAAACCTTGCCCGACATGGGATTGCCCGATTCCGGCACCCCGTCCGACGTTGTATCCTCAGATTGGTATGCCGCCGATGTTGCTGAAATTCTCGCCCGCGGCTGGATGACCTGTGTAACCGGCGACCTGTTCCAGCCCAATCTGCCGGTATCGCGCGGCGATTTGATACTGGCGCTTTACCGCATGGCAGGGGAACCTCAAGCCTTCTCCACTTTGTTTACTGATATCCCGTTACAAAGTCCTTATGCCGCCGCTTCTATCTGGGCACGCGCTGCTGGTGTCGCTATCGGCGAACCCGATGGCAGTTTCCGCCCCTACGATGCGGTCACACGCGAAGAATGTGCAGCACTGTTACACCGCTTTGCCGGTCTGCCCACGGTTGCGCCGGTTGTGCTTCCGTTTACCGATTGGGCGCAGATTTCGGGCTGGGCGCTGCCCGCTATGCGCTGGGCATATGCTTCTGGCATCTTATATGGCAATGCCGAAGGCACTTGCACGCCTCATGCCTCCATCACACGCGCCGAAACCGCCGCCCTTTTGCTGAGATTGTCCGCATATCTACCATAATGAAAAAAACTGGTCACAGGAACAACTGTGACCAGTTTTTTATTTTGAGTGTTTGGATACAAAATCATCTTGGCCTTGGTGTTACTCCGCTCCCATACACAGATTTTTGACCAAAACCGCCCGAAATTTGCACAGCTTTTACATTTGCCCATTGTGTAAAAAATTTTTCACAGGTCTGATTCACACTTTTACAAAGGATTCACCGGAAAATGCTAGTGGATTTTGCAGGCTATGTTTATACTTAAAACCGTTCCGAAAACACAAGGACAGGAAAACAGGGGCGCGGTTCTGGGGAACCGATGGAACGCCCGTCCAGACAAAAGGAGTTAAGAAACATGAGAAAATCAACCAAACGTGTATTTGCACTCTTCACTGCCTGTGCACTGATGGCCAGCCTGACCGCTTGCGGCGGCACGCAAGACCAGACGGCTGACAATTCGGGTGAGCAGACCGCAACCCTGAGCGGCGCGGTTGCAACCGGCGGTTCGACCAGCGTAGAAAAAGTCATCGGTGCGCTGAGTGAATCGTTTATGGAATCCAATCCCGATGTAGATGTGACCTATGACCCGACCGGTTCGGGTGCGGGCATCACCGGCGCAGCAGATGGCACGCTTGATTTGGGCCTGTCCAGCCGTTCTTTGAAGGAAGAAGAAGCTGCACAGGGTCTGAAAGAAACCACTTTCGCACTGGACGGCATTGCGATTGTTGTAAACAAGGAAAGCCCGGTCACCGACCTTTCTCTGGAGCAGATTAAGGGACTGGCTGACGGCACGATTACCAACTGGAGCGAAGTTGGCGGTAACGATGCACCGGTCGTTCTGATTGGCCGCGAGGCTGGTTCGGGTACACGCGACGGTTTTGAAAGCATTGTCGGCGTAGAAGATACCTGCAAGTATGAGCAGGAACTGACCAGCACCGGTGCCGTTATCGCTGGCGTAGCCGCAAACCCGAATGCTTTTGGTTACGCTTCTCTGTCCGCAGTCGATGACACCATCAAGGCGGTTACGGTTGACGGCGTAGAGGCTTCCGAAGCCACCGTACAGGATGGCACCTATAAGATTCAGCGCCCGTTCATCTTCGTCACCAAGGACGGCGAAGAACTGAGCGCACAGGCACAGGCTTTTGTAGACTATGCCACTAGCGACGCAGCAGATGAACTGATTACGGCTGCCGGCGCGGTTCCGCTTGCTTAACCTTTCTCTTTTATTCCTTCTCTCTGATTTCCGCAGAAAGCCGCGGCGGCGCACGCCGCGGCTTTCCCCATCCCGTCAAGGAGTGCTTTATGAAACTGAAACATATCATTGAGCGCGTGATGAATACGGTGTTTTTCGTCTGCGGTATGGTGTCCATTGCCGCGGTTCTGCTCATCACGATTTACATGGTAATCGCCGGTCTACCGGCTATCTTGGAAATTGGCCCGATTGATTTCCTGCTTGGACAAGTCTGGCAATCGACCGCAAAAGACCCACAGTTCGGCATCTTACCCTTTATTATGACCAGCGTTTGGGGCACCTTGGGCGCTGTGCTCATCGGTGTGCCGATTGGTCTGTGTACGGCTATCTTTCTCGCCAAGCTCGCACCCCCGAAAATCGCAGCCGTGGTGCATCCGGCAGTCGAACTGCTGGCGGGCATCCCCTCGGTCGTCTACGGTTTGATTGGTATGATGGTGCTGGTTCCCGGCGTGATGAACGTATTCCAGCTCAAGAGTGGTAGTACCCTGCTGACTGCCATTCTGGTTCTGGCGGTCATGATTCTGCCCAGCATCATTTCGGTCAGCGAAACCGCCCTGCGCGCCGTACCGCGTGAATACGAGGAAGCCAGCTTGGGTCTGGGCGCTACTTGGATTGAAACCATCTGCAAGGTCAGCGTACCGGCTGCAAAAAGCGGCATCGCGGCAGGTGTGGTACTCGGTGTCGGACGCGCCATCGGTGAAGCGATGGCGGTTATGATGGTTGCAGGCAACGTCGCCAATATGCCCGGTCTGTTCACCAGCGTTCGTTTCCTGACCACCGCAGTTGCCAGCGAAATGAGCTATGCCGCTGACGGCAGCCTGCAAAAACAGGCACTGTTCAGCATCGGCCTTATCCTGTTTATCTTTATCATGGTCATTAACCTGCTGCTTGGCCGCATCCTCAAGAAAGGAGATACCGCGAAATGAATCAAACCGCTTCCATTACCAGCCGCAAAGCCGTGCAGACCAAATCTGCTTCGGTGGGGCACGCGACCGTTCGCCGTATCAAAGGCCGTGTGATGACCGGCTTGATGTACGGATGTGCCGCATTCACCGTGCTGCTGCTCGTCGGCCTTCTGGGTTATATCTTTGTCAAAGGCTTGCCCGAAATCTCTTGGCAGCTTTTGTCCACCAAGCCCAGTGTACTGAAAGATACAATCGGTATTCTCCCCAACATCCTCAACACGCTGTACATTATCCTGCTGACGCTGCTCATTGCATTGCCGCTCGGCGTAGGCGCGGCGGTCTATCTGACCGAGTACGCCAAAAACCGCAAGTTCGCTTCTATTATTGAGTTTGCAACCGAAACCCTTGCCGGTATCCCGTCCATCATCTATGGTCTGGTGGGTATGCTGGTATTTGTTAAGATGCTGGGCTTTGGCACCAGCCTGTTGTCGGGCAGCCTGACCCTTGTGATTATGATTCTGCCCACCATCATCCGTACCACGCAGGAAAGTCTCAAGACCGTTCCGCAAAGCTATCGAGAAGGCGCGCTCGGTCTGGGTGCAACCAAGTGGCACATGATTCGCACGATTATCCTGCCCTCGTCGTTGTCCGGTATCGTGACCGGCTGTATCCTGTCCATCGGCCGTATTGTTGGTGAAAGTGCCGCGTTGCTGTTTACGGCAGGCAGCGCAACCATCATTGCAGGCAACCTAATCGAAGCTTACACCCGCGGCGGTGGTACGCTTTCGGTTGCCCTGTACATCTACGCAGGAGAACGCGCAGAATTTGAAGTGGCTTTCGCCATCGCCGCCATCCTGCTTATCATGGTCTTTATCCTCAACTGCGCCGCAAAGCTCGCGCAAAAGGCGCTGTCCAGTAAGTATAACTAAAACCCATTTGAACCAAAACCAAAGGAGTCTGTCTCATGCCTGATACCGCAAAGCAGCAACCGATTCTGGAATCCAAAGACCTGCATTTGTTTTACGGCGAGTCCGAAGCCCTCAAGGGCATCAATATGCAGATTAGCAAAAACGAGATTACCGCCCTCATCGGCCCTTCGGGCTGCGGCAAGTCCACTTTTTTAAAAACACTCAACCGCATGAACGATTTGGTGCCCAACGTGCGCATCACCGGTCAAGTGACCCTGCAAAACAAAGATATTTTTGCCCCTGATGTCGATGTGACTGCCCTGCGCCGTCAAGTGGGTATGGTGTTCCAGAAGCCCAACCCCTTCCCCATGAGCATTTTTGACAACATCGCCTATGGCCCGCGTCTACACGGCAATCACAGCAAAGTGGAACTGGAAGGCATTGTCGAAAATGCCCTGCGCGGTGCCGCGCTGTGGGATGAGGTCAAAGACCGCCTGAAAAAAAGTGCCCTCGGCTTGTCCGGCGGTCAGCAGCAGCGCCTGTGCATCGCCCGCGCACTGGCTGTACAGCCCGATGTGCTGCTCATGGACGAACCCACCAGCGCCCTTGACCCCGGCAGTACCCTGCGCATTGAGGACTTGATGGCCGAACTCAAGCAAAATTACACGGTCGTCATCGTCACCCACAACATGCAGCAGGCCACCCGTATTTCGGACAAAACCGCATTTTTCCTCGTGGGCAACCTGATTGAATTTGGTGACACCAAGCAAATTTTCACCAATCCCAAGGAGAAGAAAACCGAGGATTACATTACCGGCCGTTTCGGCTGATTTTTCAGGAGGCTACACACGCTATGCGTAACATATACACCGCAGAACTTGACGCAATCACCCACCGTGTGCTCAAAATGGGCACACGGCTGGAACAAGCCATTGACCAGACCAGCCAGGTGCTGGAAAATATTGATGCAGCGGGTGCCCAGCGCCTGATTGATGGCGACGACGATTTCGACACGATGGAGCGCAGCATTGAGCAGCACTGTCTCAATCTGGTCGCCATGCAAGCACCGGTCGCCAGCGACTGGCGGCGCATTGCCTCTGTCATGCGCATGATTTCCGATTTGGAGCGCATTGCAGACCATTGCAGCGACATTTCGGAATATGTCTTGAAACTGGCAGCACAGCCCCGTGTGCCCCAGCCCGAAGGCTTGTCGGCGATGCTCACGCGCGTGCGCGAAATGCTGCGCGCAACCGTTTCGGCTTATGTTGAACTGGATGTCGAAGCCGCAAAGAAAATCGTGCATCAGGACGATGCACAGGACGATGCCTTTGAACACATGGTTGGGACGCTGTGCGAGCTGATGCAGAAGGAGCCACAGAATATTACACAGTATGTGGATTATCTGATGATTGCCAAGTATCTGGAACGCATGTCCGACCACACCACCAACCTTGCCGAGTGGATTGCCTATATTGCAAACGGTATTCTGCTCGACTGAGTGAATAGAAAAAGACCGCCTTTGGCGGTCTTTTTTGTTGTTATGCGGTTTTATCCTGCTGTACCACAGGCGCTCCCTGATAGTTCTTTCCAAAGAGCAAATCATATTGCAGCATCCAATGTGCATCATACATTTCCTGCTGCTCTGGGGTCATCGCGTCCCAGCTATATGTGCCGTCCGGTTCAACCGTCGTGCCCACAGACTTGGCGCGGTACTGCTCAAACTCCTGCCGCAGCAAATCAAAGTACGGGGTTTGCTCCAAGCCGTATAAATCATTTGTGATGGTCGTAATCTGGTAAGCGGCAACCGTGCCGAGGTCAACCGGCTGCTTCCAGTAATTGCTCCAGATAAGCAGCGGTGTTTCATGCACACGCGGGTCGTTCATGTCCTCCGAACCGTATCCGGTCGCGCTGTATACATTCATACCGTTGCCAATGGCGTTGTAGTGGTCGCCCCACAACACCAGAATCACCGGTTCTTCAACCGTGTCGAAGTAGTCGGTCAGCGTTCCCCACATTGCATCAGTGTCACGCGCACCGGTTGCAAAATCTTCTAAGCATCCGGTCGTGTATTCGGTCACGCCTTCGGGCGCGCTGGTCACATGTACCCGCTCGTCGTCCGGATAGTTGTCCGGCGTGTACGCCAAATGGTTCTGAATGGTGACTGCGTGCAAAAACAGCGGTGCATTCGGGTCTTTGCCCTCAAACGCATCTATAATTTGACGCGCCATTTCATCCTCGGTGACCAAGCCGCCTTCCCAGTCACACGGGCGCTTGCGCTCCGGGTTGTCCATGTCCTCCAAGCTGATAAAGTCATCAAAGCCCAAGTCAGCATAGGCGTTTTCACGGTTCCAGTACTTGGCGTAGTAACCGTGAATGGCTTTGGTCTGGTAGCCCTGCGTCTTGCGGAACGAGGCAATGGACGCGGTTGGGCTATGGATGTATTCAACATAGGGCTTACAGCTGCTGGGCAGATACTCCATGGAAAATCCGGTCAGCGCTTCGCACTCTACATCGCAAGTGCCACCACCGAAGCGCGGTGAATAGCACTTGCCGAACGCCATTTCATTTTTTGTGCGCTGGATATTGGGCGTGATGGGCTGGTCAAAGGTCACGCCGGGCAGTTCCGACGGGTCCCAGAACGCTTCGGCCTGAATATAGATGACGGTCGGTGTTTGCACCGCATTATCCCCCTGTGTAGCATAGCTGGCCGCAAAATAGGGCTGGTTGTCTTTGCCCACACCGTTTAGTACCTGCTGGACAGCCTCTTGACTGTACCCTTCCGGCCCCTGCACCTGCATGACCTGCATATTGGTGAAGAATGCGGTCACTAAGCCATAATTGCGGTAATAGCGGTCTTGCATCCACGCATCGGGCGAGATATACAAGATATCTTTGGTGACATGCTCCTGCAAGAACACGCCGAACACCATTGCAAACACACCAGCAAGCGGCAGCAGCGTGCGCGCCAGCCAGCGCTTCCAAGTCAGACGGGGGCGCGCTAAAAAGCAGGACAAAAGCAGCAATGCAACCAGCACCGCCGCCGCGCCGCACATGGATTTCGTGACCCAAAGGCCGGCTTTTCCCGCTACGTCAAAGGCTTCTCCCGCCTGCGCGAAATCCCACGGCAAAAACGGTTCACCGCGCAACTGCAATTTATAATAGCAAATGAGTGCGGGCACACAAAGGAAGATAGAAGTCAGCGTCACGGCAACCGGCGGGCGGTTGGTCAGACCCAAAAAGAATAGATATACCAGCGTTAAAAACACCCATCCGGCAAACCATGCGGCACGGTGCCACCACAGGCTTTCCACCCAGAAAAAGCGGTATGTAAAAATTTGTTCTTCCAGCTGAATCCAAGTTGCACAGAGGGTAATGACCGCGGCCGCGAGCGGCGCAAACAGCCAATTACACCAACTAGGAAGTTGCGGCAGGCGAATACCGGTGCGTATCCCTGCACTGGCTTTTGCGCCAGCCTTTGATTTTGCAAGGGTTTCCATAACTTTTGTCCGTTCTCCTCTAATCTCTATGTTTCTTTTACTCAATTTTTACTATTATATCACAAACAACCCCGAAAATTTATGGACAAAACGGACGAAAAAGTACGGATTCGGGGTGAAAAACTTGGATTCTTTGGTGTATTTGTTTTGGGGACTACTGTGCCCGCATTGCTATCTTGTTCTGCGTCCGGTTGTACGGTATAATACTATCAATCTATCTGATAGTTGTCAAAGCGTCAGCGTCAGCCCGTCCCACGCAATCTCATAGCCGTGCGCCCGCGCATAACACGTCATCTGTTCGTGCGGCAGCATCCATTCATGGGAAAGATGGGTTGCATAGACCGCCGCGCCCGTGCGCAGCAGGTCGCGCTCGCGCAATTCATTCGCCGTTTGCTCCACCTGTTGCGCGTCCATATGGTCAAGCGCCAATTGCTGCACATCGGGCGGTGCAATGCCGTAGGTATGGTCTATCACTACGCACGAAAACGAACAGCCAGTCTGCTCCAATGCGTCCCATACATCCTGTTCAAACGCTGGTGTATCCACCGCATACAACAGCGCGTTGTGCCCATCGTCTACCAGATACATTCGGCTGTCACAATCGGGCGCGTGATGAGAATACAGACCGGTAATGGTGTACCGGTCTGTGCCAAACGACTGCCCCGCCGCGAGTGGCCGAACGGTCAACCCCAACCGCTCACATCCTCGCTTGGTTTGCAGGCTGGTGCCCGTCTCCTCGGCTTCCAGCCACACAGACAACTGGGCAAGCGTCGCGGGCGATGCCGCCAGCACCAGCGGCGGCGCGGGTGGGCAGCCGTATTCCGACAGGCGCGTGACCAGATGGCCGGGGTCAAAATGGTCGCGATGTGCGTGCGTTATCAACAAGGTGCGCACGCGCGTCAAATCCTTTCCCATGCGCTGAGCAGACGGTACGGCATCGGGGCCGAAGTCTATCATCAAATCATCATTGACCAGCAAGGCCGACCGGGCACGCAATTCTTTTGCCCCCAGACGGCGCGCCGTTTGACAAAGTGAACAGGTACAAAACGGCAGTGGAACCGCACTGGCAGCGCCAGTGCCCAAAAAGGTAATCTGCATGGTCATATCCCTCCCCTTTTGACCTCAGCATATCATGCAAGCCCGTATTTTTCAAGTGATGCACCCACAATACACCTTCAAGGAGGAATTGAGATGAAAACCGCTTTCGCCATCGCCCAATTCAATGCAGCCGCTGACCCCGCACAAAATCTGGCCGCCATTGCCCGTTTTGCCGGTGCAGCAGAAGGGCGGGCGCATATGCTCATGCTGCCCGAATATGCCATGACCTATCCGGCGCGCCGGTTGCCCGAAGGACAGCCCTTTCCCGGCGGACAGTCGCTCGACGGCCCCTTTGTGCGCGGTTTATGTGAACTGGCTCGCATCCATCGACTTTGGATTAGCTGCGGGGTCATTGAGTCCACGCCCGACGACCCGCGCCCCTACAATACAACGGTCATTATTTCCAGCGCCGGAACGGTGGTGGCCAAGCACCGCAAATGCCAGCTTTACGACGCCTTTTCTTACCGTGAATCCGACCACTTCCGCGCAGGCGATACCCTGTTTACGCCCATCTCCACCCCGTTCGGCACATTCGGTCTGATTGTATGCTACGAATTGCGCTTCCCCGAACTGGCACGCTTACAAGCGCTGCAAGGCATTGATTTTCTTCTGGTCACAGCCGCTTTTACCTGCGGTCCACGCAAGGCCGAACAGTGGCGTACCTTACTCAAAGCGCGCGCCATCGAAAACGGCTGTTTTGTGGTGGGCTGCGACCACACCAAGCCCCATGTATTTTTAGGGCAAAGCGCGGTTTATGCGCCCGATGGCGGTGCGTTGCTCGAGCTGCATGACGCGCCCGGCCTTTCCTTTATCAGCTGCGACCACACGCGAATCCAAACGGCGCGTCAAGCCTGTCCGGTTTTGGAGCAGCGCCGCACCGACCTGTACCAGATTTCCCCCTTATCATAAAAAAGGTGAGGCATTTTTGCCTCACCCGACACTATCCAGTTCCAGCCCTGCCTGATATATGGCAGGGCTTTTTCTATATGCTCATCGGGTAATCTGCTTGACCCATTTTTTGGAACGTACCCGCAAAAAAATGACCGGGCATTTGCCGAGCTGGTCCATCTTCAGACAGAAAAACACCACAACCGGCGGCAACTCGAACACAAACGCCGACAGCGCTGCGCAGGGCAGGCAGATAAGCCAAGTGAACACCATATTGTTCCACATCGCAAAGCGCGTATCCCCGCCCGCTCGCAAAATGCCACAATCCGCCGCCATCTGATAACAGGTTCCGACCGACGTGACCGCCAGCACTGCAATAAACTGTGCGGTCAGCCGCGCCGCCTCTGGTGTCAACGTGTCATAAATTTGCAATACCAGCCCGCGGGACAGCCAAATCAACAGGCCGGTACACACGCCAATCCCGCAAAAAATCACCTGAAAAGTGAACGCGGTCTGCGCAATGCGGTCTTTGTGCCCTTCGCCCAGCGTGCGCCCGGTCAAAATGGCGGCGGCACTGGCCGCACCATAGCCGACGACCGACAGAATTTGGAACACCAACACCGAAATCGAGTTGGCCGGAACCACCATAGCCGAATCGCGCATGTTGCCCAAGATGGCGGTCTGTGCAATCGACGACAGGCCCCAAAGCGCCTGTGTGACCAGCACGGGCAACGAGACTTGCACATAATCGCGTATGTAACTGGTGTCGATAAACAGCAGCTTGCGCCAGTTTAATGCAAGGGTATGTTCGCGGAACTTGAGATACCACAGCACAATCACAAGTTCCACCGTGCGCGAAACCAGTGTTGCAATCGCGGCACCGCGAATCCCCAGACTGGGCGCGCCAAAATGCCCATAAATCAGGACATAGTTGAGACAAATGTTGATGCAGAGCGTGGAAAACGAGATGATATACCCGATTTTGACCACGCCAATCGCGCGAAGCGATGCGGTCAGCATATTGGTGAGTGCAAAAATCACATAGGTAAAGCAGATGATACGCAGATACTGCACCGCCTGTTCGGTGATGGCCGGGTCATTGCTCATCAAACGGATGATTTGCTGTGGAAACAGCAGCGCCGCTATAAACATGGCGACTGCAATGACGATGCCAAAGCGCAGCCCGGCACCGATGATATGCGGAATATGTTTGAGGTCACGTTTTCCCCAGTAGCGTGCCCCCAGCACGACAACCCCTTCGCCAACACCCTGTACCAACATTTGCAAAAAGAATTGCAGTTGGTTGCACAGCGATGCCCCTGAAAGTGCGTCCTGAGAAAAGCGCCCCAACATGACGTTATCAGCCAGATTGACCGAATAGGTCAACAAATTTTGCAGGGCAAGCGACAGCGTGAGCACGGCAAAGGTTCGATAAAAGGTTTTATCGTGTACCAGTCGATTCATAAAACGTATCCCCTTTTTATCTCTTATGCGTCCCGATTCAAAAGAAAAGCCGCGCCTACCGATAGGCGCGGCCAAATCAACAGGGAAGGCGCGCCACGGCACGGAAAACAGGCACGCCACGGAAAAGCAAGGTGAAGAAAAGAGGTTGGCAGGGTTTGCGGTCTGCCGTTTTGGGTTTTCTTGCTTTCCCATTGGCAACAGGATATCACATCCCGCCATAATAACAATAAAAAAAAGCCGCAATCTATTTATATTTTATGCTGTCTTTGTGGTATAATAGGCGCAGCCCCGCGGTTATATCGTTTACAGGAAAGGAATGGTGCCATGCCCAATTTTCATTCTTCGGGTATTCACATCAATGAAGCCGGTGTTCTGCCCGAATCCCGGCGATATTATAATACGCCGTCGGCCATTGCGCGACAAATGTTCTACTATCCGACCGAAATCGGATACTATTCCCTGGATGACCGCTATGACTTTCTGGACACTTCTCCAGTCGCCAAGCGCGCCAGTCACAGAAATTTTATGCTGCTCTATGTAGATGCCGGTGCAATGGAAATCTTCAACGATGGCCGCCGCACATTGGCAGCCCCCGGACAACTGGCGCTCATCGACTGCCGCAAGCCGCACCGTTATAAAGCGCTTCGTGACAGTTGGATGTTGTTTTTGCATTTCGATGGCTGCAACACAGCCGCCTTTTTTGAACAAATCATGGCGGCGCATAGCGGCAAATGGGTACTTTCGCTGCCCGCTGGCGGGCATGTGCGCTCGGATTTACTGCGGATTCTGGATGCGCTCGCCCATCCGTTCACCCTGCATCCGGCTTCGCTCAGCGAATCCGACCTGTCACAAACCATCTATCGTATTCTGTGCGAACTGCTCTTTCCCCCGCAGGAGAACAACAGCCCGGACTGGGACAGCATCGCCCAAGCCATCCGCTTTATCCTCGACCACCTGTTTGAATCCTTATCGGTCGAGCAGGTGGCGGCGCAAGTCAGCCTTAGCCCCTCGCATTTTTCCCGCCGCTTCAAGGCGCGTACCGGCTATTCTCCGCATGAATATATTGTGCTGCGCCGCATTGACGAAGCCAAATCGCTGCTGCATACCACCTCGCTCTCGGTCAAAGAAATCGCGTTCCGCGTGGGCTATCACAGTGAAGTCAACTTCATCGCCTCCTTTACCAGCAAAACCGGTATGTCTCCAGCCGCCTTTCGTCGGCTTCCCATTTGACCTGATGTTGCCTTTTTGTTGGTTTACGTCGTCAAACCCCTGTGCTATAATGGTACGTTGTACGCAAACACCCCATGAAACCCCATCCGAAGGGAGGAATCTTTTTTTGTCTGAATTTTTTACCGGCTTCCATGACGCGATGCAGGCGGGAATGGACAGTCTGTACCAATTTGTTCAGCAAGTACCTATGGTTGGCATGTGGTATACCACGGTCATCCGCTTTGTATTGCCCGTGCTCGGTCTGCTGATTCTGGTGACCGCCATTCGTTCTCTGTTGTCGGTCAAACACACCGCCGAAGTGTGGGCTTACCTCAACTTTTCCGGTCAACAACGCGTGCCGCTGACCCACTGGGAAAACATCATCGGACGGCAAAAAAGTGCCGATGTCGTGATTGACGACCCGACCATCTCACGCACCCATGCCGCGCTTATCCGGCAGCCCGATGACACTTGGATGTTGTACGACCTCGGCTCGACCTCCGGTACCTATGTGCGCGGCCGAACGGCTCCGGCAGAAGAACCGCTTCCGGTGCAGTTTGGCGACCAAATCGCCTTTGCCGATATTCCCGCTTGGCTGGAACCGGTGTCGCCCGAAGAAAAACAGGCGCGCCGCAAACGCCGCGCCGGTCTGGATAAGCCGGTTTCCCCGTGGGGACTGCTCATCCTGCTGACCTTTTTCCAAATCCTGACCTGTATCCAGCTCATCATCTCGACCGGCGAAAAGGCTGACCCCGCACTTCCCCTGATTTTTGTCGGCATGATTGCGCTGATGTGGATTTACTGCCTCATGCTGCGCGCATTCCGGCGCGTGGGCTTTGAGATGGAAATGATAGCCTTTTTCCTATGTACCATCAGTTTGTCTATCACGGCATCTTTTGCCCCCTCGTCGGTGCCCAAACAGTTCTTTGCCATCCTGCTGGGTATGGCTGGTTTTCTGATTTTGGGCTGGTTCCTGCGCGACTTGCGCCGCGCAAACAGTCTGCGCCGCGTGATGGCGGTACTGGCGGTATTGCTGCTGGTCGCTACGCTTGCATTGGGTACGGCAGACGGCGGTGCAAAAAACTGGATTCGACTGGGCGGTATGTCGCTCCAGCCGTCGGAAATCGCCAAAGTCTGCTACATTTTCGCCGGTTCGGCAACGCTTGACCGCCTGTTCCGCAAAAAGAACCTTGGCTTGTTCATGGCGCTCACCCTCATCTGTCTGGGCTGTCTTGCGCTGATGAACGACTTCGGTGCCGCCGCTATTTTCTTCGTGACCTTCATCGTTATCGCGTTCTTGCGTTCGGGCGACTGGGCAACGCTGGCACTTATCTGTGGCGGCTGTGGCGCAGGCGTACTGGTGCTGTTATCGGTCAAGCCCCATGTGCTCAAGCGCTTCGCAAGCTGGGGGCACATCTGGGAAGATGTCTATGGCGCGGGCTTCCAGCAAACCCATTCGCTGACCGCTGCCGCGTCCGGCGGTCTGGTCGGCGTGGGCGCGGGCGACGGCTGGCTGAACGTCACCGCCGCCGATACCGATATGGTATTCTGTAAGGTCTGTGAAGAATGGGGCCTGATTATCGCGGTGCTCGCCGTGCTGTGTATCGTCACACTGGCGGTCTTTGCCGTGCGCGCCTGCCGCGCTGGCCGGTCGAGTTTCTACACGATTGCCGCCTGTGCCGCCACCTCGCTTATGGTCTTTCAGACCTGCCTGAATGTATTCGGCGCGGTTGATATCCTGCCGCTGACCGGTGTTACCTTCCCCTTCCTGTCCAACGGTGGTACCTCCATGTTGGCTTCGTGGGGTATGTTGGCTTTCCTCAAGGCCTCAGATACCCGTCAAAATGCAAGTTTTGCCATTCGCCTGCCCTCACGGCGCGAACTAAGAAACGAACTGGAGGCGTATGACGATTATGAGGAAGATTGAAAAACGAGCGGTGCTTTGTCTGCTCATCGCATTGGCGCTGGTTGCCGGACTGTGCCTGTTTTGCGTGCGCTATATCCTGCACGCCTCGGAATGGGCTTCTTACCCCTTCAACCGGCATATGTACAGCAACTCCGGCCAACTGCTCAACGGCTCGGTGCTCGACCGCGACGGTGATGTGCTCAGTGATGTTGTGGACGGCACGCGCATTTATCACGATGATGCCACCGTGCGCCGCGCAACCGTACATGCAGTAGGCGACCCGGCTGGTAATATCGGCACCGGTGCCCTAACCGCCTTTGCCGACCGCGTATCGGGCTACAATCTGCTGACCGGCGGCTACTCCCCGCTCGGCACCGGTCGAAACATGACACTCAGCATTGACGCTTATCTGAACGTCACCGCCTATAATGCGATGGATGGCCGTCAAGGTGCCGTCGGTGTGTACAACTACAAAACCGGTGACATTCTGTGTATGGTGTCCACCCCGTCTTTTGACCCCATGAACCCGCCCGACCTGTCGGGCGATAACGCCGAAACCTTGGACGGCATTTACGTCAACCGTTTTCTGTCCTCGGCGCAGGTTCCCGGCTCCATCTTCAAAACGGTCACATTGACCGCTGCACTCGAAACCCTGCCCGACCTCGAAAGCCGCACCTTCCAATGCACCGGTGAAACCACGGTCGGCGGCTCGGTTATCACCTGCCCCAAACCGCACGGCACGATGGATATTCAGTCGGCGCTTGCCAACTCGTGCAACGGCGTGTTTGCATCGCTCGCGGCCGAGATGGGCGGCGACGTGATGACCCAATATGTCCAAAAGGCCGGTCTGACCTCTCGCATGTCGGTAGACGGGATTCAAACGGCTGCCGGTCACTACGATGTTTCGCAGGCCGACAAGGGGCAAATTGGCTGGTCAGGTGTCGGCCAGTACACCGACACGGTCAACCCGTGCAACATGATGACCTTTATGGGTGCCATCGCCAACGGCGGCAAAGCCGCTGTGCCGCGCCTGATTTTAGACCTGACGACCACCAACGGTTTTCCGGTCACTTGGGAGCGAACCGACCAGACCGGCACGTTAATTGAAGCGTCCACAGCTTCCAAGGTCAAAGACATGATGAAAAACAACGTCACGCAAACCTACGGTACAGACCGTTTCCGCGGTCTGAACATTGGCGCAAAAAGTGGTACCGCCGAAGTCGGCGGCGACAAGCGCCCCAACGCTTGGTTTGCCGGTTTCCTCGACGACCCCGAACACCCCTACGCCTTCATCGTTCTGGTTGAGAACGGCGGCGGCGGTGCATCGGTTGCCGGTGAAATCGCAGCCACCGTCCTGCAAGCCTGTGTGGACAAATTTTAATCTGTTGCGGTCACGCTGATATCAGCGTGACCGTTTTTGTTTGCCTCCCCTAATTTTTCCGCCGTGTTTACAAAAATGCCCTTTCTTTTTTGCTTCAATCGCGGTATGATAGGTTCAGACAAATATTTTATTGGCTGGAAAGGTGTCTTTTTTATGACTAAAATTGATATTATCTCAGGTTTTCTGGGCGCTGGCAAAACGACGCTGATTAAGCGCCTGTTGTCCGAGCCGCTCAAAGGACAAAAAGTCGTGCTCATCGAAAATGAATTTGGTGAAATCGGCATTGATGGCGGTTTCCTCAAGGAAGCCGGTGTCCAGATTACCGAAATGAATTCGGGCTGCATCTGCTGCACGCTGGTCGGCGACTTCGGCAAGGCATTGCGCGAAGTCATCGAAACCTATCACCCCGACCGTATCTTGATTGAGCCTTCGGGCGTAGGCAAACTGTCCGATGTCATTGCAGCCGTACAGCAGGTAGCCGAGCAGCAGCCGGTTTTGCTGGGCAGCTTTGTCACCGTGGTCGATGCACAAAAAGCCAAGATGTACACCAAGAACTTCGGCGAGTTCTTCCTCAACCAAATCGAACACGCCGGTGCTATCCTGCTGTCTCGCACCCAACTGGTCAAAGAGGAACGTCTGGAACAGGTGGTTTCGCTGATGCGCGAGCACAACGCAGACGCACGCATTGTGACAACACCGTGGGACGAACTGACCGGCGCACAGCTCCTTGCCGTAATGGAGGACAGCCACTCGTTGTCTGCCGAGGTGCTGGATGAAATCATAGCTGCCGCACATGAACACGAACACCATCACCACCACGAACATGAGCACGAGCACCACCACGACCACGCGCATGAACATCCCCACGAACACGAGCATGACCACGCGCATCATCACGACCATGAACATGGGGAAGGCTGCTCGTGTGGCTGCCATGACCACGACCATCATCACCACCATGCAGACGAAGTGTTCCAGAGCTGGGGACGCGAAACCACGCACAAATACACCGAAGAACAAATTCTTTCTATCTTGGGTGCGCTGGGTGATATCTCGCTGGGCACTGTCCTGCGCGCAAAGGGCATTGTACCCACACCCGACGGCAGTTGGCTGCATTTTGATTTCGTGCCCGGTCAACCCGAAGTGCGCCACGGTGCCGCCGACTACACCGGCCGCCTGTGCGTCATCGGTGCCGATTTGGACACCGACCGCATTGCCGAATTGTTTGGGGTGTAAACAATGAAAGAAATTCCTGTCTATCTGTTTACCGGCTTTCTGGAAAGCGGCAAAACCACGTTCATTCAAGACATCCTGCGCGACCCCAATTTCACTGAGGACGAACGCTCGCTGCTCATCGTTTGTGAGGAGGGCGTGGAGGAATACGCCCCCATGCTGCTGCACGATGCCCGCACCGAACTTGTCACCGTGGACGAGCCTTCCGAACTCACACTGCGCTTTTTCCGCGACTTAGGAAAACAATATAACCCCGACCGCATCCTGATTGAACTGAACGGCATGTGGGAGATTGAACCATTCCTAGAGGGCAAACTGCCCCCCGAATGGCCGGTGTACCAGATTGTCACAACGGTTAACGCCCAAACCTTTGAACTGTATTCCAACAATATCGGGCCGCGCATGTTCGAGCATATTTCTATGGCTGACCTCATCGTGTTCAACCGCTGCACCGATGAACTCAAACAGATGCTATACCAGAAGAACATCCGCGCCATGAATCCGCGTGCCACCATCTTTTTGGACGATGTAAACGGCGGCTCGGAGGACTACCGCGACAACATGCCCCGCCCCTTCGACTTAAACGCCCCCATTATTGAAATCTCGGACGAAAACTTTGGTTTATGGTACGTCGATGCCACCAGCTCCCCCGAACAGTATGCGGGTAAGACCGTACGCTTTAAGGGTATGGCCTATGTATCGCCCAAAATGGCAAAAGCACATGTGTTTGTACCCGGCCGCTTCGCTATGGTGTGCTGTGCAGACGACGTGCAGTTCGTGGGTTTTCTGTGCAAACAATCGGATGCCCAACCCATTCAACACAAAAGCTGGGTCATGGTCACCGCTGAAGTGCGGGTCGAATATGTTGAACAGTATCGCGGCGAAGGCCCGGTATTATACTGCAAACAGTGTACCCCCGCCCAACCACCCAAAGAAGAACTGGTCTATTTTAACTGACCACGCCCACAAAAACAAAAGTCCTGCCAACCGGCAGGACTTTTTTACACATTATTTCCGATGAATAAACTTGGTCAGGTCTTTGTTTGCTCCAATAATCAACATGGTTTCATCTGCCTGAAACACATGGTCAGGACGCGGAAGCGGGTCAAGATGGGAGCCGTGGCGCAGCGCCATGACACTAATATGATACTTGGTACGCACACTGAGCTGTACCAATGTCTTTCCAATCCAAGGCTGCGGAATGGGCACTTCATAAATCGAATAATCGCCGTTTAACTCAATGTAGTCAAACACATTGTCCGAGCTGTACTTGACCGCCGAGCGGATTGCCATTTCTTTTTCCGGATATACCACTTGGTCGGCGCCGTTGCGCAGCAGGAATTTCGCGTGTACATCCCGATTTGCGCGCGCGACAACAAAAGGTGCACCGTAATCTTTGAGCAAGGCGACGGTTTCCAGCGAACTTTGGAAATTGTCTCCAATCGCCACCACACACAAGTCAAAATTGCGCACCCCAAGCGATGCAATAAAATTTTCATTGGTGCTGTCGCCAATTTGCGCACTGGTGACAACCGGCAGTACATCATTGACGCGCTGTTCGTTGATATCAATCGCCAGCACCTCATGATTCATCTCGTTGAGCTTACCGGCCATGTGCCGGCCAAAACGCCCCAGACCAATCAACAGTACCGATTTCATTTCCATATCCTCCTGCTTTGCGGCTGTGGCCGCCATCTCAAAGTTATATATTGTCTTTCATTATATCATTCCCATTTGCAAAAACCTATCCCCTCTTTTGTAAAATTTATGATAACAAACACAAAAGAACCGGTCTGTGCAAACACAGACCGGTTCGGGCGCATATAGGGGGATCGAAGATTTCGATAAACGATGGCCTGCACCACGCCACGCGCAGGCCATCAGGCTGGTAACGTTTCAGTGGTTTGCGCTTGCTGCGCATCGTCTGCATCGGTCGGTAGTGGCTGTTCGGTGGTTTCATTTTGCCAAGGCATCATATGTCCACCACGACCACCGCCGCCCTGCGAACCCATCGCCGAGATATTGATATCTGAAGCATCTATCAGCGCATTGGCATCGGCTTGTTGCCCATCGGTCGTAGACGGGATACTGCCGTCAAGCTGTCCGATAATGCTTTCCGCCCGCTTTTCAATCACAGTTTTGAGCATTTCTACTGCGGTCGTGTATTCGTCCGCCGTATAGAATGCGGTCGGGTCATGTTCGGATGTGGCAACCCGGCTATCTAGCAGACTACGCAGTTTGGTGTAAGTCAGTTCAAACATACCGCCCTGCACATATTCACTGCACAGCTTATCCAAATAGGAATGATACAGCGCGCACGCGCTCTCATCGTTCAAGATGGCTGCAAAAATCGGTCTGTCCTCCAGCGTCACGCCTGAAACCGGCGTATCAATCGGGAAGTTGATAACGCTGGACGCATCGCCGCTCTGGAAGCCGCCAAACGCTAGGTTATAATCCCACGGCAGCAGCGCCAGCTTCCCATCCTTTTCATACAGGTAGTAGTTGTGCGCCATGTTGCCCGAAAGCGAGTCCAGATTGACCACAAAGGTCTGCACCGCCATATACTTGCACATCAGGTCAACATCCAAGCCGGACAAGTCACCTTCACTGATTTTCTTGAGTGCTTCCACAACTCTTTCATGGTCGGTGCCGTCGGTATCCATGACCTCGCCTTCCCAGATGGTTTCATAGCTGTCCAAATCATCATCGGTGTATTGCAGGTCAGAACCACCGCCGCGCGCACCGCGCTCCTGCATCTTTTGTGCCCAGTCGCCTTGTGCTGTCTCATCGGTCTGCCCATCAGTTGACGGCTGCTGTGCAGCATCGGGCAGTTGGGGCGGTTGTCCCTGCGGCATGGTTTGTTCGCCATCTTGCCCCGGCATCTGCGGCGGTTGGGGCAAGCCCTGTGCGTCGGCATCCATGCCCATCATCTCGCGCACTTCGTCTGAATCCTTGCCTTTCATGCCGCCCGGCCCACCGCCGCCCATGTTTTCCGGCTTATAGAGCAGTCCTGCCGACGTGCCGAAATTGCGGGTCAGGAAACTTTCCTCCACGCCTTCCAGCGCCAGATAAATGCCCCACGGTTCGCCGTTTACGGTGATTTCTGCCATCCCGTAATCAGAAGCGGGCATATCCAAAAAGGCAAACATATCATAGACAAAGTATTCTTTCAAATAGGTTGCATCCGAAATCAGGTTGTTCAGTACCAGTTTGTCCAGACCCCAACAGGTCTGTCCATCCTGATAATGGTCAAATTCAATCTTAAAGCTGTACCGGTCGGAATCGGACGAGGCAACCTGTGACAGACTGGTGTTGCCCTTGGTTCGGATGCCGACATTTTCAAACGTCTGCCCGTTAATCGTCACATTGGCAACGTGGTATTCCTCCTCTAACGCATTTTCCAGCATATCCTGCCAATCGTCCTCGGCAATCTGGATATCTACCGTGATAAGGTCGGTTCCAAACAGTGCCTGCTCATAGGTCTGCGCAACGCCGCCCGTTGCTTGTGCAAAACGCGGCAGCAGACAACTGACCAGCAACATGACTGCCAACAATACAACGGCAAGCACTTCGGTCGATTTTCGGCGAATCATAGCGCCGCCCCTTTACGACAGGTACTCGCCGTTATAGCTGACGAGCACCGCACTGCGCACGCCCTGAGCGGACGCAACTTGGTTGACAAATCCGGTCGTGCCATCGTCGGGCAGACGCACTTCGGCTGTGACCTCCACGCCGTCGGTCGTAACCGTCTTGGATTTGATGACAAACTTCTGTTGACTGAGGGCGGAAAAGGCGACCCGCTCTGCGCGGTCGTCCTCGCAGGATACCACCAGCAAATAGGGGTGGTCATTCTCGCGCCGGTTGACAAACACCAAAAGTACCACGCCTACGACAACCGAACCAACAATCGCCATGATGAACTGACCGGCACCGGTGACAATGCCGCAGGCCAGCGCCCAGAACAGGTATACAATGTCCAGCGGGTCTTTGATGGCGGCACGAAAACGCACGATAGACAGCGCACCGACCATGCCGAGCGACAGGACAACGTTTGACGTAACGGCGAGAATGACGAGCGTGGTCACCATCGACAAGCCCACCAGCGATACGCCGAAGGTGGACGAATACAACACGCCCCGGAAGGTCTTTTTATACACAAAAAATACAAATAAACCGAGTGCCAGCGACACCAACAGCGCCAACGCGGTATCAATCAGCGAAAACGACTGCACGCTGTCCAGAAAATTGGATTTGAATACATCTTGAAAGGTCATATCAAAACTCCTTACACAAAATTTTTAGCGCGCTTAATATACCATCCGACAGGTCGCATATTTGGAAAACGCCGCTGCCCGATAGGTGCCGAGTTGCAACAATCCGGCAATCAGTTCGGGCAGGTATCGGTCATACTTGACTTCGAGCACAATTTTTCCCTGTGCCGCCGGAATGGCCGCGTGTGGAAGCAGAAAACTTTCATCCGCGCTTGCCGAAGCAATCATGCAGTCAAACGTGATGCGCACATTTCCCGCCGCATATAAAAACGGCTCCCGCACATAATCGACGACCGTGCGCGGCCGCAGCGATTCGGTTTTCATCTTGACATATAATTCCCTTATCAAGCCATGCTCGCTTTGTGCCATCCATGCCCAATCGCCGCGCAGCAGGGCGCGCACTTGGTCTGCCGTCAAGGGGGCGGCATATTTGACGCCCAATCCATGCGCTTTACATTTCTTCTCCAACAAAATCCGGTCTACTGCATCGTTGTAATACCGAATCCGAAACTTTTCGCGCACCGATTTTCCATCCAGCTTTTCCCTTAGCACTTTGTCATTATAGTTGTCAAAATACAGGCTGTGTACGCGGTATAACCCATCTGCACCGGCATGGGGGTCGTGCTGCAAGACGGGCAGCAACCGCCGCCGCAACGCCAGATAATCTCCGTAGGAAATCTCGTGCTTCAGCTCATGCCGCGGCTGTTTTTCCATCAGTCGTTCCTCCTTTTGTTCGCTTTTAAATCTGTACACAGTTTACCGTGATGATGTGATAGTAACATGACCAAATTGTGTAAATTTTGTGTAAAGCAAAAAAAACGCATGGGATTCCATGCGTTTTTGTTTTCCTTTGATTCAAAATAGCGCGCGCACCCCGAACCAGATGACCGGAACGACCAGCGCGGGCAGTAAATTGAGCGTCTTACAGTCCCGAATTTGCAGCATAGACAAGCCCGACGCGGCTAATAAAATGCCGCCCAGCACCGAAACTTCGGTCATCAGTTCGGGCGTTAAAAAGCCCGACAGTGCGCCCGCGCTCAGATAAATCGCCCCCTGCCAGCAAAACAACACGCCAGCAGCGCAGGCAATGCCAATGCCATACGTCGAAGCCAGCGTCATCGACGTGACAAAATCCAACGTGGCATTGGTGAACAAATAGGTGTTATCCCCATATAGTGCGCTGTTAATCGGCCCCAAGATAGACAGCGTGCCAATACAAAACATCAGAATCGCCGTGGACAGACCCTGACCCAAGCCGCCAGTCTGCGAAAACCGTCCGACCAGCCGCTGAAAGCGCCCGTCAATGTCCAGCGTGGTGCCGACCAGTGTGCCGACTGCCAGACTTAGAATAAACAACACGGGGAACGTACTGTTGGGCATATTCTGCGCGACCGCATTGACCCCCAGCGCACAGGCGGCCAACCCCATCGCCTGAAACAATGCGCCCCGATAGTCTTCGCGAATCCCGCGCCGCAAACAGCTCCCCAGCACCGAACCGGCTAAAATCGTCCCTGTATTGACCAGCGTTCCCAGCATAGTCCATCACTCCTTTTATTCTTTTCTATAATAATGTGTAAAAGGATTCGCCGCAAAGAAAAACCGGTGCCGCCGTCTGATGACGACGCTGCACCGATTTTCGCCGGTTCAAAAGCGCGGCCAGCCATCTTTTCTGCTGCTGGCAACGTTTTCCGCAATGCGATTGATAAAAGAAAAATATTGGGCGCATTCTTCCTCGCTAAACCCTTGAAGGCACATGCGGTTCCACTCGGCAAACGTCTCGTTGACGTTTTCCAGTGTCTTTCTTCCTTCGTCGGTCAGTTGCACCCGTTTTTCCCGTTTATTCTGTTCGTTGACCGTGCGCTGAATCTGCCCGCCAGCCTCCAAGCTGGCCAGCAATTTTGCCACACGCCCTTTATCAATCTCCAGTCGATTGCCCAGTGCATCCTGATTACAACCATCCATCGCCGCAATGAGGTGGAGGGTAAAGGCTTCCACAGGAACCAAATCATACGCTTTGAGCCGTTCGCGTATAAAACTCTGCTCTCCGCGACGAATTACGCCAATGGGATGAATCATATGTGCGATTCCCCTTCCGGTTTCATTTTTCACCCTTATTTCTTCTATTGTAACCTATTTACACCGGATTCTGCAAGTATTATTTTTCCAGCTTGGTTCAAAAAACAACTATCTTTTGCCAATTTGTTGTCTTTTAGAGCTGCTGTACATAGGTATAAACCGTATCATTGGACAGATTGGGGGCGAAGTCGAAGCCAAGCCCATCGAACGCAGTCAAGCCCTCGCGTGTATCCACGCGGTTGCGCACAATATACCGCGCCATCGCGCCGCGTGCCATTTTTGCATTTGCCGCCAGACAGCGCAATTTGCCGTTGCGTCTGGACAAAAATTCACAGGTCAAAAATCGGTCTCCGGCGTGCAGATGCTTGGAGACCGCCTTACTGTATTCGTTTGACGCCAGATTGACCACCAAATTGGTGTCGGCATACAGGTCATTGCGCAGTTTATCGCCCCAAAATTCATACAGATTCATGCCGCGCGGCCGCCGCCCCATCTCCAGCCGATAGGGATGAATGAGGTCAAGCGGGCACAACGCCCCATATAGTGCCGAAAGATGGCGCAAATGCTGTTGTGCATACTGCAAATCGGCGTCGGTCATGCTGTCCGCGTCCAGATATTTATACGCCAATCCGTCATACGCAAAAATAGCCGGTTGCCCTCCTTCCGGCTGCCAGTCTATAAAATTCGCCGCCGCTTTGAGCGCAAGCGCCGGACTGATTTGCATGGCACTCTCTAATTCATACGCCGGCATCTCGCGCAAGACCGTCCAAAGCTGCTCGGCTTCTGCGCGGCGTTTGGGCACCGTCACCGGCAGATTGCGCCGCGGTGTGCGGCGCATGTTTTTTGCTGGCGATAAAATCGCAATCATGGCTTCCCTGCCTCCTCTCCATCCCGCTTCTGTTACTTTTATTGTATATGTTCTGACACGCGATTGCAAGGGGACATCCCTTGCAATCTATCCCTTACAGTGATACAATTGCAATCGTATGTAACCAGAATCAAGGGGGAACTTGTTTATGTCTCAAACTCGTACCCGGCGGGTCTGTCCGCCGCGATACGCCACACAACTTTTTTGTGTGACCGCCGGTGCCTATATCGCCAGTCTGTTCGGTCGCCTGAGCTATGCCGCCGTCATGGCTGACCTGATTGCCGCCGAAGGCTTGAACAAATCGGATGCCGGTCTGATTGGCACGGTATTTTTTGTGATTTATGGGGTATTTCAACTGTTTTCCGGCTTTCTGGGCGACAAAATCCCGCCCAAAAAACTGATTTTTACCGGTGTGATTGGGTCTGCCGTGCTCAATCTGGGCATGGGGCTTTCGGGCGCGTCCTATCCGGTCATGCTGGTTTTGTGGGCACTCAACGGCGTGTTCCAGTCCTTCCTGTGGTCACCCGCTGCGCGCGTGTTCTCCGAAATGATTCCACCCACCCACCGCAAACGCGCTTGCGCCAACGGTGCCGCCACTTACCCCATCGCTACCATTTTAACCTATTTATTCGCTTCCATCCTGCTAAAATTCACCGGCTGGCGCATGGATTTCCTGTTATCCGCGCTCATTATGCTGATTGCCGCCGCGGTGTTCTGGCGTGCCATGACCTTCTTCGAGCAGCAGACCGCCCAAAACGGTGAAATCGAGCAAATCACGCTGACCGCCGCCGAAAACGCAACACAGGGCAGTTTGCTGCGTATTCTGATTGTTTCGGGTACGCTGCTGACCGTACTGGGCGCGATTTCACTCGGCCTACTGCGCGACGGTCTGCAAAGCTGGATGCCTACTTATCTGGACGAATGTTTTTCGCTCGGCGCTTCGCTCTCGGTCGCCCTGTCCATCGTCCTGCCCGTGTTCAATCTGCTCGGTGTCTATCTGTCCAAGTGGATTGCCAACCGCTTTGTACACAACGAACTTGCCGGAACCGCTGGATTTATGGCGATTGCCGCGGGCGCATTGGCGGTGCTGTGTTTGACCGGCACATCTCATGCTGCGGTTTCTCTCACGCTCATGACCTTATCTTCGACCGCGCTGGTCGGTGCAAACCTTATGATTATCAACCTCATGCCCATTCACTTCGGTGCGATTGGCCGCGCCTCGTCGGTCACAGGCATTTTTAACAGCGCCTGTTACCTTGGCTCGGCGCTGTCCTCCTACGGTATCGGCTTTGTATCCGAGCGCTGGGGCTGGACGGCGGCTATGGTCTTTTTGCTGTGCTTCGCCGTGCTCACGCTGCTCACTTCGCTCGCCGGTGTGCGCCGCTGGGCACGCTATCGCCGCCCCATTTAATCCAATCACGATTCCCCACTGAAAAGCGCGTCAGCCGACGCGCTTTTTGTGTGCCTGTCACAAATCTGCCATTTGTCTCGTCTTTTGGTCAGAAAGGAGGGTATCTCTATGAACTGGAAATCACCGGAAGAAGCCAGCCGCTTTGTCACGCGCTACGCCGACACCATCTTACGCCTGTGCATGACTTATTCGCTGTCCCGCGCCGACGCACAAGATATTTGTCAAACGGTGTTTTGCCGACTGCTGCGCGCCGACATGACCTTTGATACACCCGAAGTCGAGCGCGCTTACGTCATACGGTGTACCATCAACGCCTGCAAAGACCTGTTAAAAAGCGCATGGTGGCGGCGGCACGCCACATTGCACGAAGCCAGCCACCTAGCCGCCCCCATCGTCCCCGAACCGGACGACACCTTATACAACGCGGTGCAGGCTTTGCCGCTGCGCTATCGGGAACCGGTCTATTTGTTTTACTATGAGGGCTATGACACCAATGAGATTGCGCAGTTACTTCACATCTCACCCGCCACGGTGCGCAAACGTCTGTGCCGTGCGCGTGAAAAACTCAAACAAGAACTGGAGGGATATTGCCATGAAACGCTATACTGATACGCTAAACCGTGTCTCCTTTACGCCCGAAGAAAAACAACAGCTTTGCAGGCGGCTTGCACAGGCGGCTGCCGCCGACACGCCCGCCCCCACTGTCAAAAGACTGCGCCCACACAAACTGATTTGTGCCATTGCAGCCGCGGCGCTGGCAGTCACCATGCTAACCGCTGCCGCCGTCCCAGCCCTCGGCAATACCTTACGGGAATTTTTCGGCATACCAGTCGCATCGTATCCGGTTGACCAATCCATAACCCGTGACGACTGGACATTCACCGCGCAGGAATGTTTAGTCGATGACAATATGCTGTATCTCTCGTTCAGCGTACAGCTTCCCCAAACCTTTCCGCTTGATGCGTGGCGCTACGAGCTGACCGAAAGGGAACTGACTCCGACCCCACAAGATTATTATATCGAATGGGATATTCTGCCCAGCCAATCGGATGACAGCGGCACGGTACCAGAATGGGGACTGTTTAACCAGACCTGTACCGGATGGGACGAACAAACCCGCACCTTGCAGTTTGTCCTGACCAATCAGTTTTATGCCGGACAGGGACAATCTTCCGCCCATCTGTCCAACGCCAAATCCTTTGACCTGAAAATTGAGCGAATTGGATTTCGGGCGCGGGATTACGATGTCACCCTGTTTGCCGACAACTTTTCCCCGCTCACCTTATCTGACATTCCCATTCACCCGGTTGAAACCATCTATCTGACCCCCAATGATGAAGTTCCGATTTTCAGCGGCACATCCACCTTGACCAGCCTTTCCATCTCGCCGCTGTTTGTGACCGCTCGCGTCCAAGGTGGTTCGTGTTACAATCATGGCTGGGTAGTGCCGACCCATCCAGAATATTTGCTATCCGAAGAAACACACCGGTTGATTGCCGAAGGACGTTTGGAGAATACAACCTGTACGGCTGACTTTGACCTGCATCTAAAGTACAAGGATGGCAGAGTGGTATTCATCGGCGACAGTTGGAGCGACGCCAACCAACCAGACTACCAAATTGTTTCGACCTCCGGCGGCGGCAGTTCGTGCGAAGATGGCGTTGTTGTTGATTCTGATTCGCATGCCAAGCAGCCCAACGGCAAAGCAACCTATGCCGCAACCAATATACGCTTTGCTGTCCCACAGGACTTAGACCAAATCGAGTCGCTTATTGTCTGCGGCAAGGAATACCCCATCCACACCGCCAAATAACACAAAAAAGACTGCCTTCGGGCAGTCTTTTTTTGCTTCTTAAAGTAAGTCTTTGCGCTTCATGTAAATCCAAGCACCGATACAGCCGCCAATCGAGATAATCACCGGCACCCACCACCAATATGCAAAGGGCAGGTCGTTACCCGTGATGTTCATGCCATAGAAACCAAAGATGATATTGGGAATGGTCATGATAATCGTGATAACGGTCAGCACCTTCATAATGATATTGAGGTTATTGGACACAACCGAAGCATAGGCATCCATCGTGCCCGCCAAAATGCTGGAATAAATGCCCGCCATCTCAATCGCCTGACGAATCTCAATCAGGGCATCTTCGAGCAGGTCGCGGTCGTCCTCATACAGCTTGAGGATGCGCCCACGAAGCATTTTTTCCATCGTGACCTCATTGCCTTTGAGCGATGCAGAGAAGTAGACCAGCGACTTGGACAGGCCAAGCAACTGGATAAGCTCTTCATTTTTGAGCGAATCATACAATCTGCGCTCGACCTTGGTAAAGTCGCGCTCAATCATACGCAGATTGCGCAGGAAGAATCCTGCCACGCGCAACAGAATTTGCAGCACAAATCGGGTGCGCAGCGCGGTGTGAATGTCGCGCACTTTATTTTGCGCGATACTGCGCAAAATGTTCGTGTCCTGCAAGCACACGGTAATCACCGTGTTGGGCACGACAATAATGCCCATTGGCAGCGTCCCGAAGATTTTGGATTCATCCTGTTCGACGTTGCTTTCTTCCAGTGTTGGAATATCGACAATGAGCAAGGTCTGCTCCTCCTCGACTTCTACACGCGAGCTTTCTTCCGGGTCAAGCGCCGCGCGCAGGAAATCCTCTTCCACACCGGTTTCTGCCAAAACGCGCGTAATCTCCTCACTGGACGGATGAACCAGGTTAATCCAACAGCCGGGTTCAAATGCCGAAAGAGCGCTCAGTTGACGCGCGTCTGACTTAAAGTATTCAACCATAGAGTAACCGCCTTTCTACGGCGGTCACTCCATGCACTCAGGATGTGACGCGCCGCCAACCGTATTCTGATTCCGTTTTCGACTCGGTTCAGGGCTCACAGCCCATCACATCCTTTCTTTTGCTGTTCTAGTTTCCCGCGTCAAAAACAGCCCACAAGTGGGCTGTTTTTTTCGAATCCTGCGGGGTAAGCTTGCTCAGTTATTGTGATTGAAAATATCAATAATCGCCTTGAACGCATCGTCCTCCATCTCGGACTGAGACTGCGAAGGCTGCTGAGGTTGCGGTGCAAACTGCTGCTGCGGCTGCTGCGCAAACTGTTGTTGCGGTTGCTGCGCAAATTGCTGCTGCGGCTGCTGTGCGTACTGCTGCTGTGCAAATTGCGGCTGCTGCTGTGCCTGCTGGAACGGCGACTGGAAGCCGGTCTGCTGCTGCACGCCCGCGTTGGGCATGGGCTTTGCACCCTCATGGATGGGCGGTACGGTCTGACCGTCCGGGCCCTTTGCCGATTCGGGCACATTGTCAAATCCGGTTGCGATGACCACAACACGAAGTTCGTCGTCCAGTTCCTCGTCGATGGAGGCACCGAAAATGATGTGTGCTTCGGGGTGTGCCGCCGACTGTACCATACCGGCAGCCGTCTCGATTTCTTCCAGACCGATATCCGAAGAACCGCTGATGGACAGGATAATCCCGCGCGCGTTGTCGATAGAGGTTTCAAGCAGCGGGCTGGAAATTGCCATCTGTGCCGCTTCGGTCGCCTTGTCCTTACCGGTTGCGGCACCGGTGCCAATGTGTGCAAAGCCAGCATCCTTCATCACCGAAGTCACGTCAGCAAAATCCAGATTGATAAAGCCCGGCACGGTAATCAGCTCGGAGATATTGGCAACCGCCTGACGCAGAACGTCATCTGCGATAGCGAACGCATTTTTAAAGGTAATCTTCTGTTCGGAAACGAACTTCAGGCGCTCGTTGGGGATAATAACCAGCGAGTCTACATTTTCGCGCATATTTTCAATGCCATACAGCGCCTGTTCCAGACGCTTTTTGCCCTCGAACGCAAACGGACGGGTCACAACACCGATGGTCAACATACCCATCGAACGGGCGATTTCGGCAACGACTGGTGCGGCACCGGTGCCGGTACCGCCGCCCATGCCAGCGGTGATAAATACCATGTGTGCGCCTTCGAGTGCCGAAGCAATTTCGTCCTTGCTCTCCTCGGCTGCTTTCTGGCCGCGCAGTGGGTCAGAGCCTGCGCCCTGTCCCTTGGTGATTTTCTCACCAATCTGAATCTTGGTCGGTGCGCCCGAATATTGCAGCGCCTGCTTGTCTGTATTGATGGCGATAAACTCTACGCCCTGGATACCACTTGAAATCATGCGGTTGACCGCGTTGTTGCCGCCACCGCCGATGCCTACTACTTTAATATTGACTACGTTGTCAAGTCCTGTTTCAAACTGAAAACCCATATTGTGCCGTCCTCCGTATGTAAATTCCAGAAATTTCCGATATCTAAAAAATGATGATTGAATGCAAAATTTGTGAAATGGGCACACAGCCCCCATTTCTTTTCATTTTACCGCTTTTCGGGCGATTTGGCAAGATGTCAACGGTTACTTTGTGAAAAAACTTACTTTTCGACCGATTTAGTCAGGTTGTTTCGTCATCTTCGTCCGATTGTTCTTGTCCATCTTTTTCCTCATCTGTCGAATCTTGTTCAGGCTGGTCGATGTGCTGCAATTCTGCCTGTCCGCGGGCGGTGCGCTCGACCTCACCTTCTGACAAACTGGTGTTGGTGATGGCGCGGTCACCCAGAGACAAATTGATAGTGCCCTTATCCGACGGGGTAAACTGGTCGCCGGTCAGCAGTTCATATAGAATCGCCAGTTTATGCTCCAGTTCACTGGTGTCACCGACACACACGGCAAACCGGTCTTCGTACAAAAACCAAATGCTGTTTAAATCCTCCAGATTGTACAGCGTCGCCTTTCCGCCCAACCCAACGGTGTCCAGTGCATTGGCCAGTTCCTTGAGCGCTTCGAGCGCCTCCGGCTGCTCGGCGGTCAGTTGCTGACCGGGTTCGGCGCCCGCTGTGCGCACGCCCATCACCTCGGCGGTATCCTGTGCGCCGCTCTGGTCGGTGCGGGCGAGCACGCGGCAATTTTTATCCAAAATAAACCAGCCGCCCTGCGTGCCGTTGACCGCCGCAATCGGCTTGGATTCGGTTATTTTCAAAATCATGCGGTTGGGCAGGTCACGCTCGACGCTCACACTTTCAAAATAAGGATATTGTTTGAGCAGTCGGTTTTTTCCGCGTGCACTGTCGCAAAAGAACAGGTTGTCCCCCTGCTGAACGCCGAATGTCGTGCGCACTTCGTCTGCCGGATAGCGCGACAAGCCCTGTATTTCCACCGCATCCACACGGAAAAAGGTGGTCAGGGCAAACACGCCGCACACAAGGCTCAACACAATCGCAATGATTTTGCTCAGCCTTGCCCGGCGTTCTTTTCGCTTGACGATTTTTTGCAGATGCAGCGAACGTGCCCGGCCTGTGCGCCCAGCCGCCAGCGGGCGACGGGTCGCCCCCTGCTTTTGCGGGGTCAGGTGCTGCGTACCGCTGACACGCATTTGCATCCCTGCGGCATTGCCATTTGTGCGCGATGCCGTCTGTTTTCTGGCAGTCTGACTGGAAGGACGGGAAGAACCCGATGTCTTTGCCGATTTTTGTCTGCTCTGCTGCTGCGAACTGCTGCGCTTTGACCCGCTGCTTTTCTTTCGCCCAGTTGAAGCACCTTTGCGCGTTGTATTGCTTTTTGTACTGCCCGCTGTCCGGGCACGCGGCTGCGTGTCCGCCTCCGGAACGGCAAAGCGCGCAAGCCCGGTCGGCTGCTCACGCGCCGACCGGGTCGCGGTATTGTCTTTGGGTTTGTTCGCCATACCAAAACCTCAGTTTTCTTGTTCTTTCCCGCCCTTACTTGGGCAGTACCGACAGAATCTGCTGATAAATTTTTTCGCCTGCGTCGAGCTGCGCCAGTTTGGCAGCCGCCGCACCCATTGCCGCGCGCTTGGCATCGTCCGCCAGCAAGCGCTCGGTCATTTCTAACAACTTTTCTGGCGTTGCATCCTTTTCTAACAACACCTCACACGCGCCCGCGTGTTCGAGCGCACGCGCATTTTTTTCCTGATGATTCTCGGCTACATAGGGAGAGGGCACCATAATCGAAGCCCGTCCGAGTGCGCACAGTTCGCCAATGGTCGCCGCACCCGCGCGGCAAATGACCAAATCGGCTGCCGCCATGTAAGAGGCCATGTCGTAAATATACTCGGTCACTTCAATCGGCGTATCGCCTTCCAGCTTTGCGCCCTGCTCACGCGCCATCTTGGGCAGCCACTGTGCCGCCGCCGAGCCGGTCGCATGGACATGACGGAAGCGCGTGCCGCGCTTGGTTTCAAGCGCCAACATGCCCGCCATGTGCTCGTTCATATATTTCGCGCCCATGGAACCCCAGAACGATACGACCAGTTTATCCTGCTCGCCTAGTCCCAATTTCTGACGCGCCTTTTTGCGGTCGGCAAACACGATTTCGCCGCGCACCGGCGAACCGGTGAGTTCGACCTTGTCACCGCCGCCAACCAGCTCGCGTGCTTCCTCAAAACAGATAAGCACCTTATCGGCTTTTTTGGCCAACATCTTGGTGGTCACGCCCGGATAGGCGTTGACCTCCAGCAAAACCGTAGGGATACCCAGCTTTTGCGCCGCCGAAACGACCGGAAACGACGCATACCCGCCGCAGCCGATGACCACATCGGGTTTTGCCTGCCGCAGCAGTTTCTTTGCCGTGCCGACCGAAGCGGCTGCCAGCCGGAGCGCATTGAGGTTGTGCCCAATCGCGGCCGGACTGAACGCACGGCGCAAGCCCACAATTTCAATCGTATCGAGCGCATATCCTTCGCGCGGCACCAGTCGTGATTCAATGCCCTTGCTTGTGCCGGCAAAGCGCACTTCTGTGCCCGGACGTTTGCTTTCAAAATAGCGTGCGATGGCCAGACCGGGTGTGACATGTCCACCGGTGCCGCCGCCTGTAATGTACAGCTTCATAAGTCAATTTCCCCCTAGCCCCTCCGTTTTTCACTGGGGCGCATATAACGTGAAATATTGAGCAAAATTCCCATTTCGCCCATCTGCATCAGCAGCGCCGTACCGCCATAGCTGAAAAACGGCAGAGAAGCGCCGGTAACCGGGAACAGGCCGGTGACGACCCACAGGTTGACCAGTGTTTGAATGGCCAGCTTGGTCGCAATGCCGGTGGCAATCAGACAGCCCATTTTATCCGGCGCATGGAACGCGATATGGTAACACCGATAAATCAAGAACGCAAACAGCAAGATAACCAGCAGCGCGCCAATAAATCCCATCTCCTCGCACCAGGCAGAGAAGATAAAGTCGTTTTGCGGTTCGGGCAGATACAGATGCTTTTGACGGCCTTGACCCAGTCCCAGACCCCAAAAGCCACCTGAACCAATCGCAATCTGACTGTTACCGCCCTGCCAGCCATTTCCGGTGAACACCTTGTCACTGCTCAGGGGGTCAATCCAAACCATGATACGCGAACGCGCGTAATCATTGTTCAAAATATAGACGGTGACTGCCGCCAATGCGACCGGAATGAGCGGCAAGAAGTACCAGATTTTCATACCAGCTACAATCAGCATTGCCAGACCGATACCAAAAATAATGACGGTGGCTGACAAGTGCGGCTCCAAATATAGCAAACCGGCTATCAATACCAGTGCTCCCAAAAACGGCATCACACCGCGCAGCGTGCGCACTTGGTCGCCCTTGCGCACCGCATAATAGGCAAATGAAATAATAACTGCATCTTTCATAACCTCCGACGGCTGGAACTCGCCCAAGAGCGGCAAGTCAATCCAGCGCGTCGCACCGTTATGCGTGACACCAACCAGCGGCACCAATGCCAGCATGATGAGACAAGCGATAAATAGCTGTTTTTGAAAGCGCAGATAGATATGATAGTCGATGCCCGAGATAACCAGCATGGCAACCAGCCCGATGAGTGCATAAAATCCCTGACGGGAAATAAAGTATGTGCCCGTATCGAATTTGTTAATGGCAGCCGGATAACTGGCTGAAAACAGCGCAATCAATCCAACCGCCAGCAGCAAAACAACACCCAACACCGTGCCGGTATCCAGCCGGTGTGCTTTGGGTGCGGCATGTTTGGGGGCTGGCCGTGCAGGTCGCCGCGCAGCGGGGCGACTTGGCTTGGCAGTCTTTGCGTTCATCCAGAGGGGCTCCTTTCAGGCGGGCAGGCAGCCGGGCTTTATATCAGCATCCACGACAGGATACACATGATGACCGTAATGCCTGCAAATACGAATACAATTTTCTTTTCCCCCCAGCCGCACATCTCAAAATGATGATGAATGGGCGCCATTTTAAACAGGCGCTTACCGTGCGTCAGCTTGAAGTAAGTGACCTGCAAGACGACCGATACCGTTTCAATCAGGTAAATGAGGCCGACCGGCAGCAGCAAAAGCGGCTGTCCAGCCGCAAATGCCAGACCGGCGACCGCGCCGCCCAAAAACAGCGAACCGGTGTCACCCATAAAGACTTTGGCGGGGTTAAAGTTATAAATCAGGAAGGCGCACAGGGCACCCACCAGTGCAGCCGCGAAAACGGTTGCACCCAGATTGACCGAATGATTGAGCGCGATGAAGAACACCGCCACGGGCAGGGTCACGCCCGCCGCAAGGCCGTCGATGCCGTCGGTCAGGTTGACCGCGTTATTCTCGGCGACGATGGCAAACACCGCGAAAATGAGGTATACCACCCACGGCAGTGTCAAGGTCAGGTCGGTGCCCGGAATGGGCAGATATACCCCGCCGTCGGCCGACAGCGGCAAATCGCCTGCCAGATGCAGCAGCGACACAAACACCGCCGCCACGACCACTTGCAGCGCCAATTTCTGCTTTGGGGTCAAACCGGCATTCTCTTTCTTCTTGATTTTTGCCCAGTCGTCCACAAAGCCAACACAGCCATAGACCACAGCCAAAATCCAGACCGAAAAAAAGCTGCCAACCCCTGCGCTGCCGCCGGTAAACACACCGAGCAGAAAGGCCATGATGAGCATAGAGACGGTAATGCCAATCATAAACATAAAACCGCCCATTGTGGGGGTATATTGCTTATTCATATGCCACTTCGGGCCAATTTCCAAAATCTTTTGACCAAATTTCTGCTTTTGCAGCCAGCGAATCAACGGTTTGCCGATAACCGCAGTCACGACAAAGGCGATGACCGCCGCCAACAGGATGGTTCTTGTCATTCAACTTCCTCCCCCAGGAACAATTTTAAAGCATTCTCCATTTGCATCGCCCGGCTGCCCTTAAACAGCAGCACGTCGCCGGGCTGTGCAATCTCGCGCAAGGCCTGCACCAGTGTTTCATGTGAGGGGTAACACTGTACCGCTTGTTCATTCATGCCCGCTTGCAACGCACCTTCGCACAGATACTCGGTATTTGCGCCATAGGCAAGCACGCGGTCGGCGTATTGCGCCGCCGCACGTCCGGCGCGGCGATGCCCTTCGGGTGCATAGTCGCCCAGTTCCCCCATACCGCCGAGTACGGCAATCTTGTGCTCGCCCGGCATGTCGTGCAGCGCACGAAGCGCGGCTTCCATCGAATCCGGGCTTGCATTGTAACAATCCTCGTAAATGGTAAAGCCGTTTTTCTCATATCGCCGTTCGCGCATCCCAACCGGCTGATAGGCTGCCAGACCGTCCGCGAGTTCATCTGCATCCAAACCAAGCAGCCAGCCACATGCCGCGGCTGCCAGCGCGTTGGTGACGTTGTGTTCTCCCTGCGAGGCAGTCTGCACGGTGCATCGGCCTTCGGGCCAAATCATGGTGAAGCGCAGCACGCCATCTTGACACGAAACATCTTCGGCGCGAAATTCACAGGCAGGATTTTCCCGACCAAACCACACAATGCGGCCAAACAGCCGGTCTTTCTGCTCCCATAGCAGCGGTTCATCTCCGTTCAAAACCGCAATGCCGCCGCGTGCAGCCAAGCCTTCCAAAATCTCCATTTTTGCGCGGCAAATGCCCTCACGCGAGCCTAAAAATTCAATATGAGATGTGCCAATCATGGTAATGACCGCAATATTGGGCTGCCCGCAGGCAGCCATAGCCGCAATCTCACCAAAATCCGACATCCCCATCTCGAACACAGCCGCTTCGGTATCTTCCTCCAGTTCGAGCGCGGTCAGCGGCATTCCAATCGTATTGTTGCGGTTGCCCTGCGTTTTCAGGGTCTGATAGCGCTCAGACAACACCGCCGCAATCATTTCCTTTGTGGTAGTCTTGCCCACCGAGCCGGTCACGGCGACAACTGGGCAGTCAAATTGCTGCCGGTAGCCGCCCGCCAAATCAAGCAATGCCTGTCGGGTGTCCTCAACGTAAAGTGCCGGAATGGAATATTGTTCTTGCTGGCGATGGGTCAAAACTGCGGCTGCACCGCGTTCCACGGCCTGTTCAATAAAATCATGCCCGTCAAACCGGTCGCCCTGAATTGCGACAAACAAACTTCCCGGTTGTGCCGCACGCGCATCGTGTACCACGCTGGTAATGACCGGGTCGGCCGTGCAGGTGCCGCCCGTCCATGCGGCGGCCTGCGACAGGGTAAACTGCTGCATAGGTTCCTTGCCCCTTTTTTCTCTATATTTTACTGCTGGGTCTTGTGTTTTGCAAAATAGTCCGCGACGATTTCACGTTCGTCCATCGGATACTTGACATGATTGATTTCCTGATAGGTTTCGTGCCCCTTGCCCATCAACACAATCACATCACCGGTCTGTGCCAAATCAAGCGCATGATGAATGGCTTCCCGGCGGTCACAAATCACGTCAACCGGCACTTTTGCATCCTTCATGCCCTGCAAAATATCCTGTAAAATGGCTTCGGGCTGCTCGGTGCGCGGGTTATCCGACGTCACAATGCAGTAGTCCGCCAGTTCTGCCGCCATGCGTCCCATAATGGGGCGTTTGGTGCGGTCGCGGTCGCCGCCACAGCCAAACAGGGCAATCACGCGCCCCTTGGCAAATCCGCGCACGGTGCGCAAGATGTTTTGCACGCCGTCCGGCGCGTGGGCATAGTCAATCAGCACGGTATAGTCGGTATCGGTCGGCACGACTTCGGCACGACCCTTGACCCCGTGTGCCACGCGCAGCGCGGCCGCACAATCTTCAATTGAAATGCCCAGCGTCAGGCAAACCGCCATAGCTGCCAGCGCATTCTCAACCGAGAAATGGCCGGGGATGCCCAGCGACACGCGGGCAATGCCGCCCTTTTCGGCTGCGACGAACTCGACACCCGCCGCGCCCAGTGCAATATTTTTAGCTGACAGGTCTGCGGCATCCTGTTTTGTTGAGAAGGTCATGCACGGGCAGGTTGCATCGGCTAACATTTTATCGGCCACGGCATCATCCAGATTGATTACGCCGCGGTCACACATGGTAAACAGCTTTGCTTTTGCCTGCCGATAGGCCTCCATCGTCTTGTGAAAGTCCAGATGGTCTTGGGTCAGGTTGGTGAACGCACCGACCTGAAAATGCACACCGCGCACGCGGTCGAGCACCAGCGAATGGGAGGAAACTTCCATAACGCAGTGTGTGCAGCCGGCATCGGCCATGCGTGCAAACAATGCCTGCAATTCATAGGATTCGGGGGTGGTGCGCTCGGTGGGCACCACCTCCTCTCCAATCAGATTCTGATTGGTTCCAATCAAGCCGACTTTATAGCCCTGCTGTTTCAAAATCTGCTGAATCAACATGGTAGTCGTAGTTTTGCCGTTGGTGCCGGTGACACCAATCATGGTCAGTCGGCGCGACGGGTTGCCAAAGCGATTGCACGCGATATCTGCCAGCGCGGCGCGGGCATCGGGCACGATAACCGCCGGGATACCCTTGCCCGCCTGCTCGCACACGACCGCCACAGCGCCTTTTTGCAGCGCCATGCCGATATATTCGTGCCCGTCTGTGGCAAAGCCGCGCACGGCTACAAATAAATCGCCGGGCTGCACCGCGCGCGAATCATAACGTACTTCGCGGATTTCGGTTTCCAAATCGACCGCGGATGCGGTCACCGGTATATTTTGCAGTAACTCTTTTAATTTCATGTTGCTTGCATCCTCATTTCTTGTCGTCAACGGTCGTTTACGCCCTCGGTGTTGGAGAACTCGACCTCGATGACCGTACCGACTGCCACCTTCGTACCCGGTGCCGGATTCTGCTTAATCGCAGTCGTCTGCCAGTTGTACTTGCTCGACGCAACACCCGTGCGGCGCAGATACAGATTGTTGTTGGTCAGCGAAGCTTCGACTTCATCGGGGGAACGGCCTACCAATTTGGGCACGGTGACCGGTTCGGTGGTCTTGGTGCGGTCACCTAAGTAAATAATCATTTTGCTGCCGACCGGAATTTTTTGTCCGGCGCTCGGTACTTGGTCGCTGACGGTATCGCCTTCGCCCAAGAAGCGGCAGGTCAAGCCAGCCTTTTCGACGGCAGCTTCGGCATCTTCCTTGCTCATATCAATCACGCGCGGCGTGCTCATCTCGCGGCGGTCGGATTCGGTTTCATCGTAAACCGGCTCGACATCCAGATATTGTAACACATCGCTCATCACACGGCCGACAACCGGTGCTGCGATGGCACCGCCGCCGTGGGTTGCCGCGTAGGGCAAGTCGGAAATAATAATCAGCACGGCAATCTGTGGGTCATCCATCGGCGCAACGCCGACGAACGACGCGGTAAAGCGCTGGTCTTCGGTCGGGGTGCCGGGCAGAGACAGCTCAGACGTTGCGGTTTTACCGCCGATGCGGTAGCCTGCAACATAGGCATTCTGTCCGGTACCTTCGGATACGACCTTCTGCATAGCTTCGCGCATATAGGCCGACGTTTCGGCCGAAACGACCTGCCGTTTGACCTCGGTTTCATAGGTCTTTTTGACCGAGCCATCGGCGTTCAAAACTTCCTTTACAATGTGCGGTGTTTTCAGCTTGCCGTCATCGACAATCGCGCACACGGTCGAAAGCATCTGAAGCGGCGACACCTTAAAGCGCTGGCCGAACGAAGTGGTTGCCAAGGTACTTTTTGTTTTTTGCAGGGTTTCCAACGAGTGCATATCAACGCCCGGTGTTGCGTCGCGTTCGCCCGGCAGGTCAATACCGGTACGGTTGAGCAGGCCGAATGCGTCAAAATACTCATAGAACTTGTCGGCGCCCAGCTCGAACACAATATTCATCATCGCAACGTTGCACGAGTTCATCAGCGCTTCGGTCAGCGTCTGTTGCCCGTGACCCTCTTTTTTATGGCAGTTGATGACGGTTTCCGAGTCCACGCGCAGCGAACCGCCGCAAAAGAAGGTGCTGTTTTCGTTGACCGCCTGTTCTTCATAAGCCGAAGCGACGGTCAGCAATTTGAAGGTGGAACCCGGTTCATACTTATCGGTAACCGGTTTGATTTTCCACATATCATTCAGTGCATTGACGCGCAGTTCATTGAGTATTTCAATCAACTTGTCGTTGGACAGCATGTTTTCGGTCAGGTTTTGTGGGCCGCCCTTTTGGAACCACTCGTCAGATGGCATAATCGTCGTGTCCATCTCCTGCTCGGTCAGTTCTTCGAGCAGGTCGGTTTTCATGTTTTCAATCTGTTGTTCGTTTGAAATCACGCGGGGCATGTTGGGGTCAAAATCGGGCAATTCGGACAGCGCCAAAATGTCGCCGGTTTTAACGTCCATAACAATACCCGAAACACCACCGCGCGCCTGCGGGTTATCTGCCAGCGCGGTTTCGAGCTGTTTTTCCAACATCTCCTGAATGTTGGAATCAATGGTCAACACAATCGAGTTGCCGTCCTGCGCGGGTACATACTGCTCGGCCTCAACCGGCAAACTGCCGCCAGTCGAATCGGCTGCACGCACCACGCGACCGGCTGAACCGGCCAGTTCGGACTCAAATTCCAGTTCAATACCCGACTGTCCGGTCGGGTTTTCACTTTCCTCCATAAAGCCAATGACCTGAGAGGCGAATGCCCCCATCGGGTAATAACGGCGGTAATCATCGACAAACCCGATAAAGCTGCCGTATAGGAACGCCTCATCGGAATAGCTGCCGCCACCGTTTTCCTTGATACGCTTGGTATCCTGGTCATAGGCATCTTTTGCCTTTTTGATTTCTTCGCGCAGTTTATCCGCGACTTCCTTTTCCACGCCAAATGCGACGCTCAAGCCGCCCTGCGAAGTTTTTTGTGCCTTTTGGAGCACGGTTTCATAGTCCACACCCAACACATCGGACAGCAGCTTTGCCACTCGTTCCTGCTGTTCCTCGACCGGAATATAAAGCGTCTCTTTGTTGCTGTTTTCGTTATCCTTGCTTAAAAACTGGCTGGGATAGATTTCGATGCGCTCGGTGCTGGCGGAAACCGCCAGTTCGGTCATATTGCTGTCATAGATGGTGCCGCGTTTGGGCGGCAGAATGGTGTCGCGCGTCTGGAGCGAGCTTGCCTTGGTGTTATAGTAGTCATACTGATAGACCTGCATCCACAACAGGCGCACAACGACTGCGGAAAAGCCGATGACGCAGGCGAGTACGGCGAGTACAGCCATACGCCGCTGCATCTCCTTGCCGGGTCCTTTGATGGGCATAAGCGTGATTCCTCCGTCAAAATCAGAAAAAAGAAGGAGTCAGAAGTGTTTGACACCTCTCACTCCCGTAGTATCTATCTTATTGCGGGGCTCAGCGCAGATATTCCAAAAGCGCGGTAAAGCCGCGCACGAGCGAACCGACGACACCGCCCGTCGAGGGAGCCGAAGCCGAGACCTCAATGCCCTCCTTGCCGGATAATTCGATGTATTCGATTTGACTTGCATTGAGCTTGACCATGCCCAAAGTATTTTCTGCATACTCCGCAATATAATCCGCGTTGTACTTCTGTTCGTACTTGCTCATCAGGGAGACATGTTCGCTTTGCAGCGTTTTCAGGTCGGTCTCATTCTGACTGAGCTTGTGGGTTTCGACCGTCAGTACCATCTGCGAATAAATCAGGCTGACGCACAGAATGGCAACGAACACGGCGCAGAACAGGCGCGCCGGCGTGACCAGACGGATGTGCTGCCGGATACGGGCCCCCTTTTTGGTTTTCTTGTGCTGCACAGTGGCTGCTTTTTGTGTCGATTGTTGCTTTCGTACCGACGCCGGCTGATTTCCTGCCGGTGTGGTCTGCCGTTCGGCCGGGCGAGCGGTTTTTGCCTGCCCAGGCGCGTCAAAACGGCTGGTATCCAGCTGGTTTGGCGACGATACGGCGTCCAGTCGATAGGCAACGCTTTCGCGGCTTGCTTTCATAACTTAGACTCCTCTCGTGATTACCCCTTGTTAGAGTTTTTCGCACACGCGCAGTTTTGCGCTGCGGGCGCGCGCGTTCTCAGCCAGTTCCCCGCTGTCCGGAACGATGGGTTTTCGTGTCAGGATTTTGACACGCGGCTTTTTCCCGCACACGCAAACCGGAAAATCTTTGGGGCAGGTACAACCCTGCGCGGCTTTCTGGAATGCGTTTTTTACGATGCGGTCTTCCAGCGAGTGGAAGGTGATGACGGCCAACCGGCCGCCCGGTGCAAGCACCTCAATGGCCTTGTCCATCGCCTCCGCAACCGCGCCAAGTTCATCGTTGACAGCGATGCGGATGGCCTGAAAACTGCGTTTGGCCGGGTGCTGTTTTTCGCGCAGAGCCTTTGCGGGCATAGCGTCTTTGATAATCTGAACCAGTTCTAAAGTGGTCTGAATGGGTGCTTGTGCGCGGCGGCGCTCAATGGCGGCCGCAACGAGCGGTGCATAGCGTTCTTCGCCGTATTCAAACAAAATGCGGCGAATGTCTTCACGGCTCCATGTATTGACGATTTCGTAGGCGGTCAAGGTCTGCTGCCTGTCCATGCGCATGTCAAGCGGTGCATCCTGCATGTAGGAAAACCCGCGCTCCCCGTGGTCAAGCTGAGGGGAGGAAACGCCGAGGTCAAACAGGATACCGTTGGCTTGGGTGAACCCCTGCTGTTCCAGCACGCGGTCGAGCTGGCGAAAATCGCTCTTGCACAGCCGCACACGCTGGCGCACAGGTGCCAGTCGGGTCTGTGCATTTTCCAGTGCCTCGTCGTCTCGGTCGATGCACAGAAGGGTACCCTTGTCCGACAAGCGGTTTGCGATGTGATAGGAATGCCCTGCACCGCCAAGCGTCGCGTCAATGTACACGCCGTCGGGCTGGATGTTGAGCGCATCCAAGCAGGGCTTCAGTAAAATACTAATATGAAAAAATTCGTTCATGTCCAAATTCAAAAAAATGGTTTGTGGGCTGCGTCCGGGAACAGACGCAAATCGGCGAATAGCAAAGCACTTGGAGGCTTTTTCTATTCTTGTTTTATTATAGTCGTTTTGTTACCAAATTGCAACCCCTGTATGCGGCTTACCGGTAATTTCTGAGCACAAAACACGGCTGTTTTTCGTGTGTTTTCACGGTTTTTTGCAATTTTCGCACATACGTTCGCGCCATATTATGCCCGATATCCCCTTCCGGCGCAGCGCAGACAAAAAGGGAGAACGCCTTTTTTTGTTCTCCCCCTGTATTATCCGTTCTTTGCCGCTGCGCGGAATTTTGCCCGTACTTTTTTCAGCTCTTCTGCCGACAGATTGAGCGATTCTTCCGCACGTTTGAGCGAGTTATCACAGTATTCATTTGCGGCACGGCGCAGTTCTCGCGCCTGAATCTCCGCGTTTCCGACAATCTCTTTGGCGCGTTTGCGCGCCTCCTGCATAATCTCGGTTTTATTGAGCAATTTGCGTGCTTCTTCTTCCAGGCGCTTGCGCATGGTTTCCAGCTCTCGGCGGCCATCGTTCATCATCTGGTTGCGCTGCTGCACGATTTCTGCCGCCATCTTGATATCAGCGGGCAGCGTGCTGCGCAGTTCGTCGATGAGGTCGAGCATACGCTCGCGTTCGATGACACATTTATCGCTCGACAGCGGGAGCGTCCAAGCTTCCTGCACCATTTCCTGGATGTTGTTAATCAATTCTTCCAGTGCTGCTGCCATAAAGTCAGTCTTCCTTTCTCATGCGTTGCAAAACCTCCTGCTCCACTTCCGGCGAAACAAAACCGGAAATTGTGCCGCCATGCGCGGCGATATCCTTGACGATGGACGACGAGAGATACATATACTCGGCGCTCGTCATCAGGAAAGCGGTGTCGAGGTCGGGATTGAGCTTTCGGTTGGCCAGGGCCATCTGGAACTCATATTCAAAATCAGAAACCGCGCGCAGTCCTTTCACAATGGTGCACGCGCCGCGCTGGCGCGCATAGTCGGCCAACAGGCCGCTGAATGCGTCCACCTCCACATTGGGCAGATGGCGGGTCACGCGGTTCAGGAACGCCTGGCGCTCCTCGGTGGTAAACATCGGCTTCTTCGTCTGGTTGTGCATGACGACGACAATCAGACGGTCAAAGAGCGAGGAAGCTCGCTCGATAACGTCCAGATGGCCGAGCGTCACCGGATCAAAGCTGCCGGGATAGATCGCAATTTTCATGTGTTGTCTGTCCCGTCTTTCCAATCGTGGCAAACGATTGTAATTTTTATCGCGCCGTAGCGGTATTCACGACCTTTTGCCAAACCGGTCTTAACCGTATCTTCTGCGGCACTTTCGCATACTATTATACCAGTTTCCGACAGGATGTCAAACCTTTCTATTGCAGAAAGGGCTTGTGCCAGAATTTTACCGCCATAGGGCGGGTCGAGAAAAATCAAATCATATGAACCTTTTGCACAGTTCGACACAAAGCGCGTAAAATCGGTCTTGTGCAAATGCGCTCGTTCGGAAACACGCGCCGCGTCAATATTTTTTCGTATGATGGTCTGCGCGGTTTTATCAAAATCTACAAAGTCACAGTGCGCCGCACCGCGAGACAGCGCTTCGATTCCCAACTGCCCAGTTCCCGCGAACAGGTCGAGCACACGCGCCCCATATACTTGATTTTGAATGATATTAAACATGGATTCCTTGACCCGGTCGGTGGTCGGCCGGGTGTCCATGCCGGGCACCGGAGTTAGTTTTTTGCCCCGCGCCGTGCCGGAAATGACTCGCATCTGCTGTTATTCCTCCCTGTTCTGGTCGATTTTCTTTGGTTTCTTGTCCTGATAATAGGCTAGAATCTGCTCGGCCACCGTGCGCGGCACGATGCGCGACAACTCCTCTATGGAAGCGGCGCGAATGTTTTCAATCGTGCCGAAGTGCCGCAGCAGTTCATTGCGGCGCTTTTGCCCCACGCCTGTAATCTGGTCGAGCGACGACCCGCGCACCTTTTTGCTGCCCAGCGCCCGATTATAGGTAATGGCGAAGCGGTGTACTTCCTCCTGAATCCTGCCAATCAGGGCGAACACAGCGGGCACGGTCGAAATGCCAAATTCCCGCCCATCGGGTGCCACCAACCCGCGGGTGCGGTGGTGGTCGTCCTTGACCATGCCAAAACACGGCGTGGTCACGCCAAAGGAATCGAGCACACGCTGCACCGTGCGCACATGCCCCAAGCCGCCATCAATCAAAAAAGCCGAGGGCAGCGGCGTAAATTTTTCGTCGCCGTCCTGCCAGCGCTGAAGCCGCCGAGTGAGCATTTCCGCCATAGACGCATAATCGTCTTGTCCCTGTGCGGCAACCGCAATGCGGAACTTGCGATAACGCGACCGCGCAGGCTTTGCACCCTCAAACACCACCATCGAACCGACGGTATCCTGTCCGGCAAAGTTGGAAATGTCATAGGCTTCGAGCACATTGGGCAGGGTGTCCATTCCGGTCATCTGCTGGAGCAGTTCGAGCGATTTGACCCTTCGTTCCTGACTGGTCTCCACGCGCAAAATCTCCTCCCGCGCATTTTTTTCGGCCAATCGGATGATATCGTGCCGTCGCCCGCGCTGGGGTACGATGAGTTCTACCTTACGCCCCGCGATAGACGTCAAAAACTCACCCACCGCGTCCATCTCGTCAATCGGATTGGACAACAACACCGTGCGCGGTGCGGCATTGCGCAGGGCATAATACTGCTTCAAAAATGCGCCCAGTGCTTCACCCGCATCGGCAGCGGTCACGCCGTCGAGCAAGGTAAACTCTTTGTCGTGCAGATTGCCCGCCAGATAGTGCAGCACCACCACACAGCCGCGGGTTTGCCCCTGCACATACGCCACAGCGTCCAGTTCAGCAAAGGCAGCCGCCACGACCTTTTGTTTTTCGCCCAGCGCCTTGACCGCCCGAATCCGGTCACGCAGGACAGCCGCCTGTTCAAAGCGCAATTCTTCGGCGGCCTGCTCCATGCGCTGTTCCAACTCGGCTACCAGCGCTTTGTCGCGCCCTTCCAGCAGCGCGATACCCTCCTGCACGCGCGCGGCATAGGCTTGGGCGCTCACCTGACCGGTACACGGTGCGACACAGCGCCCCAAGTGCTGGTTCAGGCAGGGGCGGTCTTTGCCGATGTCGCGCGGGAACACACGGCGGCAGGTTTTGAGCTTAAAGGTTTCGCGAATGGTGTCAATCGCATTGTATGCCGCACGGCGGCTGGTATAGGGGCCAAAATAGCGGTCTGCATCGGCGGCAGGCTTGGACACAATGGAAAAATCCGGATAGGGCTTTGAGGTCGTGACCTTGATAAACGGATAGCCCTTGTCATCTTTGAGCAGCACATTGTATTTGGGCTGATATTTTTTAATCATCTGGTTTTCGAGCATGAGCGCCTCAAACTCGGTTTCGGTCACAATGATATCAAAATCCCAAATGTTTGCCACCATGCGCAAGGTCTTAGGCGAGTGGCGCGTATCCGACTGGAAATACTGCGACACGCGGTTTTTGAGTGCCTTGGCCTTGCCGACATAGATAACCGTGCCCGCGCGATTTTTCATAATATAAACCCCCGGCTCAAAGGGCAGGCTGTGTACCTTGGTTTTCAGTTCTTCAAATCGTTCACTCATAAGCGCGTTTCCTCCTGCCCGCAGCGGTCAGAGACAAGAAAAGCACCGCGCGGGCGCGGTGCTTTTACATGCCAAAATAGGCTTTAGTCCGAGAAGTTCGACGTAATCAGTTCAACGAGTGCATTGACTGCCTCTTCCTCGTCCGGGCCGTCAGCAATCAGGTTGATTGTTGTCCCCTTAGTAATGCCAAGAGACAGGATGCCGAGCAGGCTCTTTGCATTTACGCGGCGCTCTTCCTTTTCAACAAGAATCGTGCTCTTGAACTCATTTGCTTTCTGAATGAAAAAAGTTGCCGGTCTTGCATAGAGACCTACCTGATTGGTAACCTGTACTTCTTTCGAATACATTTCCTCATCGCTCCCTAATTCAAAGTTTAATCAATCTTTTTTCGTCGTTTCAACCATTTTGTTAAGATAATAATAGGATACCTTTTTTTTGGGTTTTCGTCAATCCTATTTTGCAAAGAAGGCGTGTGCTGATTTGTAGAAAATCTATGAAATTTGCGCACATTATTGAACCATTTGAACAATTATACCGCGATATGGCTGAAACCGGGCATGTTTTGGTCACTTTTTTGCATTTATGATTTTTAGCGGAATTCGACCACGGTGACGCCCATTTCACCTTCTCCGAACACGCCATTTCGCACGGTTTTACAGAACTTGTTGCGCTTGAGATGGCTCTGGATGGCAGCGCGCAGCGTACCCGTGCCCTTGCCGTGGATGATGCGCACGGCGGGCAATTTGCTCATCAGCGCCGATGAAATGAACTGGTCAACCTCTAAAATGGCCTCCTCGGCACACAGCCCGCGCACATCAATTTCACTCGGCGCGGCCTGCACGCGCAGTTCACGCACACCGCCCTTGCCTGCCGGACGCGGTGCCGATTTTTGTGCCGGTTTCTGCTTGCGCAGCGGGCGCACCTCGTTGACCTTGACCGTCATCTTCATAATGCCGGCTTGCACCTGTACATTGCCCTCGTTGTCGGGCACTTTGAGCACGGTTGCGGTGACACCCGAAACATTGAGCAGTTGTACTTCGTCGCCCGGCTTGAGGTTTTGAACGGTCGCCGGGTCAACCGTGCGCTTTTCGCGCGCCTGTCCGCGCAGTTCGGTTTCGGTCTGGGTGATGATGCCGCGCAGCGCGGTCTTTGCCGCCGACAAATTCTGGTCGGCGGCCGCCTTTTGCGCCTGTTTCTTCATGTCCTCCAGCTCGTCGAACACGGTTTCTGCCGCCATGCGCGCATCTTTCAAAATGCGGTCGGCCTTGAGCCGCGCATTTTCCAAAATGCGGTCGGTTTCATCCTGCGTCTTGTCGCGCAGGTTTTCCGCCTTGTCGCGCTCACTCTGCGCGGCGGCGCGCAGGCGTTCGGCTTCCGCCTTGTATTTTTCCAGTTGGCGGCGCTCTTTTTCCAGCTCGGCAAGCACATCTTCAAAGCGCGTGTTCTCGCTTGAAATCTGCTCTTTTGCGCGTTCCAGAATGACCGGCTGCAAGCCCAGCCGCGCCGCAATCGCAAACGCATTGGACTTGCCCGGAATACCGGTTAATAAGCGGTAAGTTGGTCTTAACGTGCCCACATCAAATTCACACGAGGCATTTTCCACCCCGTCAGTGGTCAGCGCAAAGGTTTTCAGCTCGGAATAGTGGGTGGTTGCTGCGACACGCGCCCCCATTTGGCGCGCGTAGCTGATGACCGAAACCGCCAGCGCCGCGCCCTCGACCGGGTCAGTGCCCGCGCCCAATTCATCAAACAGCACCAAGTCGCCCCGCGCACACTTTTCCATGATGCCCACAATGGTTTTCATGTGCGAAGAGAAGGTGGACAGACTTTGCTCAATCGACTGTTCGTCACCGATGTCGGCGTATACATTTTCAAACACGCACACCTCTGACAGTTCGCTTGCCGGAATGTGCAAACCGGATTGCGCCATCAGGCACAACAGCCCAAGCGTTTTGAGCGAAACGGTTTTGCCGCCCGTGTTGGGGCCGGTAATGACCAGCGTGTCATAGTCCCCGCCAATCGCAATGTCAATCGGTACGGCGGTCTTAGGGTCAAGCAGCGGGTGCCGTGCGCGGTGCAGGTTGACCGCATAGCCCTCGGTCAACTTGGGTGCACACCCATTCAGCCGAAACGACAGCTTGGCGCGCGCAAAGATAAAGTCAAATGTGCACAGCGCGTCATAGTCCTCGCGCAGAGCACCCGAACATTGCGCAACCTCGGCCGACAATTCTGCTAAAATGCGCTCGATTTCCTGCTGTTCGCGCCCTTCGAGCACCTTTAACTGGTTGTTGATTTCGACCACCTGCGCCGGTTCAACAAAGATGGTCGCGCCCGAACCCGACGTGTCGTGCACCAGTCCGGGCACGTCGCCGCGGTGCTCGGCCTTGACCGGCACGACAAAGCGCCCATTGCGCTGGGTGATGATGGCTTCCTGTAAGTATTTGGCGCGCTCGCCCGAAATCATGCGCCCCAATGTCTCGCGCACCCGTCCGCCAATGCGGCGCATCTCGCGCCGGATAGACGATAATTCGGGCGAAGCGCCGTCTGCCATTTCCTCCTCGGACAAAATCGAGGTCGTAATGGCTTCTTCCAAACTGCGGTTTCCCGCAATGCGGTGATAGATGGGCGTGAGCGTGGTTTTTTCCTCCTGCTCGGCGAAATACGCCTGCATCAGGCGTGCCGCTTGCAGCAGTGATGCCACGTCCAGCAGTTCGCGCATGTTGAGCACGCCGCCCACCTCGCACCGCCGCAGCGATGCGGTCACGTCGCGGATACCGCCCAACGTCGGACTGCCGTTCTTGACCATCATATCTTTTGCATCGGTGGTCTGGTGCAGATACAATTCTGCATCCTCGCGGTCGGTGGTCGGGCGCAGCGCCTGCGCCAGCTCCCGTCCGCGTGCGCTCACCGTCTGCTCGGCCAACAGGTCGAGAACGGTGAAATATTCCAAAGTTTTGAGTGATTTTTCTGCCAATCGGTTCATGTCCTTGCTCCCCATGTCGATGGAATACCTCCCTCCGGTTCGAGGGAGTGATAAAAAGTCAGGCTGTCAAAGCCGCGTTCGGCGCGGCAGAGCGCATAGGCTTCCCCAATTTGCGCCAGTTGCAGACGCGCCGGGCCGCTCAGGGCAAACGCATAAACCCGCGGTATCTCCTGCATCAGAATATGCGAGAACGCGGAAAAGGTTGCCGGCAGCAGATGTACATAACCGGGTGTGCCCAATCGGGCGGCACATGCCGCACAGCGGCACACGCCGTCCCGTGGGGAAAACCAAATATCCTGAAGTGCCTGTCCGCACGCCGAACACGCTGACCAGTCGGGTGCATAGCCGCTTTCGGCCATCAAGCGCAGTTCCAATGCGGCTTTGACCAACAAGCGGTCGCGTTTCTGGTCAGCTACGGCGCGCAGCGCATACAAAAGCAATCGGGTGGCGGCCGGGCTGTCCTCCTCGGTGTCGGTCATATGCCCGACCAGTTCAGCCAGATAGCAGCACAGCGCATAGGTCTCCATGCTCTCGGTCACGCCCCAAAACGACGCAATCAGGTCGGCCTGTGTCAGCGTGTATTTTCCGCCGCGCCCGGCGTACAGCGTCAGCTCACTGTAACAGAACAGGCGCACGGCATTTATCATGCGCCCGCCCCGACGGCGCACCCCTTTGCACAACACTTCAATGCGCCTGCCCGACTCGGTCAGCACACTGATGTAGCGGTCACTGTCCCCGAAATCGGTTTCTCGAATGACCAGCCCTTTGAGCGTCAGATGCTCCATATTGCTCCTTTTGCTCATGCAGGCCGCGGTACAGCAGGTAGGCTGCCGGTTCGCCTGTATGAATGAATCGGTTCCAAAATTCTTGTAAGTCCATGTACGCTCTCCCCTTTCGGCTTATAGCATAGCCGGGTCGAGCGCAAAATATAAAAGGAATTTTTTATATTGAATTTCTTTTGCTCTTGCTTATTCGTCCTGATATCCAAAATTACGCATCTGGTACTGGTTATTGCGCCAATCTTCCTTGACCTTAATCCACAAATCCAAGTATACCTTGGTGTTCCAGTCGCGTTCCAAATCGCGCCGCGCCAGCTCACCGATTTTTTTGAGCATCGCGCCGCCCTTTCCGATGATGATGCCCTTGTGACTGGCCTTTTCGCAATAAATGGTTGCGTAAAGCGCGACCGTACCATTTTCACGGCGCTGCATCTGTTCAATGCCGACGGCCACACCGTGCGGCACTTCGCGGTCGAGCAAGAGCAGCATTTTTTCGCGGATGACCTCGGCCGCCATCTGCTTTTCGGGCTGGTCGGACACCATATCTTCGGGGAAAAGCTGCGGCCCCTCCAGCGCAAACTGTCCAAACTCGTCCAAAAGCTCGTCCAGATTTTTGCCTGTGCGCGCCGAAACCGGCACAACGGCGGCAAAGTCATGGCGTTCAGCATACGCGGCAATCACGGCCAACAGGTCTTCATGCTTGACCGTATCAATTTTATTGATGACCAACACCGCCGGAATGTTCGCAGCCTTGATTTGCTCTATCAGCTTTTCTTCGGGTGCACCCACGTTGGCAACCGGCTCGACGATGAGCGCGGCGACATCGACTTCGGATACGGTGTCCTCGACCACTTTCACCATGTAGTCACCCAGCCGCGAACGCGGCTTGTGCAGGCCGGGCGTGTCCAAAAAGACGTACTGGCAACCGTCCTTGTTGAGCAAACCGGTAATGCGGGTACGGGTGGTCTGGGGCTTGTTCGACACAATGGCAACCTTGCGGCCTACTAATTTATTGGTCAAGGTAGACTTGCCCACATTGGGGCGGCCAACCATAGAAACAATCGCAGTTTTTGTAATTTCCATTTATTTTTTCCTTCCAAATCGAAAAATAAACCACAACGCGCACGGCACAGACAACAGCAGGCCGGTCAATGCGGTTGGGTGGGTCAAAAATACATGCAGCAAGTGCGGCGCGACCGGCACAAAGAAAATCAGGCCAATCACCGCGCACGCAATCGCGCACACGAACACAGCCGCCGCCGCAATGTCCTTGGCATCGCGCACGGTTCGGTCGTACCCCGATGCCTTCCAGTCGCACAGACATTCAATGGCGGTGTTCATCAGCTCAGCGCCCATCATCACGCCAAAACACAACGCCAATATAGCGCACTGGGTCGCCGGCAAGCGGCCAATCCACGCGAACAGCGTCACATAGAGCGCGGCGGTCACATGGATGCGGAAATTGCGCTCACTTTCCATACACAAGCCTATGCCGCGCACTGCATAGGCAAAACTTTGCCGCAACTTGCGGATTTCGCGCCCCATCATTGCGGGCGCACCAGACCAAGGGCGGTCAAATTGGCTTCTTCCTTGGTGCGCATCAGTTGACGGTCTGCTTCGTCCCGCTCGTGGTCATAGCCCAACAGGTGCAGCACCGAATGAACGGTCAAAAATCCGCACTCCCGCTCGGCTGAATGACCGAAGTCCTGCGCCTGTTCACAGGCGCGGTCGTAGTTGAGCACCATGTCGCCCAGCATCACACAGTTGCTTTCCGGGTCATACTCCAATTCTTCCTGTGGCTCCCCGTTGTAAAAATCATACATCGGGAAGGACAGCACATCGGTCACGGTATCTTTTTGCCGGTATTCGGCGTTCATCTCGCGGATGGATTGCCCGTCTACAATGGTCACATCCACGAACGCATCAAAATCAACCGCTTCACTTGTAAGCACTTGCCGCACACACTGTTCAATCAGTGTGCGGACTTCGGCTTCATGCGGCAATTCGACCTCGGTGGTCACTCGAATCCGATGGTTCATCGTTTTCCCTCCAAACGTCTGCGGAACGTGCGCGGTGCTTCAGGGCGCTCGGCACGCACGGTCGGGCGCATCGGACGTTCCCGCACGGTGTTCTTTTTGCGGCTTTCGTAGTCTGCATACGCCTTGACAATGCGCTGCACCAGTTCATGCCGCACAACATCCTTGTCGGTCAGGTAACATTGTGCAATGTCCTCGACCTCGGCCAGCACGCGCGCGGCTTCTTTGAGTCCCGATGTCTTGCCGTCGGGCAGGTCAATCTGGGTCACGTCGCCCGTGATGACCGCCTTGGAACCAAAGCCAATGCGCGTCAAAAACATTTTCATCTGTTCGGGTGTGGTGTTCTGCGCCTCATCCAAAATAATAAAGGAATCGTCCAGTGTGCGTCCGCGCATATATGCCAGCGGCGCGACTTCAATCGACCCTTTTTCCATGTGCTTTTGAAAGGTTTCCGCGCCCATCATATCAAACAGGCCGTCGTATAGCGGGCGCAGATAGGGGTCAACCTTACTTTGCAGGTCGCCGGGCAGAAAGCCCAATTTTTCACCCGCTTCCACGGCCGGGCGCGTTAAAATAATGCGGGACACCTGCTTGTCACGGAACGCGGCGACGGCTGCGGCGACGGCAAGGTAGGTCTTGCCCGTACCCGCCGGGCCAATGCCCATGGTCACTGTATGGGTACGGATGGCTTCCATATACTTTTTTTGTCCCAGCGTCTTGGCTTTGATGGGTTTGCCTTTGGCGGTAATCACCAGCACATCGCGCCCCATCGTGTGTACCTCGCGCTCACGGCCTTCCCGCGCCAAGCCGATGACATACTGCACGGTCTGAGTGCTGACCGCTTCGCCGCGGCGGGCCATTTCCAGCAGCGCCGCGAATACACGCTCGGCTACGCCGACCGCTTCGGGCTGACCGGAAATTTTCAATTCGGTATCGCGGCTGACCACCGACACTTCCAGTTCTCGTTCAATCAGCTTGATATTCTCATCGAACGCGCCGAAAATGGCAATCATCAGGTCAGCCTGTTCCATTTGCATGGTCGTTTCTATCATAATATTATGCCTTTCTTGTTCCAAACTCCAAGGTTTCATCATTCTGTTTGTTCTGGGTCTTGCTTTTCGGGCAGCGGGGTACGGTCAATCATCTCGGCGGCTATCTGCTCCTCACAGGAGGCCGTCACGCGCACGCGCACGGCATCGCCCAAATCTTCTATCTTCCAACTACTTTCCAGAATGGTTCCATCCAGTTCACCGGCCAAATCTTCCAGCCACTGTTCGGCAAGGGCATCCCCTAAGGTCTGTGCATCCTGCGTGACCGGGACGGCATCTTTTTCCCGATAGGTCTGGCGCACGACCGAGACAGGCAACAAAAGCCGACTGCCGATGGAAAGCCTTGTTTTTTCTATTATTTTATCACAACCCCATGCGGGAATACCACTCCCAAAATACAAATTTATCCGCCGCGTGCCAAAAACCAGCGCGTAATTGACGTGTGTTTGCCCGGTTTGCCGCCACTCTGTCCAAGATAGTGGATGTATCAGCTCGTCGGTGCGGCTGGTGTACGCCATCACACGCCCCATACCGTGCGTGCGGTGCGGCTGTCCCCATTCGGTCGTGTTGGGCACGGCGGATGAAATCAAAAGCGTACCAGCCTCCACCGCGTCCCCCGGTTTGACCAGCGCTTGCCCGTTGTTCGCCGTCACCTTGCTGACCACGCCATCCCGCACGGCAACCAAACCGGTCGGCGCGGCGCGGTCAACCTTTGTGGGCATGGGCACAGCGGCATCGACCTCCACACGCATAGCGTTTCCAATGCGGGTAATGGCAACCACGCTGGCTTCGGGCAGTTCGGTCTGAATGGCGCGGCGCGTGACCGCAGTATCGACGCTGCCCAAATACGCGCCCTCATAAATACCAGTCTCGCGCAAAATCTCACGCAGCGCGCCCACCGGCACACCGGGTGCCGCGTCGATTTCCAGCACCCACAAAAATTGACTGAGCACGACCAGCAAAGCCGCCAAGCCAAACACACCCGCCCCCAGCACCCACCGTGCGCGAACGCGATTGACCCAAAAGGGCGCGCCATGCCGTTCCACAATGCGCACCCGACAACCCGTGCGCCCCATCAGCCGCCGCAAGGCATAAAAATCGCGCACCGAAAGGGTCGCGGTCAGCGTGCGGGCATCCTCGCGCGTGACATCCCACAGCGCAATCTCACCGCGCAGGCACACGTTTAAAAAGCGCTCGGTCGATGCGCCGCGCACACGAATGCGCACTTCTCCCACCGACCGCGCCAAAAATCGACTGAACATCGCTTATCCCCCCGAATCTTTCCAGCTCACCCGCGCAACCGCGCCGTGTACCGATACTTCCGCGCGGGACAGTGCTTCGAGCGTCAAGCCCTCGCCCTCGATGCACACTTCCCCGCCGGGGCAGTCTACGCGAATACAAGTTGTACTGTAAGCGCGCACACCCTTGTGCCGCTCAATCACCAGCCGCTCACCTTCCACTTCTACCCGCGGCGTACCCTGTACGGTCTGCCCCAGCGAAGCGCACAATTCTTTCAGCCCCATCCGCGCACACCTCCTTCCGTCTCCTAATCTATGCACAAGGGGCATGAACCTAGACCGCCGCGCATACGATGGACAAAACCCAATTTTTAGGAGGGTCTTTTCCATGCGCCGTTTTTTGACTTCTGCTTCTGCTCTGACCGCGGGCGCCCTGTTTTTGCTCGTTCTGCCCTTTTCCTCTGCCGCCGCCCGCGGTGCCGAGGAAGGGCTGAACGTCGCACTTGCCACGGCCATTCCATCCCTATTTCCCTTTTTCGTGCTCAGCGGTCTGCTTATCCGCACAGGCGCAGCACGTCAGCTCGGTCAATGGTGTGCGCCGCTGTTCGGTCGGGTGTACGGCTTGCCCGGTGCGGCGGCAGGGCCGCTGCTGCTGGGCTTGACCGGCGGCTATCCCATCGGCGCACAAGCCGCGCGCACGCTCTATGATGCCGGTACGCTGTCGCGCGCCGAAGCCGAGCGGCTGTTGGGCTTTTGCAACAACACCGGCCCTGCCTTTTTAATCGGCGTGTGCGGCGCTGGGTTGTGTGGCTCGGTGCGCCTTGGTGTGCTGCTCTATCTCATCCACATCGCCGCCGCGCTGCTCACCGGACTGGCTATGACCGAAAAGGGCCGCACACCTGCGCCCGCTGAACACCGCACACAGCCGCCTGTTTTGCCTTTTGCCACCTGTCTGGTACAGGCCGTCGAGCAGGCCGGGCGCTCCTGTCTCAAAATCACCGCTTTTATTATGCTGTTCTCCATGCTGCGGCGTGTCATCGAAGCCGCCGGTTTTTTCCAGTTCGCGCAGGCGCTGTGCGCCCCGCTGCTGTGGTTTCTGGGCGCTCCCCCAGATGCCGCCGAACCGCTGCTGGTCGGCCTTTTAGAGATGACCAGCGGCCTTGTACTGCTGCCCGAAGGGGCTGGCCATGCGCTTTTGCCCGCCATGAGTTTTCTTGTCGGATTCGGTGGACTGTCTGTGCTGTGCCAGACGGCTGCTGTTGTCGGCGGGCTGTCCATGCGTCGGGTCTTTTATGGTAAAATCATTCACGGCCTGACTGCCGCCGCGCTGACCATGCTGGTGCTTGCCGTTCTGCCGCATCCCGCGCCAGCTTTTGCCAGTGCCTCCATCCTTCTGCCCCATCATCCGGCTGCCGGTATCTGCTTTTGCGTAATTTCCATCGGTTGTGCAACTTTCTCTGGAAAAAGGCGACACAATCGGCTATAATGTATGTACCTATCCCATTTGCATCCGTGAGAGGAGGTGCTGCGAGCGTTGCGCGCCAACCGTTTTCTGTTTCGTAAGAATATTGAACCACACTGCCTGTACTGCGCACGCGCCATCCCGTTTGACCAAAGCCATGTCGCCTGCCGCAAGCGCGGTGTTGTACCCAAGGAGCACGCCTGCCGTGCGTTCCGTTATGACCCCCTGCGCCGCATCCCGCCCAAACCGGCGGTCATCCGCGGCCACTTTTCCGATGAAGACTTTACGCTGGAGGAACCTAAAGAATGACTTTCCCTGCTCTCCGGCGGCGTTTGGCCGCCTTTTTTGTTGTGCTCCTGTGTGTGCTGGCACTGACCCCGGCTGCGGGCGCAATCGAATACCCCGACATTCAGGCAACCGCCGTCTATCTGGGCGACCCCAACACCGGCTTGCCGCTCTATGAAAAAAATGCCGAGGAAAAACGCTATCCGGCATCGACGACCAAAATTATGACCGCACTGATTGTGCTGGAAAACGTCACCGACCTCAACCAAAAAGTCACCGTGCTCGAAGAAGATTTTAACGGCGTCCCCGCAGACGGTTCCAAAGCCGGTTTCATCGTCGGGGAAGAAGTGCCCGTGCTCGACCTGCTTTACGGCTTAATGCTGCCGTCGGGCAACGAAGCCGCCAACACCTTGGCGCGCTTTGTCGCTGGCTCGGTTCCGGAATTCGTGGAAAAGATGAACGCCCGCGCCATCGACTTGGGATGCACCGGCACGCACTTCGTAAACGCCAACGGCCTGCACGATGACAACCACTACACCACCGCGCACGACCTGTTCCGCATCACGCAGGAAGCGATGAAAAACGAAACCTTTGCCGACATCGTGAGCACGGCGCAAAAAAACCTCACGCCAACCAACAAGGCTGCCGAACATCCCAACGGCAAAAATCTGTACTTACTGACCACCAACCAGTTGATTTTATCGCGTAACAGCCCGTACTTTTACGCCTATGCCCGCGGTGTTAAAACCGGTCATACTTCACAGGCCGGATACTGTCTGGTCGCGGCGGCCGAAAAGAGCAAAGCGCCTTTGATTTCGGTTATGCTGGGCTGTGAACAGCCTGCCGGACAGCCGCAGCCGCTGACCTATTCGGAAACCAAAAAATTATTTAACTGGGTCTATGAAAATTATCAATCCAAAACGCTGATTGAGGAAGGGCAGGAAATTCAGGAAGTGCCCATCCGTCTGTCAACCGAAGCGGACAAGCTGGTTTTGGTTGCGGGCGGCGATTTGAGCGCAACCGTTCCCAAGGATATGACCGCGTCTGACTTTGAATGGAATGCGTCCATCAAAGAAAACATTGTCGCGCCCATCACCAAGGGAGACAAGCTGGGCACGCTCACGCTATCGCTAAACGGCGTGTCTTACGGCTCGGTTGACCTGCTCGCGCTGAGTGATATTTCCATGTCCGAAGTGCTGTATTACGCCTATCTGCTGGAAAACTTCTTCAGCACCCCGCTGTTCAAAGTCATCTTAGTCGTGATTTTACTGCTGTTCGCGCTGTACATCACGGTTTACATGCTTCGTATTCGCCGCAAGCGTCAAAAGCGTCGTCAAATGATGCGCTCGAAATATGCGCGCATGGAACAATACGACAAAAATCAACATCACCGCGACTGATATCGACAATAAAAAAACCGCCCAATTGGGCGGTTTTTTTGTTATCCGTTGCGGCGCAGACGGCGGCGCAGTTCTTCGATTGCAGCCGGATAGCGTCCAGAACGCAAGGTGGGGTTGCCGCGTACCATCCACTTGGATGTTACGCGCATCCGCTTGACCCGCTCGCTTAGCCGGCTGTCGGCTTCGCGGAGTGCCAGATGCAGTTGCAAGCGCTGATTTTCCGAGGCTGCCAGAATGCGCTGGCGGCTCTCCTGCACGGCGGCCGTACCCTGTGCGCGCAGTTCCTGCGCGGCCTGTGCCAGTTGTTCGCGCGTTCTCTCGGCTTGTGCCGCCAGCTGCTGCCGCACCACATCGGCTTCGGCGCGCATCCGCTCGACTTCCTCCAACAGCTTGGCAAAGCCCAATGCGGTCTTGACCGAACCAATCACATCTGTCACAAAATACACCGACACCACACATACGGTTATTACGGTCGCAAGCGGTGACAACCGCTCTAAAAAGCGTTCGACCGGGCGATGGATGAAATAGGGCAGCACGACGGCGAGCAATCCCCAGACCACCGAGGACTGCAAGCAAATGCGCCCCTGAAACTGAAATTTATGTTCGGAGTAATCCCAATAGCGCACCTTGAACAGCGATTCCATCAATACGCCAACCACATATTCAAACACCGTGGCCACAATCATGCCCGCAAAAAAGATGGCAACCGGATGCCCGTCGAGCGGCAGCGCCACATGTAACAGCATGACCGCGCCAAAGCCATAAATGGGCAGCATCGGCCCGCGCAGAAAGCCACGGTTGACCGGTCGGCGCTGCTGTGCCGATACCACGATGGACTCAAACACCCATCCCAGAACACAGTAAATATAAAACACCAGCATCCACTGGAACGGGTTATAATCATACATAAAATTTTTCTCTCCTATCTGTCAGGCTACCGCTTGTTACTTCTCTCACTATACTTGATTTGTTACCGGCTGGCAAGCTTTTTGCGCGGTTTCTATTGGGACAATCACACCAAAGTGACACCTCGGCCACGGACGTATCTTTTTCCTTTTGGGAACGTACAAATGTTTCCAAAATGTTCCCCTGTTCGCGTATGAATATGCTATAATAAAGATTATGGAAAGATTCCATTCGGTGCGGCAGCCTGCCGCCACCTAAAATTAGGAGGTTATTTTGCCATGCAGAACTTTACATACTGTGCGCCCACCAAGGTTATCTTTGGCCGCGGCGTGGAAAGCCAAATCGGCACCGAACTGCGCGCGCGCGGTGCTTCCCGCGTCCTGCTGCACTTCGGCGGCGGCTCGGTGCGCAAGACCGGACTTTTGGACAAGGTGACCGCTTCCCTCACCGAAGCCGGTCTGTCCTATGTCGAACTGGGCGGCGTTTCGCCAAACCCCAAGCTCTCCTTCATCCATCAGGGCATTGACCTGTGCCGCAAAGAAGGGGTTGACTTTATTTTAGCCGTGGGCGGCGGCAGCGTCATCGACTCGGCCAAAGCCATCGGCGTGGGTCTGGTTACCGGTAACGACCCTTGGCAGTATGCGTCCACCGGCACACACCCCGAAGATGACCAAGTGTTCCCGGTCGGCGTGGTGCTGACCATTTCGGCTGCGGGCAGTGAAATGTCAAACTCCGATGTTATCACAAACGACCTGTTGACCCCGTGGGTCAAGCAGGGTATCACATCGGAAACCGTGCGCCCGCTCGTCGCCTTCCTCAATCCGGAAAACACCTTCACCGTTTCCAAATTCCAGACCGGCTGCGGCGTTGTCGATATTATGATGCACACGCTCGAACGCTATCTGACCGGCGAAGGCGACTGCGCGTTGACCGAGCGCATTGCCGAAGCACTCATGGTATCGGTGCGCGAAGCTGGCCGCATCGCCATCGAGCACCCCGACGACTATGAAGCACGGGCAACGCTGATGTGGGCTTCTTCACTGTCCCACAACGACCTGACCGGCTGCGGCAAAACGCGCAAATTCCCGGTACACAAGCTGGAGCACCCGGTTTCCGCGCTGCACGACTCGGTTTCTCATGGTGCCGGTCTGTCCGTCCTGTTCCCGGCTTGGGCACAGTATGTCATGCAGTATGACATCGCCAAATTCGCCCAGCTCGCCAACCGCGTTTGGGATTGCCCGATGGACTTCGACTACCCCGAACGTACCGCCGCTGCTGGTATCGACGCAATGAAGCGCTACTTCACCGAAATCGGTATGCCCACCCATCTATCCGAATTGGGTCTGACCCCCGCCGATTATGATGACATCATTGCACTGACCACCAAAAACAACACCCGTCCGGTCAAGAGCTACATTGACCTGTATGCCGACGAGATTCGCGCCATCTATGCACTGGCCGAATAATCGTTGCTGTTAAAAAGATTTGGAATCAAAAAAGAAAGGGTATTCTGACTATGAAACGTTTGTTTTCGCGTGTATGCGGGGCGGCGCTGGCGGTATCGCTGCTGCTCTTCGCTTTGCCTGTGCCCTCAGCTTCGGCTGCCGGTATTCAGGTGACACTCAACGACCAACCGCTGTCTTTTTCTGACGCGCAACCGCTCATGCGCAACGACCGCACCTTTGTCCCCTTCCGCGCCATCTTTGAAGCGATGGGCGCGACCGTTTCCTGGGACAATGCCACCCGCACGGTCACGGCCAAGCGCAGCGACCGCACGGTAAAGTTAACCATCGGCCGCAAGGCGTGCACGGTTGACCGCGCCGGTTCCGACCGCTCGTTCTCGACCGATGCCGCACCCTTCATTGAGGGCGGCCGCACCTATGTTCCGGTGCGCTTTGCCGCGCAAGCGTTGGGCGCTGCTGTGGGCTGGGACAACGACACCCAGACCGTTCTGCTGGTTGACACCGAAAAAATGATGCAGACCGAGTTTTCCGGACAGTTCCAAGCCATCACCGCTATGACCCGATTTGCCAACAGCTTGGCGCCCACCACCCCGCGCGGTCTGACCGGTGCCATCGGCGCAACGCTGACCTTTCACACGGCAATGGGTGACATGCCCGTGCCCATCACCGGTTCTCTGACCGGCTCGGAAAGTCTGGATGCCGCACAGTTTACTGCCAACCTCAAAGTAGACCGCACGGCGATTGAAACGGCTATCACGGCAAACGAAGGTGCCAACGTCATCGACGAAAATGTGGATGCACTGCTGAAAAAGATGGCAAGCCTGACCGTGGAAGGCATTGTCAGCCGCGTAGACGGCAAACTGTATGTAAAATCCGACTTCCTGACCGAAATCGGCATTGAAAAGGGCAAGTGGGCTATGAAGCCGCTTGACCAGACCGCCTATCTGACCGCGGTAAAGAACGGCGATGCCATCGACTTTGTATGCGCGGCGGCACAGCAACTCACCTTAGTGCGCGGCAGCAGCACCAGCCAAGTGCGCAATGTTGTGCAAAAGCTGTCTGACCAATCGGCCACCACAGCAGTAGACGGTTCCACCAACTATGGTCTGCACTACACCGCCGACACCTACACCGCCGTTGATATGACGCTGGTACCCAATCAGTCGCTGAGCATTATCCGCACAGCTTCGCTTGCGGGTGCCGACGCAGCCCCCATGACAACCCTGACTTGCGTGCTGAACAAAAACGGCGCTTCCATCACCTACGAACGCAATTCTTCCAGCTATAACGCTGCCGTTCGTATCGACCTGACCAGTGGCGCGGCAACAACTGCCCCGGCTGTGCGTCCGTCTTAATAACTTTTCGCTCCTGCTTTGGCAGGGGCATTTTTTTACCTTTTTGCAGTTTTCGTTGTAAAAGCAATTGCATTTCAACGACAAACATAGTAAACTTATTTTTAGGGCACTTTTGCCATCGTGCAGCCCGCTTCCAGCCTGACATTTCGTTCCAAAAGCGCACATTTTTCGCGGGCGCAATTGGGCAAATTCATGCTTGATATTTTACACCATTTTAGTGTATATTAAATACAGAACCAAAACTCCACAAAGGAGGAGAACCATAGAATGAATCGTTTTGTTTATGCGGACAATGCGGCGACTACGCCCATGTCTGAATCGGTATATCACGCCATGCAGCCGTATTTGACCGAGTTCTACGGCAACCCGTCCTCGCTTTACCGCATTGGACGCGATGCCCGCCGCGCTATCACCGAAGCGCGCATGAAAGTCGCTCGCGCCATCGGTGCAAAGGAACCGTCCGAAATCATCTTCACCGGCGGCGGCTCGCAAGCCGACAACCTCGCCATTCGCGGTTATGTGAAGGGACGCTCAGCACGCGGCAAGAAGCATATCATCACCTCCAAAATCGAGCACCATGCCGTGCTTTACACCTGCGAAGCACTGGAAAAGGAAGGCTATCCGGTCACTTATTTGGATGTCGATGCACAGGGTCATGTTGATTTGGAACAGCTCAAGTCGGCCATCACCGACCAAACCGCCTTGGTGACCATCATGGCGGCAAACAACGAAATCGGCACCATCCAAAACCTGACCGCCATCGCACAAATCGCTCATGAACACGGCGCAGTGTTCCACACCGACGCAGTACAAGCCGTTGGACATATGCCGCTTGATGTACAGCAAATGGGCATTGACATGCTTTCCCTGTCGGCGCACAAGTTCCGCGGTCCCAAGGGTATCGGCGCATTGTATGTGCGCAAGGGCATTGCGCTTGAACCGCTGGTTTATGGCGGCGGTCAGGAACGCGGCCTTGCTTCGGGCACCGAAAATGTTGCCGGTATCGTCGGTTTGGGACAAGCCATCGAGGACGCAACCGGCGAACATCTGGCGGAAAAGATGGGCTATGTCAAGAAGCTGACCGACCGCTTGGTGCGCGGTATTATGGACAATATCCCCTACACCCACTACACCGGCGACCCGGTCAACCGTCTGCCCGGTACGGCTTCCTTTGTATTTGAAGCCATTGAGGGCGAAGGCCTGATTTTGCGACTGGACAACGCAGGCATTTGCGGCTCGACCGGCTCGGCTTGCTCGACCGGCTCGCTTGACCCCTCTCATGTGCTCATGGCCATCGGTCTGCCGCACGAAATCGCACACGGTTCCCTGCGCCTGACACTGGGCGAGCAGAACACCGAAGACGATGTCGATTACCTGATTGAAAACGTCACCAAGGTAGTCGAAGGACTGCGCGCAATGAGCCCGGTATGGGTCAATGGAAAACCCGACCTGACTGCGGCTTCCAACCTGCACGACGACCACCACCATCATTAAACAGATTCTATCAATAAAAGGAGCGTACCTCTTATGGAATACAGCGAAAAGGTTTTTGACCACTTCACCAACCCGCGCAACGTGGGCGAAATTGAAGATGCCAGCGGCGTAGGCGAAGTTGGCAACGCCAAGTGCGGCGACATTATGAAAATTTACCTGAAAGTTTCGGACGATGGCATTATTGAAGATGTCAAGTTCAAAACCTTCGGCTGTGGCGCTGCCATCGCCACTTCGTCTATGGCAACCGAAATGGTTAAGGGCAAGTCGATTGAAGAAGCGCTCAAGCTGACCAATCAGGCAGTAGCCGAAGCACTCGACGGTCTGCCCCCGGTAAAAATGCACTGTTCGGTGCTGGCCGAAGAAGCACTCCGTTCGGCTATCGCGGACTACTACCGCAAGCAGGGCAAAGACCCCGAAGAAATTTTAGGCTGCTCTTGCGACTGCGCAAGCTGCCACGACGCACATTAAACACACAAAAACCGCATATTTATAGGGCAGATTGCGACAATCTGCCCTTTTGCTGTTCCCATCTTGTCCGCCATTTTTCGACAGGAGACTGCTATGCAAGATATTACATTAAGTATTTCAAACCTAAAAGAGTACAAAGAGTTGTATTCCGCGGTGCGCAAAAATCTATCCCCCGCGTTAGCGGTCGGTTTACCCCCTGCCGCAAAAGCCCAACTGGCTGCCGCCCTGCGGCTGGAAACCTCGCGTCCGGTCTGCCTGCTGACCGACGAGGACAACGCCGCCTTACGGCTGGCAGGTGACTTGGAGGCATTTTCCGAACTGCCCGTTGTGCATCTGCCCGCCCGTGAACTGACCATGGCGGGCATGGAAGGCATGTCGCGCCAATACGAACAGGCGCGCATCGCCACCCTTTCCGCGCTGGGCACCGCCCCCCTTATCACCATGTCTGCCGGTGCGTTGGTGCAAAAAACACTGTCGCCCTCGACCCTGCACGCGGCGACGCTGACCATTCAGGTGGGCGATTTGACCCCGCTGTCCGACCTAACCACCCGCTTGGTGATGGCAGGCTATCAGCGCGGCGTACAGGTCGAAGGCCCCGGACAATTCTCGGTGCGCGGCGGCATTTTGGACGTGTTTCCCCCACGCGCTCCCGCTCCTGCTCGTATTGAATATTGGGGCGATGAGATTGATTCCATATCGTTGTTTGATGTCGGCTCTCAGCGCCGTGGCGACCAACTGCAAACGCTGACCTGTCTGCCGTGTATGGAGACGCTCCCCGCCTGTGCACCGGGCGGCGTTGTTGGGTTATGCAAGGCGCTCGAACAGGCCGGACACAACCGGCGCAAAAAGCAACACCCTGACCTTGTGCGCAATCTGGAGCGCGACCGCGAGCGCCTGACCGAAACCCTGTCACTCCCTGCCGCCGACAAATATTTACCGCTCATCTATCCCGATGCGGCAACCCCGCTCGACTATCTGCCCGCCGACACCATCTTTTTGATTGACGACACTCCACGCCTGCGCGAAGCCGTCCACGGCTACACCCTGCGGCTGGCGGGCGACCTCGAAGCCCTGACCGAGCGCGGCGAACTACCCCAACAGCCCGATGCCTTTGCACTGGACTTTGCCGACCTGTGCCGCGCATTGACTAGCCGCATGGTGGTACGGCTGGACACCTTTTTAAACACCGTGTCCGAGCTGGCGCCCCAAACACTGGTCAGCTTTGCGGTCAATCAAATGAACGCCTTTGGCGGCTCGTTCGACATGGCAGCCGCAGACATTGCCGGCTTTCTCAAACAAAACCGTGCCGTGTGTGTCGTGTGCAGTTCAGAATTGCGCTGCAACAACATGCGCGAAGCGCTGAGCGAACACGGCATTGACGCGCCCATCACCACGCGGCTGCCCCAACCCGGTCGGGTACACATTGTCGAAGGTTCGCTATCTGCCGGTCTGGAATATCCCGACTTAAACTTTATTGTGCTGACCGAAGGCCATGCACAAGCCCGCAAAAAACACAGCCGTATCAAAAAATCCAACCGCGACCGCGTCAAGAGTTATACCGACCTGACCCCCGGCGATTTGGTCGTACACGAGCACCACGGCATTGGGCGTTATATCGGCATGGAGCGTATGACCGTGGATGGTGCCGAACGCGATTTCGTCAAAATCGCATTCGCGGGCACCGACTTCCTTTATGTCCCAGCCACGTCGCTCGACCTGATTTCCAAATATATCGGCGGTGGCGAACCGGAAAAAGTGCGATTAAACAAACTCAGCGGCACCGACTGGCAGCGCGCCCGCACGCGCGCCAAGGCTGCCGCCAAAGAGTTGGCCGCCGGACTGATTCAGCTTTACGCCGAGCGCGCCCGACGCAAGGGCTATGCCTTCCCCGCTGACGACGTTTGGCAGCGCGAATTTGAACAGGCTTTCCCCTATGAGGAAACCGAAGACCAGCTGCGCTGCATTGCCGAAATCAAGACCGATATGCAGTCTGAACGCCCGATGGACCGTTTGTTATGCGGTGATGTCGGCTTCGGCAAAACCGAAGTAGCGCTGCGCGCGGTCATGAAATGTATTCTGGCGGGCAAACAGGCTGCCATTCTGGTGCCTACCACCGTGCTGGCACGGCAGCACTATCTGACCGCCGTGCAGCGTTTCGCCGGATATCCGGTTAAAATTGAGTTGCTCTCCCGCTACAAAACCGCGTCCGAGCAGAAAAAGATTTTTGACCAACTGCAAAGCGGTATGATTGACCTTATCATCGGCACGCATAAGCTATTCAACAAGAAAATCCAGTTCCATGCCCTTGGCTTGCTGGTCATCGACGAGGAACAGCGCTTTGGCGTTAGCCACAAGGAAACCTTAAAAGAAATGTCCAAGCAAGTGGACGTGCTCACACTGTCGGCTACCCCTATCCCGCGTACCCTCAACATGGCGTTATCTGGTATTCGAGATATGTCCGCCATTGAGGAACCGCCGCACGACCGCTGGCCGGTACAAACCTATGTGATGGAATACAACGACGCGATTGTGAACGATGCCATTCGCCGCGAACTGGCGCGTGGTGGACAGGTCTATTACCTGCACAACTATGTCGAATCGATTGAGCGCACCGCCTTGCGGCTGCAAAAAGACTTCCCCGACGCGCGCATCGGCATTGCCCACGGCAAAATGCACATGCGCGAACTGGCGAACGTGATGAACGACATGAACGATGGCGCACTGGATATTCTGGTCTGTACCACCATCATCGAAACCGGTATCGACATCCCCAACGCAAACACGCTGATTATTGAGGATGCCGACCACATGGGGCTTGCACAGCTCCACCAGATTCGCGGCCGTGTCGGACGCTCCAGCCGCCGCGCCTTTGCTTATCTGACCTTCCGCCGCGGCAAGGTACTGTCCGAAATCGCCCAAAAACGCCTGTCTGCCATCCGCGAATTTGCTGAATTCGGTTCGGGCTTCAAAATCGCCATGCGTGACTTAGAAATCCGCGGCGCGGGCAATGTGCTCGGCCCTGAACAGTCCGGACATATGATGAGCGTGGGGTATGACCTGTATCTAAAGCTTCTGGAAGAAGCGGTTCTCGAAGAAAAGGGCGAAACACCGCCCCAGCGCGTCGAATGTGCGGCCGAGCTTACCTTGTCTGCCAATCTGCCCGCTGAATATGTGTCCGACCCTGGTCAGCGCGTTGACCTCTATCGCCGTATCGCGCTTATCCGCTCGGAGGAAGGCCGCAGCGACCTGTTAGATGAACTGATTGACCGCTATGGTGAACCGCCCGCCGAAGCAGTCGCCCTGCTCGATATTGCGCTGCTGCGCGCGCAGGCTGGTGACCAAGGCGTGACCGAAATCAAACAAAGTGCCGGCCGTCTGCTCATCACCTTCGCACAGACCGATTTCCGCCGATTGTCTGTGCTGTGCGGTGACAAGGCCTTTTCCGGCCGTCTGCTGCTCAATGCGGGCAGTCAGCCCTATTTGTCCTTACGCCTGAACGCGGGCGAAACTCCGATGGAAATGGCACAGACATTGGTGCATAAGTATGCACAAACGCAAGCGACTGGACAAACCGCCAACTGATAGATACTTTTGAAATGGAGTGACCCTTATGTTGTTTGTATGCTACCCCAAATGTTCCACCTGCAAGAAGGCACAAAAGTGGCTGGAAGCGCAGGGCAAATCGTTCACCGTGCGCGATATCAAGACCGACAACCCTTCGGCAGATGAACTGCGCTTGTGGCACAGCAAAAGCGGTTTGCCGCTCAAGAAGTTTTTTAACACCAGCGGCAATCTATACAAGGAACTGCACTTAAAAGACCGCCTACCTCAAATGAGCGAGGACGAGCAGTTTGCGCTTCTCGCTTCTGATGGCATGTTGGTCAAACGCCCCATTGTCGTGGATGGGGATACCGTTCTGGTTGGATTCAAAGAAGCCGATTGGGCGCAGGCGCTTTGACCGTTCTTCCCGACACACAAAAAGGTCATCCGATAAACTCGGATGACCTTTTTTCATACATTATTCGGCTGCTTGTTCTTGCTGTGCAGCATCTTCAGACGGTGCGGCATCTTCGGTATTTTCCGTGGTGGAGTCGCCCAGAATCTGCATCAGATTATCATAAGTCTTTTCGCCATATGTGTCGGTATACTGCACATCGACCTCACTCATTAAGTTCTGAATCTCGTCTACAAAGCTCTGTCCGGTAATCTCCTGCACCAACTGCTCCCGAATGGTATCATTGAGCTGTTCTGCGGTCAGCGGTTCACGCTGGATGATATGCCAGCCGTACCCGCTCTCGACCAGTTCGGTCGAAGTCTGTCCCGGCTCCAATGCCTTTGTGCCCTGATAGAATTCATCTACCATTTCACCTTCGGTAAATACATAGCCCTCCGGGTACATTTCCATTCCGGGGTCTTCGTTATACTGTGCAATCAGCGTGTCAAAATCCTCGCCCGCCTTGACCTTTTCCAGTGCTTCCTGTGCCTTGCTCTGTGCGGCTGCCAGCGCATCACCGGTCAGCGGATTGCCCGAACCGTCAATCGACTGCACCAAGATATGCTTAGCACACAGATAGGTTTCATTGAACTTATCTACAATCGCCTGTGTATTGGTCTTGGTGCCGTTGTCGCCGTAATAAGCGTCCTGAATGGCATTTGCATACTTGGAGATTGCAATGGTGTTGTCATACATCGTGTCATTGTAGCCGATGCTCTGCAACCACTGTTCAAACAGTTCCTGACCGCCCATCTGCTCAATGGTGTCCATTTTCTCCTGCTGTGCCTGCTCGCGCTCCTCGCGGCTGAGTTTAAGTCCCAGCTTTTCAAACTCCTGCTTGACCGTGTGAATCTCAATGGCCTGCTGGTTAGCCGACTCAAAGAGCTGACCGACCATCATTTCACCCATCGTCGGGTCAGACCAGATGGTATCATCCATGCCGTAATAGCTGAGCATATTTTCCATATAGGACTTGTTATATTTGAGATATGCGCGGAACTCATCCATGTGAATCTCGTCGCCGTTGACGGTCATAACCACCGGTTCAGACGACTTGATTTCTTTGTACTTGATGTTTGGGATGCCATAAGTCACGGTAACGCCGGCAACGACTGCCGAAGCGACGACCATGGCTGCAATTCGCTTACCAAATGTCTTAATCATTCCTCATAAACTCCCTTATCTTTACATGATATGCTGTACATACCGTTTGCATTTGACCGCTGTGCGCACACCGCACAGACAACTATTTTTTATTATAGCATTTTTGGAATAAAAAAACAACGGCGTACACAAAATCGTCACACAAAACGGTCAAGGAAACTGTGCCGCCCGTTGGTGTCGCGCCAGCCCAACACCTTCGCCGTATCCACATTTTTAACTGCGTTGAGCAAATTTGCCTCAATCTGCGGATTTTTGGCGGCAAGTTCGGCAATCAACGCCTTGATTTCGGCGCGTTTGGTGTTTCCTTCCTTGGTATGTGCCGGACAAGCACAGGGCAGAAATGTTAAACCAGTCGCCGTGACCCACTCAGACACCGCACGTTCTCGCACATGATATAAAGGCCGAATCAGTTCCATCCCCTCATAATTGGCGCTTTGCAGCCGCGGCAGCATGGCTTGAATCTGCCCGCCATAGATAAGCCCCATGAGTACGGTCTCAATCGCGTCATCATAGTGGTGCCCCAGCGCAATCTTATTGCACCCGCGCTTTTGCGCTTCGGCATACAAATAGCCCCTGCGCATCTTGGCGCACAAAAAACAGGGATTTTCCGGCGCGTGATTGCCCGCCACCTGTAACACATTGGTTTCAAACATCTGCACTTGCAAGCCCAACTGTGCCAAATTATGCACAATCTGGCGGCGGTTGACTGCATCGTATCCGGGGTCCATCGCAAGCGCGGTCAAGGTAAATGGAACTCCACTATGCTTCTGATAGTCGCGCAGCAACAACGCCAAAAGCGCAGAATCTTTGCCGCCCGAAATGCACACGGCAATTGAATCGCCGGGTGCAATCAACTGATATTGCTGCACGGCTTGCACGAAAGGATTGCGCAAATTTTTTGCAAAGCGTGTATGTAAAAGACGTTCTATCTGTACTTGCTCCATGTTTGTTCCTCCTGAATCCTTGTTCTCTCATTCGTGTAAAGCGATTTTCAAAAATCGGGTAGAATTTTTCTTTGCCTTCTCACAACATCTTGTTTGTAAAAAGTGCATAAAATTTTCTTTTGTACTTTATGTATTTGGTACAAGTCAATCGTTGCAATTTACAGCTTTCGGGTGTATCATATGGACAGTAAAAAAAACAGCGAAAGGACGTATCTTGTGATGAAATTTGCAAGTTTTCTGACCGGTCTTGCACAGGCACAGCTTGCTTGTTATGCACCGGGTGCTTCGATTTACAATCGTTATCGTTCCCGTAAAAAGTAACCCAATTCCGGTCTTTTGACCGTTTCCAAATAGATTGGCCGCAAGCCTTACGCTTGCGTGCTGCATCAAATAGCTATTATCCCTTTTCTCTACCTTCTCTTTCTCTTTTTCAAGGAAAAGCGCACCTTCGGGTGCGCTTTTTCCTTTCTTGCACACAAAAAAGAGAGACAACGTCTCTCTTTTTGATTTCACCGATTGGCTTTTTCGTCACAAACAGACCATTCCCACGCCACGGCATCCGGTACGATTTCTCCACGCAAAAACTTCAAACAATTCAGGCAAAACCGTGCTGGAGACTCAGCGGCAATAAAATGACTGCCGTTCAAAACCGCAAGCTGTACATCGGGCATCTGCTCGGCCATGCGCTGGGTATGCTCGGCATAAATCATGTCATGGTCACCCACAATCATCAAAACCGGCTGTTCAATCAGTTGCAAATCGCGCAGGCGCACGCCGTATCCATGCGCCATCAGTCCCAACACATCGCGCTTTTTGCGCAGATTGGCGTGAAACGGCGACAGCACAGACAGCACGCCGATTGCGGGATATACCGGAAGTTGTACCCACGGCACAACCCCGCGTAAAGACACATTCGCACCGTTCAAAATCAGCTTGTCCACATGCTGTGGATATAGCAGCGCAAATTTAATCGCCAGATTTCCACCGTCACTAAATCCTAACACATGGGCTTTTTCCAATCCCAATGTATCAAAAATAATATGTAAATCCTCGGCCATGCGGTCAAAATTTAATTTTTCCATACCGCGTTCGGATTGCCCATGCCCGCGGCTGTCCACGGCAATGACCCGATAAAAATGCGATAAATATGGGATACAGCCGGCAAAATATTTGCTGCTTTCTCCGTTTCCATGCAGCAAAACAAGCGGTTCGCCCTGACCAAATGTATAATAGGCAATTCTTGCATCATCGCAATCTATATATTGTGCATCGAATTGTATCAAATCCTGCATCGTGAAAACTCCTTATAAAGTAAACCATTTGGGTATTATTGTACACCCTTGGGCACAAAATAGCAAATATCATTTTTACAGAAAAAGAAAAAGCAGTTTCATACGAAACTGCTTTTTATGTGCGCGCCTTGTTATCTTTCCGGGCCGTCGCCAGCCAAGTATTGTCACCGTTAACGAGCTTAACTACTGTGTTCGGAATGGGAACAGGTGTACCCTCGTCACCATTGGCACGCACTTACTTTTCTTTTCCGGAAAAGAAAAGTAAGCAAAAAACGAATTCGCTTCGCATCTCTTAGACGCTCCTGCTTTCTTATCTTCCCGTATCAAGAAAATATTTACTTTTGACCTCACCTAGCTCGAATCACTCGTCGAATTAAATGTTGTCTAGGAAGGTTTGCACCTTCAAAACTGAACAACCTTTTCGTTAAGAAAACAATTCAGTGAATTGTTTTTAGAAAAGGCTGTCGCCGACTTGTTCGGCGAAGCCAGTCTATCCGGCGGGTTTACACCCTGAAAACTGAACAATACTTACTCACATTAGCTACTATCGAGATTCTTTACCTAATTCATTAGGTCAAGCCCTCGGCCTATTAGTATCAGTCCGCTCCATACATTACTGCACTT
>NZ_CALWJM010000005.1 GCF_944381005.1 uncultured Butyricicoccus sp. | reverse complement strand
GTAGATATCACCGGGCAGGATGTTGTCCAGAATGATATTTTTGACAAAGGTTGCCTTGTCGTGCTTTTCGTCGTACAACGTCTTGATGTTGTTGATTGCAACCGCCGCAAGCGAACAAACCGAACGCGCCAGTTCATCTTCGCCCTGCACAAAAACGGCATATTCAAAGCGTGTGGAGCGGTCTGCAACCGAACGGTAGGTATACCCGCCGAAGCGAATCATATCCCCAGCATAACCCAGTTCGGTTACGGCATCTTCGCGCATTTCACCGATGCGCGGCAAGTCGGTACAGGCAACCACCGCACCGGTCGCATCTACAATACCAATGGTACGGTCTACCGTATCCTTCATTTGCAGAATAATTGATTGGAACAATCTGGAAGCCATTTCCATCACCTTTCCCTTTTCTTCATCAATCTTCTCCGTCCGTGCCTGTGTGCTGCACCCGAATGCCGTTCCCTGCGGCACCCTATCACAACAAAAAATTTCGTATTCTATCTATTTTAAGAAATTATAACACAGGTTCGTCCATTTTTACACAAAAATTTTTCAGAATCTTTGTGTATTTTTCCAATCTGATTCAAATTCCCATATTTTTGCACCATTTTCAGCGGGAGACCGCTTGAAAAAGTGCCTGAATTTCCGCTTCCTGCAAGGCGCGATATTGACCGCGCTCCAGCGCATCGTCGAGTACCAGCGGCCCCATCTCCAACCGCTCCAAATACTCCACTCTGCCGCCCACGGCTGCCACCATGCGTTTGACCTGATGATATTTGCCTTCCCACAAAATCACAAACACTTCGGTTTGTCCATCGGGCTGGCGGCTTCCGATTTGCAGTTCTGCCGGACGGCACACCGTCCCATCTGCCAGCACAACCCCTTGTGCAAACCGTTGGGGTGCATCGTCGGCAAGCGTTCCAGAGATAAGCGCACGATAGCGTTTTGCCACATGACGGCGCGGTGCAGTCAAGGCATGGTTCAAAGCGCCGTCGTCGGTCAAAAGCAACAGCCCCTCGGTGTCTTTGTCCAACCGTCCAACCGGTGCCAATCCTTTGCGCTCGCAGGCGGGAAATAAATCCAGCACGGTTTGCTGTTCTGCGTCTTGGGTTGCAGACAGCACGCCCGCTGGTTTATTGAGCATAAAATAGCGCTCTTTGCGCGCGCGCAGCGGCACGCCGCCCACACAAATTGCATCGCATTCGGGGTCAACCTTGCTTGCCGGGTCACGACAAGGATTTCCGTTGACTGTCACGCTGCCGGCACGAATCTGTGCGCCTACCTCCTTTCGTGAACCAATCCCGCGGGTTGCCAGCACTTTATCCAGCCGCTCTCGCGCCATGCGCATCCCTTCCTTTCCTCAGATAAACATAGCGTACCACTTTTTTGCATTTTGCACAATAGGTCTTGCAAAAAAAACCGAAAATTTTCGTTTTCTCTTGTCAGTTTTTGACAACATCCGGGTAGAAACCCAACCAACATGCACAAAACACCACGTCTGGTTTCTTACAATATGACGACGCACTTTGGATTTATGCAATTTCACGAATGAACGACCGCGCCGCGCAATAAAAAACAGGCCGTCTTAAAAAAGCGGCCTGTTTTCTCTATTCTTCTGTTGCGGTATTTGATTGTGTTGTTTGGTCGGTCGTCTGTGGCTGTGGATGCTCGGTGATACCGCGCACAAATCCATCGGCGTTTTCCGAACAGATATCTGCCGCAATCAGGCGGTCACGGTACAGCACCAGATTGGCGGTCACACCGCTTTCCCCACTGGGGTCATTGAGTACCTGATATACATAAAGCTGGCATTTTCTGCCCTGATAGCGCGTCAAATCCAGCCCCTGTGACTTTTGCAGCGCGTTATAACTCTCATACGCCGCGTCAAAGGTGTCCGGAATCCGCACTTCCTGTTCTGCCACCGGGTTTGCGTCAATCTCCCATCCGTATCCGCGCAAAAATGCCACGCGGTCTTCATTGGTTGCCAGCTTACAAGAGATACTGTTTTCCGCCGCTACGGTGGTCGCCTCATCCCCTCCGGTGAACAGCAGACATCCCACCCCTACGACCATTGCACATACCGTTATCAGTCCGACCAGCAATTTGCGGCGGGTTAATTTCGTCGCATACATTACCATATTGTCCCTTGCCTCCCATCGCGTATCCTTACTCCAAGAATATGGACGTGCAACGAGATTTAGAACAAAAAAGAGGAGCACCCTGTAAAAAGGATGCTCCTACAAATCCCGTGCAGGCCGTGCGCTGCCCGCACGGAATCAAGGGGGACTTTTTTAATCGGCCAGTGCTTCCAGACGTGCCTTGTTCTCGGCAATCACTTTTTCCTGCACCGGTGCCGGGGCTTCATCATAACGGATGAACTCGGACTCAAACGAACCGCGTCCCTGCGTCATCGAGCGCAGTGTAATCGCGTAGTCTGCCAATTCTGCCATCGGTGTTTCAGCCAGAATTTCCTGCAAGCCGCCCTCAACCGGGTTCATACCCATGATACGACCGCGGCGCTTGTTCAAATCACCGATAACATCGCCCATGTACGAATCCGGAATCAGTACCTTCATCGAGCAGATAGGCTCGAGCAGAACCGGCGAAGCCTGCGGAATACCGGCCTTGTATGCCAGACGTGCCGCCATCTTAAACGACAATTCGTTGGAATCGACATCATGGTAAGAACCATCGGTCAGCGTTGCTTTCAGGCCGACCAGCGGATATCCTGCCAGTACACCGTGCTCCATCGCCTCGCGGATGCCTTTTTCGACTGCGGGCCAGAAGTTCTTGGGCACCGAACCGCCGAAAATGCTTTCTGCAAATACGAAATCCTGGTCGGCACACGGCTCAAAATCCATCTTAACATGACCATACTGACCATGACCGCCCGACTGTTTCTTGTGCTTGCCCTCAACCGATACCTTTTTACGGATTTTCTCGCGGTACGGTACAATCGGCTTGGACAACTGCACTTCAACACCAAACTTGTTTTTGAGCTTGGAGCAAATAACATCCAGATGAATGTCGCCCATGCCCGAAATCAACATCTGCTTGGTTTCGGCATTGTATTCGGTCGTAAAGGACGGGTCTTCGTCGCGCAGACGTGCCAGACCGGTCGCCAACTTTTCTTCGTTGCCCTTGTTCTTGGGCGCAATGCCCTGCGAATAGCACGGCTTAGGCAATACAACCGGCTCCAAGTTGACCTTGCGCACCGACATCGACAGTGTATCGCCGGTCTTAGTGGTGACCAGCTTAGCAACTGCACCGATATCACCACAGCCCACTTCGGTCACTTCGGTGGTTTTCTTGCCGCAGATTTCATAGATATGTGCCATTTTTTCATTGGCATCGGCGCGGCGGTTCACCAGCGTCATATCCTGCTTGACCGTGCCGGAGAATACCTTAAAGTAAGAGAATCTGCCATACTGGTCTGCCACGGTCTTGAAAATCATCGCAACCGTAGAACCGTTGGGCGTGCAGTTAATCTCAATCAACTCGCCCTTTTCATCTTCACAGACTTCAATCGGTGCTTCGTCTGGAGACGGCATGTAATCAGCAATGCCCTTGAGCAGCGCATACGAGCCGATACCGGTCGCAACCGTACCACAGAATACCGGCGCAATGACCAAATCGCGCACGCCCTGACGGATACCGGCAATCAGTTCTTCATCGGAAAATTCTTCGCCAGCGAAGTAGCGCTCCATCAATTCTTCAGACAGTTCGGCCACGTTCTCGCACAAAGCCGCACGGTGCTGATTGATGCGGTCAACCATGTTGTCTGGAATCGGGATTTCGACACGCTTGGTGCCTTCCATTTTGTATGCCTTGCGGATAACGCAGTCAACAACGCCGACGGTATCGCGGTTGCCCTCGAAAATCGGGACGACAATCGGACAAACCGAAACACCGAACTGCTTTTGCAGCTTGTGCAGCGAAGTATAGTAATCGGAATTTTCCTCGTCAATTTTGGATATGTAGAACATACGCGGCATTCTGCGTTCTTCGGCGCGCTTCCACGCCTTTTCGGTGCCAACGCCCGGCCCTGACTTGCCAGTTGCCACAATCAGCGCCGACTCTGCCACGCGCATTGCCTGATTGACTTCGTTTTCAAAATCAAAAAATCCCGGTGTATCAAGCAGATTTATCTTGCAATCGTTCCATACGACTGGTGCAACAGCGGTCGAAATGGAGAACTGGCGCTTGATTTCTTCGGGGTCGAAATCACAGACCGTGTTGCCTTCGGGTACTTTTCCGACGCGGTCGGTGACGCCCGAAGTAAACAGCAGGCTTTCCACCAGCGAGGTCTTACCATCGCCGCCATGGCCCATAATACATACGTTACGAATCTTGTTTACCGGAAATGTCGCCATAATTACACACTCCTGCCATTTTGTTGGTTCAATTTGCGCACATAGGAGTCAATTACTCCTTGTCCGTAATTATAAACCATATCCAAGAGAATTGCAACCGATTTTTTATGCAGTATGCACATTTTTACAAAAAATATGAAAAACACCGCCCAAATGAGCGGTGTTTTTTGCACAATTTTTTATCCTCAAAGTCCCTTTCTCGTATGGAAAGTGACAAAAAAGGACGGAATGTACCACAGAATGAGATAAAGCAGCACATTTTTGGGTGTTACAGCTTCGGGATGTCCGGTTGCCGCCAGATAGAACATCAGCAGCAGGCCGCACGCGCCGCCGACTGCACCCAGAATCAAATTCGAGCGCATTGCACCCGACAGCTTATCAGCCGACTGGTGAACCTGTGCAAACGGCACAATACCATCACGCGACAAAATCGCGCACACCCGGTCGCCCATCACATAGGAGGACGAAGACACAATCGCAACGCGGTCGGAAGCCACTTCGCCGATACGTCCGCGCCGGGTTTCGAACATCTTCTGCACCATTTCGGGCGAAATGTTAAAGTCACGGGTTGCCAATTCTGGCATAACTTTCAGGCGCAGCAACGCTTGAAGCGCACTAAAGGTCTGTGCATTAGAATGGTAAGTGAGCTGAATCACACCGGCAGGTTGTCCATTGATGACCACATACACACCTGTCTCAACATCACGGCCTTTTTTCGGCTCTTGCACGGGCATACCCATACGCGCCATATAAGCCGCCGTGCCCACCAGCACGGTATCGCCACCGATTTCACCCGACAAACCGCCCAAATCATATACCTTGATATTGGTTGCACGCGCCGGGCGTCCATACTGTTCGTGCAGTGCTTCTGCCAAGAGTTTTCCGATTTCCATGCCATAGCCATCGGTGACCGCAACCGCATAAGACAACAGTTTTTCCGGTGTATAGCCACTGTGCGCACGCACTTCGTTTATCGTGATGGTGCCGCCGGGGAACAAATCACTGTCCTGAATCAGCGCACGGCGCGCCTTGCGCACACGGAATGCCGCCTGACCGCTGGCCAGTGCAGCACCCTCGGACAACAAACGGCGCGACACATTGTAGTATGCGCGTCCAAACGCGCACAAAATGGGCAGCGGGCTGGAAATGGTCAGCATAGCCGACAATGCCCAGAAAAAGTTATCAATTTTTTGCTGCATCATGGACGAGATGACCGCAAAGACCACAGATGCCACCAGCATGACCGGCGCATAGATGCGGGCAAACCGCTCCATGGAATCCGGGCGTTCCAGTTCGCGTTCAAAGTCCTCGCGCTCACTCATGCGCACCTTAACCGTGCGGCGCGCATGTTCGGTGCTGTCATGGTGATAGTACACGCCCATCGGGTTTTCGTGCAGCGTGACCGCTTTATAAGCGCGCGCACGTCCAGCACAGCGGTTTTTCTCCTCCCTCATGGCTGCATACAACAACAAAATGCAGATGGACGAGTACGGCAGCACGCCGCCCCAGTGGGCAATCAGGAAGGTCATACAGTGCAGCACCGCCGCCATATTTGCCAATGCGACAAGGGATGCGCGGTCGGCCTTGCCCGTGACCAGTTTATAAAATCCATCACCAATGACATCAATGCCAATGAGCATGGAGACAATCTGAAATGCAATCTGTGTCAGCACAAACAAAAGCGGATTCTGCGCATACCCAATCATGCTGGGAATGGGCAAAGACAGGCTTTCGGCTATGGTCAAATACAGTGCAATGATACCGAAAATCAACACCGGAATGGCGCGGCGACCCAGATTCTTGGCGCGGCGATTGGCAATGCTCATCGCCTTCGCCGGTTCCATCAGTTCAATCTCATCATCGTCATCATCATCTACCGGACGCGATTTGGGTTTGTAATGCGATGCGCCCGATTTGGATGTTGTGCGCGGCGCATTGTCTTCATCCTCTTGCTGCGGCGGCATTTCCTGAGCTTCCCGACGCGGCAGGCGAATTTCCTGTTGCTGCATCTTGTACGGCTCAGCCGTCTGATTAGCCGCTGTGTTCTTCGGTGCGGCAGCCGAACGGGTTGTATTGGTCGTCGGGCGGGGCGCCTGTTTCTGTGGAGCCGGGCGCTTGGCTTCGTGCTCGGCGTTGGCTTCGTCCACGACCCCACTGACTTCGGCTAAAATATCATCCAAACTAAAGGTACGCCCTGCTGTCCGATTGCTTACGGGAGTCTGCTGTGGCGCTTGGGATGGCTCTATCTTTTCCACGCGCTTTTTCGGTTCGGGTACATCCTCTCCGAGCAACCGGCGAATATCATTGAGTTCGGAAGTATCAAATTTATTGCTCATTGCTCTCCTCACTTCCCACAAATCCGACGGCGCACAGCCTCAAACAGCAACACCGCCGCAGCATTGGATGCGTTGAGCGAGTTGACCTTGCCGCGCATCGGAATGCTGACAATAAAATCACATTTTTGACGCACCAATCGGCTGATGCCCTCCCCCTCTGAGCCAATGACCAGCGCGGTCGGCCCGGCAAAGTCTGCGTCATATAAATCGACCGTTCCATCGGCTTCTGCACCGAAAATCCATACACTGCGCTCTTTGAGGGTATCGAGCAAAGCGGCAAGATTGACCGTTTTGTGTACCGGCATATGCGCCAACGCACCCGCTGACGCGCGTGCGACAACCGCAGTCAAACCAACTGCGCGGCGTTTGGGAATAATCACGCCATGCGCGCCCGCGGTTTCTGCCGAACGGATAATCGCACCCAAGTTGTGCGGGTCTTCAATGCCGTCACAAATGACAAACAGCGGCGCTTCTCCTTTTTCCTGCGCATTTTGAAACAAGTCATCCAGCGACGCATAGGCATGTGCCGCAGCTTGCGCAATCACGCCCTGATGGTTTCCGGTTGCGCTCATGGCATCCAGTTTACGGCGGTCACACTCGACCACCGGAACACCACATTTACGCGCCAATGCGATGATATCGCCCATGCGCGCGCCTTGTGCTATCCATATTTTATCGCAGTCCTGACCGGCACGCAGACATTCTGCAACTGCGTTGCGGCCTTCTAGCAGCGAAGAAGCGTCGATTTCTTCGGGCTGTCTTGGACGGGGTTTTCTATCTTTTGGATTGTGCATATTCTGCTCCATCTCTTTTTAAAATATAATTTCCAGTCTGGAATTTATTATAACATACTCAATTCGGCCGGTTCAATGTTGATTCGATGAATTCACCGAATTGTTACCCAATTTTATGCACATTTCTCACAAATCCGGCGCATAAAAAGACGGCTCCACGAAAGGGAGCCGTCTTTAACCTGTCTGCGAGGACAGAGACTTTTATACATTAAAGAATTTCTGGTGAATTGCCTTGACTGCCTTTTCGCTGTCCTCCTCGTTGATGAGCACCGAAATCTTAATCTCAGAAGTCGAAATCATACGGATGTTGATACCCGCGCTGGCCAGTGCTTCAAACATCATGGCTGCAACGCCCGGATTGGAGGCCATGCCAGCACCAACGATGGAAACCTTTGCCACGCCGGTGTTGATGGACACGGTTTCAAAATCCAGAACATCTTTATTGTGCTCCAGAATCTTGCCCACTTCATCGGCTTTATCCTGCGGAATGGTGAACGTAATGGACTTGCGGCCCTTCTGACCGACCGACTGCAAGATAATGTCAACATTGACCTTGTTCTTTGCCAGAAGCGAGAATACCTTGAACGCAACGCCCGGTTCATCCCGCAGATTGATAATGGCGACACGCGCACAGTTATTGTCACGGGCTACGCCGCTTACATTCATTTTCTCCATGTCAGAACCCTCCTTGACTTTGGTACCCGAATTGCGGGTAAAGCTGGACACAACTTCCAAATCCACATTATACTTCTTGGCCATTTCAACCGAACGGTTGTGCAGAACCTGTGCGCCCAGCGTCGCCAGTTCCAGCATCTCATCATAAGTGATGGCATCGAGTTTGCGGGCATCCTTTACAATGCGCGGGTCTGCGGTGTATACACCGTCTACATCGGTGTAAATCTGGCACAAATCGGCGCCCAGCGAAGCGGCGATTGCAACCGCGGTGGTATCCGAGCCGCCACGCCCCAACGTCGTGATATCATCCTGTTTGTTAATGCCCTGGAAACCTGCCACAATGACAATACGGTTGCGGTCAAGCTCGGAGCGGATGCGCTCGGCAGTTACCTTGCGGATACGGGCTTCCGAATAGTGAATATCGGTTTCAATGCCCGCCTGCCAGCCGGTCAGAGAGATGACCGGATAGCCCAGCTTTTGCACAGCCATTGCCAGCAGAGCCATAGAAATCTGCTCGCCCGCCGACAGCAATACATCCATTTCACGCTTGGATGGACGGTCATTCAGCTCAGCCGCCTTTGCGATGAAGTCATCGGTTGTATCGCCCTGTGCCGACACGACCACAACGACCTGATTGCCGGCTTTATAAGTAGAAGTAACGATGTCTGCAACATTTTGCAGGCGCTCGGTATTGGCGACAGAGGTGCCGCCGAACTTCTGAACAATCAAACTCATTTTCTTTGTATCCTCCTTCGGAACCGGCCTGTTTGCCAGCCCTTACGATGCAAAATTAAAAACGGGAAACGGTTGCGCCGACTTCGTCACAAGTCAGGCGAATGGGCTTCCAGTGCGGAAAGTTCTGTTCACAGTACATCTGTGCGCGGGATAAATAGGTCTTATCCGACGCATCGACCACAGCGATAATGGACGGGCCTGCACCCGAAATAAACGCGCCCAGCGCGCCCATGCACTTGGCAGCGTGTACGACCTGTGTACCGTCCGGAATCAGACCAAAGCGGTACGGCTGGTGCAGACAATCTCCAACTGCAACCCCGACGTTTTCCAGTTTTCCGGTCGTGAGCGAACCGGCAAGCAGTGCAGCACGCGCCAGATTGAATACGGCGTCGTGATGGGCAACCTTTTCGGGCAGCGCGGCACGCGCTTTTTCGGTCGAAAGCTCAAAATCCGGAATAAAGGTGATAAAGTCCACCGTGCCGTTCATGGGCACGCGCACACTCCATACCTTGCCGTATTCGAGCAGCGCCACACAGAATCCGCCCAAAATCGCGGGCGTTGAGTTATCGGGGTGTCCTTCAATCGAAGCCGCAAGGTCGATGATATTTTCCTGATTGAGCGGGTCACCCAGCAGCGCATTGGCACCCAAAATACCAGCTACGGTACACGCTGAGGACGAACCCAGTCCGCGTGTCTGCGGGATGGCGCAATCTTCCACGATTTTCAAACCTTTGAGCGGCTTTCCACAGATATCATACACCTTTTTTGCACATTGGTAAATAAGATTTGTCTCATCTGTCGGAATTTTTTCGCCGCGCACATCGCTGATGTCGATGTGGTCACATTCTTCCATTGTGATGACATTATAGAGGTCGAGCGCAATGCCAATGCTGTCATAGCCCGAACCCATATTGGCGCTGGTCGCCGGTACTTTTACTGTAACACCCATGCGTGTTTTCCCCTTCTTTCTCACAGTACGCGCATTGCCCCTTGAACGTTCGGCAGTTTTTCGCGCAATTCGGCTGCCGTCATCGGAACGGTCAGGGTTGCGCCCGGCACTGCCTTTTCGGTCAGTTCAGCCGACAATTCTCCACGCACATACCATGTGCTTTGCAGTTCATCGAGCGGAAGCAGCAACTGCTGTGCACCGTCGCCCCACTCGACCGGACGGCGCTTTTCGCGGTGCGCCATCGCGTCCATCATATCGGCAACCACAGCCGATGCGGTCGCATGTTTGCCCGCGCCCTGTCCATAGAACATGACTTCGCCCACCATATTGCCGGTGACCAGAATGCCATTAAATACATCTTCCACACAGGCCAGCGGGCTGGTCTTGGACACCAGATGCGGGGCGACAAAGGCAAAGACCTTGCCCGACTCGGTGCGCTTGGCGCGGCCAATCAGCTTAATCACATAGCCCAGCTTGCTGGCCGCCGCGACATCGTCCAGCGTAATATGTGTGATACCCTCGCACGAAACCGCGTCGGGGTCAATCTTATCGCCGAACGCCAAATCGGACAGAATACAAATTTTACGGCAGGCATCATGGCCTTCAATATCGGCAGTGGGGTCGTTCTCAGCATAGCCCATCTTTTGCGCCTGTTTCAGCGCGTCGTCAAACGCCACACCATTGTGAATCATCTGGCTTAAAATATAGTTAGTGGTTCCGTTGAGGATACCGCAGATTTCGTCAATCCGGTTTGCCGCCAAGCACTGCATCATCGGGCGAATCAGCGGGATACCGCCGCCGACCGATGCTTCAAACAGATAGTTGACGTTGTGTTCTTTTGCCAGTGCGAGCAGCTTTTCGCCGTGTACGGCAACCAGTTCCTTGTTGGACGTACACACGCTCTTGCCCGCTTTCAGGCATCGCTTGGTAAACTCGTAGGCTGCGCCGACACCGCCCATGACCTCGGCAACCACGGTGATTTCCGGGTCGTTTTCAATGACCGAAAAATCGGTCACAAATTTATCTGCATAGGGCAGCTGCGAAAAATCGCGCAGGTCAAGCACATACTTGACTTCTACTTGCTCGCCCACCGCGTGCGCAATCTGCGCCGCGTTCTGTTCCAATACATCATAAACACCTGAGCCGACCGTGCCGTGACCCATTATCGCAACCTTCAACATAACAAAGCCTCCTAGACTATTTTGATTATTCGCTTGCTACCACTTCGATATGCAGCACACCGTCGAGCGCCTCTGCGCGCTGCATGAGCGCATCGACTGTACACTTCATTTCCTCTGTGCGGGCGGCAATCGTGACGGCTGCCTGCCCACTCATCGGGATACTCTGGTTAATGGTCAGCAGGTTTGCGCCCACGCGGGCGAACAGCCCCAAGATACTGGACAACACCCCCGGACGGTCAGAGAGCATCAGGTGGAACGTAATGATACGGTCATGCGCCGCCTCATAAAAGGGGCGGATGCCGTCTTTATACTTGTAATACGCCGAACGCGAAAGCCCTACACTTTGTGCAGCCTCGCTCGCCGTGCGCACACGACCGGCTTTCAGGGCAGCGTTTGCCCGGACGACTTTTTGAAATACCTCCGGCAGAAGTGCCCGTTCCACGAGGTAATATTTGGGTTCATTTTCCATATTGTTCTCCATGCAAATACATCTGTCTTTCTCGCGCTTCATTAGCATACCATAGAATATACCGAGTTGCAAGAGCAATTTGCAATATTTTTCAACAATTTTTGCTTTATTTTTTATTATCCATTCAAAATTGAATGTTTTTTTTGCATCTTGTCCGCGGTAAATTTAGCAGAATGAAGTGTAAAACCCACAAACGCAAATCCATTTTTGTGCAAATTGCAAAGGACAGGTGTGCGCGCACGGACAACACAAAAAAACACGCATCTGCAAAAATCAGATGCGTGTTTTGTGCTTATACGTTGGATTGGTCATCGGGAGGTGTCTGCGTATCGTCCTCCTGCGGCAAATCTGCAACCTGTTCCGCGGGAATCTGTTGGGATTCGGGCAGGTCGGTCACAACCGGTGCTTGTTCTTCCGGCATGTTTTTTTGCTGCTGTACCGGCTCGGTTCCGGTCTTTAGTTCTTCTTCAGACGGTGCCACACGGTCGGGCACATCCTCACCATTATACAGCTTGCGGAAGGTATCGCCGTCCATCGTTTCATTGCGTAGCAAATACTCAGCTACACGGGTCATCTGCTCGCGGTTTTCTTCGAGCAGCTTGCGGCAGCGGGTATTCGCCTGCTGAATCAAGCGGTGAATTTCTTCGTCAATCTCGGCGGCCTTGGCGTCCGAATAACCCTTGCCTGCGGCAAAGTCACGGCCCAAGAAGATTTCACCGCCCTGCATGTCATAATCAACCGGGCCAATCTTATCACTGAAACCGTAGTTGATGACCATAGCGCGCGCCATTGCGGTTGCCTGCTTAATGTCACCGTATGCGCCTGTGCTGATGTCGTCCATTGTCAGCTCTTCGGCAACACGACCCGCCAGACAAACCACCAGATAATCTTCCATATACCGGCGGGTGCGGTACGCCTTGTCCTCTTCAGGCAGCGGCATAGTGAAGCCGCCAGCGCCGTTGGAACGCGGGATAATCGTGATATGGTGTACCGGGTCTTGGGTGGGCAGCACATGGAACGCGATAGCGTGACCGGCTTCGTGGTAGGCGGTCAACCGCTTGTCGTCCTCGTTGACCACATGGGTCTTTTTCTCCACGCCCATGACCACCTTGAGCAGAGATTGCTCAATTTCTTCCAGCGTAATAAACTTTTTATTGCGCCGTGCAGCCAGCAAGGCCGCCTCGTTGAGCAGGTTTTCCAAATCTGCACCGGTAAAGCCGGCTGTGGTCTGCGCAATGGATTTGAAGTTTACATCGGGGTCAAACTGTTTGCCGCGTGCATGTACCTTCAAAATCGCTTCACGGCCGATGACATCGGGCGCACCGACATACACCTGACGGTCAAAACGACCCGGACGCAACAGCGCATTGTCCAGAATGTCTTTTCGGTTGGTGGCCGCGATGACGATAACGCCTTCGTTTGCGCCGAAGCCGTCCATCTCGACCAGCAACTGGTTGAGCGTCTGTTCGCGTTCATCGTGACCGCCGCCCAAACCGGCACCGCGCTGACGGCCAACCGCGTCAATCTCGTCGATAAACACGATAGCAGGTGCATTTTTCTTGGCCTGCTCGAACAGGTCACGCACACGCGATGCGCCGACACCGACATACAGTTCAACGAAGTCCGAACCGGAAATCGACAGGAACGGCACGCCCGCTTCCCCTGCAACCGCCTTGGCAATCAGCGTCTTACCGGTACCCGGAGGGCCTACCAGCAGCACGCCCTTGGGGATACGCGCACCAATTTCAATAAACTTCTGCGGGTTTTTGAGGAACTCGACGATTTCCTGAAGTTCTGCCTTTTCCTCATCGGCACCGGCAACGTTGGCAAACGTGACCTTGTTCTTGTCGTCGCTGGCCATCTTGACCCGTGCACGACCGAACTGCATCGGATTTCCACCGCCGCCGCCCTGTTTGTTCATCATAAAGTACCACAACAGACCGAACAGAATGAGCACAATGAGATAGGGCACAAAGCTTGCCCACCACGGCATCTCTACGGTTTTATAGGTATACTCCTTGATGATACCGGCATCGTGCTGCTCTCGAATGAGCTGGCCGAGGTCGGTGTAAAAAACATTCAGATACGGCACTTTTGCTGTGACCTTGGAACCCTTGGGTTCATAAAGCTTCATGGTCAGCGTGCCGTCATTATACTCAAACGACTCGACATTCTCCTGCTCAAACAGGGTGACGACCTGTGAGTATTGTACCTCCTGGCTTTTGTTGCCCATGCTCAGCATATAGCTGACCGCACTGAGCATCAGGAGAATGATGATTAGATAAAGGCCGAAGCCTTTCATTTTCCCTCTCAAATCGGTTTCCGACTCTCCTTTCTTGGGCGCGTCCCAGCGGACGCGCGGTTATTCGCCGCCGTAAACGGCAGGTTTGAGAATGCCAATATACGGCAGGTTGCGGTATTTTTCCGCATAGTCCAAGCCGTAGCCGACGACAAATGCGTCGGGAATCTCAAAGCCCAGATAATCAATCGGCACATCGACCTTACGGCGGTCGGGCTTGGACAGCAGCGTACACAGGCGGATGGAAGCCGCACCGCGCGCTTTGAGCACCTTAATCAAAAAGCTCAGCGTCACGCCCGAATCCAGGATATCTTCCACGATAACCAGATGACGGCCATCAATCTTGCTGCCAATGTCCTTGATAATCTGCACTTCCCCTGTGGTCTTTGTGCCCGCGCCATAGCTGGACACGGCCATAAAGTCGATGTTGCAGGGAATGGTGATTTGGCGTGTCAGGTCTGCCATAAATACATAGGAGCCTTTGAGCACACTCACAATCAGCGGATTTTTGTCCGCATAGTCGGCGCTGATGCGTGCGCCCAGTTCTTTTACCTTGTCCGCCAGCTGCTGCTCGGAGAACAAAACTTCCTGGATATCATTTTTCATCATCTTTACAACCCCTCAAAACGGAATTCAAATGTGTCTCCGCCGTGCGCTATCCGGCTTTGGTCCATGCCGACTCCCTGCACAAGAATTACTCCCTGCTGGTCTGCGATGACCGCCAGACGCGCACGAGCAGACGGCGGAATACGCCGGTCAGAAAAGATGCGCTTGAGCTGCCGCGCGCCGCGGGCCTCGGGCAATGTCAGCCGGTCGCCCGGAGCTGCCACACGCGCGTACAGCGTACCGATGTTTATTGTACCACAATCTACCAGAAAAGTATCGCACGATTTGTGAAAAACTTCGCCCGGTTTTTTGCGTTTTACAGTCAATATGGTAGGTGTGTCCCATAATCGGGCACGGAATCCGTCGAATAGAGGCACGGGCTGCCGTGCCGGTTCATGCAAAATGCGCAAGCAGCCTTGTTCGCGATAGGCGCGGAACGCGCCCGGCAAGTCACAACTGCGCTCGCCGCCGCCCTCCAGCAAGTGGGTGAGCAGCGCAATATGCCGCGCCGATACCTGCCGCATGGGAACACCCGCACGGGTCAACAAGCCGGTCAACATGCGGCTGCGCACGGCGGGAAAGGTGTCAAAAGCGCTGAGTGCCGTGCCACCGTCGATGCGTGCGGCTGCAAGCGCCTGTTCTGCCAGTGCGCAAAGCGCCTTGTCATCTTCGCGCAGTTGCTCTGCCAACCGCTCCGCCGCCTGTGTGCAGGCCGGATTGATACCGCGCAGCACGGGTACAACCGCATGACGGATGCGGTTGCGCGTGTAGTCCTGCGTTAAATTAGAACTGTCGGTCACAAACCCCTGCCCACGCTCGCGCAGATAGCTTTCGACCTCGGCGCGGGTAGCCGCCCAAAGCGGGCGCACAATCGCGCCGCGCACAGGCGGAATACCACCCATTCCCTTGGCTCCAGTTCCACGCGCCAAATGAAACAGCATGGTTTCCAGATTGTCGTCGGCTGTGTGGGCGGTTGCAATACGCGCGATGTCCTGCCACGCCGCACAGTCAGCCAGACGCGCATAGCGCAGACGGCGCGCCGCCGTCTCTACGCTCTCGCCTACCTGCTCGGCATAGGTTGCCACGTCCTCCCGCTCGCTTGTCAGTGGGATTGCCAGCTTCATGCACAGGTTGTGGACGAATGCGGCATCGCGGTCGGACTCGGCACCGCGCAAACAGTGATTGAGGTGATAGGCGTGCACCCGATACCCCAGCGCGGACAGTACGCACACCAGCGCCACCGAATCGGCACCACCTGAAAGCGCACACAGCACCGGTTGACCGGGCTGCAACATGTCATAACGCGCAATGGTGCGCGCGGTCTGTTGTTCCAGATTCATGAGTGAATACGGTCACGCGATGAAAACGTAGTATACTGACCAATCCACTGCAATTCCACCGTACCGGTTGCACCGTGACGGTTTTTTGCAATGATGATTTCGGCTACGTTCTTATCATCACTTTCGGCGTCGTAGTAATCGTCTCGATAGATGAACATAACAATGTCGGCATCCTGCTCAATCGCGCCCGATTCGCGCAGGTCGGACAACATAGGCCGTTTGTCGGCACGCTGCTCGGCTGCACGCGATAGCTGGGACAGGCACACGACCGGCACATTGAGTTCCTTTGCCATGATTTTCAGGCTTCGGGAAATCTCTGCAACTTCCTGCACACGGTTTTCACTGCGTCTGCCGCCGGTCTGCATGAGCTGGATATAGTCAATCACAATCAGCCCCAATTCCTCACCCAACCGGCGGCACTTTGCCTTGATTTCTGCCACGGTAATGGCGGGGTTATCGTCTACATAGATGTGCGTCTTGGCAAGCACGCTGGTGGCACGGGCAATTTTCATCCAGTCATCAGGATTTAAGTTGCCGGTTTTGAGTTTGTGCGAGTCGAGCAGCGCTTCACTTGCCAGAAAGCGTGAAGCAAGCTGGTCTTTGCTCATTTCGAGCTGAAACACCGCTACATCCTTGCCCGACGCTTTTGCCGCATTCAGTGCCAGATTGAGTGCGAATGCCGTTTTACCCATGCCGGGACGGGCGGCGACCAAAATCAAGTCGGACTTGTTCAGCCCGGTCAGCGCGACATCCAAATCGCGGAATCCGGTGGACAGGCCGGGGATATCGCTGTCTGACCGGCTGCGCTCGTCGAGCTGTGCATATAAATCCATAATAACCGACTTAATATGCGATAATCCCTTGATTTCGCGCCCCTGCCGCACATTATAAATCTTCTGTTCGGCCAATTCGGCAATCTCGGACGCCGAACCGGCGCCCGCGAAGGCTAGATTTTGAATTTCACCGGCCGCGTTCGCAATCGCGCGCAACATACTCTTGTCGCGCACAATGGCGGCATATTCCTTGACATTGGCCGAAGTCGGTGTGACTTCCATCAACTGCATGAGATAAGCGCGGCCGCCCGCTTCATCGTAATAGCCCTGCGCCTTGAGGCGGTCGAGCACGGTGACCGGGTCAATCTTGAGCGCACTGTTAAACATGGAATAGATAGTCTCAAAAATGCGCTGATGTTCTTCGGCATAAAAGTCATCGGGGCGCAATAGTTCAATGACCTCTGCAATGCAGGCGGGGTCAATGAGCATGGAACCGATGACCGCCTGTTCCGCCTCCAGACTCTGGGGCAACTGTCTGGACAGCAGTTCATCTGCCATGGATAGGTTCCTTCCTTTCCCGTATTCTAGCTCAGGCTTCTACCACGTCTACCGTGATGTCGGCAACGATTTCGGGGTACAGCTTAGCCTTGACAATGGTTGTGCCAAAGGTCTTAATCTGCTCCATCACAATCTTATTCTTGGGAATATCCATACCGTGCTGGGTCTTGAGGCACTCGGAAACCTCCTTGGCGGTCACAGCACCGAACAGTCGGCCACCCGTGCCGCCCTTAGCTGCAACCTTGACGCGCACTTCCTTGAGCTTTGCCGCATATTCCTGTGCAGCCGCCTTTTCGACCGCTGCGCGATGGGCTGCCGCCTCGTCTGCCTGACGCTTGAGGTTAATATTATCGGCGTTTGCGATAACTGCCAGTCCGCGGGGCAGCAAAAAGTTTCTGCCGTAGCCCTCGCTGACCTCAATCATTTCGCCCTTTTTGCCCTGACCCTTTACGTCTGCTTTCAAAATGACTTTCATAGTAAATTTCCTCCGTGATGTTTAATATTATATTATAAGTAGCTTATAATCAACAAAAATACGTCCGTTATCCGTCCTCTTCCTCGCTCTGCTGATAACGCTCAATGGCGTGCCGCGCATCGACTTCGACTTCTCGCACCGAACCGTGCATAATCTGTGCGCCAGCCGACGAGTGATTGCCGCCGCCGCCCAAGTATTCCATAATCAGTTGTACATTGACCGTACCATCCGAGCGTGCCGAAATCAACACATCATCGCCATTGCGAAAGACCACAACCGACGCGCGAACGCCGTTGATATTCAGCAGATTGTCGGCGGCTTTGGCAGCGGTTGCGCGGTCAACTTCATCCTGTGTGACCGCCAGTACAATGCCTTCTCCGCAGTCCTGCGCCCCCGCAATAATGCGTTGACGGGCGATGTATTCTTCAAAGCTGCACTGAAACAGCTTCATAACCTCGCTCATATCAGCACCCGCACGTTTGAGGTAAGCGGCCGCTTCAAAGGTGCGCACACCGGTTTTGACGGTAAATCCCTTGGTGTCCAGATAGATACCCGCCAGCATACATTCTGCCTCGGTTTTTAACACTTCGCTGGTAGGCACCATATATTGCAGCATTTCGCTGACCAACTCACAGGTAGAGGAGGCATACGGCTCATGCAGATTGAGTGCAAAATTTTCGATATAGCTGGCGGCACGGCGATGGTGGTCAATGACCGCCACTTTGTTAATGGATTCCAACAGCGGTTGGGATTCCACATAGTCCGGCCGGTTGGTGTCCACAACAATCAAAAGGGTATTAAAATCACACTTGACCATTGCTTCATCGGGTGACATCAGAATATCTTGATATTGCGGTATCGCCTGAATCTTGTCAATCAGGTCATGCGCCATATTGCGCTCCTCATTGATGACGATATGCACTTCTTTCTCACGGTGCCGCACGGCACAAGCCATGCCAACCGCCGCGCCAAAGGCATCCATGTCGCTCATCTTGTGCCCCATAATCATAACTTGAGACGAATCTCGAATGAGCTGAATCAGGGCATTTGCCACAACGCGCGACTTGACCTTGGTGCGCTTTTCCACTTCCTTGGACAGTCCGCCGAAAAAGTCAAAGTTATAGCGGGTCTTGATGACCGCCTGGTCACCGCCCCGCGACAGCGCCATATCCAGCGCCACACCTGCGTTGCGCCAGTTTTCCTCATAGCTTTCGCCCTCTTTGCCGATACCGATGGATAAGGTTGCCAGCACACCTGCACGGCTTTGAATCTGGCGCACATCTTCCAGCACACTGAACCGCTTTTGCTTGAGTTTTTCAAACTCCACTTCTTCCAGCACAAAAATATATTTATCTCGGTCATATTTGCGCAGCAAAGCGTGGCTGTCCTTTGTCCACTCGCCAATTTTTCGGTCAATATCTGCCAAAATACTGGACTTTTCCGAGTCGGTTGCATCTTTCATCAGTTCTTCATAGTTGTCAATCGAAATGATGGCGACGACTGGGCGACTGCGGGTATAAGCGCTTCTCAAATCTATCAGTTCGGTGCAGGGCACGAAATAGACCAGCATCAGGGTTTCTTCCGGATGTTCGGAATTGGAAGCAAGCAGATTGCCAAAGACCCAAAACACATTTTTTCCGATGCGGACTTCTCCCGGATACTGTGGTTTACCTTCCATGAGCCAGTGCATATCAAACGTCGGGGCAAGGTCGGTTATCTTTTCATTGAGCGCCGACTCATAGTGTCCGGTGCTTTCACAAAAGGCATCATTTGCCCAGATAATCTCACCGGTTGCCGCATGTGCAATCGCGGTCGGCATGGGAAACCGTGTGATAGAAGCGCGTGTTGCATCGCCAAGCGACAGCGTAACCTTCTGCATATATTTGATGATATCTCGACGGCGCATTCGTTCGCGGTAGCGATACAGCATAAACAGGCTGGCATCGACCGCAATGCCCACAATCGCAAAGGCAACCGAAATATAGGCACACGCCAATGCAAACAGCAGAAAAACGATAAAATAAAACTGATGGCTGGGCTGCAAGAGCTTCTTCAATCGCTTGTCCAAAGCAAAGGCCCTCCTGTTACACATAATTATACAGATACAGTATACCAAAACCCTGCCCTAATGTAAATGAGAACTTCCTGCCAAGCGCAAACTTGTCACACATTCGGAAATATGGTAAAGTATGGGCGATACCTATTTTTTAACAGGAGGCGTTTTCATCATGCAATTTTCTTTTTACCACACCAACTATAACGTCCGTGATTTGGAGCGTTCGCTCAAATTCTATTCCGAAGCACTCGGCCTGACCGAGCAGCGCCGCATCAACGCCGAAGATGGTTCGTTTATTATCGTCTACTTAGGCGACGGGGTCAGCCCGTTCTCGCTCGAGCTGACTTGGCTGCGCGATTGGGAGCGCGACTATAATCTGGGTGATAACGAGTTCCATCTGGCTTTCCATGTCGATGACTATGAAGCCGCACACGCCAAGCACAAGGAAATGGGCTGCATCTGCTTTGAGAATCCGGCAATGGGTATTTACTTTATCAGCGACCCGGACGGTTACTGGCTCGAAGTGGTTCCGGCGGACAAGTAAACAGAAAAGCTGCATCCAACCGTTGGGATGCAGCTTTTTTATTTTATGAGGAGACTTGGTGCCAACCTGTCAACGCCTTATTTGACAAAAAATCCATTGGGCAGCCGGCGGCCATCCGAGTTATTGGTGGAAGTCGTGGGCGAATTGATAACACGTTCTTGGTAATACATAACCGACGACGAACCGCCGTCCAGATTACAAGCCTGTACCGCGCCATATTCCCACAGCACATCCCGGCAATCCACGCCGCGGCAGCCCATTGAACTGCCTTTGCCGCGCCCATTGACCACCAACATCAAAACGGTCAGGTCTTCGGTCTGTCCGATAGCAGTACGCGGCTGAAGGCTTTCAATCGCGCCCAATTCCTCAATTTTCTGCCCATTGACGATGAGTGCCGGGCCAAACTCGACCGCGTCCACCATCTGTTCTGCCGTGGTGGTATCGCCAATCAGAAAACGGTGCTGTTCGTCGAATCCGATGATTTTATAACCATGTCCAAACTGGCCTTGCAGCACTTCGCCGTCGTGCTTGATATATCCATACGGTGTGCCGCCCTCGGCAACCTCACCGTTGTCGATAAAGCCCGACGCATTGATGCCCAAGATTGCCCCGTTGTATTCGGCCAATTCGGGCATACGCTGTCCTTCCTGCTTGCCCATGCCCTTACACAGACCAAGGCTGACGCGCGACGGGTCTTTGACAATGGCGAGATAGCCCGTATACTCGGTTCCCAACATGCCTTCTCGTTCCAGCCGGGCAATCATCAAACTTTTCTGTGCGTTGATGGCGACAATCTTATCCCCTTGCTTGGTCACAATGCCGGTATCATCGCTCTTTTCGCACCAGTCAAGATTGATATTTTCATATCCGTTTTCTATGTACTGCGGGTGTTCGGCAAAGAACGCCTCGCAGCTTTCACGGTCAAGTTCTTCAAACAGCGTATAGAACTTATCCTCCGGGGTCATGTTGGCATCCAGCTTTTCGACTGTTGTCTGCTCGGTCTGTCCCCAAATCGACTGAATATCTTTCTGGCTGTCAAACAACTGCTTGCGCGCATTGACGACTTCACTGACCATATCTGCCGGAAAAAACGCGGTTGCTAACCACTGATGGGTCATGGTTTCCATTGCAGTCGTAATCCACAGGGTACGCAGTTCGGTTACAAACGTGTTGGGGCTATACACCACAAAAGGATAAAATACCGTAAGACCCAACAGAATGATGATGGTAAAAAACAGCTTAATCCGCCGTGACACGCTCATATGCTTGCTCCTCTCTCGATTGCGCGTAAGGCCTTGAAAAAGGGGTTATCCGCGTGCGCGACCCCGACCGGAGCGCGTCTGCGGTTTCCGCTGTACTTTTCCCTGCTTCTTGATGCGGGATTGCGCCGAAGCGCCCGAAGCCTGCGCTGCACGACGCTCGGCGAGCTTGGCTTCGACCTTGGCACGGATGCGTGCAGCCGTACTCGGTGCCAGCGGACGCCCGGAACGCGGTGTCATCACATCCACACGGGTTTCCGGCTCTTCCCGGCGGGAACGGCGGTTGTTATCTGATGCAGATTTTGTGCGCACGGCTACCGGCTTGGGTGCCGCCACAGACCGTATTTTTTTATCCGTCTGCTTGCGCGAAGCAGCGGACTTACCGTTCATACTATCCTCGCGCTTTGCAGCCGGTTCACGCTTTGCAGTTGATTTTGTTGCCGACTGCTTCTTTTTCTTTTGCTGCTTGCCCCACGATGCCTGCGCATCCGGCTTGGCTTCCACAGCAGCAGATTTGCGTGTATTCTTGCCTTTTCCCTTGGATTTTTCGGATTTCTCCGCCTTTTGCGGCGCTAATGTTGGGTCATGGCGCACATATCGCGCTGCGGTCTGCGCCTCGGCCATTGCAATCCCTTCGGGCGGCTCCAACGCTGGGATAGCCACACGGGTGAGCGTCTCGATATCCTTGAGATAGGGCAATTCGGACGGGTCACAGAAGGAAAGTGCAGTCCCCTCCTGACCAGCGCGGCCGGTACGTCCAATGCGGTGTACATAGGTTTCCGGTACATTGGGCAGGTCAAAATTGATGACCAGCGGCAATTCATTGATGTCAATGCCGCGTGCCGCGATGTCGGTTGCAACCAGCACGGGAATTTTATAATCCTTGAACTGTTTAAGCGCACTCTGGCGGGCGCTCTGCGACTTGTCGCCGTGAATGGCTTTTGCCGCAATGCCCGCGCGCGACAGGTCACGCGCCACGCGGTCTGCTCCATGCTTGGTGCGGGTGAACACCAGCGTTTGCGGCAGGCTGCGCGCTTCCAGCACAGCTTTGAGCAAATCGCGCTTGGCTTTCTTTTCCACAAAGTAAACGCCCTGTTCAATCAGTTCGACCGGCGTTGCCGCCGGAGTGATGGATACATGACGTGGCTTGTGCAGCAGGCTTTGTGCCAGTTCGGTAATCTCGTCGGGCATGGTCGCGGAAAAAAGCAGGGTCTGGCGCTTTTGGGGCAAATGCGCAATGATGCGCTTGACATCGTTAATAAAGCCCATATCCAACATACGGTCGGCTTCGTCGAGCACAAAACATTCTACTTTGCCGATATCCAGCAGCCCTTGCCCCATCAAATCCCACAGGCGGCCGGGCGTAGCAACCAAAATATCCGCCCCATTTTTAATGGCTTCGACCTGCGGATTTTGCGACACGCCGCCAAAAATAACCGCCGACACGCGGCCGGTATAACGTCCATATTGGCACAGGTTTTCATAAATCTGGAGCGCAAGTTCACGGGTCGGGGTCAAAATCAGCCCGCGCACCGGGCGCTCCTCATCGGGCTGCGGCCGTCCCATATGCTGCAACATAGGAATGGCAAACGCGGCTGTTTTTCCGGTGCCCGTCTGCGCACAGCCCAGCAAGTCATGCCCTGCCAGTACGGCGGGGATAGCTTTTTCCTGGATGGGGGTCGGTTGGTCGTAACCGATTTCCCGAATGGCTTTCAATATCGTCTGGTCGATATTCAAATCTTGAAATCTCATGGATACTCCTATCATAAATGCCGGTTTTCCGGCAGTTTTTAACAAAATTATCGGGTTCCACGGCGAATTTACCTTGTCTAACTTGTCATGCACATCGGCGCTGTGTTATAATGAAAAACTGTACAGACACAGCATCACGCTATGGAACTATTGTGAGGTGAAAGCAAAACACATGATACACGCCCTGGAACATGCGCTTGAGCACACACTGACCGATGTTTTGCAGGCCATTCCTATCCTGCTTATCGTCTATGCGCTGCTCTATTGGATTGAAAACCGTCTGCGCTCCACCCCAGCGCTTTTAGAAAAATCGGCTGAATTTGGGCCGGTCGTCGGTGCCTTGGCCGGACTGGTGCCCCAATGCGGCTTTTCCGCCGCTGCATCTGCACTGTTTGCCGACGGCTATCTGGCACCCGCCACACTGGTGGCTGTTTTTCTGTCCACTTCGGATGAAGCACTTCCGGTTTTGCTCTCGGACGGCGTGCCCGGCACCCAGATTATCGTGCTTTTTGTGTCCAAATTCGTGCTTGCAGTCGCAGGCGGCTATGTGCTCAAACTGATTTGGGGCAAACACCGCAACCAAAATTACGAAATTGAAGTGGACATGGACGGTGGCTGCGGCTGCGGTTGTGACAGCGGCCCGGTACGCGGTATTCTCGGCCGCACAATTGAAACCGTTCTGCTGCTGTTTATCATCACATTTGTGTTAGAAGTTGCCATTCATGTCATCGGCACCGACCGACTTGCCACCCTGATGTTAAAGGACAGCATTTTCCAGCCCATCATCTGCGCCATTGTCGGTTTGATTCCCAGTTGTGCCATTTCGGTGCTGTTGACCCAACTGTATACCAGCGGGGTATTGAGCATGGGCAGCCTGATTGCCGGACTATCCACCGGCGCAGGGTTTGGTTATATGATTTTACTTGGCAACGAAAATGGTCGAAAAAAGGCTTTGCCGATTATCCTTGCCACTTTTATTTTAGCAGTTGTGGGCGGTCTGATTGCCCATATTTTCTTGCCATTCTGACAAACCAAAAACGCGGGACGGCGGCTTGCCGTCCCTTTTTTCGCCCATCGGCATGTTTGCCGATGGGCATTTTTATTCGGCGCGCAGCAAATCCAGCGCGTCCGCCGCCCAATTCATATCAATCTTGACAAAATCGCGCGGTGTGTACAGCCGTTCCTCCACGTCCTGTCGGATGCGCTGATAGGTCAGACCGGGCATGGCAACATACTGTTCGGCACCGTCTGACAGCACAGCGGCAAACCGAAAATCGGCTGTGCGCTCGTCTAGGTCATGAAAAACCAGTTCCACGACATCCAAATCGTGCTGGAGCTGTAAAAACAGCACCAGTTTCATAATTTCCACGGCACGGTCATCCAGACCGCGCTCCAGCACATTGATTTTTTCGCGGAAGGTGTTCAAATCGTCTACATAGCGCAGGGTATAGCCAGCCAACGGGTCAAAGGTTCCTGTTTCTGGCTTTTTGCCGTCGGGCGACAGCCAAACCATAAATTGACCAGCGATGTCGTGATATAAACAGGGGTCTTCAACCAGCATGGTCGTGCCGCAGTTAGGGCACTTCCAACGGAACAGTGACAAATCCTGCACCTGTTTGCGCACCGATGGGTCACGGTCGGGACTGATGCGCGTCAGCGGGGTGCGCTCGCACTCCTGTTTGCAGTGCGGACATTCAATGACCGATTTTGCCATACGGCTTGCCTCCTTTTTGTGGGTTATGCTCGTTTTTTATACTGGGCGCGGAACTCCAAGAACTCGTCGTAGGTACATTCCTTATCCAGTACGCCGTCCTCACGCAATTCAATAATGCGGTTGGCAATGGTGTTCATAAATTCATGGTCATGGGTGGCAAGCAGCACATTGCCCTTGAAATCGGCAACGCCATTGTTCACTGCGGTGATGGATTCCAAGTCCAAATGGTTGGTCGGCTGGTCGATGACCAGCACGTTGGAGCCGAACAGCATCATACGCGACAGCATCATGCGCACTTTTTCGCCACCCGAAAGCACGTTGACCGGCTTGTATACATCGTTGCCCGAAAACAGCATACGTCCCAAAAAGCCGCGCAGGGTTGATTCCAAGGTGTCCTTGGAGTAGGGCGCCAGCCAGTCCAGCATATTTTCGGTGTGGCCATTGAAAAAGGCCGAATTGTCCTTGGGGAAATAGGACTGCGACGTAGAAACGCCCCATTTAAACGTGCCCTCGTCCGGTTCCAGCTCGCCCATCAGGATTTGGAACAGCGTGGTCATTGCCAATTCGTTTTCCGAGATAAAGCCAATCTTGTCGCCCTTGCGCACGATAAAGGACACATCATTGAGCACTTTTACGCCGTCAATAGTCTTGGAAATGCCCTTGACCTCCAAAATATCCTTGCCCGCTTCTCTGTCCATCGTAAAGCCGACCCACGGATAACGGCGCGAAGATGCCGGTAATTCTTCGACGGTCAGCTTTTCAATCAGCTTTTTACGGCTGGTTGCCTGACGGGACTTGGATTTGTTGGCAGAAAAGCGCTGAATAAAGTTTTGCAGTTCCTTGATTTTTTCTTCGTTCTTGCGGTTCTGGTCACGAATCATGCGCTGCACCATCTGCGAAGATTCATACCAGAATTCGTAGTTACCGACATAGACCTGCACTTTGCCGTAATCAATGTCTACGATATGCGTACAAACATTGTTGAGGAAGTGACGGTCATGGGATACGACAATAACCGTGCCCGGAAATTCCAGCAGGAAATCTTCCAGCCAGTGAATCGCATCTACATCCAGATGGTTGGTCGGTTCGTCCAGCAGCAAAATGTCAGGGTGTCCAAACAGTGCCTGTGCCAACAACACTTTGACCTTTTCCGAGTCCTGAAGGGTGCGCAGCGGGCGATAAAGCACTTCTGACGAGTCCAGTCCCAAGCCCTCCAAAAGCTGACTGGCTTCGGTGTCGGCGTTCCAGCCGTCCATCTCGGCAAACTCGGCTTCGAGTTCGGCAGCGCGGTTGCCGTCCTCCTCGGTGAACGGGTCATGCGCGTAAATCTCATCTTTTTCCTGCATAATCTGATACAGGCGCTGATTGCCCTGAATAATCGTGTCCAGCACGGTAAAGTCGTCAAAAGCAAAGTGGTCCTGTTTGAGCACCGACATACGGGTGTTGGGCTGAATGGAGACATCGCCGGTCGTCGAGTCCAGCTCGCCTGACAGGATTTTCAAAAAGGTAGACTTTCCTGCGCCGTTCGCACCGATGACACCATAGCAGTTGCCCTCGGTGAATTTGACGTTGACTTCCTTAAACAGCGGCTCCCCGCTGAAGTTCAAGCTGACGTTGGATACGGTAATCATTGAGTTCCTCCCAATTACATTGTTACGAATCAAGGTATATTATATCATGTTTCAGCGGGAAACACCAGAGATTTTGCCTCTTTCCCTATTTTTATTGCCCTCGGCTTGAAATTCCGGGTACAGCAGACTATACTGTATATATCTATATTAAATTTTGGGAGGTTTTGCCCCATGAACCAAGTATTATCTGCCATTCACGACCGTCATTCGACCCGTGCCTTTACCGCTCAGCAGGTCAGCCGCGCCGATTTGGAGACCATTCTGGAAGCTGGTCTTTGGGCGCCTACCGGCATGGGCAAGCAGCTCTGGCACTTCTCGGCCATTCGCAATGCCGAAAAATGTCTGGAACTGGCGCGCGCTGTGGCTGATGCGGACAACCGCGGCCCCGCTTACAACTTTTATGGTGCACCCTGCCATATCATTGTATCCTACAAGCGTGACGAAATCCACGCATTTCCGGACGGTTCGGCAGCTATCCAGACCATGCTGCTGGCTGCGCAGTCGCTCGGCATTTCAAGCTGCTGGATTAACCAGCTTCGTCCGCTGACCGACCACGCTTCCATCCGTCCCCTGCTCACCCGCTACGGTGTGCCCGAAGACCATATCGTTATCGGTTCGATTGCGCTGGGTTATGCCGATGAATCGGTTGCCGCCGCGCCGCACAAGCGCAAAACCGATGTGATTACCATTACCGAATAACCAATTTTACAGGGAGGTTGTACCAGATGCAGGATAAAATTGCACAGCTTCGAGACTGGATTGCACAGACCGACAATCTGGTATTTTTCGGCGGTGCCGGTGTGTCTACCGAAAGCGGGATTCCGGATTTCCGCTCGGTGGACGGGCTATACCATCAAACCTATGCGTATCCACCCGAAACCATTCTGTCCCACACCTTTTTCATGGCGCAAACCGAAGAATTTTACCGGTTCTATCGGGATAAGATGCTGTGTTTGAGCGCAAAACCAAACGCTGCCCACCGCAAGCTCGCTGAATGGGAAGCACGGGGCAAACTGCGCGCAGTCATCACACAGAACATTGACGGACTGCATCAAATGGCTGGTTCGCGTGAAGTGCTTGAACTGCACGGCTCGGTACATCGCAACTATTGTATGCGCTGTCATAAGCCGTATTCGGTCGAGGAAATTGCACAGGGACAAGGCGTTCCGCACTGTACCTGCGGCGGTATCATCAAGCCCGATGTAGTTCTTTATGAAGAAAGTCTCGACCAGCACACACTCGACCGCAGTTTACAAGCCATCCAAAACGCCGATGTGCTCATCATTGGCGGTACGTCGCTGGTTGTCTATCCGGCTGCCAGCCTGATTCACTATTATCGTGGGCATAAGCTAGTGCTGGTCAACAAGACCGAGACACCGGCAGACAGTAAGGCAGATTTGGTGATTCACGGCGCAATCGGGGAAATCTTCTCGCAGTTGTAACGACGGTCCACCCCAAAACGGGTTCAGGGGCTGTGCCCCTGACGCGCTCCAGCCGCGCAGGCTGGTCGCGCCCCGCAGGGTGCGAAATCCCGTTTGATTTTCCCACAGGGAAAATCAACAATCGGTTCATAAAAAGCGCCGTCCTTTTGGACGGCGCAAATTTGCGCGGCGGATTCGCCGCGCTTTTGTTTGTTATCTGGTTGATTTTGACCACTTTATAGGTGGTCAAAATCAAAAAGAGTTGCGCGGCCTGCGGGCCGCGCCTTGAGGCGCTGCCTCAAGACTCCGCAAGCCTTTTAAAAAAGGCTTGAGCGAAAACTTTTATATTGGCTGCGGTGGTCAGGGTTAATGATTGGCAATACGGGCAAGCAATCGCGTCAACATATCAACAAACGGCGCGATGGTATCCAATTTCCACCGCTCCTGCGGTGAATGGCAATCGTGTAACTCCATGCCCACGCAGATACAGGACATATCAGAATTTTTTTCCAATAACCGCGACGGTTCCAGCCCAACATGCTGCACGGTTATCTCACTGGGCTGACCGGTGACTTCCCGATAACAGTCAGCCGCCCAGCGGGTCAAATCGGTATCACTCTGGTCACACCAAGCCGGATACTGGCTGACCACCTGCCGCGCAAAACCGCACATTCCACATACAGCACGATGACTGGTTATCAAGGCGTGCTCTGCCTGTCTATCCATGCAGCGAATCATGGCATCCAGACACACCTGCCCATCCGCAACATAAACATGCCCCAAATTAGAAGAATCGGACACCGCTTGTTTATCGGCCTGGTGCATGGCATAGACACCATCAGCGAACCCACCCAGCACGGTCAACAGACCGCTGGACACATCGCCATTCCATACCCGTTCGGGCAAGTCAATCTCCTCAATATCCAGCCGGATATCGGGGTCAGTCTGGCGGCAGCGGCCTATAATACGCGCTCCAATGGCTTCTATCGCGTCTTTTGCGGGCGCAATGGTCAAAATCTGCGCGGTACTTTGATAAGGAATGGCATTAAATGCCGCACCGCCCGCAAAATCTGCCAGTGCAAACGGCGATTCCATACGGATTTCACGCAGCAATTCGCCCATGAGCAGCACGGCATTGGCACGGCGTGCCCCAATATCAAACCCAGAATGTCCGCCGCGCAAGCCACTCCACGACAGCCGATAGGCGCGGCCATTGGGCAGTTGGGGCGCGTCTACCCAAGTCAATGGACGGGTGTAGCGCTCCCGCACACCGCCCGCTGCACCGGTTACAATACGCCCCCAGTGGAATCCATCGGTGTTTACCAAATAGCATACCCCTTGCAAACAAGTCGGGTCAAGGTCACGCGCACCACACAGCCCAATTTCTTCTTCAACCGTGAACAACAAGCGCAAAGGCGGGTGTTGGATTTCGGGATGGTCGGCGAGCCACAGCATAACGGCTACACCGGCACCGCAGTCCGCGCCCAGAGAAGATTCACCCGCCGTACACAAAAATCCATCCCGCTCGATGGGGTGAATGGGGTCGCGTTCGGGCACATAACTTGAACTGCCCACCGCGCACACCATGTCTAAATGCGCCTGTATCGCCGTCAACGGGCGCTGTTCCAGACCGGTCGAAGCGGGCAGGTCACAAACCAAATTGCCTCGCGCATCCTGCCACGGTCTGAACCCTTTTGCGCACAAGCGCTCTGCCAAGCGGTCAGCCAAAACGGTTTCGGCTTTGGGTGGGTGCGGGGTCTGACACAAAAACGAAAACGCCGCAAGCACTTCCCGCTCGATGCTCTTGTATTCCATCGCACATCCTCCTGTTTTGCGATTGATATTGCATTCAGCATACCATATTTCGCCCACAAATGCAAAGCCGGCTGGAACTTCCAGCCGGCTTTTTCAGAAGAGAGATTATAGAATACAACTTGCGCGCACAGCGCAAGCAATAGGGATTCGATTAGCCAATCTTAACGATTTTTCCGGTTTTCCACGCTTCGGTCGTTGCATAACCGATTGCGGTGGACTTGGTGCCGTCGTACACATTGACGCCCGGCTGCTTGCCCTCGCATACGCAGTCAATAAACTCCTGCATCTCAAGCAGATACGCCTCGTCAAAGCGCTCCGGGAACGAACCAACACATTCGGTCACTGCACCGTTTGCGTTATAAATCATGGCCTGATTCTTTTCGGGCACAGCCGAAATGCGGATGCTACCTTCGGTGCCGATGATTTCGGTTTCTACATGGTAGCCATGCGGTGCAGTACGTCCAACATGTACAAAACCCAGTGCACCATTCTCGAACTTATAACAAGCGACAGCGGTTTCATCATCGCCTACCTTCTGGAATTCCGGATGTTTGAAGGTGCAGCCCTGCGCATAAACTTCGGTTGCTTCGCATCCCAAGAACCAACGCATCAGGTCAATATCATGGATTGCCATATCAAGGAAAATGCCGCCCGAAGTGGCTGCGAATTTAATCGCACCGTCCACATGCGCTTCCGGGTCAATACCGGTTGCTTTTACCATGTAAGGCGTACCGATAGCGCCTTCCTCAATCTTTTTCTTGGCATAAGCGTAAGACTTGTCATAACGGCGCATAAAGCCCAGCATAAAAGTCAGGTCGGGATGGCGCTCAACTGCCTTTTCAGCAATCTTGCACTGTTCCACGTCCACGCCCAGCGGCTTATCCGAAAAGACATGCTTACCAGCATCGAGTGCGGCCTCAATCTGCCAGCAGTGTTCGGAAGAAGTGGTGACAATGGCTACTGCATCAATGTCAGCCTTTTGGAGCATCTCGCGGAAGTCGGTGTAAACATCGGTCACGCCCAGATTTGCCTTTGCATACTCCAATTCAGCCGGAACGATGGAGCAAGCCGCCGTCAATTCGGCATTTGGAATTTTATAGGCGATGTTGTTTGCATGTACCTTGCCCAGACGTCCCAGTCCAGCGATACCAACCTTGATTTTTTTCATTTTCTGTGTACCTCCCGTATCACAAACTTACCATAAACAATGTACATTTATCGGTTTCAAACCGCGTTTTAACCCTCTTTGTGTCTATTTTAACGCACAAAAAAAACGTTGTCAACGGCTGTTCGCATCTTCGTGAAACTTGCCCGTTCCACCCCGTTTCTTTTGTCCGAAGCGACAACAGAACCCCTTGCCGGACGGTCTTTTTTCTGTGCCTTGTGACAAAGCGGTTTTTATGCTATACTGAAAACAAAAAACGTCCACGCCCATTCTGTTTTGAATCTCCGATTATTTTGAGGTCTGCTGTTATGAGTTCCAATAAGCCTACCATTCGTTCTATCGCGGCGGCAGCCGGTGTCTCACGCGGCACGGTTGACCGTGTTATCAACAATCGCGCCCATGTCAATCCGGTCGTGCGCGCCCGCGTGCAGCGCATTGCGCGGGAGCTGGGCTACCGCACGATTCCCGCAGACAGCGACACAACCGCCATTCGCATCGGTGTCGTCGTCCCTCAGTGGGAGGTTTCTTACTTCACCGAACAGACCCGACGCGGTATCAGCCAAGCCGCCCGCCTATTGGGTACACATGAAATCCGCCTTGTCGTCGAAGAACTACGCAGCCGCTCCAATGAAGAGTACATCAAATGCTGTGAATCGCTGCTGGCACAAAATGTACGCGGTTTGGTTCTTAATGCGCCCGATAATCTGGTTTTGCAGGCCGAAGTCGCACGCATTACCCAAAGCGGTGTCGCAGTCACAACCTACAATTCCGATATCCCGCAATCTTCCCGCCTGTGTTTCGTCGGGCAAAACCAGATTCAGTGTGGGCGCATTGCAGCCGGGCTGATGCACCTTGCCATCAACGGACAGGGAAAACTGCTCATCATCACCGGCAATATGGAATTTCATCGTCGCCGCGTGGACGGTTTTTGCAGCCGCCTGCACGAACTGGGCTATTCCCCCGACCGCTTTGAAATCATCGAATGTTATGAGCGGTATGACCTGACCTGTGATACGGTCAACCGTCATGTGCGCAATCATCCTGAACTGTCCGGCATTTACATGAGCACTGAAAGTGTACTCGGCTGTATAGATGGTCTTTCACAGGCGCGTGCCCGCCATCCCATCCATGTCATCGCAAACGACCTGACCCCATTCAACCGCAAAATGCTGCGTACCGGCCGTTTGGATTTCGTGCTGGAACAGGAGTTTTCGGCACAGGTCTATGAAGCCATTATGATGCTTTACGACTTTCTGATGCACGACCGACAGCCGCGCACTTCGGTCAAGTATGTATCCACAACGGTCATCACGCCCGAAATGATATAAAAAAGCGGCTGCTCGCGCAGCCGCTTGCAAACATTTTTTAATTTATCCGATGGCGATTTTTTCCAACGGCAGACGGGACAAGCCCGCATTTGTATGATGTGTTTCGGCAAAAGCATATACCATCGTCAGACAACCAACACGGCCAAAGAACATCAGGAAAATCAAGACCAACTGAGAAGGCAAACTCAAGTCGGGCGTAATACCGAGTGAAAGTCCAACCGTTGCGACTGCCGACGAGGTTTCAAACATGGCGCTAATAAGTGGCACATTGTCAAACTGTGTCAGCAAAAAGGCACCACCCATAAACAGGCAAATATAGCTAAAAAAGATGGTGACAGCATTGCGCAGGCAGCTATCATCCAACCGCCGACCAAATGCACGCAGTTCGTTTTCACGGGTCACGGTGGAGCGGATACACAAAAACAGTGTAGCAACCGTCGTGGTTTTCATGCCGCCCGCCGTCGAACCGGAAGAACCACCGATTAGCATAAGCATAATCATAGTCATCTTGCTTGGGTGGGTCATGTGCATCAGGTCAATGGTATTAAATCCAGCCGTACGCGCCGAAGTGGACTGGAAAAAGGCTGCCATCAAACGGCTTGGGGTGGACAGTTCCTCGAACGCTGCAACATTACGGTCAAAGAAGAAAATCATCAGGGATGGCACAACCAACAGCGAAACCGAAGCCAATATTACAATCTTGGTGTGCAACCGACAACGGTTGATCCGACCATGATGCAGGTATAAGTCCTCCCAAACGAAAAAGCCCAGTCCGCCAATGATAATCAGCATCATAATCGTGAAGTTCACCAACGGGTCATTCACAAAATAAGTAATCGAACCCTGTCCGCCAACCACGCTCATCAGGTCAAATCCAGCGTTGCAAAAAGCCGAAACCGAATGGAAGATTGCATAATATAACCCTCGCGCCAGTCCTAACATGGGAACAAAGCGAATCGCGAGCAGCAATGCACCCAACGTTTCAAACAGCAGCACGCCACGGAAAATAAACCGCGTCAACCGGACAATTCCGCCGAGTGCAGGTGCGCCAATGGATTCCTGCATGGTGAATCGCTGTCTTAGGCCAATGCGACGACCCGCCACAACAAAAATCATGACCGCCATCGTCAGAAATCCCATACCGCCAATTTGAATGAGTGCCAAAATAATCAGCTGACCAAACAACGACCAATATCCGGCTGTCGGCACAACAATCAACCCAGTCACGCAAGTAGCTGAGGTCGCGGTAAAGAGGGCATCGGGAAAATTCGTCCACACACGCGCCTGCGAAGCAAGCGGTGTTGCCAGCAGAAACGCGCCTGTTAAAATAATGGCCGCATATCCAAGCAGAATTATCTGGGTTGATGTCAGGGACGAGGGGCGAAAGCGTTTGATTTTCTCCAACATGTCCAACTCTCCTACGTTCGGCTAGGATAAAAAGAAAGTTCCCGCCATAGAACAGGCGTGTGGAACCAGCCGAACAACATTTTTTTATCTTAATACGCCTATCATAATCTTTCTACATGCGAATGTCAAGTATGTAACCTCGGTCTGTATGTTCCATTTTTGTACTTTTGTCCCATTGCAAAACGATTTACTTCCTCATAAGAAAAGCAGGTGACTTTTTTGAAATATCTCATTGCCATCGCGGACGGCTGCGCCGACCAGTCCATTTTGTGCGGCCAGACTCCGCTTCAATACGCACATACCCCTTGTCTCAACCGGCTAGCTGCACACGGCCAGGTTGGGCGCGCTAATTTCATCCCTGTGGGCTGTCCGGCAGGCAGTCAGACCGCCCTTTTGACGCTGCTCGGTGCACCTGCGTCCGCCTGTCACGGTGGACGCGCGGCGCTCGAAGCGCACGCCCTCGGCATACCGCTGGATGCGGACACTTCTGCCCTGCGCTGCAATCTGGTCTCGCTGGACGGTGACCGGCTGATTGCCCATGATGGAAGTGGCGTGACCCAAGTCGAATCCGACGCACTCTTGCTGACCTTGCAACAAGAACTGGGCGATGCTCGACACACCTTCCACGCGGGGCGCACCTACCGCGCATTGCTCGTGCGGCGCGGCTTTGACCATCCGGGCGGCACAGCACCTGATATCCTCCTAGGCACTTCGCTGCGTCAGCACCTGCCCAACGATGCCGACTTACAACGACTGTTCTTTGCTGCTCGCGATATCCTGACCGCTCACCCGGTCAACCAAGCGCGGCGGGCACAAGGCTTGCCACCGGTCAACGGTGTTTGGTTCTGGGGCGGCGGTCGTTTGCCCAATCTACCCAATTTTACCACCCTGACCGGTCTATCCGGCGGTGCTGTCGGCGGTGTCGCACTCATACAGGGCATTGCACGCGCCACTGGGCTGCATTGGCTGGAAGTACCGGGTGCAAATGGCTCCTTATCCACCAACTGGGAAGGCAAAGCCTTTGCCGCATTTGATGCGCTAACGCGCGGCGGTTTAGATTTTGTCCTACTGCACGTCGAAGCACCCGACGAGGCCGGACACAGTGGAAACCTACCACATAAAGTCGCTTCCATTGAATATTTTGACCAACGTTTGCTTGCACCGCTCACCGGTTGGCTGGATGAGAGCAAAACCGATTATCGTTTGCTTGTCCTGTCCGACCATCCCACCCCGCTGAGCCTGCGCCGCCACACGGCTGACCCGGTTCCCTGGCTGCTCTATGACAGTCGCTGCACAGCGCAGACAAATTATTGTTATGACGAATCGCATGTTGCCGCCTGTCCGGTCTTGCCCGGCGCCCAATTGCTCAATCTGTTACTGGAAAGGAAGCTCACCCCATGAAACCAAGTTTACTGTGCTGCCCGGTCTGCGGCAAGCCTCTTACTTTTCTGGAAAAAACGGCACAGTGCCCAAGCGGTCACACCTATGACCGCGCCGCACGCGGCGGCTACATTCATCTCTTACGCCAACACCGGCGCGGCAGTGCCGACCCCGGCGACAGCGCCGCCATGTGTCAGGCGCGCACCCGATTTTTAGAGGGTGGCTGGTATGAGCCGTTGCGCCGTCAGGTTGCCGCGCTGGTACATGACCTGAACCCTGACACCGTATTAGATGCAGGCTGTGGCGAAGGCTGGTATACCAAAGCCATGCTGGAAGCCCTCCCCCACGCTCAATTTGCCGGTATTGACCTGTCCCGCTATGCTTTGCGGCACGCTGGACGCACCTGCCCCCGCGCCGCACTCGCCATTGCCAGCCTGTTTGACTTACCCCTTGCCGCACAGTCGGTCGATTTGGTTGTACACTTGTTCGCCCCTATGTGCGCCGAGGAGTTTGCACGCATCTTGCGACCGGGTGGCAGGTTGTTGACCGTCACACCGGGCGCGCGCCATCTATGGGGCATGAAGCAAATTTTATATGCGCAGCCTTATGAAAACCCCACCGAAATCCGCACCCTTTCGGGCTTTACGTTCGAGCGGGAAATTTGTGTGCAAGACACCATCACCCTAACCGATGCACAGGATATTGCCGCACTCTATCAAATGACACCATACGCTTGGAAAACGCCCAAGCAAGCCGCCGACCGGCTGTTAAACTGCGCCAGCCTGACCACTCCCATTGATTTTCAAATCCATCTATACCGCAAATCCTGACCGCCAATGCGTCAAAAGAACTGCCCTGCCAAATCTATGGCAGGGCAGTCGCTTACGCTCACAAAACATATAAAAACACCATCAAATAATGTGCCACGCTTCCAGCCAGCACAAACAGATGAAACAGTTCATGAAATCCCACAATATGAGACAGATTAGGGCGTTTCAAAATATAAATAATCCCGCCAATCGTGTACGAAATTCCTCCAATTGCTAAAAGCGTAATCGCAGGTGCTGGCATGGCTAACACCACATCAAACCGAAACACGACCGCCCAGCCCATCGCCAAATACAAAATCGTGCCCGGCAAACGCGGCGCGTCCAGCCACAAGAGCTTGATTGCGATGCCAACCACCGCAATACCCCAAATGACCGCAAGAAATATCCATGCGTCGGGCATTTTCATATAGCGCAGCACGACCGGCGTATAACTGCCCGCGATAAGCACATAAATCATACTATGGTCGAGCTTTTTGAGCAGGCGAACAACCTGTTCTCCGCGCATGGAATAATGATAGACCGCGCTTGCGCTGTACAGCGCGATGAGTGAAAGGCAAAATAGTGCAACCGATATGCCGGTTGCAGGCGCAGCCCGTTGACTGACTGCGCGCGCCAACATAATCACCAGACCAACCGCTGCACCAACCGCTCCCATAAAGTGGGAGTAACTGGAAAACGGTTCGCGTGCTCTCTGAAAAATACCAGACATAGCATTCCCTCCAAAGGATTCCACAGTACATCGTTTTAAAAACTATATTCTATCTCTTATAATACCATATTTCATCAGAATTGCAACGACCCTCTTGCAACTTTTTGTCGGCTGGGTTACAATGAAAACATCACAGAAAGGGGGACGTTCATGGATACGCTGCCCGAACTCATCGACGCGGTGATGCACGACCGAGACATTTCACCCGACCAAGTGCCCGCGCTCGACCTTTATATGGACCAGGTTTTGACCCTGTTTAATGAAGGATTGGCGCAAAACAAGCGCCATCCACAGGATAAACTGCTGACCAAAACCATGATTAACAATTATTCCAAAGAAAAACTGCTCTTACCGGTCAAGGGCAAAAAATATACCAGACAGCACATCATACAAATGCTTTGTATTTATCAGCTCAAACAGGTGCTGTCGCTGTCCGATGTCAAAGCACTGGTCGGCCGCACCGATGTCGATTTTGAATCCTGCTTCAACCGGTTTCTTGACATGAAAGACCGCTTACGCGAAATGATTCCCAGTGAACTGGCGGATTATGAATCTATTGATTTGACCGACCCAAACCAAGTATTGACTTTTTGTTTGGCGCTTTCGGCCGCCGCTACCTATATGCAGCGCTTGTGCCAACATGTCATTGACCAGCGCGCGCAATCCTCCAATCCATAACCCTTACATGAGAGCCTGTACACGGCTCTCTTTTTTCATGTATAAAGATTGCCCTTCTCTCAAAACCTCCAAAGTATATCCGCATATGCAACGTCATTCAAGATTTCCTGCATTTTTGTGTTGGTCATCTGATAAAAATGATGGATTCCATGCAAAAACAAACTTTTTTATGCAATTTGCCCGATTGCGGCGGCGCTCAGCCCGATGATTTTTTCATTTCTTTCACGGTTTATCATGTAAAAGAAATTGATTCTGTCCATCGTGCGTGATAAAATAAAGGCAGCAAAAAGTAAACCTGCTCGATGCAGTCCCCTGCATCGGAAACACCAATTTATGGAGGTCGAAATTATGTTCAAGAGCGAATATCTCAACCGTGTCTATGAAGGTCTGGCCGCACGCAATGCGCATGAACCCGAATTTTTGCAGGCCGTTCGCGAGGTCTTTGAGTCCCTCGAACCGGTTGTCGCTGCACGTCCGGAGATTGAAAAGAACGGCATCATCGAACGCATCGTAGAGCCTGAGCGCATCGTGAATTTCCGCGTTTCGTGGGTGGACGATGCCGGCAAGGTACAGGTCAACCGCGGCTGGCGCATCCAGTTTAACTCCGCTATTGGCCCCTACAAGGGCGGTCTGCGTCTACATCCCTCGGTCAACCAGTCCATCATTAAGTTCCTGGGCTTTGAGCAGATTTTCAAAAACAGCCTGACCGGTCTGCCTATGGGCGGCGGCAAGGGCGGCTCCGATTTCGACCCCAAGGGCAAGAGTGACAACGAAATTATGCGCTTCTGCCAGTCCTTTATGACCGAGCTTCAGCGCCATATCGGCCCGGATACCGACGTACCGGCTGGCGATATTGGCACCGGCGCACGCGAAATCGGCTATATGTTCGGCCAGTACAAGCGCCTGCGCAATGAGTTCACCGGCGTGCTGACCGGCAAGGGTCTGTCCTACGGCGGTTCGCTGGCTCGCACCGAGGCAACCGGCTACGGCGTATGCTACTATATGAAGGAAATGCTGGCCGATATGGGCGAGTCCTTCGAGGGCAAGAAGGTCGTTATCTCCGGTTCGGGTAACGTTGCCATCTATGCTTGCCAGAAGGCAACCCAGCTCGGCGGCAAGGTCATTGCTATGAGCGACTCCAACGGCTATATCGTGGACGAAAACGGCATTGACTACAAGGTCATGCAGGAAATCAAGGAAGTAAAGCGCGCACGCATTAAGACCTATCTGGATTATGTGCCGTCGGCTAAGTATGTCGAGGGCTGCCGCGGCATCTGGTCGGTTGCCTGCGATATCGCACTGCCCTGCGCAACCCAGAACGAGCTGAACGGCGACGAGGCAAAGACCCTGATTGCAAACGGTGTCAAGGCCGTTGCCGAAGGTGCAAACATGCCTTCTACCCCCGAAGCAGTTGAGGCATTCCAAGCTGCTGGTGTAAAGTTCGGCCCGGCAAAGGCTGCAAATGCAGGCGGCGTTGCAACTTCCGGTTTGGAAATGAGCCAGAACAGCCAGCGTCTGTCTTGGACATTCGACGAAGTCGATGCCAAGCTGCATGACATTATGGTGAATATCTACAAGTCCTGTAAGGATGCTGCCGCTCGTTACGGCATGGAAGGCAATCTGGTTGCCGGTGCAAATATTGCCGGTTTCGAGAAGGTCTGCGATGCAATGCTGTGGCAGGGAATTGCATATTAAGTTGCAATAAATCGACAGAAAAAGGCTGGAAAACCATGTTTTCCAGCCTTTTTATTTTGTTTATATGTGTTTATATGCGATTTTTAAATCAAAGCAGTTCTTTCTGATGGGTTGCGTACAGATATTCATCAATCGTGTTGATGATGCGGTCTTCTACCAGTGCAACTGGGTCATTCTCCAACAGTCCCTCGCGTACCTTGGTGTACTGAATGGGCATGAACTGGCTGAGCAGGTTGAGCGGGATTCCCACTTCACGCAGATTGGAAATCAAGCGCTCCTTGGCTGCTTCGACTGCCGGAGTCGGCATGTAATAGCGGCAGCGGTCGGAGAACGAATATTTGCGCTTCAGGCGCAGTTCGAGTTCGGTTCCCTGATAGTGCTTGCGCCAGTGCTTGCCCTCCTTGAGCATTTCTTCCTCTAATGCCTGCTGGAAGCCGCTGGGGGTGCGGTCTGTGCCGTAGAGCAGTTCGGTTTCGATGTGCTCCAATGCAAACATTCCCTCACGCATTGCAAAGGTCAATGCCGGGCCAACCTTGAGGATGCCCACGCCATCTTCTACCAGTTCACGCAGCTTGATTTTGGTCTGATAGTCGGTCGAGTGACCCTCGAATACCAGATTGGGGAATTCGCGGATGGAAGCCATCAGTTCTTTTGCCTTTTCACGGTCATACTCGGTGCAGCCGCTGTCCTTTTCTTCTACGCCCGGCTGTACGACAACACCGATAACATTGTTCCAAGCCTCGTCCAAGCCCTGTTCTTTGAAAGCCTTTTCAAAGGTTGCAACCGTGTTTTTAAAATCCTCTACCTTGGTCACCTGCACGCCTTGGTCAACCGCGCCGACTGCGCCGCCCGGAATCGGCACTTCACTGCCCACGATATAAACCGGTGCAATCGCATCCGGGTCGCTTTCGAGCAGTTTGTGATAGGTTTCCTCAGCCACACGCGCCAGACGCGCACCGCGCTTTGCGATGATTTCGTCGCTCAGGCGTACATTCGGGTCGTCATCTGCCACTTTCATGCTGGTGTCAATGTGAATTTTGGTAAAGCCCGCGCCAACATAGTGACGGATGAGCTCTTCCGCATTCTCCATTGCCTGTTCTTCGTTCATGCTGGCGAAAGTCAAGGGGCCCAGGTGGTCGCCGCCCAAGAACAGGCGCTTGGGGTCAAATCCAACCTTCTTCGCGATGTCCAGTACAAAATTCTTGAAATCCAGCGGCTTCATGCCGGTATAACCGCCATTCTGGTCGCACTGGTTAGCTGTACTCTCAATCAGAACGCAGGAGCCGTCGCTCTTACCGCGCAGCAATGCAGCTTCAATGACATAGCCATTGGCGCTGCACACCGAATAAATGCCGACGTTCTTACCCTGCTTTTGCAGTTCTACGATTTTTTTCAGCGGATTATGATTCATCATAACCTCTCCTTCCTATTTTTATCCCCACACAAAACCGCAGTCTCGTGTGTTCGGATTTTTTGCATTCAGACTGCTGCAAAAGCGCAGACAGCCCAAATAATTTATGTTATACTATTGATGTTGAAAATCACCTTGTGTCTTTTCAAATTTACAGAAAAGAGGTTCTACATTATGCCACTGGTTACAACACAAGAAATGCTGGAACGCGCACAGGCTGGACACTATGCAGTCGGCGCTTTCAACGTTGAGAACATGGAAATGGTCATGGCGGTCGTACAAGCTGCCGAAGAAAGCCGTTCACCGGTCATCCTGCAAACCACCCCGTCTACGGTCAAATATGCCGGTCTGGATTATTACCTTGCGATGGCACAGGTTGCAGCCGCACGCGCAACCGTTCCGGTTGCGATGCACTTAGACCACGGCGACAGCTTCGCACTTGCAATGCAGGCGCTGCGCACCGGCTACACTTCGATTATGATTGACGGTTCCCACGACCCGTTTGAAGATAACATTGCGCTGACCCGCCGCGTAACCGATGCGTGTGCACCCTCCGGCATCAGCGTAGAAGCCGAGCTGGGCAAGGTTGGCGGCAAGGAAGACGACCTCGACGGCGGCGACGCCAACCCGTTCACCGACCCGCAGCAGGCAAAAGAGTTTGTCGAGCGCACCGGCGTCAACTCGCTGGCCGTCGCCATTGGCACCGCACACGGTCTGTATTCGGGCACGCCCAAGCTGGACTTTGAGCGCCTGAGCGCCATCCGCAAGCTGGTTTCCATTCCGCTGGTACTGCACGGTGCATCTGGTGTGCCCGACGAAGCGGTACGCGAATCCATTCGCCGCGGTATCTGCAAGGTCAACTTTGCAACCGAACTGCGTATCGCGTTCAGCGACGGTGTCAAGCAATATCTTGCCGATGACCCCAAGGTATTCGACCCCAAGAAGTACAGCAAGGTTGGACGTGCCAACGTTGTTGCACTGGTCAAGGAAAAGATTGCCCTTTGTGGCTCGGCTGGTCAGGCGTAAACGCAGCTTTTAAGAAAAAACCATCGTGTGTTACGATGGTTTTTTCTATTTTTCACTTCATTTTGGATAGCGCAACCAAATGCAGGATGCAGCAGTACAGCCCCAAAATTCCGAGCGCGACGCTCAAGACATTGATGCCGAGTGAATACTGTTCCAGATAGGCGTTGAGCACAATCAGCACCGAAAACGCCAGATACAAACCCGCAAGTGCCATCACCTTTCCGCGGCTTTTGGTGTCGATAATGTATTTCAGTGCCGATACACGGCGCTCGAAGTCCACATCCTGTACCACTTCCATCTTTTTCAGGTAAGATAGACGGAAGTAGACCTCGACCAGCACCAATGTGATAACGCCAGCTAAGATTGCCTGCATCCAGGTCAAAAATGTGCCTGCGCACAGAATGGCCGCAAACAAAATCACAACAAAGCGATTTTTAAAGAATAACATGCGGTTTTCATGCTGTTTTTGAACCAGATAGCCCTGCTTGGTCAGCCAGTCATAATAAATGGTTCGCTTTCGCTTGTCGGTATAGATGTTGCGTCCCGACAAGCGAATGGTTTCATGCGGTGTTTTTTTTCTGCTTCTGCTCATTATTCCCCATCCAACATGCTTTTTCCTGCGCAATAGGTCTGCAAAACTTCATAATCCCGATTGAGTACAACCAAATCGGCATCCAGACCCACCTTGATAGCGCCCTTGCGGTCGGCAACGCGCAGACATTCTGCCGGATTCTTGGTGCAGGAATTGATTGCGGTTTCAATCGGCACCATTGCTTCCTCAATCAGCAGGCGCAGACCCTTGTTGACGCATAGCGTCGAGCCAGCCAGACCCTTGGTAGAAGTCAAGTGCGCACTACCGTCCGGGTAAATCTCAATTTCATTGCCGCCAAACAGGAACTTGGAGCCGACTGGCGAACCCTTCGCCATCAGTGCATCGGTGACCATCATGCCGTAATGCGGGCCTTTCTGCTCAAAGAACTGATGAAGTGCAGCCGGTGTAGAGTGGTTGCCGTCGCAGATGATTTCGCCATACATGCTCTTGATGTTGTAAGCAGCACCTACCAAACCATTTTGGCGGTGATTAAACGGCGACATGCCGTTGTAAACATGGGTCATCGAGCGCGCACCGTATGCGCAAGCCATGACTGCCTGTTCAAAGGTTGCAGCCGAGTGACCGATGCTCACTACAACACCATGTTCTGCGCAGTAGCGTGTCAGCTCAAAATCTTCATCGGTTTCGGTTGCCATTGTGATATACTTAATCAGGCCGTTTGCCGCTTCCTGATACTTCTTGAACTGCTCGACCGACGGCTTTGCAATAAACTGTTCAGGCTGTGCACCCTTGTATACCATATCCAGGAACGGGCCTTCAAAGTGTACGCCCAATACTTCGGCACCGGTGTAACCTTCTTCGACAACCTGTGCCACATTGTTGAGCGCGTTGGTCAAAACGGTTTCACTTTGGGTGATGGTGGTGGGCAGCAGGCTGGTAACGCCTTCCTTTACAATGTTGCGCAGCCAGTTGCGCAGGCCTTCCGGCTCAGCGTCGTTTGTATCAAAGCCGAATGCGCCATGACAGTGCACATCAATAAAGCCGGGCAAAATCCAGTTTTCGCCGTAATCTTCATCGGCTTTTTTGGTTCCGTAGGGGTAAATATTGGAGATTTTACCGTCCTCTGTCTCAATCTGCGCTGGAACAAAACGGTCTGCCATCCATACTTTTTTACTTTGAAGAATCATTTTGGTTGACCTCCTAAAATTGCTTTTACATTTCTTTTGCACTTGAGCCGTTTTATTTTTGGTTCAGCTCTTGCACATGATGTTTTTACTTGCATTTTATCTGCCAATACAGTACAATATAAACCAAGTTTATGCATCGAAAAAACATGCACACAGACGACACAGGGAGATTTTGATATGATTCACAAGATATCCGGCAATAATTTTCGGGTTTTCGGCTCGTTCTATGACCAGTCTATGAGCGCTGAGCCAAACAGCATTGTCTCTCGCCATCAAATGGTACATACCAAATCGGTTGACCAGTTGTTTCTTTTTCCCCGTGAGATTCATATCGAACTGACCCAAGGGGTTGCATCCATTCTGGTGGGCACTTCCACACACCTAGAAGAACTGAAAACCTTTCCCATTCACCATTATGTGAAACTAAATCCCAATACTTATTTTAACCTTATCGTCCATTCCGACGAAATTGTTTATAACCTGATTGCGCCCAATATTCAGCCCACAATCGCCAAACTTTCGGTTCCCTATCTGTATCAGCCGTTTTTCTCTCCGTTCAACGTGCTGGAGATTTTTGACTGCTACGTCACACAAGTGACCCATTATCATTTTCACAGCACGGTACATGATTACTATGAACTGTTCTATGTGATTGATGGAACTTTGACCGTGAATCTTGGCGGCACCAACTATCTACTTGCGCCGCAGGAACTCATGATATGCGGCCCCCATCAGCCTTACCCGCGCCAGCTCATCAGCGAAGATGCCTGCCGGTACTTGACCGTTCTGTTTGATATGGGAAACGCCGAGCAAATGTACTTTCTTGGACAAATCTTCTGCTGCACCGAAGTGCTGCAAAGCGCGCTGGAAAAGCTGATGGTGCAAGGTTCGTGCAATTCCTATTACACGCAAACGTTGATGCTGTGTTATCTGCAAGAAATCATCATCCACTTAATACAGCTCAATGACTCCAAATTACATCTGCATCATGCGCCCAGCACCCAGCAAACCTTTCAAAATGACCTGCTCCAACAAATCTTATCCTACATGAATAAGAAAGTGGCCGAACCGATGACCGTGGAAGAAATCTGCCACAAGTTTTTTGTCTCGCGCTCGTCGCTGCAAACGCTGTTCCGGGCGCATCTGCACACCTCTCCAAAAAATTACCTTATCAACATCAAACTGCAAAAAAGCAAAGAGCTGATTCAGGAAAATCGGCACACCATCAGCGAAATCGCCTATCTGCTCGGATTCAGTTCCATTCATTATTTTTCAAGATTATTTAAAAAATATTTTAACATCTCGCCCAGCGAATACGCCAAGCAGGTTTGTGAGATGAAAAAATCTGAAACATTTATTCCAACACAGACTGAATACTATAACGCGAAATCTGAATAACGGTGCCCTTGCTGACTTCTACATCAATCAAGTCGTCCTTGATTTTGACGATTTTTCCGTAAATCCCTCCGGCAAACAGCACTTTTGCCCCGATTTTAATGCCCTGCTGCAATGCTGCCATTGCTTCCCGGCTGTGCTTCATGTTGCGCGCGGACAAAATCCACACAATCAGTGCACAGACAACAAACAGTACACCAACCGTACCGCAAGCCCACAGGATAACTTCCCAATTCATGCTTTCTTTGCTCCTTTTGCTGAGAATATGCAACTTGGTGCAACCTTTGAGCGGACGCTCACCGGCTGCACCCAGTCACCCAATCTGGTCTGCCCAACCTATCGGGCAGACCAGATTTTTTCTTTTGCTCTTATGCGCGGGTATACGGATACAGGGTAACACCCTTTACCACGCGATTGACTTCACCAGTCGGGCACGGATTGTCCGGCGTGATGCCCAGTGCCAGCGACTTGAGCACGGCCAGTGTCTGTGCGAACAGGATGTAATCCAGACCGAGCAGCACGTTTTCAAAGTTGCCGTCCAGACCATATACAATCGTATAGTCAACCAGCGCCGATACTGCGTCATCTGCCTTGGACATAACTGCAACAATCTTATTGCCCTTGCGCTGTCCGCTCATTTCCTTAATCAGGTCAACTTCATACTGTCTGGTATAAGCGTCATCGCTCAGATAAACCACGGTAATGGTATCGTCGTTGATGATGGACTTGGGGCCATGACGGAAGCCCAGCGGAGTGTCATACATGGTAACCACGCGGCCTGCGCTCAGCTCCAGCATCTTGAGGGCGGATTCCTGAGAAGTGCCCTTGAGGGTGTTGCTGCCCAGATAAACAATGCGATTAAAGTCGTATTCGTTGACAATCTTCTGTACAGCATCATACTGCTTGTCCAGGAAGTTCTGACCAGCCTCCATGATGGCCTTGACCTGTGCGGTCACAGCGTCCAGCTCGTCCAGATGGAAGCACAGATAGGTTGCCAGATACATGTTCGAGAAGCTGGAGGTCATGGCAAAGCTCTGGTCATGTGTCTCGTCGGTCAGATTGATAGCGTAGCAGTTATCGGTGGTTGCTGCACGCTTGGACAGTGCGCCATCCTTGTTGCAGGTTACGAACAGATGGTATACATGGTCGCAAACAGCCTCTGCTGCATCAATCGCGCCGACCGACTCCGGCGAGTTGCCCGAACGGCCGAAGCTGATAAGCAAAGTGGGCTTGGTGCGCGACAGATATGCTTCGGGGGTTGCCACGATATCGGTCGTACCGTAAGACTTTACTTTATGATTGAGCAGGCGGGTCAGATGGGGGAACAGTGCGTTTCCGACAAACTCACTGGTGCCTGCACCGGTCAGAACAACATCAAAATCATCGCAGGTGATAACCTGGTCAATGAACTTTTTCAGTTCATCCTTGTGTTCTGCAATCTGGCGGCAGGTCTTTTCCCAAGTTGCCGGCTGCTGATAAATCTCGGACAGTGTAAACACCGACGAGGTTTCCTTCATCTTGTCTTCGCCAATTCCAAATACAGTCTTCATCATTGTTTCTCCTTTTTTATGTGGTGGGCATGACTGCCCACCACCGATTTGTGTATGAAGCGTCTTTTTAGATTCCGTCGTCGGAAATTTCCTGCTCTACGGCCTCGAACTCATACTTGAGAACCTGCTCTTTGCCGGTTTCCAGTGCGGTCTTGGTCAGTTCTTCCACATCTTCCTCAAACTTGCGCGCCATTGCTACTTCCAGCAGCATGGGCAGGTTGCTGCCGCCGATAACCGTGACATTGCCGCGGGGATAGCCCACTTCAACCGCTGTGCGGAACGGGGTACCGCCTACGAGGTCGGCAAAGACCAGAATGCTTTCGCAGTCCTTGAGTTCATCCATTGCCTTGCCCAGTTCGCGGGACAGGTCTTCCAAGCTGTATGTCGGAAGGAAATCAACATAACGATATGCTTCCTGCTCGCCTGCAATGAGGTTAACCGAGCTGGTGATGCCAGAGGCAAAGTTTGCATGTCCTGTAACCAATAATCCAATCATTTTCTTTTTCTCCAATCTTTCATTTTATGCCCTGCTCTGTTCAAGCATGAGCTTCTTTATTCAGTAGTCCCGCGTCCTCCATCTGTTTGAGTTTACTCTGAAGGAGCGGCACATACACTGCCTGCGGATGAAAGCACACCTGTGCATTCTGATAGTACAGAGCCGCCTTTTCACCATTTCCCAAAGCCTCATACTGCTTGGCAATCATGAAAAGAATCACGCCAAGGGCAAAACCATAATACTGCTTGCCGTTGATTTCGTCAATCATTTCATCAATCAAATCGGTTCGGTGGTCGAGCATGACGGCAAGTGCCTGTTCACTGTATTTGATGTATACGGCATCCTGATTTTGGCGAATGCCGTCGAGCAGCCACTCGGCATAAGTGCGCTTACCCTGAATGAGAAACGAGTGGTAATACTGCTCCAAAAAGCTTTTTTTGTCTGCCAAATTTTTATAGGGTGCGGCGACCATGTGCTGCAACATTTCCTCAAACGGTGCCGCTTCTTTTTTCAAATAGCGCGCACGCAGTTGATATAAGTCGCAGGTATAGTCCCCCAAAAAGCGCCGGGAAGTTGCCATGCCTGCCAGACGCTCCACCATATCATAATCTTTTTTGCGCAGACTGACGTTTAAATTCCGCAATTGAAAATTCTTGACCGCTTGAAAGGCCACGCAGGCCAGAAAAGCGATAAAGATGAGCATTGCTGTCAAGGTACTCACACAAACACCTAATTTCTGCCGTTTTAAAACATAGAGGGGAAATGCACAGATTGTCATTTCCCCCTCATGTTTTCAATCAAACCTGCGGCTAAACAGCCGTCAGCATTTACTTTTTGAAACGATTACTCCGGCATAGCCACATCGACACCAGATTCCTGGAGGTCGATGACAACCTGATTCAGAGCATCATATGCCTGCTGACCGGTCTTTTCCGGAGCAGCCGGTGCGGGATATTCATACCACGATACCAGCGGATTGTAGCCACCGGGGATGGTATTGCCTTCTGCGTCCATTGCCTTGGAATCGCCCGTCCAGATACCGAATGCACAGCCTACGATACCAACAACCAGAATCAGCAGGATGCACTTAACCGGTGTCCAGCCCTTCTTAATCAGAGCGTAGATACCAAGTGTAATCAGCAGCGGAAGCAGCTTGGGCAGGATGCCGTCGAGCAGTCCCTGCAAGTTAATCGCCGGATTGCCGACAAAGATACGCAGCGTGGTGTTACCATAGTTTGCAATCAGACCACCGACAACGAATACACCCAGAATGCTTGCAGCACGGGTAAATTCCTTTGCATTGGAGGTCAGCATGGTAACTGCCTTGGTGCCCAGTCCGTAAGACCAGTGCATCAGCCACCAACGAATCACAAACTGGAATACGTTAAAGATTAACAGGAAGAGGATTGCACCGATAATCTGGCCTTCCATTGCCATGTTTGCGGTCAAACCAGCGGTAATCGGAACCAGGGTCAGCCAGAACAGTGCGTCACCGATGCCGCCCAGCGGGCCGGCAGCCGAGATACGTACCGAACGGATGGTCTGGGTATCGGCCTTATTCTGTTCGAGCGACAGCACGATGCCCATAACAAACGTTACGAGGAACGGGTGGGTGTTGAGGAAGTCCAGGTTGTGCGCCATAGACGCCTTGAGGTCTTCCTTATTGGTATGAATCTTCTTCAGGCCGGGAAGGATTGCCCACAACCAACCACAAGCCTGCATTCTTTCATAGTTGAACGATGCTTGCAGGAAGCAGGACATCCAAACCATTTTATTCAATGTCGCATTATCAAGCTGAGGCGCCGGCGTCAGGTCTTGATATTTTTCCGGAATATTATATGCCATCAGAGTCACCTCCCATATTGCTTGCGCTCATGCCAGCACTCTCACGGATTTTGGTATGCATGGTGAAGTCGTAGATTGCGATTGCAACGCCGACGAATGCACACAGAATCAGAGTTGCGCCAGCGGTCGAGCTGTTGGCGCTGCACAGCAGAGCCATTACGAAGCCTGCCAACAGGAAGCCCCACATCTCCTTGGACATCATAACCTTCATCAGGATTGCGAAGCCGACGAACTTCATTGCGCCGCCAGCGGCATCCAGACCAGCCATAACCCAAGAATATGTATAGGACAAATCCTTCAGCGTGTTGCCCAGTGCCGAGCCGCCATACAGACCAGCGACTGCAAGCAGACCGAACAGGGTGCCCAGGATAGCCATTTCAGTAAAGTTGATGTTGCGGATACCAACCGTATCAGCGTTTTCTGCGCACTTGTCAGCCTTTGCCATCATACCAGACATGATGGTGAAGGTCAAGGTTACCGCATACTGACCGAATACGGCGAACGGAATTGCAAGACCCATCGCTGCACCGACACCATCCGCAGTCGCTTCCATGTTGAGCGAAACCGCAAATACAGTCGCCATGATGCCGCCCAAGATTGCGTTGGGGGGCTGTGCGCCGCCGATAGGCATACTACCGATTTGGATAAGCTGGTATGCGCCGCCAACAACGATACCAAGTTCAAAGTTGCCGAGGATTGCACCGATAATCGGGCAAGTAACAATCGGCTGATACAAAGATTCCAAGAAGCTGAACTGGTCGATACCCATGATAAACGCTACCACAAAGACCAGTATCGCCTGGATTATCGTAATGTGTTCCATTTGTACTCCTTTCCAGGTCATTCCGGTTCAAATAAAGGATTATTTGAACAGCTTATCAATACTTTCTGCCGGTGTATCCGGAACACGCTTGATTTCCAGTTCTACACCCATATCCTGCATTTTCTTGAACGCTGCAACGTCGGCATCATCTACCGCAACGGACGTTGCCACCTGGCGCTTCCCTTCTGCCATGTGCATGTTGCCAATGTTGACCTTCTTAATCGGTACACCGCCCTCAACCAGCTTGAGGACATCCTGCGGATTTTCGCAGATGATGGCGATGTGCTGGCTTGCAGAAGCCTTGTGAATGATGTTGATGGTCTTTTCGATGGTGAAGAAGCGGGTCTGTGCATAAGCCGGAGCCGCCATGTTCATCAGGCCCTGACGGAACTCATCCGTTGCGACCTTATCGTTTGCAACCAGCAGCAGATTGGCACCAACAACGCCACACCATTGTGTTGCCACCTGACCGTGAATCAAACGGTTATCAATTCTTGTTAATACAATATCTGGCATAAAAAATTTCCCCTTTCTTGCGGACTTTGCGCAATCATAGATTTTGCGCAGGATTTTGATGGTTTCCCCTCTCTTTCACGGTAGTGAACGAGCGATTCACTCCGGGAAGCTTTGGCGTGAACCGTTTGTCATTACATAGCTTATTGTAGCAGAAGGGATGCTTGATTAAGTTGCACTTTTCATCTGTTCTTTTGCATTTTTGATTTGTATAAATTTACTAATTTTCAAAAAATCAATCTCGTAAATTGTAAATTTTCGTCAATTTATGAGAAATTTTTGCACAAAAATTGCGTTTTTTGTCGCCTGTTCTTTCGGCATTTTTCTCATTTGCACGCGAACTTTATTACTGCCTTATCTGGTATATTTTATCCTTTTTCCACCTTTTTCTTTACTTCTATCCACCGTTTCCCTGTTTTTCCTCGCTTTATACTTGGTTATTTTTCACAAAAAGCGCGGACATTGTCTTTCCCTCGCGGACACACGCTTTATCTTGTTTTCTCACGAAAGTCAAAAAGTGTATCCTTCCGGCGATTCCCCCTTGCTGCCCTCACTCTTTTTTATCTGTTTTTGCTCTCGCACAGCGGTACGCCACGCATCAGGCAACCGCCGCGACTCCAGCATCTTTTGCAGCGCCTTTATATATGTCCATGCGTCCAGTTTATCCTGCTCCCGCAAAAAACACAGTGTCTCCTTCGGATAACGCACCCCACATTCGGACAATGCCCACGCAACGCCCATGCGCGCCGCATACCCCGGTGCTGGAACACGCACAAGTGCATACAATGTACGCGGTAAATCGTCCTGTCCCTCCAACAGATGCAGCAGCATGACCGCGCCAAATCGCGCAAAAAATTCCCGCTCGCTGGACAAGTACGGCTGCAAAAATTGCCACCACGCCTGACGGTCTTGCAGACAAAAGGAACCACACACGCTGTCACACACCGCCCAGTTATCTATCAATGGCACAAACGTATCTATGCGCATACACCGTTCTTCCCACTCCATCGGCGCAGTCGCCGTCACAATGCCACGCAGCATGGTTTCCTCATACCAGTGGTCGGGGATACTATCGTCCAACCATGCGCGCCAATCCCCTTTGACAATCTGCCGCGCCAGTGTGCGAAGCACGGGCATCCGCACACCCAAAATATGGTCAACGCCCGGTATCAACTTGCGCTGGAATGCCTGATACGCGGTATCCTGCGCCCGTTCCAGCTCGATTGCGGTCTGTTCTCTTGTCATGCTGTATCTTCCTCTCTTTCTTGTATGCACGGTTTGTCAATTTCATGATACCATATTGCCCCACCTATGCTATAATAAAAAAAGAATTTCCGCAAAGGAGCTTTGGCATGAAACAAATCGTTGGGCGATTCGCGCCCTCTCCCAGTGGCCGGATGCACCTCGGCAACGTGCTTTGCGCCCTGTTGTCCTGGCTGTCCGCACGCAGTCAAAACGGAAGTTATATTCTGCGCATTGAGGACTTAGACCCCGACCGCTGCCCCCGCCACTACGCCGACCTGATTGAAGACGACCTCGCATGGCTGGGACTGGATTGGGATGCGGGCGGGTCATCCGGCGGGCCGGACGGCTCCTATTATCAGAGCGAGCGCACTGCCATCTATCAACACTACTTCGACCAGCTCGGCGCACAAGGCTTGCTCTACCCCTGTTTTTGCTCGCGGGCAGCCCTGCACGCCGCCTCTGCCCCCCATCTGTCCGACGGGCGGGTGGTCTATCCGGGCACTTGCCGCACGCTGACCCCCGAACAGATTGCCCAAAAATCCCGTACCCGTGGCGCAGCGACCCGTCTGCGCGTGCCCGACCAGACCATCTCGTTTGTGGACGGTTTACAAGGCGCCTGCACCGAACATCTGCCGACCGAATGTGGTGATTTTATCATTCGTCGTTCGGATGGTGTGTTTGCCTATCAGCTTGCGGTCGTCGTGGATGATGCACTGGAAGGCGTCACTGAAGTCGTGCGCGGGCGCGACCTGCTCGGCTCGACCGCCCGACAAATCTGGCTGCACCGTCTGCTCGGATTTGAACCGCCGCACTTTGTCCACATTCCTTTACTGAACGACGCCCACGGACAACGCCTGTCCAAGCGCGGTGCCGCGCTTGACCTCGGTGTACTGCGCCAGCGCTTCACCCCACAAGAATTGACCGGTGCACTCGCCTATGCCGCCGGACTGCTGGACAGTCCGCGTCCGGTTTCGGCGCACGCTCTCATTGCTCAATTTTCATGGGCGCGTGTGCCCACCGGCGACTTGTGCCTGCCGCCCGACTTCTTCTGATTTCCCCACCCTCGGCTTTGCCGAACGTCTAATTTAGGAGCAACGATTTCACTATGATTGACCGCATGAATTTAGATATCCTGCGCTGTCTGCGACAGAATGCCCGCTGCAAAGCGTCCGATATCAGCCAAAAGGTAAATCTGTCGGTGTCCGCCGTCATCGAACGTATTCGCCGCATGGAGGCAAACGGCATCATTCGGCAATATACCGTCCTTATCGACCCCAAACAGGTCGGCAACGATTTGACCGCCCTGATGGAAGTCAGTCTGGAACACCCCAAATATTACGATGACCTTGTGGAAATGATTCGCCAGCACCCCAATGTTGCCGAATGTCATTACCTGACCGGTGAATTTGATTTCCTGCTGAAAATCGTAACCGATTCTTCCAGCAGTCTGGAACAGATTCACCGCACCATCAAAAGTATTCCGGGTGTGTCGGCCACCAAGACCCACTTTGTCCTGAAAACCATAAAAGACGAAGTGGCGACGCTGCCCGATGAACTGTCATAAACACAAAAAATCCCCCTTATCAGGGGGATTTTTTATCTCACCGTATACTTGATTATGTCTTAATCGGCAAAGAACTGTACCCAATAGGTGCGCCCATTGATGACGGCCTGACCCACGCCCAGCCGGCTATACTTGCTGGACAGAATGTTTGCGCGGTGCCCGCTCGAATTCATCCACCCCGACATGACCGCCTGTGCAGTCTGCTGACCGGCTGCAATGTTCTCACCCGCCGCGCGATAGGATACCCCAGCTTCTGCCAGCGCAGTCAAACCGCGTGTACCGTTGGGTCTGGTATGGGAAAAACTCTTTGCCAGCTCGGATGCACGCACATTGGCCGCACGGCTCATGGACGCATCCAACGTCAGCGCCGACAGACCATTCTGGGCACGCGCCGCATTGACCAAGCGCAAAACCTCCTGTGCTGCCGTCGCGCTGCCCGTATTGCCAGTCGAGCCGCCCGTGCTGCCGGTCGAGCCGCTGCCCGAATCGGGTGTGCTGCCTTGACCGCCCTGCTCAGGCTTGGACGTTGTGCCATTGTTGCCCGAATCCGGTTTCTGCACCGTGCCGCCTGTCGGCTTTTTGATGCCGAACTGTTCGAGCAGTTGTTCCCATGCGGTATCAAAATGAGCGGGAACCGAAGCGGTCTGCGAAACCGATGCAGCCTGTGCTGCCGGGGTCATCAGGGTCGTGCACAGCAGGGCTGTGGACACCCAAAACATTTTCTTCTTTTTCATGGGTAATCTTCCTCCAAAGAGATGTACTGCCTTTCGGCTTTATCCATCATACGGAATGGATACCACTCTTTGCAATGGAAATGGACGGCACATGCGACAAAATCCGCCAAAAAAGCGGGGAAACTTCCAATCATTCCCCCGCTTTCCAACAATATAACCGGCTTTTTAGGCGTTTTGCCCGGAACAAACCGGCTTTTTTTGCGTCCGTGCCCGCTTTGTCTCAGTCGTCCGACAGCACCTTGACAAAATACTGCCGCGTGCGCGGGCCGTCAAATTCGGCAAAATACACACCCTGCCAAGTGCCCAACAGCACCTGTCCATCCTCAATCAGCAGCGTTTCACTTGCGCCCACGTTCATGCACTTTAAGTGCGCATTGGAATTGCCTTCATCATGCCGGAACCCTGCCCGGTCTGGGAAAGCACTGTCCATGCCCAGCACCAAATCATGCTGTACATCGGGGTCGGTATTTTCGTTGATGGTGATGGCGGCGGTTGTGTGCGGGCAGAACACCACGCACAAGCCCGACTGCACGCCCGCATCGCTGACACACTTCTTGACCGCGGCAGTGATATTATAATAGCCCTGCCGGTCGGTGTGTAACGTAAAAGTCTGGGTTTTCATGCCGGATTCCTCCTTTATTCGCTGCGCGATTCGCGCAGATAGGTTGCTTCGAGGTCGGACAAATGCAGCTTGACCGCCAGCGGATAGCGTTCGTATGCGTTTGCAATCGCGAACGAACCCGCACGCGCACTGTCATCAAATCCACCCATATGCCAGCGGATGGCGACCGCCTCTTCATTCTTCAGCTTCATAAACCGCTCGATGAGAAAAACCGATTTTTCCCCGTGCCCATAGGGGAACCGGTCATTGACCACATAGACCGGTACTTTTTCCCAAGTACCTGCATCATTTTTGCGGTTGCGGTACTCCACATCATAGAATCCGGCTTTGCACAGGTCATGCAGCAGCGCACAGATGGTGCAGCTTTCCAGATTATCCTGTGCCGGGTCATAGTGCTTTTCCATCAGCACATCATACACATTGAGGCTGTGCTCCAGCAGGCCGCCAGCATATGCCGCATGAAAGCGCGTCGAGGCCGGAGCGGTGAAAAAGTCGGTGGTTTCCAGCCATTCCAGCAATTTATCTGCGCCGCGTCGGGTCACATTCGCCCGGAAGTGCTCCAAAAACAGTTCTTTTTTGTCACTCATGTCGGTTGTCCTCCTTCTGGCGCGCAGCCCATGCGCGCAAGGCATCTGGTTGATTGTCTACGGCACCATCCAGCACGGCTGCCAGCAGCCCGCGCAGCGTCTGCCCCACTGCCGGGCCGGAAAATCCCATCGCGCACAGGTCGTTGCCGTCAATCGCCAAGTCACGCACGCTCAGGCAAGCATTTTGCGCACACAGCGCATTGACCAGCCGTTCGGTTTGCTGCAACTCTGCCAGATGAATGGAAAAGGTATTCTGTCCGGTGCAGTCGGCTTTTTTGATTGCCAGCAGTTGTCGCACACAGCGCTCCCCCAGCCGAGACAGCCGACGGTGTACGATTTTCTGTTCCTGTCCCAGCGGATAGTCGTGCAGCTCGACCAGCTTACAGACCATTTCGCGCAGCGCGTTGCTTGCGCGCAGGCGGGTCAACGCCTGTTCAGCCAGCGTGCGGCTGATGCGCGGATGCCCCTTGAAATGCCCGACACCTTGCGCGTCGATGGTGTAAGCGTGCGGCTTGCCGCTGTCGTGCAGCAACATGACCCAGCGCAGTATCAAATCATCGGGAACGGCTTCGACGGCGCGCACGGTGTGTTCCCATACATCGTACAAATGATGCGGGTTATGCTGGCATAGTCCAAACATGGGGGTCAATTCGGGCAATACGGCTGCCACAATCTGCCGTTCGCTGCGCAGCGCCCGCCCGACATAGCGCCCGGTCAACAAGCCGTTTAGCTCGGTCAGCACCCGTTCGGGTGCAATGCCGTCCAATCTGGCAAGCTGCCGCCGCATGGCATAACCGGTTTTTTGCTCTATCACAAACCCGGTCTTTGCCGCAAATCGCACCCCGCGCAAAATGCGCAACGCATCTTCGGTAAAGCGGGCATCAGGGTCGCCTACCGCCCGCAACAAGCCATGCTTTAAGTCGTTCTGTCCGCCGAACGGGTCACACAGTCCGCGTATCGGGTGATATGCCATCGCATTGACCGTAAAATCCCGCCGCGCGAGGTCATCTTCCACCCGCCGCACAAACTGTACGCGGTCAGGGTGCCGCCCGTCGGTGTATGCCGCTTCGGTGCGAAACGTGGTGATTTCCAGCGCCATGCCCTGCACGGGTACTGTGACCGTACCGTGTTGCAAACCGGTCGGCTTTGCCTGTGGAAAAACCGTGCGCATTTGTTCGGGTCGGGCATCGGTCGTCAAGTCCCAATCGTGCGGCGTTTGCCCGCGCAGGCTGTCGCGCACACAGCCGCCCACCACCCACGCGGTAAACCCAGCCTGTTCCAGCCGTTCAATGGTTTGCCACACTGGTGGCGGCAATACCGGCATCGTCAATGTCCTTCCCTCTTTTGGCGCAATCGGTAAGAAGTGCCGTCCGGATTGAGCACAACGGTATTGTCAAGCTGTGCTTTCAGACTACGGCGAAAGCCTGCAATATATTCTTCCCGCAGTTTGCGCTGTTCTTCTTTTTCGGCCTCGGTCAGGCCCTCGGCACGCGCCTTGCGCGCCAACGCATTGATACGTTCAATTTTTTCATCGGTCATAGACAATCTCTCCTTTTGTCCTTGTAAACATGTTTTTCTTTATTATAACAGGCCGCTTCCTGCCTGTCTATCTCCTTGACCGCGCCTAGCACGCATGATACAATAAATTCAGATTCACGATTCTACGTTTGGAGGGATTCTCGCATGAAAATCGAAACCCAATGCCTGCACGAAGGATACAAGCCCGAGAATGGTGGCCCCAGTGCCCTGCCTATCGTGCAGTCTACCACCTACCGTTTTGATTCCACCGCACATATCGCTGGTCTATTTGACATGCCCACCGAGTACATGTACTCCCGTTTTGCAAACCCCACCTGTGACGCAGTGGAAAAGAAAATTGCCGCTATGGAGGGCGGTGCCGGTGCTATGCTGACCTCGTCCGGTCAGGCCGCTTCGCTCTTGTCCATCTTGAACCTGTGCTCGGCTGGTGACAGCTTTATTGCCGCCTCCACCATCTACGGCGGCACCATTAACCTGTTTGGCGTGACGCTCAAAAAGCTGGGCATTGAGTGCATCTGGGCAGATGCTGAAGCCGATGAAGCAGAAATCCAAAAGCTGTTCAAGCCCAACACCAAAGCAGTCTTTGGTGAAACGCTGGCAAACCCGGCTTTGACCGTATTCGATATCGAAAAATGGGCAAACATCGCACACAAAAACGGCGTGCCGCTCATCATCGACAACACCTTTGCCACCCCCTACCTGTGCCGCCCCATCGAGTTCGGCGCAGATATCGTCATCCACTCGACCACCAAGTACATGGACGGTCATGCGGTGCAGGGCGGCGGTGTCATTGTAGACAGCGGCAAGTTCGACTGGGCTGCTTCGGGCAAGTTCCCCGACTTCACCGAGCCGGATGAAAGCTATCATGGCGTGGTATATACCCGCGACTTCGGCAACCTCGCTTACATCATCAAGGCGCGTATGCAGCTCATGCGCGATTTCGGCTGCTATCCGGCTGCACATTCGGCATTCCTGCTCAATCTTGGCTTGGAAACGCTGCCCGTGCGTATGCAGCGCTACTGCCAAAACGCGCTGACCATTGCCAAGCATCTGCAAGCCTCGGACAAGATTGCGCATGTGCGCTACCCCGGTCTGGAATCCGACCCCCATCACGCACGCGCTTGCAAGTATTTGCCGCTCGGCACATCGGGCGTTATGTCCATCGACATCAAAGGCGGTCGTGAAACTGCCATGAAGTTTATGGACTCGCTCAAGCTGGCTTCCAACGAAGTGCATGTAGCCGATATCCGCACCTGTGTCCTGCATCCGGCTTCGGAAACCCATCGCCAGCTTACCGACGAACAGTTGGTTGCCGCTGGCATTGAGCCTGGTCTGGTACGTCTGTCGGTTGGTCTGGAGCACGTTGACGATATCATTGCCGACCTCGACCAAGCACTTGCCCAGCTCTGATTCGCTCACATTACAGTTCATCGTTCTAGGAGGTATCTTTGTTGCTCATCCGTTCCATTCGTGCTGATGACCGCGCCTTTTTCTGCGACGCCGTGCGCACGTTCTATCAGTCCCCTGCGGTCTGCCACGCCATCCCCCCGCACCACGCCGAACGCACCTTTGACCAGCTTGTACAGGGCACGCCCTATGCCGACTGTCTGATTGCACAGACCGACGACGGCAAACCGGTCGGCTATTGTCTGCTTGGGCTAACTTGGTCGAATGAGGCGGGCGGACTGTGCGTCTGGCTGGAAGAACTGATGGTGAACGCGGATTGCCGCTCTATGGGCATTGGGCGCAAGCTGATTGCCGCTGTACACCAAAAGTATCCCCATGCCGCGCGCTTCCGTCTGGAAGTGACCGACGAAAACCCCCGTGCGGCTGCGCTTTACCGCGCACTCGGCTTCCAAGACCTGCCTTACCGTCAAATGACGATGGACTGTGACGCTTAAACACCAAACACAAGGAGGTACGATATGTTTCTTGTCTATTGCCTGCTCATTTTCGTACTTGCCGGCTCACTTGGCGTAATTGTCCGGTGTTTTGTTTCGGTCAGCCGCGAACCATCCTATTCCAAGCTGTCCGCAATCACAGCAGCGATTTTGCTGTGCTTGATTCTGCTTCTGATTTCACAGCAGAACGGCGGCGCATTCGGCGGATTATTCCAGCCGCTCTTCCGAAAACTATAACAGCATAGGAAAAAGCCACCGGAACGGTCGTTCCAGTGGCTTTTTTTGCACTCTGTCTTGTTTTAGTCCAATACTACGCGGCGCACGGTACGTCGGGCAGCTCGCGAAACGCATCGGCTCATCTCAGCCGCTGCAACGATTTTATCCGCTGCGGTGACAATCCAGCCTTCCTTGGAGCGCGGCACCATAGGTGCAAGCGGGAACATATGCGCCGCAATCGCATCACGCTGTCGGTCGGTCAGCGCAAAATAGCGCGAAGCACGCTTGGCCGCCAGTGCGCCATGCACAAAGGCGTGCATATGGGTCAACCGACGCACACCGCGGTAATGACGCAAGAAGCGCTTAAACCATTCGTCATGCCAGTCATAGCCAAAGAAGTCATGCAGCAACGCTGCGCGTGTGACCGAAATCACTTCGGCTTCGGTCAGGTTGAGCGCAAGCGCCATGCGATACGCCAGACGCGCAACTGCAACCGAATGGTCATACACCGAATTATCAATGCCGTGGTGTGTAAACTCACGGGTCTGCTCAAACAGCGGATGGGCAAGAATATCTGAGGTCGCAGCCTCAAAGGATAAGTCCATTGGAAACGCCTCCTCTCTTGTTCCACCTTTATTGTATGCGTTTTGTGGGCAAACTGCAAGCAGTGTCACAAATTTTTTATAATTTTTTCATTTCTCCCGTCATTGACTGTGATATAATGGAAAAAATGTCAATTTTTGTCAACAAAGGAGGCTGTTATGGGCAAACGATTGCTTGCGCTTTTGGTGATTTGCACACTGTTGGCGGGCTGTGGTGCCGAACCTGATTCCCCTTCTGAGCCAGCCGACCCGGCTGCGACCGAACAACCCAACATTGTCGCTACGCTCGCTGTGTGCGGCGACACAATGAGCCACATGCCGCAGACACGCGATGCCTATGACGAGGCGGCACAGGGCTATGACTATAAGCCCATGATTCGCTTTGCCAAGCCTTGGGTGTCGGCCGCCGACTATGCCGTGGTCAATCTGGAAACCACCTTTGCTGGTGGGCCGGACTATTCGGGCTTTCCGGCGTTCAACTCGCCCGACGCACTGGGCGCAGCGCTGGCCGATGCCGGTTTCGACCTTGTGAGCACGGCAAACAACCATTGTCTTGACCGCGGCTATGACGGGCTGGCGCGCACGCTGGACGTGCTTGACGGCGTAGGGCTGGCACATGTCGGCACCTACCGTTCGGCAGAGGAACGCAATGACAATGACCGCGGCGTTTATCTGGCCGATGTGGGCGGTATCCGCATGGCGTTCCTGTCCTACACCTACGGCACCAACGGGATTCCGGTCAGCAAATCGCACTCCGGAACGGTCAATATCTTGCACACGGACTATCTGGACGACGCGCAAACGCTTTCCACCAGCCTACTTTGGCGCGATTTCAAAGCGGCAAAGGCGCTTTCCCCCGACCTCATCGCGGTCATGGTGCATTGGGGCACCGAATATCAGACCACCCAAAACGACCATCAGGAAGAAATCGCCGACTACCTGTTCTCGCTTGGCGCAGATATCATTTTAGGCGGGCACCCCCATGTATTGCAACCGATGGAAACACGCGAGCTACAAAATGAAGATGGCACGACCCGCACCGGTTTTGTGTGCTGGTCGCTGGGCAACTTCATTTCAGCACAAAACGACGAATACACCGACACAACAGTCGTGCTGCAACTGGAGCTGACCAAAAATCCCAACACCGGTATCAGTCAGGTGACGAATGTGCAATATGTCCCTATGTATATGCTTGACCGTGAACAGCAGGTCAACGGTGAACGCTATATTTTGCTTGACGCACACCGCGCCATACGCGACTATGAAGCCGGAAAAACCGACTTGGTTACAACATCCACCTACAAAAAATTACAAAAATGTGTAGAGGACTGCCACGCCATTCTCGGCAAGCAGGGCGATAGCCTGTCGCGTTAATGGGCGGCAAAAAAAGAAAGAGCCAGCGCCCCGAACGGGAGGGAGACTCATTCGGGGTGCCAGCGCAATCAAGGTATGAGAAGTAAAAAGAACAATTTGGGATATGGGACCATCTACTGTTTCCAGTAAAATTCTTGTGGTTTGGTTTTATTATACCCCTTTGGTGCTCATTCTCGCAATGGACATTTTTCACGACCTATTTCTTCTGTTTTTGAGCATTGTGACAAGGATTCCTATCTTTCGGTTACATTTTCATTCTGTTTCCCTATGCTGCGCTTTTTATATGCCAATACCAATTTCATTGCCTGTTTGGTGCACAAACCCGTTTTTCCGGCAGCTGTGCCAGCACGATTGCGGCAAACGCCAGCACACACCCCAGCAATTCGCGTGTGGACAGTCGTTCTCCCAAAATCGCCCAGCCTGCAAGCGCCGCCACAACCGATTCCAACGACAAAATCAGAGAAGCTACCGTCGGCTCGGTATCGCGCTGCCCAATGACCTGCAAGGTATAAGCTACTGCGCTGCTCAACACACCAGCGTACAAAATGGGCGCCCATGCCGACAACAATGCGCCCCAAGTGGGTTGTTCCCAAATCAAGGTCGGTACGAGACACAGCAATCCGGCGGTAAAAAACTGGATACAGGACATGCGCACTCCGTCTACACCGGGTGAAAAATGGTCAATAATCAGAATATGCAGCGAAAAGCCCACGGCGGCAAGCAATACCAGCCAATCGCCCAGCGCAATCTGAAAGGATTCGGTCATACACAACAGATACATGCCGAAAACAGCCAGCGCAACGGCTGCCCAAATCTTAGCCCCGACCCGCTTGCCGACAAACAACCCCAGCAGCGGCACGATTAAAATATACATCGCGGTCAAAAATCCCGCCTTGCCCACGCTGGTACGCGCAATGCCGAACTGTTGGAGCACCTCGGACACCGCCAACGCAGCGCCGCAACACACACCGCCCAATACCGGCCACATCGTGCGCTTACCGCTGGAGGGCACGCGCTGTGCCCCACCATTTAAACGGTCGAGCAGCGCAATACACGGCAGCAGTACCACACCACCAATCAGATTGCGCACGCTGCTGAAGGTAAACGGCCCAACATAATCCATTCCCACCGACTGCGCGACAAAAGCCACACCCCAAATGACTGCCGTTAGCAGTAAAAGGGCACTTGCACGCAGACGTGTTGCCGTCGATTTCATTTTCTTTCATCCCCTTATCTTTTTTATCTGGTCTTTCTTTGTTCGGTCAAACCGACTGTTTCTCTATTATCCTTGATTTTACACCATTTGGCAAGCAGTTTTTACATATCTGTGCCATTGACATTTGACGGCTGACTTGCTATACTAGTCCCATCCCTATATAGTTTTGAATACTACATCAAAAAGAGAATTCCCTCCCGCGTGCGTTTTGCGCTGCGGGCTGCGTTTTTAGGATGTGTTTTTATGAAAATTATGATTGCTGTTGACAGCTCCAGCGACCTGCATGAGGGCATGGACTGCGCCCCCAATGTATCACTTGCCATCGTACCGCTTACGCTGCAAGTGGATGGCATGAGTTTTGTAGATGAACCGGGCATGGATGTGCGTGTCATGATGGATACCATGCGCGCTTCCTCCGGTGCGACCGGCTCTTCTTGCCCTTCTCCGGCTGCATGGGCAAAGGTCTTTGAATCGGCTGACTGGACGTTCGCTGTGACCATCTCTGCCGGTTTGAGCGGCTCATACAACTCGGCCATGACCGCCCGTGACCTAGTGATGGATGAATACCCGGATAAAAAAATTGCCGTCATCAACTCGTGTGCCACTTCGGGGCAAATGATTTTACTGGCGCAAAAAATCAATGAACTGATTGCACAAGGGCTTTCCTTTGAAGAAATCATCCATCAAGCCGAGGACTATAACCAAACGCTGCACATCTATTACACCCTGTGCTCGTTCGACAATCTGGCCAAGGCCGGTCGAATGCCAAAAATCGTCGGTGTACTCGCCAAAAAATTGGGGATGCGCTTAATTGGCACTTCCGACCACGGCCGCATTGCCATTGCCCACAAGTGCCGCGGGGAACGCAACACCTTGCTGACACTGGTTAAAGATATGAAAGCCGACTGTGACCTATCCACCCGACATGTGGTTATCACGCACTGTTTTAATTTAAAGCTGGCACTCACCCTGCAAAATCTGCTGGAAGCACAGGCACCCGGCGTGCGTGTGACCATTCTTCCCACCCACGGACTAACCAGCTACTATGCCGAAGAACAGGGCATGATTATCTGTTACTAATGACTGACACCAAAACGCCCGCATGGTTTTTCACCATGCGGGCGTTTTTTGTTCGGCTTATGCACCCGTATCCGGTTCTGTGTCGAATGCACCGGCGTTTTTCTGCTCCAACACGCGAATCATATGATAAAACAAATCACTGACCGGCGTGGGAACACCCACTTCACGCCCCAATCGGCACAGCGTCCCTGAAAACAACTCTACCTCGGTCGGGCGACCTGCTTCTATGTCCTGTAAGGTCGAAGGCTTGCCCCAAGATGGCACGCATTTTGCCAAGGTGCGCTGACGTATCAGGTCTTGTTCTCCAAGGTCAATGCCCAACCGATTGGCGACCGCGATGACCTCCCGGCAGGCAGTCTCCCGAATCCAGTTGGCATCGTTTCCATCCTCATACCATGCCGCATACGGAATCCCCAAAATTGCCGCCGACTGGTTTTCGCTGACGTTGCCCATAAATTTTACCCACTGTTCGCGCACCATATCGGGCGGCACCTGATAGTTCAGCCCCGCCCGCTCAAACAGTTCGCACACCCGCTGCACGCGCGGTGTGCGCGTCGGATTTTTGGCTTCTCCGAAATAGTAAGTGCCCCGCGATTGGTCATAAGTACAGCGGTTGCCCTCCATGACCACCGCACGGCGCACCATGCCATACAGCACGCGCTCCCAGCCATACGCTTCGGCCAACATCTGTTCAGATGAAATGCCGTTTAAAAAAGAAATAATGGTGGTATTCGGCCCCACCTGTCCCGCGATATCTCGTATAGCCTGTTCCAGTCCGCCATACTTAACCGTCACCACCACCAAATCAGCCGGTTCCACCGTCTGTTCGGGGTCAATGATTGGAAACTTGCAGGGCTGGCCGTTGATAATCACGCCGTCGCGCTCCAATCGCGCTCGACGCGCCCCGCCCGCGATGACACGAAAGTGTTCCTCGCCCACCGCCTGACACAGCTCACGCGCCACCGAACAACCGATTGCACCCAATCCTATCAACGCGACCGTTTTGATTTTATCCATGCTTTTTCTTCTTCCTTTCCTGTGCAGACAAAAGCCGCCAATCCATACCTGTCATGGACTGGCGGCGATATCATCCAGTTGGATTTTCTTTATTCATTCTCTGCAAAAATATCATCCAGACATTTCAGAACCTGTTCTCTGTCAAATGGCTTATAGATAAATCCCTTGGCGCCAATCTTATTGGCTTCCTGCATGGTATCATCATATGCCAGCGAAGAAACCATCAATATTTTGGCGTCCGGATGCTTCTCTATAATCTGGCGCGCAGCTTCCAAGCCATCGATTCCGGGCATTAAAATATCCATTGTAATCAAATCGGGTTTTTCCGTTTCGTACTTCTCGATGGCTTCCTGTCCGTTTTTACAGCATACTGCTACTTCATATTGCGAATCCGCTAGTACCTTCTGCATCTGTAACTGTACGATTCTGGAATCATCTACAACCATAATTCTCTTAGACATATGATTTTTGCTCCTTTTTCATTTTTGGTTTGTCCCGGCGATGATGCAATTATCATACATTCACTCATTTGGATGCATAGAAAGCTCCAAAACGAGCAAAACACCGTCTTTATCCTTGTTAATATAATAAAGTTCGCAGGAGTATTGCGTTTCTTTATCCAACGTGTGCCGTCCATTCTGGAAACTGGGAAAACTGAGCTTGGTCGGCTTGTTGACCAGCGGAAACAGCTCCCGTGTCAGATGGCCGCAGATTACATTCAGATATTCCTTTGCCGTGTCCTCCACATCCTCTGCGGTGACCTCTTGTTCTTGAAGCACTTCCTGTGTCAACCGCACCAAGAACGATTTATCGGCATATAAAGAAATGGTCACTTCACAGTTGCCGGCAAACATCATATTGACCGTGCACAGGTCATCCGAAAGCGAAAACTCCTGATTTTTCAGGTCAATGTTTGCCATTTGGGACGTGGTACCTATCATTACATTATTTAAGATACTCTGCATTTGTTCATGTGTGAGCGAATTCACGAAATAGCCTCCTCACTCGAAATATATCCAAGTCTTCCGTCATCTCTGATACCAATGGTGCAGTTTGCCTGCAAATACTGAACAGTAAACACCTTATCCAGTATCGTAACTTCGGTACCCGGATATATGTGATTAGATATCAACTTGCGTGGGTCGTTTCCACGGATACTGGCGTTATACGCTTCCAAATCCTTCTGAAAGCGTTCCAATTTCATCTTCGCCACGCACTGGTTCAGCCGCATCTTAGACAATATACTGTCATTTTCGCGCGTTTTGGGCATTGCCGATATACGGTTGATTTCATCGGTCGCTTTTTGCAGTTCTTCGGCAATCTTATCCTGTTCTTCCTCATCACAGGGCAGACCGCCCAGCACAATATGCGTTTCTTGGTCAGCCCGCGAGCCAATCACCTTGGCAAACACGCCCTGAGAACTGCGAATGGTTCCGCGCAGAATAATGCCCTTTCCGGTTCGCGCTGTCACCGTACCGTTGCTGTAAATGTTGCAGTCAATGATGCAGTCGGCCTGCACCACGCCTTGGGCATACACATCACAGTTTTCCAGATAGCGCGCATATACACTTTTGTGCGCCCGAACGGTTGCACCGTGCTGACCTTGGATGCCGTCGGACACCACAACATTTTCACCGGCTTCAATCGTACACGCTTCTATCACGCCGTCAATCTGTACATCGCCGGTGGCACGAATGACGACATTCGGGCATACATCCCCATGAATATGTACATCACCCAAAAAATTGATGTTGTGTTCATCTTTTGGCCCAATGCCATTAAAAATTTCCAAAATCGGCTTGACCTGAAAATTCTTACCCGAATAACCAACATTGCCCTCTTTTTCCGCGACCAGATACCGGCCATCTTCCGAGAGGCAGGTGTTTCGGCCCTGCGGTACTTCCACCGCTTGCCCCTCCAGTAGTTCGGGCAAAATCAGTTCGCGTGTTACCGTAATCCCTGAGATACCCGGCATAGGCGGAATGATTTCACAGATAACGCCGCCTTTCTGTACCTTGCGCCTGAGGTTGAGCCACGCATAATCCACATGACTGAGTTCGCAGTGTTCATTTTTTAAATCAACATCGCGCGGATAAAGTTCAACGATACGGCCGTTTTGACCGGAAACAGGCAATTTGCCGTAGGCCACAGGAAATAGACAAAAATCGAACTTTTCCTGTGTATGCAGCGAATACAGAAAATTATAATCAATGCCAAAGGTCACGCCTTGGTTAATCAGCTCACGAAGGATATAGGAACCAGTTAGTTGCTTGCCAGTGCCAAGCGCCGGAAACAACAGCACCCACGCCATCATTTTATTATCCGCAATATGCACGAAAACATCTTCGTCCAAACTGTCTACTGGTCTGTCCATACCATGTGAAAAAGCCTTCATCCAACGCTTTTTTGCCGCCATTTCCAGACTATTTTTGAGCTTAGCCTGCTCAATCTTTATCTGCTCGTTTGACAAAACGATTTCCTTCTGTGAACTGGCTATCACTGGAATCCGAAATGATTTTTGGCTTTGTCTTGTATGACTCAACTCATAAAGTGAAGAAATCTTACAGGTAGGCGCCATTACAACCTCAAATGCTGTTGCATTTTTGTTGCTGTCCGATTGGTTTTCGGGCACATCATTTTGCTTTCTTGAAAATAATCCTTTCCATCCTGCCATGCAGTCCCCCCACTCCTTCCATTTTCACAGCTTTCCTCCAATCTTCATCCCTCTTACGATTGGTTTCCAGCTTTGGTCAACTATTGTCAAGAACACGCCGATGCTTGCGCATATCGCCCCGTTCTGTGCTTACCATTTTATGGTTATGGCAGTCTCTATCTATGGTTATTATACTCATAACCATACACAAGTGCAAGTAATATATCTGTGAAAAATGTCCATATGTACCCGATTCTAATTACTTTTTCATTTTCAAACAAAGAGCGTATCTTTTGTTTATTGGGGATAATTCGCCTTCTTTTTGTCCATAGTAAGATAATTTTTTCGCAGTATACCGTAAAAAGTCCCGCTCGCGCGGTCAACTTTGCTTTGTTTTACTGTAATTTCCCGTTCTCCGGATAAACCCAATTTATTATTTTATCAATATTTTTATTGAAATTTTAAAAAATATATAACCAAATATTTTGGACACTCTTTACAATTTGCTGTGAATTATTTATATTTCTTCCACATTATTTGTAACAATTTGCCAACACACCTGCCGCATTGTATCGCAACATCTCGACGATATTCCCCACTTGTGGTATAATATGTGCGCGATATTGTTACGAGATGAGGTTTTTTGAATGGGAGAACAGACAGAAAAAATGAAACAAAAAAAATATATTTGTGCGGGTCTGTTGGCCCATGTTGATGCGGGTAAAACCACGCTATCTGAAGCAATCCTGTATGAAACCGGCGCGGTGCGCAAGCTGGGTCGCGTTGACCACAAAAACGCCTTTTTGGATACCGACACCATTGAACGCGCGCGCGGCATCACCATCTTTTCCAAACAGGCTGTGTTTGGTCTGGGCGATTCGGTCGAAGTGACCTTGCTGGACACGCCCGGTCATGTAGACTTTTCCGCCGAGATGGAGCGCACATTACAAGTGCTTGACTGTGCTATTCTGGTCATCAGCGGCACGGACGGCGTGCAAGGACACACACTGACCGTGTGGCAGCTATTGGAACGCTACCACATCCCCGTGTTTGTATTTGTCAACAAGATGGATTTGCCGGGTGCATCACGGGAAGCGTTGCTAGACGAACTGCACCGCCAGCTTTCAGACGGCTGCATTGACTTCGGTGCACCGCCCGATGCGCTGCACGAAGCGGTTGCCCTGACCGACGAAACCTTACTTGACCGCTATTTAAATGGACAGCCGCCCACAGATGCCGACATCTGTGCGCTTATCCGCGCCCGTAAAGTCTTTCCGTGCTACTTTGGCGCGGCGCTGTCTTTGACCGGTGTGCGCGAATTTCTGGATGGTCTGGAACGGTTTGCCGCACCGCCTTCCTATCCGGATACTTTCGGCGCGCGCGTGTTCAAAATCACTCACGACGAACAAGGCGTGCGCCTGACTCACCTCAAAATTACTGGTGGTAGTCTGCCCGTGCGCACACTTGTGACCGGACAGACCGACGGCACCGACTGGCAGGAAAAAGTCAATCAAATCCGCATTTATTCGGGCGCACGCTTCCAGACCACCGACCGTGCAGATGCTGGTATGGTGTGCGCGGTAACCGGTCTAACCCACACTTACGCAGGACAGCCCTTGGGGGATGACCCCGGCGGCAGCCCGTCTGTTCTCGAACCGGTGCTAACCTACCGCGTACTTCCGCCTGCGGGCTGCGACCCACACACCCTATTGCAAGCACTGCGCCGCGTTGAGGAGCAAGACCCGCTGCTTCGGGTGGTGTGGCGTGAAGCGCTGGGCGAACTGCATGTACAGCTCATGGGACAAGTGCAACTCGAAGTGCTCACCCGTTTGCTGGACGAACGCTTCGGGCTGGCCGTCACCTTCGACCAAGGCGGCATTGTCTATAAAGAAACGATTGAAGCGCCGGTTATCGGTATTGGACATTTTGAACCGTTGCGCCATTATGCCGAAGTGCATCTGCTACTGGAGCCGAACGAACGCGGCAGCGGTATCGAACTGGACACCGCCTGCCCAACTGAGCAGCTTGACCCGGCTTATCAGCGGTTGGTGCTCACCCATCTAGCCGAAAAAACGCACGTCGGTGTACTAACTGGTGCCCCGCTGACCGATGTAAAAATAACCGTTTTGGCAGGACGTGCCCACGTCAAGCACACCGAAGGCGGTGATTTTCGTCAAGCCACTTATCGCGCCGTGCGGCAAGGACTGATGCAGGCACAAAGTGTGCTACTTGAACCGTGGTACAACTTTACCCTGCGCGTACCACAAACTGCGGTTGGACGCGCGATGACCGACATTCAGCGCATGAACGGTTCGTTTGAAGCCCCCACGATGCAAGGGGATTTTTCGGTGCTGACCGGACAGGCACCAGTTGCCACCATGCGCGGCTATGCCGCCGATGTGACCGCCTATACAGGTGGGCGCGGGCAATTATCCTGTGTGCTTGCGGGCTATCGGCCTTGTCACAATGCTGATGAAATCATTGCCGCTTGCGGCTACGACCCCGAACGAGACACCGAAAACCCACCCGATTCGGTCTTTTGTGCCCACGGTGCAGGCTATACGGTCAAATGGGATGAAGTGCCCGCCCATGCTCATGTAGATTCTGGGCGCACCTTACAGCCCTCGCCCATTCCAACGAATGATACCCCGCGCCGGGCGGCAGTTTGGTCGGGCGGCAGCGGGCTGGATGCTGAACTGGAAGAAATCTTCGTGCGCACCTATGGCCCCATCAAAAACCGTGGACTGGACGCTTTCCGCCAAAGTCAGAAACGCGCATTGGCTACGGTATCCGAACCGCTCTCGCGGGTCAAGCCCGATGACTATTTACTAGTAGATGGCTACAATATTATTTTTGCATGGGATTCTCTCAAAGCCTTAGCCGCCGATGACTTAGACGCTGCCCGCTCTACCCTTATCCATTTACTGAGCAACTATCAAGGGGTCAAACGCTGTCATTTAATATTGGTATTCGATGCCTACCGCGTCAAAGACAATCCCGGCTCGATTGAAAAGCGGCATGGGATTCACATTGTTTACACCAAGACCGCCGAAACCGCTGATATGTATATTGAAAAAGCCTCTTATGACCTGTCCCGCGCCCATCGCGTCAAAGTCGCCACGTCAGATGCACTTGAACAGGCTATCATTCTGGGACACGGTGCCGAACGCATGTCTGCCAACGACCTGTTATGGGAGGTCGAACAGGCCAATGAACAAATACAAACCTTCCTGAAACAGCAATAGTTTCCTTGTTATACAGACCGCCTCATAGGTCAAACCAATATTTCCAGTTTTTGTGTATATTACCAAATAACCCCTTTACGCGCGACTATATTTTTGGTATGATGAAAACATCCTTGAATGCCACAAGCATGTGCGCTGGCTCATCCTCACCTTTCGTTTCATACCGGAGGATACCTCCCCATGCGGCAAGACCACACTTTTTCTTGGAGGTATATGAAACTATGATGCGGCTGAAAAAAACGCAGTTTAAACGCCCTTCTTTGGGTAAAATGAAACTAGCTACCAAACTCTCCTTGCTCATCGGCTCCGTCTTAGCCGTCATCTTCCTTATCTTAATTATATCCGTTTTGGCCATGACCCGCTCGGCTATGGAATCGCGTACTTATGGAGAGTTGCTCTCCATCGCCCAGCACAACGGTACACAAATTCAGCAAGTCTTTGACACGGCAGAAAATGCTGCCCTTGGTATCCAAGGCTACTTACAAGAATGCTACGCTAAGACCGATACAGACCCGCAAAGCGCTCGTGTACCCGACGACCCGGAGGCAAGAGAGATGTGCATGAGCACCATCTATACCGGTACGCCGCTTTCGGCTACCATGTACGATGCCGAACAATTTTTAACCGCAACCGCACGCTATACCGCCCTGAACAATGATGATATTGTTAATGTAGGTGTCATGTTTGAGCCATACGCATTCCAATCTACCATCCGCAATTATTCTTTTTTGGTTCAGTCCGACAGTGCAACCGAAAAAATTTATCCTTTTGGTGCTTACGAAATCTACTCCACCGAGGACTACTATGAACAGGCTGCCACAACAAGAACATCTATCGTGACAACCCCGTACTATTATCAGGACGATTTGCTGATGTCCTATTCCTCGCCCATCATCCACAATGGTGTGCTGAAAGGTGTTGTCATGGCCGATATCAACGTCAGCCGTTTTGACAAAATCAATGCCACCAACGAAAATTATCCTTCCATGTGGGCAACCATCTACGACAGCACCGGCACCATTGTTTATGACAGCGAAAGTCTGGACAACATACATGTCAATATTTCCGACTTCACACCCAACGCAGACGACCTCGCCTACATTCAAAACTCGATGGCAAAAGGCGAAGCATTTACCATCGTCATGCGCCGTGAAACCGGTGAGTCAATCACCTGTTTTTACAGCCCTATCTCGGTCGCTGAACAAACTTGGTGGTCTATGACCGCACTCAACACCGTCGATATTCAACGCACCACGACGCAGGCCACTTTGTTCCTGCTCCTTATCTGTGTCGTTGCATTGATTGTCATTGTTATCACCATCATTTTTGTGCTCAAGCGTCTGCATCGCCCCATCAACGATATCGTTTCGGCTGCCGAATGTATCGTTGCCGGCAATCTTGACATCGACCTGCAAGTACACTCAGAAGATGAAATCGGCCAGCTTTCCCGCGCATTCCTGCAAATGACCGAAAACCTCAAGGCCATCATTTTCGATGTCGATTACTGCCTGAACGAACTCGGAAACGGCAACTTCTGTGTCAAGAGCCGTGAACGCGACCGCTATGTCGGTGAATATAAAGAAATTTATTCGGCAATGCACCGCATTATGCAAACGCTAAGCCAGACCTTGTACCGCATCAATGGTGCCGCCGAACAGGTCGCTTCCAGCTCCGAACAAGTCTCCAACGGCTCCCAGGCACTATCCCAAGGTGCGACCGAACAGGCTTCTTCCATCGAAGAACTGGCTGCCACCATCAATGATATCTCCGCTCATGTCAAACACAATGCCGAAAATGCCCAGTCGGTTAGCCAGAAGGTTATAACGGTCAACCAGCAGATGACCGAAAGCAATCAAATGATGCAGAATACCGTGAGCGCAATGAACGAAATCCGCGATAGCTCCAGTGAAATTGGTAAAATCATCAAAACCATTGAAGACATCGCATTCCAGACCAATATTCTGGCGCTCAACGCCGCCATCGAGGCCGCACGCGCTGGCGCTGCTGGTCGTGGATTTTCCGTTGTTGCAGACGAAGTGCGCAACCTTGCCGGCAAAACTGCTGACGCTTCCAAGGAAACCACTGCCCTAATTGAACGTTCGCTGCAATCTATCGAACAGGGCACTTCCAGCATGGAGGCAACCGCTCGTTCGCTCGAAAAGGTGGTCGAGGGCGCCCGCACCATTACCGACTCCATTCAGCAAATCTCTATCGCTTCGGATGAACAGGCAAATTCTATTTCGCAAATCACAACCGGTATCGACCAGATTTCCAGCGTCATTCAGACCAACTCGGCAACGGCACAGGAAGGTGCTGCTGCCAGCGAAGAATTGACTGCACAGTCTCAAATCCTGAAAAAGCTGATTCTTGGCTTCCAGCTCGACCAAAGCGTACTTTCCGAAACCGATTTGGGCACCATGCAATCTAATTTCTCCTATACCACACCGTCAGCAAATACCGCTTCGACACCGTCATACGATACCTCAAATTTTGACACATTCGGCGGATTTGATGGGAAATATTAACTGAAAACCAGAAAAAGCACCGGAAAGAATTGATTTCCGGTGCTTTTTCATGCGCATAACAGAGTATTCCTTTTGATAACTGTGTGACAAGGCTGCCAAAAAAAATTGTCACGTACTGTTTTTTAATCCCTCGTTCAAAAAAAGAAAACCGGAACAAAATGTTCCGGTTTTTCTGGCGGAGAACGAGGGATTTGAACCCTCGCGACGCTTTCGCGCCCTACTCCCTTAGCAGGGGAGCCCCTTCACCACTTGGGTAGTTCTCCAAAAACGCTATTTTATTGGTTTCAACCGCCAGATGAAAAAAATCTGGCGGAGAGGGTGGGATTCGAACCCACGCGCCCTTTCGGACAAACGGTTTTCAAGACCGCCTCGTTATGACCACTTCGATACCTCTCCGTATCATGTGCCCGATAAGCAGTTATTATTCTAGCATGTAGTTTGGTACTTGTCAACCCTTTTTTTCATTTACTTATATTTTACTTTTTTCCCATGCGACGCTTTACAAACTTTTGGTATTGTAATTTGGGTGAATTTGTCATACTAGATAGATTATTGTGCAATTATCCCCGTTCTAATTTGATAAAATATTTTTGGTACGCGCTTGCCGCTTCCAAAGAAACCCGATATACTAAAAGAAACACTTGTCTCATATTATTTGATTGCAAAAAGAGGAACGCGAACCATGTCTATGATTTATTGTGTAGAAGATGATGTAAACATTCGAGAACTGGTTTTATATGCGCTGCGCGCATCCGGATTCGATGCCGAAGGATTTGACAGTGCCGGACCTTTTTTCGAGCGTCTGGAAACCGCTTGCCCCGACCTTGTATTGCTCGACATTATGCTGCCGGGTATGGACGGTTTGACCATCCTGCACACGCTGCGTGAAACGCCGCGCACAGCGGCATTGCCGGTCATCCTGCTGACGGCAAAGACAGCGGAATACGATAAGGTGCGCGGTCTGGACGACGGTGCCGACGACTATTTGTGCAAGCCGTTCGGTGTGATGGAACTGATGTCGCGCATCAAGGCGGTTTTGCGCCGTGTACAGCGTGCCCAGCCGGTCACAAACGCGCTGACCCTCGGCGACATTACATTGGACACGGCACGCCATACCGTGGAAGCGGCTGGTCAGCCGGTCGTGCTGACGCTCAAAGAATTTGACCTGCTGCACTATCTGATGGAAAATGCAGATATTGTATTGACCCGTGAAAAAATCATGGAAGCGGTATGGGGCTTTGGGTTCGAGGGCGAAAGCCGCACGGTTGACATGCACATTAAGACCCTGCGCCAAAAACTGGGCACTCCCAGTGCGCAGATTCAAACGGTACGCGGTGTGGGCTATAAAATCGGAGCGGAACCAAAATGAAAAAACGGATTTACCAGCGCATGTTAGCACTTGCAACATTGGTTGCGCTGTTGACCAGCGGAGCCATGTTGGCGCTGCGCTGGCGTGACGGTCTGCACGAGCTGACCGAGCAGACCTCCAGGCAAGCTGCGATTGCGGCTGCCGGTTATCTGGGTGCGGCCGACCAGATGGCCACCTTATCTGATATCGGTGAATCTGACCGTTCGCGTGTGACACTGATTGCGCAGGACGGCACGGTACTCTATGATTCCAACGCTGATATCAGCCAGATGGAAAACCATGCCCAACGGCCGGAATTTGAGCAGGCGCGCAAAACCGGTACGGGAGAGGGCGTGCGCATTTCCTCGACATTGGACGAACTGACCTGCTATGTTGCATTGCGGCTGCCGTCAGGTGATGTGCTGCGCGTGGCAAACACGACCGATTTGGTCATGCGTTCGGTCGTGGACACCATTCCGGCGATGCTGGCAGTTATCGTCATCATCTTTTTGTTGTCTGCCCTGTTGTCCGCACGTCTGACCGAACAGCTTGTGCGCCCCATCAACGCCATCGACCCAACCAAGCCGCTGGAAAACGATGTATATGATGAGCTTGCACCGCTGTTGCACCGGTTAAGCGCACAAAACAAACAAATCTCGCTGCAAATTGCCGCCCTGCACCGCAAACAGATTGAATTTGATGCCATCACCGCCGGAATGGATGAAGGCTTGGTGCTGCTCGACGAGCGCCTGACCGTGCTCACATGCAGCCGTGCCGCACGGCGGCTGCTCGACGCGCCTGCCGCGCCCGGTTTGCCGCTGGATTCCTTCGAGTGCAACCCCGATGTGATTCACGCCGCACAAACCGCACTGTCCGGGGAATCCTCGGTCAACACGCTCGAACGCGCTGGTCATCATCTGCGCCTGTCGTTCAGTCCAGTACATGTCGATGACGGCATCCGCGGTGTTGTCATGCTGGTACTTGACATCTCCTCTCAATATGCGGCCGAACAGTCGCGCCGCATGTTCACGGCTAACGTCACACACGAGTTAAAAACGCCGCTGACCTCGGTGTTGGGCTATGCCGAAATGATTCGCTATGGTCTGGCAAAGCCCGAAGATGTGCCCAGCTTTGCCGCACGCATCCATGACGAAGCCGCCCGCCTGCTGACGCTGGTAGATGATATCATGAAATTATCCCGTCTGGATGAGGGGCGCGGCAGTCTGAACTTTGAAGATATTGACCTGTATCACTTGGCAGACTCGGTATGCACGCGCATGGCGGACAAAGCCAACAAATTCCAAGTCAAAATCGCCATGCACGGCGCGCCCTGCGTCATCCGCGCCATTCCCACGATGGTGGATGAAGTGCTGTCCAACCTGTGCGACAACGCGATTAAATACAACCGTCCAGACGGTACGGTAGATATCAGTCTGAAAAAGAACAAGGCGGGTGTTACGTTGCGCATTGCCAACACCGGCGCTGCCATTCCCGCCGACGCGCTGCCCCATGTGTTTGAGCGCTTTTACCGCGCCGATGCGTCGCGTTCCAAAGAAGTACCGGGCACCGGTCTGGGGCTGTCCATTGTCAAACACATCTGCGAAATTCACAGGGCATCTATCTCGGTCACGTCCGAGGAGGACTGCACCGCCTTCACCATTCAATGGCCATCTGACCCGGGGGCTGTGCTATGAGTGCTTCCCCCACACCAGCGGTCACGCTGCTCGAAGCACAAGCACAACCATTGCCCCTTTCCCATGCGGCGCAATGGTTGTGCCCCGCCCGCCAGCAGGCTCTGGCGCGTATCACGCACCCACAGGCGCGTGCCTGTTCGCTGACCGGGGATTTGTTATTATATGCCGCCGTGCGTGACCTGTTACCGGGAGTCTCTCTGCCGCCTGTGCGCGCCGCCGCGCCGGGCGGCAAGCCGTATCTGCCCGACCTGCCCGACGTTCACCTGTCGCTGACACACAGCGGGCAAACGATTGTGTGTGCGCTTTCCAATGTGCCGGTCGGCATTGATTTGGAATTGCCCCGCCCGGTGCGCTCCGGACTTGTCGAACGCTTCTTTACGCCGCAGGAACAAGCCCTTGTGCGCCGTGAACCTGACCGTTTTTTTGACCTATGGATGGCAAAAGAAGCCGTTTTGAAAGAAATCGGTTGCGGTATCGCGGGCAATCTGCGCCAAGTGTCTGTATCGCTGGGCGATTGCTCGCACGCCGATGCGTTCGGGAACCCGCACGCACTGACCCGCGCGGTGCTGCCGTCCGGCGCTGTCTTGCTGGTCAGCGTCCCCGGCACCATCCCGCCCACCATCCAGATTCATCCCTTTTCCAAGGACGATTTTTGTAAAATTTCACCGTACACCTCGGAATAAAATCGGTTTTTTTCGGCATTCTGCCTTGAATTACTGATATAGGATTGCTATAATAAAGTTAAGATAATTGTTTACGGCCGCCAGGCCGTTTGCCGGCTGCGTGATGCGCGTCGGATATTTCTGGAAGTCTAATGGAGGGGTTCTCTTATGAAAAACATCTTGTTTGTCGCATCGGAATGCGTCCCGTTTATCAAGACCGGCGGCCTGGCCGATGTAGTCGGCGCGCTGCCCAAATCGCTTGACCGGGAACAATATGACGTTCGCGTGATTGTGCCCAATTATATGGCCATCCCCGAACGCTATCGCAATGACTTTGAATACGTCTCCCATTTCTATATGGACCTTGGCGGACTTGGTTCGGTTTATGTCGGCATCCTGACCTATCAGCTTGACGGCGTGACCTATTACTTCATTGATAACCAGTACTATTTTGGTGGCCCCAAGCCCTATGGCGACATTCATTGGGACATCGAAAAGTTCTGCTTCTTCTCCAAAGCCGCGCTGTCCATTCTACCAACCGTTGGCTTCCATCCTGATGTCATCCATTGCCATGACTGGCAGACCGGTATTGTCCCGGTGTTCCTGCACACCATCTTTAAAGACAATCCGTTCTATCACGGCATTCGCACCATCATGACCATTCACAACCTGCGTTTCCAAGGTATCTGGGACATCCCCACCTTGAAGCTGTACACTGGTTTGCCCGATTGGGTCTTTACCCCCGACCGCATGGAATACCAGAAAGATGCAAACATGCTCAAGGGCGGCTTGGTCTTTGCCGACCGTATCACCACGGTATCCGAAACCTATGCCGGTGAAATTCAGTGCGGCTTCTATGGCGAAGGCTTGGATGGTCTGCTACGCGCCAAGAGCGGCACGCTGTCGGGCATTGTAAACGGTATCGACTACGATGTATATAACCCTGCAACCGATGCCAATATTGCAGCACAGTATTCCACCCGCAACTACTTAAAGGGCAAAGCAGCCAACAAGGCCGCATTGCAGCAAGAACTCGGACTGCCCGAAGACCCCGACACCATGATGATTGCAATGGTCACCCGTTTGACCGACCAGAAAGGCTTGGATTTGGTCAACTGGATTATCGGCCGTTTGGTCGAGTCGCGCGTGCAGCTCGTTGTCGTCGGCACCGGCGACCCGCGCTATGAAGGTCTGTTCCGCCATATGCAGGAGGTTCAGCCCGACAAGGTACGCGCTTACATCGCCTTTAACGAAGGCTTTGCTCACAAGGTCTATGCGGGCGCAGATGCTATGCTGATGCCGTCGCTGTTTGAGCCTTGCGGCCTGACCCAGCTCATTTCCTTGCGCTATGGCACGGTGCCGATTGTCCGCGAAACTGGTGGTTTGCGCGACACCGTACAGCCCTATAACGAATATGAACAGACCGGTACCGGCTTCTCGTTCTGCAACTACAATGCCGACGAAATGCTGCGCACCATCTATTACGCCGAACAAACCTATTACGACGACCGCAAGGCTTGGAACAACATCGTGAAGCGCGGTATGCAGCAGGACTTCTCGTGGAACAGTTCGGCGCATAAGTACGAAGCACTCTACGATGAGCTGTGTAACCTGTAATAAAAAAGACATTGGGTTTGTCTTTTTTCGCAATCATTTCCCTTCCCTTTTGCGGGGGCGGCGCTGCGCCGCCCCCGTTGTATTTTGCACCTTTCATTACAATCTAGTTACCTTTCTTGACAAGCCTCTACCTTGCCCCTATACTGTCACTGTACTAAAACCGTTCATACAGTTTTTGACCAATAAAAAAAGCGAGAGGAGCGCCATTTATGCCTAAATTAGATGAAAACCTACCGGTCATGGAACCGGAGACCAACCTCCCTGAGCCACCCGCCGATGATACGGCACCGGCTGAGGAGCTGGAGAGCGATGCCGCGCCCATCGCCGTCGCAGATACCCCCGATACCACCACCGACCAATCTGCCGACAGCGAAAACGCTGCCGCAACTTTGGTGCGCAACCGCTATGCCGACACGATGAACAAACGGCGGCGCCGTCTGCCCAAGCCTGTGCGCGTGATTTTGGGGCTTGCCATCATCGCCGGACTGGTCGGCGGTGCGGTCTACGTCGTGCGCAAAACCCAGCAGACCACCGAAACCGAAACCATCCAAACGGCTGTCGCTTCGCGCGGCTATCTGGAAACCTACATCGAGGGCAGCGGCTACACGGCTGCCAAAACCCGCGCCGAGCTGGGCAAGGACATCAAAGGCAAGGTGCTGAAAGTCAATGTGGCGACCGGCGACACGGTCAAAGCCGGTCAGGTACTGTTGACCATCGACCCCACCGACACCCGTAAGGAGTTGGAAGAAGCGCAGACCGCGCTCAACGAGGCACAGAAAAGTGTATCGGATGCCAACAAAACGCTGAGTGAATTGACCGTGACAGCGCCGTTTACCGGTCGCCTGTTGCCGCCCGGTGAATTGACCGGCACTACCACCAGCACAAATGCCGACGGCGAGACGGTCACCACCTCTTCGACCCCTGAGGAAGTCAAAATCCAAAAGGGTGAGGACGTGGCATCGGGCACCGTGCTGGGCACGCTGGTCGATGACACCAACATGCGTCTGGAACTGTATTACAGCTATGCGTACATTGACAAATTGAAAGTCGGCCAGTCGGCTACCGTATCCATTCCGCAAACTATGGGCACGGTCACCGGTACGGTGGACAAAATCGACCGGATTGAAAAGATTTCGGACGAGGGCGGCCGCCTGTTCCGTGCAACGGTCACTTTCCGCAATCCGGGTACGCTCAAAGCCGGTATGGATGCCACCGCAACCATCGCCGCCGACGGCTTGAACATTGCCCCGACCGGTTCGGGTAAGCTGGCATACAGCCGCGAAGTACAGCTGACCACCAAGGCGGCTGGCACAGCAACTGCCAACTGTGCGCCCAGCTATCAAAAATTCAGTGCTGGTCAAACGATTCTGTCCCTGTCCAGCCCGGATGCCACCAACGCATTGCAAACCGCACAGCAACTGGTCAAGAGTCGTCAGGAGACAGTCGCCGAACTGACCCAGCGCATCAATCAGTGTACGGTCGTATCGCCCATCGACGGCGTGGTCATGTCCATGAGTGCCGTAGAGGGTGAAAACCTGCTGGGCGATGCTGCGCCCTGCGTGGTCGCGGACACCGATAACATTGTCATCAACGCTGATATCTCCATGAGCGATGTTGCCAGCGTGCAGCCCGGTCAGATAGCTTCCATCACGATGAATCTGGGCACGGACACCCTGAGCTTTACTGGCACGGTGCAATCGGTGGGACTGGAGGCAAACAAGAGCGACAACAACAGTCAAGGCTCTATGCCCACTTTCCCGGCTGTCATCGCAGTTGACCCGGTCGAAGGGCAAACCCTGCGCCCCGACTTCTCGGTAGAATACCGTATCACCACCGCACAATCGCCCGACTGCATCATGGTTCCCTCGTCTGCCGTGGTCAATACGATGGACGGCGTGGCCGTATTCGCTCAGCCCGCCGAGGGGCAGACCTTTGAAAACGCGCAGCCCATTCCCGAAGGTGCCGACGTGCCCGAAGGGTTCGTACTGCTGCCGGTTGAAATCGGCATTGCCGATGCTGAAAACACCGAAATCATTTCCGGCTTGGAGGAAGGCACAACGGTATTCCTAGCTGGGCCGCAAGACCTTTACAGTGATATGGAAACGTCTGGCGGTGCTGTCATGGTCGGTTAAAGGAGGGCAAAACGGTTATGTTCTTCCGCAAACGCAGTGCCGCACCGCCTCCGGTCAATCACTCCCTGTTGATTGACGTGCAGCATCTGAGCAAAATCTACCACGAAGGCAGGGAAAACGAAGTGCGCGCACTCGACGACATTTCCCTGTCGGTGCCTTGGGGGCAATTCCTATGTATCCTTGGTCAGTCCGGTTCAGGTAAATCTACCCTGATGAACATTTTGGGCTGCTTGGATATCCCTACTTATGGTATTTATCGGCTGGGCGGGCAGGCAGTCAACGAAATGCGCCCGTCCACCCTGTCGGGCATCCGTAACCGCGAAATCGGCTTTATCTTTCAGGGCTTTAACCTCATTCCTGCGCTCACGGCGCTGGAAAACGTCGAACTTCCCTTAATCTACCGCGGAATGCCCAAATCCCAACGGCGCGCCCTGTCGATTGCAGCTCTGGAACAAGTCGGACTGGCGCACCGCCTGCACCATCGACCCTCTGAAATGTCGGGCGGCCAGCAGCAGCGCGTCGCCATTGCGCGCGCTGTCGCAGCCAAGCCCCCCATTATCATGGCCGACGAACCGACTGGTAATCTGGATTCGGCTTCCGGTCGTGAAATCATGGAACAACTGGCGACGCTCAACCGCGCCGGTACATCTATCATTCTCATCACCCATGACAATCATCTTGCCGAAATGGCGCAGCGGATTGTCACCATTCAGGACGGTCGCATCATCTCTGACCGACGCGGAAAAGGAGGACTGCTATGAACTGGCTGCAAACCATCCGCATGGCGCTCAAGTCCATCTCCAACAACAAAGTGCGCTCGTTCCTGACCATGCTGGGTATTATCATTGGTGTCGGCGCGGTCATCTCGCTCGTCGCCTCCATTCAGGGCATGGCAACGCTGACCCGCCTGCAATATGAGGCGATGGGCACCAATAAAATCACGATTTCGGGCTGGGGCTTAAAGCAGGCAGATTGGTATAAGCTAGAAGATACGCTGAGCATTGACATGAAGGAACGGGTCAAAGGCTGGTCTCCGCAAAGCAGTTACTACGACTGGCAATCCAAAGGCGTACAATATCGCTCGAAAATCCTGTCCAATGAGACCAACACCAGAATTTACTTCGGCAATCAGGATTACAGCACCGTCACCAATATGTCGATTGTGTCCGGCCGCGATATCTCTACCACCGACTGCGCCTACGCTTCGCGTGTATGTATCATTGGCGAAGCCGTGCGCAAATACTTCTTTGGTGCTATGAGCCCGCTTGGTCAACATATCCGCATTGGCGGCAAGAGTTTTGAAATCATCGGCGTATATGCGGGCAAATACGGCGGTAAACTCAACAGCGGCGACCAGCTCATTGTACTGCCCTACACCTTGCAGCCGCTTATGATGAATATTAGCCCCTTTGATAGCCGGACTTACATCGTACAAGCACGGACGAAGGACGACATTCAGCCCATTGTAGACTACATCACCAACACATTCCAGCCGCTTGCCGGTGACAACGGCTATTTCTACTGTGAGTCGGATGCACAATGGCAGGAGCAGGCACAGGCTTCCAGCAATCAGCTTGCTTTGCTGGGCGGCGGTGTCGCAGCCATTTCGCTTCTGGTCGGCGGCATCGGCATTATGAATATCATGCTGGTGTCGGTCACCGAACGTACCCGCGAAATCGGTATCCGCATGGCCATCGGCGCACGCCGCCGCGATATCATCGGTCAGTTCTTGGTCGAATCGGCAGCGGTTTCGTGCTGTGGCGGTATTTTGGGCATTGCGCTGGGCTGTTTTGGCTCGGCGGTCATCGGCAACCTGCTGATTGCCCAACAAACCTCCAACATGTCCGGCTATATGCCCGATATCGAGCACTTTACCGTACTGCCCTCACCGCCGCTGGTCATCGGCGCGTTCCTGTTCTCCGCACTTCTGGGCATTATTTTTGGACTGTACCCCGCCAACAAGGCGGCCAAATTGCAGCCGGTTGACGCGCTGCGCACGCAATAACAAAGGAGGATACCATGATAAAGCGTTCCTTTACCTGTTTGTCGCTCTCGCTGGCGCTGCTTGCAGGTTCGGCCGGCGCATCTTTCCGCGACATCACCGACACCGACCTTGCACAGGCAGCCGCTTCGCTGGATGCGCTGGCGATTATGCAGGGCGATGGGGCGGGCAATTTTGAGCCAAACCGCAGCCTGACCCGCGCCGAATTTACCAAACTGGCGGCCGCCTCTCTAGGTGTGTCCGAAGCCACCGCCTACCGCAGTTACACGTTGTTCCCTGATGTGCTGTACACGCACTGGGCATCGGGCTACATCGCGGCGATGGTCAAATCGCCCGACCTCGCCAAAAAACAAATCATCCGCGGCAATGCCGACGGCACGTTCACACCGGAAAAGCCGGTCACTTACGGCGAAGCCTGCACCATGCTGCTTCGTATGCTGGACTACACCACCGCCGATGTCGGCCCCATCTGGCCCACCGACTACGTCGCCAAAGCGCAGTCGCTAGGCATCACCAAGGGCGCAACCACGCGCGGCGAGAATGACCCCATTACACGCGCAGATGCAGCCGTTATGCTGCGCAACACACTGCGCACCCCCACCAAGGGCGGTGAAAAGCTATACACCGCTCTGAGCGGCTCCACGCCGGTGGAAAACTCCATCCTGCTGGCAACACCTGAAACCGATTCTTCGCTGTCCGCCGGTCAGCTCCGCTTCTATGAGGGCGGTGAAATCGTCAACCGTCCGGCAGCCAACACCCTTGACAGTGCGCTGGTCGGTGCCCGCGGCATTGTCATCTTCGACAAGACCGCCACCAACAAGGTGAAATCTTTCCTGCCCGAAGTCTCTCAGCGCGAAAGCTACACGATTGTGCGCGCCGAGCGTCAGCAAATTGTCACCAAGGACGGCGGCTCGATTTCGGTTGGACGCAAGGTGCCTGTGGTGGTACAGGGCGAACTGCATGATTACATTGAAGCATGGTACGACCTGCGCGAGGGCGAGACGGTCAGCCTATACTACGACAACGACCACAATCTGGAACTTATCGCGGTTGACCACTCCTTTGCAAGCAGCGACAGCTATATTTGGGGCGTGGATTCGGTTGCCATCCCCAGCGGCTACCGCATCGAGCGCAACGGCGTGACCATCCAGTCGGGCGACATTCAAAAATATGATGTCGTGACGCTCAACCCCAAGGCACAAACCGCACTGGTATCCAACACTCGCATTACCGGTCTATATCAAGAGGCTTCGCCCTCGTTCCGCTTCCCGGAGAAAATCAAGGTACTGGCAACCGAATTTGCGGTATCCGAGACGGCTGCCCCCACCTTCGACAAGGCCGAGTTGGGCAAGCGCATCACGCTGTTGTTCGATGTCAACGGACAGGTACGCGCGGCAGTGCCTGAAAGTGAATTGTCGGTCAACATGAGCGGCATTGTGACCGCCTGCACCGAAAGCGAAGTCACCGTTCAGCTGTTTAACGGCCTGACCATCAAGGGGCCGATTGAAAAGGCGGTCAACAATGTAGCGGTCGGGCAAATGGTGCGCCTGACCCAAGACCTAAACGGCAATCTGCGCGTGACCGAAAACACCCATACATCGAGCAATCCGGGCGACTGGATTGTATCGCGCGGCGTACTGGGCAGCAAGCCGGTTGCGCCTGATGTACAAGTATTTGAGCGCGTCTCGGACAACGCCCCGCTGTATCAGATTGACGTGAACAACATTGGTCAGGAGGTCATCTCCGGTAAGAAGATTGAAACCGTTGTCACCGACCCGTCGGGCACGGTCATTGCGATGATTGTGCGCGATGCAACCGGCGAAGGCTGGGTATGGGGTCTTGTGGAAGGCGCATCTACGGTCGCCTATGAACGCGAAATCGGAGAACCCGGCACCCCTGATTACAAGAAAATCGTCGTTTACGATTATAAGGTAAAAATCACCACTTTGGAGAACGGCGAACAGAAAACTTATACCATCGACGTTGCCGAACAGGTCGATGACCTGATTGGCCGTCCCACCCCGTTGGGTCTGCCGCGTGCGGCACTGTCCAACACAGGTGAAATGCACCTGACCTCTAAAAAGCCCATTTACATCGGCTCGGTCGGCCTGACCGCGTTCGAGGGCTATCAGAGCGTTAAAACCGATAAGGGCATTTATCCGGTATCTGAGGACGTTCCGGTATGGGTCAAGAGCAGTAACAGCTTCATCACCCTGCGGCAGGCAAAAGCCGATTATGACGGCTTCACGCTGTATGCCGATGCCACGCTGGACGATGGCGGTCAAATCTGTCTGATTGCCGTTTCCTAAGTCCACCAAAACAAACGTCCTGCCACTTGTTGGCAGGACGTTTTCTTATGCCCTTAATGCACAAGCAAGCCCCGCAGCCCAAATCCGGGCTGCGGGGCTTTTGAATCGCTATGAGCCGATTAAATCAAATCATACAGGATAGACAGCATTTTGGCACATTCTTCACGGGTTGCCGGAATGAATGGGTCAAAGGTGTAACGGCCGTTGGTCACATTGCCGTCAATAATACCTGCCTGCTGCATCACAGAAACAGCGGTCAATGCCCAGTTGTCAATCTTCGAGACATCGGCAAAGGTAACCGGTGCATTGCGCGACGGTAACGTTTTACCAGCCGACTGTACATAGCGGTAAATCATCGTTGCCATTTCTTCGCGGGTAATGCTCATGGTCGGGGCAAAGCGTCCGCCATCGGTACCGGTTGTGATACCGCGGTCGGCTGCCCATGCGATATACGGCGCACTCCAGCGGGACAACGAGACATCGGGGAATCGGGACGAAGTGTAGCCTGCTACATTTGCGCCCGCAACACCCGCCAGCATCTTGACAAATTCTTCACGGGTCACATAAACGGTCGGTTCAAAGTAACCTCCGCCCGTGCCGTTGATGATGCCCAATGCCGCCAGCTTATTGATATAGCCCGCACTCCAACGAGAGGACGGTACATCAATGAACGTGCTTGTGGTCGGATAATTCGGATAGGTGGGTGTTGTCGTTGTGCCTGAAGAACCGGTGGTCAGCGTATCGGTTGTCACAAGGAAGGTGCCCAGTTCATCGGTGGTAAAGGTTGCCTGACGCTTGGACGACGAATAACTTGCCTTCATGTCGGTGACATAGGTTGTCGTTGCTGCATAGGCGCCTGTACCGCCATAAACCGTGCTGCCGCCATAGGAAGCCAGCCAGGTATGATTGCCGTCACCAACGCGATATACCTTGACGTCCGAGGACTTCTCGCCGCTCTTGAGTTTGTACTCAAAAGTGATTTCGGCTTCGCCCGAACCCAAATCAATGACATCATTGCTGCCGTCACGAACGAGCAGGGTGTACTGGTCGTCGTCCTCCTCAACATAGAACTCTACATTGGTCTTGCTGCTTGCGCTGTAAATCTGCGACAATGCGCGATAATCAAAGGTAATCGTACCCTGATTGGTAGTGAGCTGGATACCGGTATCTTCATCGGCAATCGTGTCCAGCATCTTGCGCGGTATGGTCACGGTCGTATCGTCTACGGTCTTGGAGGTCTTGACATCCAGTTCAATAAAGGTCTTGTCGGCATCTTCGCGACGTGCTTCGCGCTTGTTGGCGCTGAGCGCATTTTCCAAAGTCGAAGTGCTGAACGTTGTGGACGCGCTGCGGCTCTTGACGGTGGGCGTTCTGTCCACGGTCGTAGTGGAAACGCGGTCGCCATCCTTTTTGGATGTGCTGGACGAGGACGAACTGCTGCCGGAGGACGAAGACGAACCACTATACGCATCAAAATCGACAATCAATTCGACTGCGTTTGCACCCGAACCCGAACCGTTGGTTGAAAAGTAAATACTATCTCTGGTATCAGTGTCGCCATCGGTGTCAAACCACAGCTCAATCGTGTTTCCAGTAAAATCCATATGGAACGAACTGGTATCAATACAATCTTTATCTTTCAGCTTTGTCCAAGTACCATTTACCGAAGTTCTGTAATACAACTCACTCTGTGATGCACCGTTTAGGTTAGCCGTCAAATTGAATCCAATCCAGTATGCCGAACTAACGCCGCTGTGCGGACGAAACGAAACCATGTCGTCCTTTCCATCGACATCAATGCGGAAATAATTGGCACCTGTGGAGGTCGAATAGGTGTACTCACTCGAATTATCATTCGCGCTGCTGCCGATTTTGCTGACGCTGAAATCCAGACGGTTCAGCGGCTTCACCGCACACGAAACGGTCAAGGTAGCAGAGCCGCTTCCTGTAATAGAACCTTTCGCGCCCGCTTTAATGGTATAAGTACCTGCTTTGGCTTTCGCACTAACGGTTACTTTACCATCCTGTGATACCGTTACATCTCCTTGCTCTCCGTCTGTTGTCTCAACAGTCCATGCAACCTGACTTGTAATGTCATGCTTCTTTTCTTCGTCAGAATATGCTTTGACTATAACATTACTTGGTGTCGCTGTGCTTCCGTCTACCGTGACCGTTGATTGAGAAAGTTCAACTGCCTGTATTTCGGTAGCCGTAGCTACGGCCTTTTTCAGTTCAAGCGTTGCTTCTCCCGATTTTCCATCGGCTGTCGCTTTCACCGTGATGGTATCTTCTACGGCATCCGCCTGAACAGTTACAACACCTTTATCAATGATTACCTTATTACCAGTTTTGTTTACTTCTTTTGTCGGGATTACTTCCCAACTAACTGTTGATGCTTGTGTGATATCCTCATCAAATGCGTTCAAAACTTGGGCTGTAAAAGCGGATGTTTTCGCGCTACCATTTTCTGGAATGGTCAGTTCTGATTGACCGCCCGAAACTGTTACTTCGGCTGCAACATTTTCTCCTTGACGCTCGACTTTTAACTCAGCTTCAGCTCCACCTGTGGTAAGTGAATCTTTTGCTCCAGCCTTAATGGTATAAGTACCCGCTTTGGCTTTCGCACTAACGGTTACTTTACCATCCTGTGATACCGTTACATCTCCTTGCTCTCCGTCTGTTGTCTCAACAGTCCATGCAACCTGACTTGTAATGTCATGCTTCTTTTCTTCGTCAGAATATGCTTTGACTATAACATTACTTGGTGTCGCTGTGCTTCCGTCTACCGTGACCGTTGATTGAGAAAGTTCAACTTTCTTTACCTCGGTAACCGTAGCTGCGGCCTTTTTCAGTTGAAGTTTTGCTTCTCCCGATTTTCCACCGGCTGTCGCTTTCACCGTGACAGTATCTTCCGTTGCACCCGCCTGAACCGTCACAACGCCATCTGTACCAATGGACACCTTACCATCTTGTTTCGGCTCTACATCCCAACTAACCGCTGGTGTAATGACCTCATCAAATGCGTTTTTAATTTCTGTGGTAAAAGCAGATGTTTTCGCTGTATCGCTTTCTGGAATGGTCAGTTCTGATTGACCGCCCGAAACCGTTACCTTGGCCGCAACATTTTCTCCTGTGCGTTTCACTTCCAAAGTAGTATTCTGAGAAGCTGGCGTATTACTTATATTAGGTGTAATTGTATATGTTCCTGCCTTAGCTTTCTCATTAACCGTTACAACACCACCTGCACCTACTGTTACATGGCTTTCCTCTCCGTTTGTTGTGGTAACCTCCCATGTAAGATTTTCAGCAATCTCGACCTTTCCATCCTCGTCCGAGAATGCCTGAACTGTAATACCTTGTGGTGAAGTTTTTCCGTCTACGGTAACTTCTGATGGCGTAATGGTAACCTTCTTTATGTCTGCTGCGCTTAACGAAGTGATTCCGCCTCCTTCGCCGCCCTCGCCCGGTGTACCTGCCCAAACAACAGGCTGCGTTGTATCCGGCTCCAATGCCAGAGCCATCGGCGCTCCAGTCGCCAACATCGCGACCGCCAGCCAAAAAGCCAGCACGCGTTTGCTATACGACGTTTTCATAAAATCTCCTCCTTATGGTTCAAATCGCGGGGATAAAAACGGTATGGTTTGTATACAAATATCCCTTGGGTTTTATATCTTTATGTACCCTTATTATAGGCTGTAAGCTTCTATCTGTCCAGCAAATTTTGGTTAAATTTCGGTTAACACGCACAAGCTAAGTGCCATTTTTTTCCTTTTTTTCGGCAAAAAACCCTGCCAGATATCCGGCAGGGTTTTGAAAAGAGAGAGAGTATCAGGAAATCACGCGCCGACGCCAAGGGGGGAGAATACGATATACGCCAGACACATGACAGCCAGCACAACAGCGGCTACATACTTGCCATTTTTCCACGGGGTCAGGTCAACCACCTGGGCATCATGCAGCACAAAATCGGTTTCGCGCGGATGGGTCTTGACAATAATGCACATCAGAATCATGTCAAAGACGAACAGCGCGGCGGTAAAGTACAGGTAATGTACATTTGCAAGCGCGGGAATGATGTTGCGCAAAACAAATTGCAGCAGCAGATACAGTACAACGTGAATCGGGATGACGATTTTTGCCGCAATGCTGGGCACCTTCTTCCAGAAGAAGCCGCACAGCAGGCAGACAAACAACGGGGTGTTGAACGCAGCGAACGCCGAGTTTACCACCGTGGTGACGCCAACCGCGTACATAAAGAACGGAGACATGATGGTCGAGATAATCGCAACGACCGTGCCGAAGTTCTGACCGACCTTAACCATGTGCGCATCGCTTGCGCCGGGGTTGAACATCGGGCGGTGAATGTCCAGTGCATAGATGGTGGATGCAGAATTCAGAATGGAGTTAAACGACGACAGGATTGCGCCAAACATAACCGCGGCAAAGAAGCCCAGCAGCCACTTGGGCATCACGTCAGCAACCAGCATCGGGTAAGCGGTGTCACCGTTGCCCCAATCGGTGACCTCGGTGTACAGCAAACGTGCGATAACACCGGGTACAACGATAATCAGCGGGGTCAGGATTTTGAAGAAGCCTGCCAGAACGGCGCCCTTCTGCGCCTCCGCCAGATTTCTTGCGCCGAATGCGCGCTGAATAATGGACTGGTTGGTTGCCCAGAAGTACATGTTATTGACCAGCAGACCGGTCAAAAGCAGCGGCCACGGCAGATAAGGTTCATTGAGGTTGGGCGCGTCAATCGCATTGAGCAAAGTCTTATCGGTGTTCAGGAATGCGTCCAGACCTTCCATAAAGCCGCCGCCATGTGCGGCGCCCAGTGCTATCAGGCCAAACACCGGTACGAGCAAGCCGCCCACAATCAGACCCAAACCGTTGATAGAGTCCGAAAGCGCGATGGCTTTCAAGCCGCCAAAAATCGCATAGATAGAGCCGACAAACGCGGTCGCAACACACACGGCTGCAATCGCCCAGAAACGTGCCTGACCGTCTGCCAGTCCAAACTGCTGTGCAAAAATCTGGTCAATTCCAAAGATGTTGACAAAAACCTGTGCGCCCGCATACAGGACATTGGGCAGCATAATCAGGATGTAGGACAGAAGCACAATAAACGAAACCAGACGACGGGTTCCAGCATCATAGCGCTGTTCAAAAAATTCGGGAATCGTGGTCAGACCGGTTTTCAGGTATCTCGGCATCAACACAAAGGCCAGAATGACCAGCGCAATCGCCGAAGTCACTTCCCAGCCCATCGGGCTCATACCGATACGCACGGCTTGACCGTTGTTGCCGACGAGCTGTTCGGCAGATAGATTGGTCATCAGCAGCGAACCGGCGATAACCGGGCCGGTCAGGTTGCGGCCTGCGAGGTAATATCCCTCTTGCGTGCCCAAATTGTCCCCTCTGGTTTTCCACCAAGAGATGACTGCGACAAGCGCGGTGAAGGCCACGAATGTCACGGCAGTGAACATTAGATTCATGCTTTCATCCTCTTTCTACTCGTAGTTACCATCCAGTCAGGCTCCTGAACGGCTGTTTCTATCATCTTCCGCGCCCACTCCCCAGTGCTGGTGCAGAATATAAACAGGCCTTGTGCCTGTTGCCTTACCAAAAATCGGACGTTCCGGCGCGATATCCGCACAGAACCCTTCTTTTTTTACATTCTTTTCATCTATTCGACATATTTCGGTAACAAGTGTATTATACTAATTTGTGCTCGTGAACGCAACAAAAACTAACCATTTTACCCCATTTTCATATAATTTACCAAAATATTCCGGGGATATTTTGTATACTTTACCTATATTCCATGTGCCCGTGAACAAATATGCACAAAAAAATAGGTCCCCCACCGCGGAAGACCTTGTGAATTTTGATTAACTTTATATGTTATATCGGGTTTTTATGAGAATATCTGTGTATACTTCTGGTGTTTCCGGCCGTTTGCCCGATATCAGATAATCATATAGCAATTCCGGCGGAAGCGTGCCTTGCACACGCGCATTCTGGTCAATCAAAAATTCAATGCGCCCCTGTTCGAGTGCGATGCAGTTGAGCGGCGAAAGGTCATAAGCCACCACGCGCACCGCGCGTCCCATTTTTTCAATCGCATCGCACACGCCCTGCTGTCCATTTGCCGTCACATAAATGACATCTAAATCGGCATTTTCTTCCAGTGCGCGCAGTGTCAGTTCATACGCATAATCATCCCGATTAAAGCAATACTACATAGGGAGCAAGGTGATTTCAGGCGCAATTTTGCCCAATTCCTGCGCAAAACTGACGTAGCGTGCCCGATGCCCGTGGTTATTGGGATAGGCCGAAAGCGACAGCACCTTGCCGCCAGCGGGCAGCATGGAATGTACCAATCCGGCGGCCGTCTGCCCGCCGCGGTTGTTGTCCATGCCCACAAAACACATCCGTTTAGAGCGGGGGGCATCGCCGTTGACCGTGACCACGGGAATCCCGCTATCTACTACCCGGTCAAGCGCTGCGCACACTTCGGGCGAATCGCTTGGAGTCAGCGCCAAACCTTTAATGCCCTGCTGCACCAACTGGTCAATCGCATCCAGTTCTTGCTGTTCTCCGAGCGACTCCAGCCGCCGCAGAATGACCTCTACCCCCTGCGCTTTGAGCTTGGCGGCCGCCTGCTCCACCCCTTCCATCAATATCTGCATGGTAGGGGTTTCGGCTGACTGCACCAAAAAGCCAATTTTCAAATTCATTTTGCTGCGCGCAAGCGCACGGCCAACCTGATTTGGCTCATATCCCAATTCCTCGGCAATTTTTCTCACACGCGCTTCCACCATCTCATTGACATGGCCACGGTTATTGATAACACGGTCAACCGTACCGCGTGAAACACCAGCAAGCTCTGCGATTTGCCGCAACGTGACTGGCATATTCTCCCCCTCTTTCTTATTTCGGTGCCTGTGCGGCACAAACCTCGCACAAAACCTTTTTTTGATTTTTTAACTTGTGCGCGCACACAAATCCGTTTTATTGGTCGTCCGGGAAAAATCTTGCAATTTCAATCGCTGCATTTTCCACCGAATCCGAACCATGAATAATGTTTTCGGTTGTGGAGTGCGCAAAATCCCCGCGAATGGTGCCCGCCGTGGCTTCCTCGAATCGCGTCGCACCCATCAAAATACGCATCCCGCGCACGGCATTTTCACCGCTTACAATCATCGCCAATACTGGGCCACGGGTCATATATGCCACGGTATCCGGGAAAAATGGCTTGTCCACAATATGTGCATAATGCTCCCGCAAGATTTTTTCATCCAACTGCATGGTCTGCATCCGCTCCACGCGATACCCTTTTCGCTCAATCCGCGCGATGATTTCCCCAATCAAGCCGCGCTCCAGCGCGTCCGGTTTGAGCATAATATAAGTGCGCTCCTTTGCCATTTCCAATTTCCTCCTGTTGCATATTTCACCGAAAGAACGGCAGTCTATTTATAGTATATCAAATTTGTTTGGACAATTTGTTAATTTTCTATGTACACTCGCGCTTTTTGTTTGACGTTTTCCACAAACTCAGGTACAATACTCATATAGAACACCGATTGGAGGGCTACCCCTATGGCATTGCGTGATAAATTAGATGACCTGTATGGCAAAGCGACCGAAATGGTACAAACCGGCGTGGATAAAGCCACCGAGATGATGCAGAGTGGCGTCACGATTGCAAAACTCAAAACCGATAACATTGCCGAAGAAGATGCCATGCGGCGCGCCTATCTGGCGATTGGCAAAATGTATTTTGAATTGCACGGCGAGCACCCCGACCCCGCTTTTGCCGTCGAGTGCGACCGCATTTGCGCGTGCAAGCGCCGGATTGCCGAAAACAATCTGCGGCTGGCCGAGATGAAAAATTCTGCCGCGCCCGAACCGCCTATGCCGCCACATGCAAACGGCCCCCAGCCGCCCCACATTGTTGGCGACGCACAACCGTTGGATGCAGAGCAGCCGCCTCAGCCGCCTGAACCCGATATCGTCCCCGAAGAAAAGGAAGAAATCGCCATCGACGAGCTGGACAATTGATTTTCCCGCCGGAGCCTGGTTTCAGGTTCCGGCGTTCTTTTACCCTTCCACCAGTTCAAACCGGTAACGCTGCTTGACCTCCGGGTACTTCTCCCGGTCTACTTCACTGGCGAACATGTCATACGGCCGCACATAAAACCCATAATCGCCATAAAGCGCCTGATATACGACCATTTTTTCACCAGTCTCCGAATGTCGCGCAATCACAATCACCTGATAGAGCCGGTCTTTAAAATGCCGGTAGCGTCTGCCCGGATAAATCTGTCTCATATTGATTCCCCCATTGTTTTGATTGAAACTACTTGCTTGATATTATACCAAGTTCCCATCGGGATTGTCAAAATTTTGCCCGACAATTTAGACAATATGCCCATTAGTTTTATCGCCCATTTGCCGGAATATATCATATAGGCACTGATTGGACTGCATCAATTGTTAGGAGGGATGCCGCTTGATTTCTCCAATTTTGCCCGGTCAACACCGTCAGCCGGTCGAATATCCGGACACATCTGCCCCCATCTCCCATCCCACAACCGCAAACGCCTGTTTTGACCAGATAGAACACCGCGCCGATTGGACTGACACCGATTGGCGGCAAGCGACCTATGATATGTTGGAGAGCTTGCAGAAAACGTTTCCCGATATCTCCATCGTGCAGGGCAGCGCATCCGATTCGGCTTCTTTGCAAGCACTCGCCCAATCGCTCGGTTCGGGTAAGCATCTGGTGCTGTCTCCCGAATGGGTCGAACAAATGTCACAGGGGCCGGAAGCGTTTGAAAAAGGCTGTCAAACGCTCCTGCATCTGCTGCGCTCACTGCGCGCGTCCGATGCCACCGGCATCTATGTCGGTGAAAAAACGGCGACCAGCTGGACATACAGCCCCAAGTCCTCGGCTGAAGAGCGCATGGAACAGGCACAAAAACTGCTGCGCTGGTTTGCCGAGATGAACGCACCCAAGGAAGAAAAAAAATGCCCGTGGCTTCAGGAAATGCCGCGCAACTATTCCACAAAATCAAAGTACGCTCGTGTCGCACGCGCAACCAGCGTCAGCCAGGTCAACCTCATCATTTCCGACATTCAGGGCGCCATCAACGACTTGCAAGGCGTGGCTATGAGCGGCTCAAACAAGGAAGCGGCACAGGCGCGCCGCGCCATCCGTTCACTTCGTACACTGGTCATGCGTGCAACCCGCAAAATCAGCTATCTGCAAGCAGAACAACTGCTCAAAGCCAAGAAAAAGCGCGCAGAACAAGAGCAACATCAGGAAAAAGCAAATATGCTGCGCCAGTTGTACAGCAAGCAGCACCGCAAACGCAGACGTGCCGACCAAGCCACGGCGACTGGTGGTATTACCCAGCGCCCGCTGCCAAGTCGGCGCTGCAAAAACCCATATAACAACTATCTAACCAGTGCCGTTTTAAGTACACCCCCACTTCCCGAAGTCAGTATCCCTTCCGGTGGCGGCACAGGCGGCGGCGATGTGGTCTTAGGGCCTACGATTGCCTTGTAAAAACCCGTATCTCCCCATCTGGCAGACCGATGTATTTTCTGATATACTGAAAAGGATAAAATTTTCAATATGTGAGGCGACACGGTCATGCAGGACACGTTATACTACCAAGACCCCTATCTACAATCGTTTGATGCCATTGTGACCGGCTGTTCTCCAGCCGGTACCCAGTACGCGGTCACGCTTTCGGATACCGCCTTTTATCCCGAAGGCGGCGGACAGCCGGGCGACACCGGCACATTAAACGGTATTGCTGTGTGCGATACCCGTCAACAGGACGGTCAAATCATACACCTGTGTGCAAGCTCTATACCCGTGGGCACGGCGGTACATGGTGTTCTCGATTGGGCACGCCGATTTCGGCACATGCAGTGCCATACCGGAGAACATATTTTTTCGGGCATTGCGCACGCGCTCTACGGCTGCAACAATGTAGGATTTCACATGAGCCGCGACTGCGTGACCATTGACTTCGACCGTCCGCTGACTGCCGAACAGTTGGCAGAAGTCGAACGGCAGACCAATGAAGCGGTGTTCGCCGATATCCCCACCGTGGTATCCTATCCAGATGCCGATACCTTGCGCCGACTGGACTATCGAAGCAAAAAGGAATTGACCGGTCAAGTGCGCATTGTGCAAGCGGGCGGTCGGGATGTGTGCGCCTGCTGCGGCCTACATGTGACGCGAAGCGGTGCAGTAGGCTGTATTAAGGTGGGCACGCAAACACCTCACCGCGGCGGTGTCCGCCTGACTCTGTTCATCGGCTGGGACGCGGTGCGCGACTATGACGGCAAACAGAAAAGCGTCACCGCGATATCACACACCTTATCTGCCAAGCCGCATGAAATTGCACAGGCTGTGGAAAAAATGGCCGAGCGCAATGACCAGTACAAAGCACAGGTCATCGCGCTGCACGAGCAGATTTTCCGCCTGAAAGCTCAGCTTTTGCCGCAGAACACACAAAGGTTATGGGTGATACAACCCGGATTATCTCCGGTCGAAATTCGCCGTTTTGCCGATATTCTTGCCGAACAAGCCCAATGGGCGGCTGTATTCACCCCATCAGAGAGCGGCGGGTTTCAATACGCCATTTGCAGCCATTCCCTAGATGTGCGCCCGCTGTGCCAGTCGCTGAACGCGGCACTTGATGGACATGGCGGCGGCAAGGCGGCTGTGACACAAGGCGCCGTGCAGACGACCCAAGCAGCGTTAGAACAATTTTGCTCTGCGTGGACTTAAAACAAAAAGCAATCGCCCCAACACCTGCCAAAATCTTGCAGGTGTTGGGGCGATTTTTCATACAAGGCTTACGACCGGACTTTAGTGCGAACCTGTTCGAGCAGGGCGGCGACATCCTGTTCATTTGGGTGGGCTGCTGCAAGTTCAAAGTTGCGCAGCAGCATTTCACCTTTCTCACGGGTTTCGGACACCTGACACATTGCTTCATAGCGTTTGCGCACGCCTTCGCCCATGCGCCCAGTGCACATATACCACCCGATGACGCGGCAGGAATCGGGTAATTTTTCGCTTACACGCGCAATAATCTGTGCAAAATATTCCTGTGATGTACCGAATCCAGCCGTGCCGAACAAAAAGACCTCTTTGCCCGCGAGCTTAGGCAAAACTGCTTGCAATCGCTCGGAACAAGTGCCCTTATCCGTCCAAAAACCGAAAAAAACACGTTCAGCCTGTTCGATATCGCAATCCTGCGGAGTACAGTACACCGCTTGCGGGTATTCCTGTTTCAGCGCCTGCGCTAAATAGGCTGTATTCCCGGTCGCACTGTCATATAAAATCGCTGTTTTCATGGCGATACCTCCTAAATTTTGATTGTGTCAGTATAACAATCCTCTTTAATAAAATCAAGCGATATTTTTTGAACATTATCGCAAAGATAGAAAAAACTGCGGACGTGTGACACGTCCGCAGTCGGAAATTTGTTTATTAATACTTAGAATCGCTGCCGCTGTCCCAATCCATCGGCATGGTCGTATCCGGGACACTATAAGAGGAGCTTGCCGAAAAATCGGTATTCACCGGATTGCTGTTGAACGCATCCTGTTGATTGAGCTGGAATTGACTAATCAGATTTTTGAGCATCTGCGACTGACCGCTTAATTCCTGACTGGTTGCGGCGCTCTGTTCAGCCGTCGCGCTGTTCGTGCTGACAACCGAGCTAATCTGATCCAAGCCAATATTTACCTGTTCAACCGCTTCTGCCTGTGTTCTGGAAGCATCGGAAATTTTATGTACCAGTTGGCTTGCCTGCTCGGAAGTCTGTACAATTTTATCCAGAGATTCCGATGTTTCGCGCGCCATGTCGGTACCCTGCTTCACGGCACGGATGGAGTTTTCGACCAGTTCGGTCGTGCTCTTGCTGGCCTCTGCCGACTTGCTTGCCAGATTGCGCACTTCATCTGCGACAACGGCAAAGCCCTTGCCGGCTGCACCTGCGCGTGCGGCCTCTACCGCTGCATTGAGTGCCAAGATATTGGTCTGGAATGCGATGTCCTCGATGGCCTTGATGATTTTTCCAATCTCGCTCGAAGAACGGTCAATTTCGTCCATTGCGCTGACCAGATTTTGCATTTTTTCCTTGCCGAGCAGCAGTTCTTCACTGGTTTCCTTGGACTTCTGGCTTGCCTCATGCGCATTATCGGCATTTTCTTCAACCTGTTTGGAGATGTTGAGCATGGTTGCGGCCAATTCCTGAACCGAACTTGCCTGTTCGGTTGCGCCTTGACTGAGCTCCTGTGCACCGCCGCTGACTTGGTCTGCGCCGCGTGCAACTTCTGCTGCCGCCTGGTCAATCTGAACCAGTGTATCATTCAGGTGATGCCTCAAAACGGTCATGGACTCAAGCAATACCGAGAAATCGCCTGTATAACTCTTTTCTGCTCCGTTGTGCAATTGTACTTGGAAATTACCATCTGCCAGCGCACCCAAAATACGCTGTTCGTCCGCTATGACCACATTCAAATCGTGAACGATACTTGCTGTGGCCTGCGCCAACATACCGAGTTCATCGTTTCGCTGAATCTGCGGAACCGGGCTTTTGAGGTCGCCCTGTGCCAGCTTTTGCAGACGGCTGACACACATATGAATCGTGTTAGAAATGGTTCTGCCAAACTTGATGCCGCCAAAGCTTGCCAGTACAATGAAGATAATGACAATGATTATGGTAATGATAATGGACTGGGTAACCGCCGTCATGAAGTCATTCTGCTCGGCGTAAATGGCGATGCTCCATCCATTTGTGTCCGGAATGGGCGTATAAGCAGCAATGAGGTTCGAGCCGGTGCTGGATTTTATCTGTGCAACGCCGCTTTCGCCTGCAATCATCTTCTTTTCCATGTCAGCCTGCTGCTGATTTTGCTTGGTGACCTGTGCAGAATCCTGCAAATTGACGTTCAAAACATCGCTTGTATTCTTGCTTGCAATCACATCGCCACTAGAATTGAGGATGTAAGCGCTGCCGCCGCTTCCGATTTGGATAGAGCTGACGATATCATTGAGCCAGTTTGCTTCCGGCACGATGGAAATTGCGCCGACAACCGAACCGCCATACTCGCCGTCCTGCCACAGAGGAGCAGCCATGACAAACACAATATCGCCCTTATCTTTGCGGACAACTGGGTCTGATACATAAGTATTCCCTTTCATGGCTTCCTGGAAATAGGGACGGTCGGCTACGCTCAGGTTCTCAAAAACACTATATCCCGCACTGTTGAGCAGGTTAGCCGTAATCAGGTTATTTTGCTGAGCATATTGCTGCAAAACCTGCTGTTTTTCCGCGTCAGGGGTTGCGGGGTCTGTCAAGCTCGCGCGCAGGCCAATCCCCTCTGCCAACGTTGCGTATTTATCCAGCCATGCGCTGACACTGTTTGCCGCAACCGTTGCAGTTTCCTGCATAGAAACATTCAGCACATCCTGCGCACTTCTCTTGGTGAAAACTGCGGCAAAAATCCCAATGATGAGCGATGCCAATATCGTCATGCCAAGTGTGAGCGCGATAATTTGTGTTTTAATGCTGGTATGCCGGTTGGAAGGTTTGCTTTTTGGTTTCATATTCATTCCCCTTTTCTGATTACTCACCAACGATGAAATTATTTATTCATCCTGATGGATTTATCTACATGGATTTATCCATGTTTCCATATCCTTACACTCTTTTTTATTTTAGATAATATTTTTTGTCTTGTCAATATGAACAGCAATACTCCAAACCTAATTTGTAAACAAATATATACAAAATTTTCTCACTGAAATTGCTCTATTTGAATAACTCTTGGACAGTTCGGACAATTGTTCTTGTCACGCGAACAACTTGACAAATTGCGCGAACAACTTAGCAAAAAAAAAGCCGAGTATACAACATGGTGCATACCCGACTCCAAACAGCCGCAATCCCGCGCAGTGTCCCCTGCGCAAATTGCGATATATTATCCTTCGTATTCGTCCTCGTTTTCCCAGTTATGCCAAACGCTCTGTACATCGTCGTTATCTTCCAGATTGTCGAGCAGCTTGCGCATTTTCTCCATATCTTCGGCAGACTCCAACCGCACATAGTTCTGCGGCACCATTTCGACCTCGGCTTCGACAAAGGAAAGGCCCTGTGCTTCGAGCGCTTCGCGCACAGTACCGAAGTCTGCGGGCGCGGTATAAATCGTGAAGGTCTGCTCATCGGCCTGGAAGTCCTCTGCACCTGCGTCCAGCGCCAGCATCATCACTTCATCTTCGTCCTTGTCCAGCTCCTCACGGTCAACAATCATAACGCCCTTCTGGTCGAACTGCCAGCCCACACAGCCGGTCGCGCCCATGCCTGCGCCGAACTTGTCGAGCAGATGGCGCACGTCAGCGGCGGTACGGTTGCGGTTGTCGGTCAGCGTCTCGACGATAACGGCAACGCCGCCCACGCCGTAGCCTTCATAGTTGATGGCTTCGTAATCCACGCCGCCATTTGCGCCCGAATACTTGTCCAACATGCGCTTGATGTTGTCGTTGGGCATATTGTTGGCCTTTGCCTTTGCGATGACATCGCGCAGACGGCCGTTGATATCAGGATTGGGCGAACCGCCCTCTTTAATGGCAATCGCCATTTCTCGTCCAATTTTTGTAAAAATCTTTGCCTTCTTGGCATCGTTTGCGCCCTTGCGCTTGGCTATATTATGCCACTTGGAATGTCCGGACATAAATTGATACGCTCCTTTGCAATATTATCATGCTATCCTTTAGGATTTTATCAAATATTTGAAAACTGTGCAAGGGCTGGCACAAAAATTTATTGCATAATCGTGCGCAAACCCGTCCATACTAGGCGTGAACCAATCGAAAAGAGGTGATTTTGATGTCTAAGAATCCGAAGGCAGCCAATCAGAAGCAGAGCCAGCAGGCTCAGCAGAAGAAGTCTGAATCCTGCACCGACCAGACCAGCAACGGCATGAGCAACTGCCGCTAACGGCTCGGTCAAACGAAATAGAGTGCCCGAACGGTGTGCACCCATGCAAACCGCTCGGACGCTCCCTACTTAATCGGTCTGCGCGTTGCAAATCACATCATAAAGCGTGTTGATGCGCTCATACCGTCCCTTGAGATACAGCCAACCGAACAGCGCTTCGAGCGCGGTCGCGTAAGCGTATTCGGCTTTTGATGCGGCCTTGGGGACACCATGTACCTTGGTGTTGCGTGCCCGGCGAAATACGCTTTGCTCCTCGTCATCCAGCAAGGGCAAAATCGTTTGTGCCGCCGCATACTGCGCCGACGCGCGTACAAGCTGCACGGTATGGCTGTGCAGGTTGCGCGCGGTGGTCAACCCTTTACATACGAGGTTGCCGCGCGTGAGCAATTCATATACGCAGTCGCCGACATGCGCCAGCGCAAGGCTGGATAACTGGCCAATCTCGGCATCATTCATGGTAAAATGCAGATAATCCTTCAAATAAAAGCCCTCCTTTGGGTCACTTCCATTATACCGGATTGCGCCGCAAAAGAAAAGAGGTCAGCCACTTGGCAGACCTCTTTTCGCTTTGCAGATTTGATTTTATTTATTCGCCTGCTTCAGCCGGTGCGCTTTCAGCAGCCTTTTCTTGGGCAGCCGCCTGTGCTGCTGCCTTGGCCTTTTCGGCCTGTGCCTTCATCATGGCTTCAAACTTTTCCTTTTCTTCCTTGGTCGGAACCGGTTCGATAGCCCCCTTCGGGCACGCCTTGGTGCACATCTTGCAGTTTTTGCACTTGTCATAGTCGATGACTGCGACATTGTTCACCACATGGATGGCATCAAACTTACAAGTCTTTTCGCACTTCATGCAGCCAATGCACGAATTGGTGCAAACCTTCATGGCCTGTGCGCCCTTGTCGCGGTTCATGCAATTGACGTGAACCTTCTTGGACTTGGGAACCAGGTCGATGAGTTTCTTGGGACAAGCCGCTACACACTTACCGCATGCAACACACTTTTCCGGGTCAACGACCGCTTTGCCGTCCACGATATGCAGCGCATCAAATGCACATTCTTTTACACAGGAGCCCAGACCCATGCAGCCGTATGCACATTCCTTCGGGCCGCTTGCCACACGCATTGCCGCGTTGCAGTCCTGAAGGCCCTCATACTTGGCCTTATCGACCGCATTGCAGCCGCCGTTACAGTAAACATGTGCAACCTTGGGTTCACTGGTGTCGACCTCAACGCCCATGACTTCGGCAATCTTAGCCGCAGCGGCAGCGCCGCCGACCGGACAGCCGTTGACCGGTGCTTTGCCCTCTACGATGGCAGCCGCCAGACCGTCACAGCCCGGATAGCCGCAGCCGCCGCAGTTTGCGCCCGGCAGACATTCGCGCACCAGCGGTACGCGCTCATCGACCTCGACGGCAAACACCTTTGCCGCGATGCCCAGCAGCAGCGCGAACACGACGCCCATGATAAACAGCACGAGCACCGCCGAAACAATATTCATGATATCCATTTTTTATCATTCCTCCTCGGTTACTTGAACACCTGCAAGCCGGAGAAGCCCATAAAGGACATCGCGAGCAGGGCAGCGGAAACCAGCGCAATCGGGAAGCCTTCAAAGCACTTGGGGCAGTTGGAGGTCAGGTCGAGGCGCTCACGGACGGACGCAAACAGGACGATTGCAAGGGTATAGCCGATACCGGCAGCAACGCCGTAAACGACCGAACCGATGAAGGAGTTACCGTTGTCGATGTTGCTGATGGCCGCGCCGAGTACCGCGCAGTTGGTGGTAATCAGCGGCAGGAAAATGCCCAGTGCCGAGTATAGAGCCGGCATGGACTTCTTCATAAACATTTCAACAAACTGTACGAGCGTTGCGATAACCAGAATAAATGCGATGGTCTGCATATATTCCAGCTTGAGCGGTACCAGAATGAAATACTGCACCGCCCACGACACAGCGGAAGCCAGCGCCATGACGAAGATAACCGCCATGCCCATGCCGACCGCAGTATCGGTCTTTTTGGATACACCGAAGAACGAGCAGCACCCAAGGAACTGCACCAGAATGTAGTTATTGACCAGAATCGCGGCGATGGCCAGCGACAGGATATCGGTCAAGCCCATAGAAGCAGGTAATGCAAAAGACATTTACTTGCCCTCCTTTCCAGACATAATCTTCTGGATAGCCGCCAGAATGAAGCCCATCATCAGGAAGCCGCCCGCCGGCAGAATCATCATGGTTGCCGGGTTGTCAACCAGACCGGGAATCTGGATGCCTTTTTCGCTGATGATGCCAGCCGCGATGGTGCCTGCACCCAGCAGTTCACGGAAGAAGCCCATGAGTACCAGCGCAAAGGTAAAGCCCAGACCCATGCACACGCCGTCGAGTGCCGAAGGCAGAACCTTGTTCTTAGAAGCATATGCTTCGGCGCGGCCCAGAATAATACAGTTTACAACGATAAGCGGCAGGAACAAGCCGAGCGATGCAGCCAAGGACGGGATGTACGCATTGAGCAGCATCTGAATCAAGGTAACGAAGGTTGCGATAATGGAAATAAAGGCTGCAATACGGATTTTATCTGGGATAAACTTGCGCAGCAGCGAGATAACGACGTTCGAGCAAATCAGAACGACGGTTGCAGCCACACCCATGCCGACCGCATTGGACAGCGAAGTTGTGGTCGCCAGCGAGGGACACAAACCAATGGTCTGCATAAATACCGGGTTGTCCAGCAGGACACCGGCTTTCAGGCGTTCACTGAATTTCATAATTGTTTGGCCCTCCTTCTTAACCCAGCGTTGCGACGTAAGCAGCCGCGGTGTTGACACCGTCGGTCACGGCGCGCGAGGTGATGGTTGAACCGGTGATGGCGTTGATGGTGCCGCCGTCCTTGGTGACCTGAAGCTGACCGTCAGCGGGCTGACCCTGATACTGGGTAATCCACTCGGAATCGGTCTGTGCCTTTGCGCCAAGGCCGGGGGTCTCGCCGTGTGCGGTCACTTTGGCACCGGCAACCGTGCCGTCCGCGCCAATACCGACAATCAGGGTCAATTCGCCGCCGAAGCCCTTGGGATTGACCTGTACACAGTAACCGCCGTCCTGACCGTCAACGGTCGCCTTGTAAACGCCCGAAATCGCGGCAGCCGTGCGGCCTGCGGGCAGGGTAACGCCTGCGGCTGCAACTTCTTCCGCGCTCAGTACGGTGTTTAAGTCCTCGAACGTTGCACCCGGAATGATTTCTTCCATTGCAGCGTTACGGGTGTCGATTTCGTTCTGTTCAATCAGCGGTGCGGTGACCTGGTTGACAAATCCCAGCAGCAGCGCACACACAAAGGTAATCAGGCCGAGCACAACAATCAGGCGGCCAATGCCTTCCTTTTTGGTTTCGCTCATCTTTACTTGGCCTCCTTCTTCTTATCCAGTTCATAGCCGAACTTGCGCGGATGGGTCTTTTTGTCGATAACCCATGCCAGCGTGTTCATCAGCAGGATGGAATACGATACGCCTTCGGGCAGACCGCCGAAATAGCGGATAAACACGGTCAGCAGACCGCAGCCAATGCCGAAAACAATCTGACCCTTGGGGGTAACCGGGCTGGTAACATAGTCGGTTGCCATGAAGATGGCACCCAGCATCAGACCGCCCGACAGCACCTGACTGAGCATCCACTCAAAGTGACCCTGACCGCCCATCGGGAACAGGAAGGTCAGAACAGCAACAGTCAGAATGTACGCAGCCGGAATGTTGATGGCGATGACCTTGCGATAAATGAGGTAAACGCCGCCGATGAGCAGCGCCAGCGCCGAAGTCTCACCGATAACGCCGCCGGTCTGACCCAAAAACAGCTGAATGTTGGTTGCGTCCGGCAGAGCGCCCGTTTTGAGCTGTGCCAGCGGGGTTGCAGTCGAAATGGCGTCGGTCACGGTCACGTTACCGAACAGCGGGATTTCGGCGCCAGGGCGCGTCCATGTGGTCATGAATGCCGGCCAGGAAGCCATCATAAAGGCACGGCCAGCCAGCGCCGGGTTCATAAAGTTCTTGCCGATGCCGCCAAACAGCATCTTAACAATGATGACCGAGAATGCGCCACCAATGACCGGCATCCAGATAGGAGCCGCAACCGGCACGTTGAATGCCAGCAAAATACCAGTAACCACGGCAGACAGGTCGCCGATAGTGGTCGGTTTGTGAAGCAGCTTATTGTACAGCCACTCAAAAAATACACAGGAAATAACGGTTGCCACCGTGATGACCAGCGCACGCATACCGAATGTGAGCACCGATACAACCAGCGCGGGCAGCAGTGCAAGGCACACGTCAGCCATCAGGCTTCTGGTGTCGTCAGCCGCCTTGATATGAGGCGAGGAGGTGACAACGACTTTGCTTAAATCATACATCAGTTTTTGCCCCCTTACTTCTTTTCGGCCTTGGCCTTTTCCGCCTCAGCCTTGGCTTTTTCGGCCGCACGCTTGGCCTGAATCTTGCCCTTGGTCAGGCGGAACTGTGCCACAAGCGGAATACGCGCCGGGCAGACATAGGCACACGAACCACATTCAATGCAGTCCATCGCGCCGCACTTTACGCTTTCGTCGAGGTCACCGGCCTTGCCGTATACATTCATGTAAATGGGGAGCAGGTGCATCGGGCACGCCTCAATGCACTTACCGCAGCGGATGCACTGCGGGTCAGCAACGCGCTTGTCCTCATCTTCACAGAAAGCAAGGAACGCATTGGTGCCCTTGAACACCGGGATTTCCAGCGAGAACTGGGCAACACCCATCATCGGGCCGCCCATCAGCAGCTTGTTGGGGGCAGACTTAAAGCCGCCACAAGCGTCAATCAGCTTTTCAACCGGGGTGCCGATGCGCACTTCGAGGTTTTTGGGCTCTGCGATAGCCGAACCCGAAACGGTTACGATACGGCGCACGACCGGCATACC
>NZ_CALWJM010000004.1 GCF_944381005.1 uncultured Butyricicoccus sp. | reverse complement strand
CCAATCCACAGCATCCTATACAGTGTAGCACACCCCTGGAGAGGGGGATATAAATACTACTCTTTTATAATACGAGGTGAAATCCCTATGACACGTAGCGCTCTGCGCAGTGCTTTTCCCCAAACCCTTCCCGTCCTATTTGGTTATGTCTTTATGGGTATGGCGTTCGGTATCTTGTTGGAACAGGCTGGTTATTCCTTTGTGTGGGCATTTTTTATCAGCGTTTTTGTATATGCCGGTTCCATGCAATTTGTTTTGGTCGATTTGCTCGCCAACAGTGCATCGCTTGCCGCATGTGCACTGATGACCTTGATGATTAACTTTCGCCATGTCTTTTATGGTTTGAGTTTGATTGAGCGCTTTGGTAAATGTAAGCCATTTTCCCGGCTATATCTGATACATTCCCTGACCGATGAAACCTACTCCTTGCATTGTCTGCCGCGCACACAGGACGGCATATCCGACCAGCAAAATATGCTGGCGGTCGCCGTGCTCGACCATCTGTACTGGATTTGTGGCAGCGTTCTGGGCACACTGGTGGGCACGTTGCTTCCCTTTGATACGACCGGCATTGATTTTGCCATGACCGCACTGTTTGTCGTTATCTTTGTTGAGCAGTGGAAACAATCGAAAGAACATCGCCCTGCCCTGATTGGACTTATCTGCGCGGTTGTCTGCCTGCTTCTGTTTGGCGCTGACCGCTTCCTTCCCCCTGCCCTACTAGCCACCGTGCTGGCACTCATCATACTGCGCCGTCATATGCAACCCAAACAGGAGGAAAAAACAGAATGATTCATTCGATTGCGATTGTGGCAGTGGTTGCCCTGTGTACATTTGCCACACGAATTGCGGCGTTTGCCCTGTTTGGCCGCAGCCGCACAGTTGCACCTGTGGTGCGCTATCTGGGCGACGTGCTGCCATGTGCCATCATTGCGATTTTAGTCGTCTATTGCCTAAAAAATATCGACCTGACCGCTGTGCCATTTGGACTGCCCGAACTGCTTGGCGTGGCCGCTGTGGCGGGGCTGCACATCTGGAAACGCAACAATTTACTTTCCATTGGATTGGGAACTATTTTGTATATGTTTCTGGTGCAAATGGTGTTTGTGTGAAAAAATGTCATTTTTCTCTTGACAAGAAAGAGCTGTCCGCGTATAATAAAATCACTGTCACGGGGGCGTAGCTCAGCTGGGAGAGCGTTTGAATGGCATTCAAGAGGTCATGGGTTCGATCCCCACCGTCTCCACCATTAAACTTCATCGCGTGGACATTTAGCTCAGCTGGTAGAGCATCCGCTTGACGTGCGGAAGGTCATGGGTTCGAGCCCCTTAGTGTCCACCACTAAAAAGGACGTCTGAAAAGACGTCCTTTTCTTATATTTCGGGTAGCCTATGAGCTACCCTTTTTATTTGCGCCGTTTGCGCTCATACGCCGAGATACAGTCCAAAAATGCGCGCCCATATCGCTTGACCTTGTGAACCGAATTTCCTCCTTCCGAAAAAACAGCCGTCGGGCAGAAAACTCCGACGGCTTGCAATCAAAGTAGCGCCAACATGGCGTCAATATCTTCCGGCTTCGTTGCCCAGGAAGTGACGAAGCGCACAACGTCATGCGTCTTGCTCCAATTTTTCGTAAACTCAAAAGCGGCTTCCGTGGTCAGCTCGAAAATCTGGTCTTTATCCAGAACAGCAAATACCTGATTGGTCTTGGACGGGTACGCCAGTTCATAGCCTTTTTCAAGCAGTCCGTCGCGCAAACGAGCTGCCATTGCATTGGCATGGCGGCCAAGGGTGAAATACAAATCACCGGTGAACAGCCCCTCGAACTGCATCCCGAGCAGCCAGCCTTTTGCCAGCATCGCGCCGCGGTTTTTAATCATATAGCGGAAATCGGGTTTGAGCGCGTCGTTGACCAGCACAAGTGCTTCCCCAAATAGCGCACCGTTTTTCGTGCCGCCGATATAGAAAGCATCACACAGGCGGGGCAGGTCGGCGGGCATCAAGTCACAGTCGGGCGCCGTCATGCCACTCGCCAGACGTGCGCCGTCCAGATAGAGCAACAAATGCAGCTTATCACACAACTTGCGCAATGCTTCCAACTCTTGCCGCGTGTACACCGTCCCCACTTCGGTAGACTGCGACAGATAAATCATACGCGGCTTGACCATATGTTCGTCAGTGTGGCTGCGAATCACTGACAGCACATCGGCTGGCGTCAGTTTGCCGTCCTCTTTGTACACGGGCAAAACTTTGTGCCCGGTGCTTTCAATCGCTCCGGTTTCATGTACATTGATGTGCCCAGTATCGGCACAGATAACCGCTTCATACGGTTTGAGCGCACAGCCAATCAACGTCAAATTGGTCTGTGTCCCCCCTACCAGAAAATGCACATCGGCAGTCGGGCAGCTAAAACGCTCCCGAATCATGGCGACAGCATGTGCGCAAAACTCATCCTTACCATAGCCGACAACCGGTGTTAAATTATTTTTGCGCATCGCCTCTAAAATCGTCGGATGCGCGCCTTCGCTGTAATCGTTTCTAAAATTCAGCATCGTTCTCTTTCTCTCCTTCTATCCACTCTTCTGGGTCTATCACGCCGAATGTGTGAAAATTCATCTGCGCCTGCGCAAGGCTCAGACCGTGATTCTGGTCACTCGGCTGCCACTCATCCTCAATAAAAACATCGGTTTCCCATCCGCACACCGGACATCCATAGGCAATGCTGCCTTCCGGAATGGTCAATGCCCCACACACGGCACATGGAGTCAGCGGAAAACCGGTCAACGGGTCAAAATCTGGTTCTTCCTCGTCTATATCTGCCGTGTCCCCCTCATACGCAACAGGCAAATATAGATATTTTTCTTGTTCATTCAAGCTCAATCACCACCGGACAATGGTCACTGCCCAATACATCGGTCAAAATGCGTGCATCTTTGATGCGGCCTATCAGCCGTTCAGACACCAAAAAGTAGTCGATACGCCACCCCGCATTTTTTTCGCGTGCCCGAAAACGGTAACTCCACCAAGAGTAAACGCCCTCGGTATCCGGATAAAAATGGCGAAAGGTATCGACAAAACCCGCGCCCAGCAGTTCGGTCATTTTTGCGCGTTCCTCGTCGGTGAATCCGGCGTTTTTCCGGTTGGTCTTGGGGTTTTTGAGGTCAATCTCCTGATGGGCAACGTTCATGTCACCACATATAATGACCGGCTTTTTTTGGTCGAGTGCCTGCACATAAGTGCGGAAAGCATCTTCCCACACCATGCGGTAATCCAACCGTTTCAATCCGTCCTGCGAATTGGGCACATAAACCGTGACCAGATAAAAGTCAGGATATTCCGCGGTAATCACACGGCCTTCATGGTCATGCTCGTCGATACCCAAACCATATGTTACCGAAAGCGGTTCAGTACAGGAAAACAGTGCGGTACCCGAATAGCCCTTTTTGTCAGCCGAGTTCCAGTAATCCCAGTATCCTTCAACTGGCGGTGCCTGTTCCGGTTGAAGCTTGGTTTCCTGAAGGCACAGCATGTCGGGCTGCTCGGCGGCAACGAACTCAAAAAAGCCCTTGCCCACGCAGGCACGCAAGCCGTTGACGTTCCACGAAATCAGTTTCATTGCGTTCTCCTTTTGCGTCTGTTTGTTATCGGTTCAAAATACCACTTTGTTCGATACGGCGTACTGCTTCCTCCATACGCTCAGGCGGCACGACCAGTGCAAACCGAACATATCCTTCGCCCTGTTCGCCAAAGCTCAAACCGGGCACACAGATGACGCCAGTTTTGTCCATCAGGTCAAGCGTAAACTGTGCCGACGAAGTATACCCTTGGGGAATCTTAGCCCAAACGAACATACTGCCCTTAGAATCGGGCACTTGCCAACCGATACGGCGCAGACCGCCGCACAGCGCATCGCGCCGCGCCTGATACCCCGCACGATTGCGGGCAACAATGTCTTGCGGGCCGTTGAGGGCAGCGACTGCACCCGCCTGTGCGGGATAGAACATGCCGTAATCAATCTGCGAACGAAATGCGCGGAATTTTTCAATTACATCCCGGTTGCCCACGGCGAAAGACACACGCATACCGGTCAGATTATAAGTTTTAGACAAAGAGTTAAATTCTATGCCGACATCCATCGCGCCGGGCACCGATAAGAATGAAATCCCCTGCCCGCCGTCCAGCACCAAATCCGAATAGGCATTGTCGTGCAAAACGATGATGTTGTGCTGCTTGGCGAACGCAACCAGCCGTTCATAAAACGCATGGTCGGCTACTGCGGTGGTCGGGTTATTGGGGTAGGAGACGACCATAACTTTTGCGCGGTCAGCAACCTCATCTGGAATATCTGCAAAGTCTAAAATCCAATCTTTTTCGGAATAAAGCGGATACAGACCGATTTCAGCACCGGTGAGCATGGGGCCAAAGGTGAAAATCGGGTAACCTGGGTCGGGTGCCAACACCAAATCGCCTGCACCGACCAGCGGAAAAGCAACGTGTGCAATGCCCTCCTGAGAACCTGAAACCGACATGACCTGACTGGCATCCAGCGTCACACCATAGCGGCGCTGATACCATGCGCACACGGCTTCGGTGAGTTCAGGGGTATCGTTCATGGAATATTTATAGTTGTCCGGCTCACACGCCGCCTGTGAAACTGCTTGCATGACATGAGCATCGGGCGCAAAATCTGGTGTACCGATGGACAGGTTAATCACATCGACCCCTTGCGCGAGAAGCTGTTGTTTTTTGTCGTCGAGCTGATTGAAAATATTGGATTCGGTCTGTTGACCGAATTTGATAAATCTCATGCGGAAACTTCCTTTTCTAACTGGAATATGGACACAATCCAACTAAAATTATAATACAGATTTTGTGTGGATGCAAACCATATACGCCATTTTTCGTCTAAAAAAAACGCACAAAAAAGAGTGCTGAAAATTGAGCGTTCTCGTACTGGCAGCGCGTGTGAGACAATGGAAAAGAAAAAATCCTGTCCAATCGAACAGGATTTTGATTCATAGCGTTTCGGCTGAAAACCAAAGCAAATATTAGTTTTAAAATGTGCTGATGATTTGGCTAACCAATTTAAGTATTGTGGTCGGAGACATGGAACGTTTTGAGGTTTCCAATTTTAGCCGCGCGTGCGTCCATCTCAGCGCACACTTCTTCCAAGGTCACGCCACACTCGTTCATCAACACCATCATGTGATAAAATACATCATTGAGTTCGCCAATCAATTCGGCTTTGTCGCCATTTTTGGCTGCAATAATGGTTTCAGCGCACTCCTCGCCCACTTTTTTCAGAATCTTGTCCAGACCCTTTTCAAACAGGTAGCAAGTATACGACCCTTCCATTGGCTGTGCACGCCGCAACGCAATGACCTGTTCCATCTGCTCAAAAGCGTTCATTTGTCCTCGTCCTTTCGCTCGTCATGTTCCCAAAGTGTTGTAAAAAAGCAGGTGCGGTTGCCGGTATGGCACACAGGGCCGCACGGCCGCCCTACATAGATAAGTGTATCGTCATCGCAGTCGGACAGAATACGGTCAACATAGATGTAATTGCCCGAAGTTTCGCCCTTATTCCACAGTTTTTGGCGGGAGCGGGAGAAAAACCAAGCTGTTCCGGTTTCCATCGTGCGCCGCAGCGCCTCGGCATTGGCATAACCCAGCATGAGCACTTCACCGTTCTTGCTGTCCTGACAAATGACCGGTATCAGCGGCGCTTTGACAAAAAATTTGCTTAAATCCATGTGTGTTTCCTCACTTTTTTGATAAAAAGGGAGAACAGCTTGCAAAAGCTGGAAAACCAGCCGACTATATTGCCGGTTTGATTTTCTTCCCCTTATGATACACGAACAAATTGTTCTGTGCAATTGTTGTCGGTCAACGGCGCACAGGAATGTGATGTGCCGCCAAATGTTCTTTGACCTGTGCAATCGTCAGTTCGCCGTAGTGGAACAGCGAAGCAGCAAGTGCAGCATCTGCGCCGGTCTGCTCGAACACCTCACTGAAATGTTCCAGTGCACCGCAGCCCCCCGAGGCAATAACCGGAATGGGGGCAACTTGACACACCCGCTCGGTCAGTTCCAAGTCAAAGCCGCTCTTAGTGCCGTCACGGTCCATTGAAGTCAGCAAAATTTCACCTGCGCCACGGGTATAAACCTCGTGCGCCCAAGCAATCGCATCCAAACCGGTGGGATTGCGCCCACCCGCTGTATACACTTCAAACCCGCTTTTGGTGTTGCCCGAATGACGGGCATCAATGGCAACCACCACACACTGACTGCCATATTTTTGAGCAGCCGCCGAAATCAATTCAGGGTTGTGTACGGCGGCTGAATTGACCGAAATCTTGTCGGCACCGGCGCGCAGAATATCGCGAAAATCGTCTACCGTGCGGATACCGCCGCCCACGGTCACAGGTACAAACACTTCCCGACAGGTGCGGCGCACCACATCGGCAATGGTATCGCGGTTTTCGTGGGTTGCGGTGATGTCCAAAAATACAATCTCATCGGCACCGGCTTTGGAATAGACCTTCGCAAGTTCAACCGGGTCGCCCGCATCGCGCAGACCGACAAAGTTCACACCTTTGACCACGCGCCCATCCTTGACATCCAAACAGGGAATAATCCGTTTTGCCAGCATCTTATTCTGCCTCCTTGATGGCCTGTGCCAAATCAAGCGCCCCGGTATAGACCGCCTTGCCCGCAATCGCAGCATCAATGCCCGCGTCGCGCAGACGTTGAATGTCAGAAAGTGAGGTCACGCCACCCGAAGCCACAATCGCACACGACACCGCACGCCGCAATGCGCCGAGCTGTTCAAAGTTAGGGCCTTCCAACATGCCATCCTTATCAATATCGGTGAAAATAATGGTTTTGACACCGAAGCTCTCCATTTTCTTGGCAAAGGTCAAATAATCCTCGCCCGAATCACTCAGCCAGCCATCAGTGCGCACGGTTCCGCCGCGCGCGTCGATGCCGACTGCAATGCGGTCACCGTACTGTGCCACGGCCTGACGCACCAGTTCAGGGTCGCGCACAGCAGCCGAACCGATGATAACACGGGACACGCCCAGCGCGAGCACGGCTTGTACATCGCTCATCGTGCGAATCCCGCCGCCCAACTCGACCGCTGCACCAGTCTGTTCAATGACTTGGCGCACAACATCGTAATTGGCATGACTGCCATCTTTGGCACCGTCCAAATCGACCATATGAATAAGGGTCGCGCCCGCCGCCAAAAAGCCGCGTGCGGTCTGTACGGCATCCTCTGCCACTTTATGAGCTGTGCCATAATCGCCTTTTTGCAGGCGCACGCACTGACCGTCCTTTAAGTCAATCGCTGGTAAAATTTTCATACTGTTTCCTCCGTCAGTGCCGCAAAATTTTTCAGCATTGTCAGACCCACTTCCCCACTTTTTTCCGGATGGAACTGGCAGCCGAACAGATTGCCACGGGCAACCATCGCGGGCACCTGTACGCCGTAATCGGTCACACAGGCCAGGTCGTTGGGGTCGTCCGGACAAGCGGCAAATGAGTGAACAAAGTACACCGAATCGCCGTTCTTGAGTCCGGTGGTCATGGCATTGGGGCGCAAAATCTGCAAGCTGTTCCAGCCAATCTGCGGCAATTTATAATCGGTCTGAATACGCCGAATAGTGCCGCGCAGCAGTCCAAGCCCCTTACAGGGGCGCACTTCTTCGGACTGTTCAAACAGCATCTGCATCCCTAGACAAATGCCGAGGAATGGTTTTGTGTGCGCAGCGTCGAGCACAGCTTGCAGCAGTCCAGACTGTGCAAGCGCGTCCATCGCATCGGGGAACGCGCCCACACCGGGCAGAATCACGCCCGCCGCTCGCTCGATTTGTTCGGGTGTTGTGGCAATCTGATTGTCATAGCCCAAAAAATCAAGGGAATTATGTACACTCATCAAATTGCCCGCGCCGTAATCTACAATTGCAATATAACGCATGTATCTCCTCCGTCTGCAAAAACAGCGGGCACTCCCGCTGTTTTGCGTCTGTTTCCGGCGGTTCGACCTGCCGGAATATTTTTCTGTTTACAGGACACCTTTGGCGCTCAAAACCTCGCCGCCTGTCTCGCGCACAGCTTCTTTTAACGCGCGTGCAAGCGCTTTGTATAGCGCTTCGGTGATGTGGTGCGCGTTGTCTCCATACATGCTTTTGAGGTGCAGGGTAATACCGGCATGGGTGGTAAAAGCGCGCATAAACTCCACGGTCAGGCAGGTATCATACTGACCGCACATAGGCTGCGGCATGGGCGCATCAAAGACCAGATAGGGGCGCCCAGAGATATCGAGCGCACAAAAGCCCAATGCTTCATCCATCGGCACATACGCCGAACCAAAACGGGCAATGCCTGCGCGGTCGCCCAAAATACGCGCGAGCGCCTGTCCGAGCACAATGCCCACATCTTCAACCGTGTGATGTCCGTCTACTTCCAAGTCGCCGGTACACTTTAAAATGAGTCCAAAGCCGCTGTGAACCGCAAAGCTATTCAGCATATGGTCAAAGAACCCAATACCGGTTTCAATTTTACGTTCTCCGCCCTCCAGATTGAGATGCAGTGCAATCTGTGTTTCCTTTGTCTCGCGGCAAATCGTGGCTTGCCGGACGGTTGTTTCTCCTCTCATGGAATCCTCCTGTCAAGTGATTGCAAAGCGCACCGCCACACTATTTGCGTGCGCGTCCAGTTTTTCGCACTTGGCTAGCGCCACAATATCATCTGACAGCCGTTCTAGTGCGTCGCGGGAATACTCAATCACCGAAGTTTTCTTTAAGAAGGTATCAGTCGAGAGCGGCGAGAAAAAGCGCGCTGTGCCCGAAGTGGGCAACACATGACACGGCCCTGCCATATAGTCGCCCAGCGGTTCGGGCGCATAGGCGCCAAGGAAGATAGCACCGGCGTTTTTGAGGTAGGGCAGCCACTGGCGCGGCTCGGCGGTCACAACTTCAAGGTGTTCGGGCGCAACCAGATTTGCCATGTCACAAGCGTCGCGCAGTTCCTCAAACACAACCGCGCAGCCATATCCGTCAACCGATTCTCGAATGATATCCCAGCGCGGCAGTTCACGCGCCATGCGTTCCATCTCGGCAGAGATGGCTTGCGCCTGTGCCATAGAGTCTGTCAGCAACACAGCAGAAGCCAGTCGGTCATGCTCGGCTTGTGAGAGCAGGTCGGCAGCAACATAGGTCGGGTTTGCCGTGTGGTCTGCAATCACCAGCACTTCGGACGGGCCAGCAATCATATCAATATCAACCGTGCCATATGCCATGCGCTTGGCGGCAGCGACATAGGCGTTACCGGGGCCAACGATTTTATCAACTGGCGCAATCCAGTCCGCGCCATAGGTCAGTGCAGCAATAGCTTGTGTGCCACCAATCGCAATGACTTGGTCTACACCAGCGATTTTGGCGGCGGTCAGTACCGCGTCCGACAGGTTATCAGTGGGCGGCGTAACCATAACCAGCGTTTCCACGCCCGCAACCTTGGCGGGTATGGCGTTCATCAACACCGAGGACGGGTACGCGGCTGTGCCGCCGGGCACATACAGACCGACACGCGACAGACCGCGCACGGCCTGTCCCAGACGTTCGCCCGGTGTGCGCTCATACTCCCAACTGCGCACCAACATTTGCTCGTGATAGTCGCGAATATTAGCGGCAGCGCGTTCCAGTGCATCGCGTACCTTCGCATCACAACGCGCATATGCCGCGTCAATGGTTTCGGGCGATACGACATAGGGTTCTTTGCCGTCAAACTTGAGCGCATATTCGCGCACTGCTTCCATACCACGCGACTTGACATCCTCCATCACGGCGGCAACAATCTTTTCAATATCGCTGCGCGCCTGTGCAGCGCGCTGCTTCATTTCGCGGATGACCTGCTTTTCTGCGTTGCCGTCCGCGAGAACGGTTTTCAAAAACATTACTTTTCCTGCTCCTCTCCTCCACATTCCAAGTCGCGGATGATGCGCTGGATAGCGTTCTTCTTGAGTTTGGCAGAAGCCAGATTGACAATCACACGCGCCGAGATGGGTGCAACGTCCTCAATAACCTCCAGCCCATTTTCTTTGAGGGTCGAACCGGTTTCGACAATATCCACAATCGCGTCCGCCAGCTCCAACAGCGGTGCCAGCTCGACCGAACCTTCAATTTTAATGGTTTCCACGTCCATATTCTTGCGGCTGAAAAAGGCTTTTGTGACTTGGGGATATTTGGTGGCAATCACCGGTGTGCGATACTGACCACCAACTGTCTTACCCTTTTGGGTGGCGAGTGCAAATCGGCACTTGCCGAAGCCCAAATCGACCATCTCATAGAACGAACCGCCCTTTTCCATGATGGTATCTTTGCCGACTACGCCCAAATCACACACACCATGTTCGACATAAGTGATGACATCGGCGGCTTTTGCAAGTACGACTTCCACATCGGTGCCAGGCAAGCGGAAAATCAGCTTACGCGACGGGCTTTCCAACTCACTGATATCATATCCCGCCGCTTTCATGCGCGCAAGCGTTTTCTTTTCCAGTCGTCCTTTGGTCAATGCCATGCGGATGGTATTGCGCACCGGTCGCTGTTCATCCTGACCGCCAGCTTCCGCGACGCGCTCCACGTCAATGCCAAATCCCGCCGCTGGCAAATCGCGCCCAAACTTCGCGCACAGGGCGTTGTATCTACCACCGGCGAGGATGGCTGCGCCCGCGCCGCCCAGATAGCCACGGAACATAATGCCAGTGTAGTAATCCATTTCATGTACCAAACCGAGGTCAATGATGACCGATTCCCCAAATCCAGCCTGTTCGAGCGCGGTATAAACACGACGCAGATAAGCGACAGCGGCAAGCACGCGCATATTGCCGGTCATGTGCTCCACTTGGTCGAGCACTTCCACCCCGCCAAATAGTTGGGGCATCGCACACAATGCCTGATATGCGGCACTGCCTTGATAGGGCGCGAGTGCATCGCCCAGCGCGGCGAACGACTTATTCTCAATGAGGCGGCGAATAGATTCAGCGGTTTGCGCGTCCACACCCAGCGCTTCAATGAGTGCCTTATAAATCTCGGCGTGTCCCAGCTCAATGCGGAAGCTGCCCACATCGGCCTGCCCCAGCGCGTGAAATGCAGCGGTTAAAATATCAAGGTCGGCTTCCAGTCCATCTGCCCCAATCAGTTCGGCACCCACCTGTAAAAATTCGCTCTTATGGCCGTGTCCCTCAGACACCGAGCGAAAGACCTTTTGACTATAATACAGGCGCACGGGCAATTCAGCACCTTCCAAACGAGTTGCCGCAATGCGGGCAATCGGGGTAGTATTGTCTGGGCGCGCCACGCAGATACGACCAGCGCGGTCGATGATTTTGAGCATATTTTCCTGGTCAAGCGCCGAATTTGCCTGCGCAAATACGTCATAGTATTCGACAGCCGGTGTAATCACCTCACTGTACCCACGCGATTCCAGCGCCTGCCGCACGCGCTGTTCTACGGCGCGCAAGCGACGTGCTGGGCCAAAGAGTAAATCCCGTGTTCCCTCCGGGGTAGAAATCTGATAGCGATTCATAAAAAACCTGTTACTCCCTTTTGTAATTTATCATGCTAAAATATTAACCCAACTTCCTCTCCTTGTCAAGCCATTTTTGCATTTTTCAAGACCATTACGACAGGGAAATGGCAGGCTGTGCCGTGGTATCCAGTGCCACACTGTGCGCTGCATCGCTCCCATTCCAAAATAAGTATACGACTAATGCTGCCAACAGCAACACAAGCCCATACCGGCACACGCGCCGCCAAGTTTGGCGGCGCGGTCGGTTGCCCCGATAGGTCTGATAATTCCGTTTTCGCGGTGCGGGCACGGTGTCCCGCACTGGGATGCTGCGATTTTTCATGCGCGGATACCGCACTTTGGGCTGTACACACTGATTATCCACCTTAGCATACTGTGCCGGGTTGCGGTACTGCCGTTCTTTTGCTGCAATCCGCATGGTCTATCCCCTCCCCTACTTGCAAAAACATGTGTGTTACGGTTTTCGATTATCCAAACAAACTGATTTGTGTGCTGCGCGGCATAGAGCCAAGCGCCCCTATCTGACCAAGCAATTCGATGACCGATTTAGAAACCTTAGGACAGCGCACCGAAAGTTCTTCAGCCGACAAAAACGGCCCCTTGGTGCGTTCTTCCACAATATTAAGTGCTGCCTGTTCGCCAATACCGGGCATGGAAGTAAACGGTGGAATCAAACCGTTGTCTGTTACCAAAAACTTGGTGGCATCTGACTGGTAAATGTCCATCGGTGCGAAAGTAAAACCGCGTTTATAAAACTCGTGGCACACTTCAAGCGTGGTCTGGGTATCTTTTTCGGCGGCAGAAATGGTTTTATCGCTCTCTTTTTGCTGCAATTCCCGAATTTTATCCAAGCACACCGCATCCCCGCGAATCATACACGACGCATCAAAGCCTTTTGCGCGAATCGAAAAATACGCCGAATAGAAGGCAAGCGGCTTGTGTACCTTGAACCATGCAATACGAAATGCCATCATGACATAGGCAACTGCGTGCGCTTTTGGGAACATATACTTGATTTTTTTGCATGAATCAATGTACCAATCTGGCACATGGTTTTGCTTCATGGCTTCTTCCATTTCCGGTTTGAGTCCTTTGCCCTTACGCACCGATTCCATCGTCTGGAATGCCAGTTTTGGTTCAACGCCCTTGCCAATCAGATAGTTCATGATATCATCACGACAGCAAATACACTCGTTCAGCGGGATACCCGCCTTGACCAGTTCGGCGGCATTTCCCAGCCAGACATCGGTGCCATGTGACAAGCCAGAAATACAAAGTAAATCGTCAAAAGTGGTTGGTTTGGTGTCCTTCACCATGCCGCGCACAAATTTGGTACCAAATTCCGGTACAGCCAAACAGCCCAACTCGCCCAAAATGGGGTCGGTTGTATCGTCTACATAGTGCAATGCTTTGTTAGACGTAAACAGGCTCATCACGTCGGGGTCATCCAGCGGGATTTTCTGCGCATTTACGCCGGTCAAATCCTCCAAACGCTTGATAATGGTCGGGTCATCATGCCCCAACTCGTCCAATTTAAGCAGGTTTGCGTCGATGGAGTGGTACTCAAAATGCGTGGTGATAATATCCGAAGTTGGGTCATCTGCCGGATGTTGTACTGGACAAAAATCATAAATTTCAACTTCCTTGGGTACAACCACGATACCACCGGGATGCTGACCGGTCGTGCGGCGAATACCTGTACATCCGGCTGCCAACCGGTTTTCTTCAGCGCGGGAACACTCTAGCCCGCGCTCCTCCATATATTTTTTGACATAGCCGTAGGCGGTTTTTTCGGCAACCGTCGCAATCGTACCCGCTCGAAATACATGGTCATGCCCGAACAGTTCACCGGTATATTTGTGGATACGGGGTTGATACTCACCCGAAAAGTTCAGGTCAATATCGGGCACTTTGTCGCCATTGAAGCCCAAAAAGGTTTCAAATGGCACCGAAAATCCTTCTTTTTTAAGTTTTGTACCGCAGCGCGGACAGGTCTTGTCGGGTAGACACACTCCACAGCCCACGCCCTCATTCTCATGCAGTTCAAAATACTTACAGTGCGGGCACAGATAATGCGGAGCAAGTGAGTTTACCTCGGTGATATCGGACAAAAACGCGACGAGTGACGAACCGACCGAACCACGCGAGCCGACCAGATAGCCGTCTGCCAGCGACTTGCTAACCAGCTTTTGGGCAATCATGTACATCACATCGTACCCGTTGCCAATGATGGATTTTAATTCACGGTCGAGACGTGCCTGCACAATTTCGGGCAGCGGGTCACCATACATGCGCTTGGCTTTTTCACGGCACATGGTTTCCAATTCCTCTGCCGAGCCTTCAATTTTAGGCGGATAGTTCTCCCGCGGGATGGGTCGAATAGGGTCGAGAGAATCGGCAATCCGATTGGGATTGGTGATGACCACTTCACGGGCGCGGTCTTCGCCCAGATAGGAAAATTCCTCCAACATTTCTTCTGTTGTTTTGAGATAGAGCGGCGCTTGGTTGTCGGCATCGGAAAATCCCTGACCAGCCATCAGAATACGCCGGTACGCCTCATCCTCTGGGTCAAGAAAGTGGACGTCACCGGTAGCACAACAGGGCTTACCCAGCGCATCCGCCACTTGCAGTACGGTACGATTATAGCCCCGTAATGTCTCCTCATCTTGGGCAATGCCCTTTTCAATCATAAAGCGATTGTTGTCAATGGGCTGAATCTCCAGGTAATCATAAAAATCAGCTATGCGCTTGAGTTCATCCATCGACTTACCTGCAACGACCGCCTGAAACAGTTCCCCAGCTTCACACGCCGAGCCGAACACCAAACCTTCTCGATGTTTGATAAGCTCGGAGCGTGGCATTAAAGGACGGCGATAGAAATGGTCAAGGAAGCTATACGAAATGAGTTTATACAGATTTTTCAGTCCAGCTTGTGTTTTGACCAGAATAATAAAGTGATAGCGCGGCATATTTTTGAGCCCGCCCTTTTTGGCACGCAATCCCGCCAAAATCGGATTGATATCGGAAATCTTACGCGCATGGTGCTCGATTTTGAGTTTGTCGAGCAGCTTGACCCAGATGCGGCCGAGCACAGCGGCATCTTCACTTGCGCGGTGATGCTCGAACGGGCCGACCTGCAATTCTTTCGCCAGCACATTAAGTTTAAAACGATTCAAATGGGGCAGCATAATGCGCGACAGTTCCAAGGTATCAATATAGGTAAATGTGCGGTCGATAGACAGACGCTTACAGGCTTCTTTGAGAAAAGACAGGTCAAAGCCAGCATTGTGTGCCACCAGCACGCGGTCACCTGCAAACGCAAAAAATTGCTCCAGCGCTTCGGGCAAATCGGGGGCATCGGCAACCGTTTCATCTGAAATACCGGTTAATTCGGTGATTTCGGGCGGTATGGGCTTGTGCGGATTGACATAGGTTTGGAATGAATCACGGATTTCGCCTTCTCGCACCAACACGGCGGCAATTTCGGTGATTTCCTCTGTAGCGGGCTTGAGTCCGGTCGTCTCCAAGTCAAATACAATGAAATCGCCGTCTAAACCCCCGTCCAGCGGCCCGCGCACGACCGAAACGGCTGCCGAATCGTTGACATAGTAGGCTTCCACACCGTATAAAATTTTGGGGAAATCGGCTTCTTTGCCGTCCACAACATGCAGCGCGAGCGGGAACGCCTGTGCACAACCGTGGTCGGTGATTGCCATTGCTGGCCAGCCCCAAAGTTTGCACCGGTTAATCAGGTCTTTGGTGTCCGAAACACCATCCAGCGCACTCATATTGGTGTGCAAATGCAGTTCGACGCGCTTTTCGGGCGCATTGTCCATGCGTACTTTCTTTTTGGCTTTGACAATCGCGGTCGGCTCCAGCACGCTTTCCTTTTCATAGGTATCAAAGCTGATTTTGCCCTGTACAATCAGGTGCATTCCGGTCTTAATGGCAGACACAATATCTTCTGCCTGCTCTTTTGCCATGAACTTAGCCACGCGAATCGAGTTGGTATTGTCTGTGATATCAAACGCCAGCTTAATCCATTCTTTTCCGGTTTTTTTGCTGACAATTTCGCGGTGGTCTACAAAGAACACATCGCCTTTGATGGTCACGCGGTCAAACGCGCCTAACGCATCCCGAATGGCGACCGGTTCTTCTGAATACAGCTTGCCCAAAATCAGGTTATCATCTGCCACCTTTTCCACCTTGGGACGCGCGTAGCTGTTGCCCTCACTCACCGGACGGGAGCGCAAATTTTTACGCGGTTTTTCGGGCATGGGTTCGGCCACTGGTATGGCATCTAATGCCGCTTTCAAAGCAGCGGCACGCTCGGTGCGTTGCTGCTCCAGTATTTGTTCCACTTCGCCCTCATCCAGCGGCACAGCCTCAACCAAAATCCGCTGTCCGGTTTCGGCTTCAATGCGCTCTTGCATCTGTCGCAGGGCAAGTGCAAGATAACTGCGCGCGGTTTCGCCCATAGAAATATACAGATGGTCTCCATCCTGTTTCCATGTACTGCGCGCCAACAACCCAGTTGCCGAAGGCAGACGGTGACACAAATCCTCACGCAATAGCTGCAAATAAGCGTCGGACAGACCCTCCATTTGATAGCGAGGTGCAATGGAAAAGCGGGTCAGACCGTAGCATTTTGCAATTTCTTTTCCCAGTGCATCCAGTCTGGCGCGGGACACCGGCTTGTCAAGTGCCACATGGCAAATCATCTGCTGCCGGTCATGGCTGACCGCCAGCGAACGCACTTCCCCTGCCATACAGTCGGTATAAGATGAATTTTTACAGCGTTCAAACAGTTCGGAAAGGGTCTTTGCCATAAATCAAAATCTGCTCCTCTTGATAGTCAAAAAATGCCCGATGGGGCAGCCGCAAAGCCGCCCCATCCCATTTACGCTTCATATTGCTCGATTTCCTGCAACAGTGCATCAACCAATTCTTCTTGCGGCACTTTGCGCAAAATTTCCCCCTTGCGGAAAATCAAGCCGACACCGTCGCCGCCTGCAATGCCGAGGTCGGCTTCCCGCGCCTCTCCCGGCCCGTTGACTGCGCAGCCCATAACGGCAACCTTTAGTTTTTTGCCGTGGATGCCCGCGACACGCTGTTCGACCTCTTTGGCAATGCCAATCAGGTCGATGCGCGTGCGGCCGCAAGTCGGGCACGAAACCACATTCACGCCGTCATCATTCAGGCCGACGGCTTTGAGAATGGCTTGTGCCGCATAGATTTCCTTTACCGGGTCATCGGTCAGGGAAACGCGAATGGTGTCGCCGATGCCCAGCGCAAGCAACCCGCCAATGCCTGCCGCCGATTTGACCGTACCCATATACTCGGTTCCGGCTTCGGTCACGCCCAGATGCAGCGGGTAGTCGGTCTGCTCATGCGCTAACTGATAGGCGCGCATGGTATACGGCACCGAGGAAGATTTCATCGACAGACAAATATCGTAGAAATCGAATTTTTCGAGTAAAGATGCGTGATACAGAGCACTCTCGACCAGTGCTTCGGGGGTAGGTGCACCGTATTTTGCCAAAATACTTTTCTCAACCGAACCCGAATTGACCCCGATGCGGATAGGAATATTACGCGCACGAGCGGCTTGCACGACCGCTTTCACGCGGTCTTCCCCGCCAATATTACCGGGATTGAGGCGGATTTTATCCACACCGGCGGCAATCGCATCCAGTGCAAGCCGGTAATCAAAATGGATATCCGCGACGACCGGAATGGGCGATTGTTCACAGATAACTTCGAGCGCACGCGCTGCCGTCTGGTCGGGCACGGCACAGCGCACAATGTCACAGCCTGCCGCAGCCAGTGCGCGAATCTGTTCCAGTGTCGCCTGTGCGTCGCGAGTGTCGGTGTTGGTCATAGACTGCACCGACACCGGTGCACCACCGCCAACTTGAACCGAACCAACCGAAATTTGTCTCGTCTTTTCCTTCATGTCGGTATTCCTCCCCAGCAATTAAAGCAAACGCAAGATATCCTGACCGGTTACATACAAAATGAGTGCGAACAGCGCACACAAACCAGCCAAATTAACATACCCTTCCAGTTTGGGGTCAAGTGGCTTGCGCCGCAGACCTTCGACCAACAAAAATAGAATCCGGCCGCCATCCAATCCGGGAATGGGCAACAAATTCATAACGCCAAGGTTAATCGAGAGAAAGGCGAGCAGCGCCCAAAACGGCAGTGCGCCGGCCTGCGCAGTCTGTGCCGTCACAGCGACCACGCCGACTGGCCCCGAAAGCTGGTCAACACCGACTGCGCCCGAAATCAAATCGCCCAGTGCATGCCACACCATGCGCGTGTCGTTGAACGCCAGCACCAACGCATAGCGCAAATGTCCGGGAACGGTCAGCGTCTGTACACCGAAGCGCAGACCATACCCTTGTCGTCCATCTCCAATATCTATATCGGCACGAAGTTCCAAATCTTCAATGTGCACGGTCTTGCCATCGCGCTTGATGACAAAATCAAATTTGCCATCGGACGCACCACGCCGCAAGCCCTCCGAGACATCACCACCGGTTAAAATGCGATAGCCGTCAATTTTTAAAATACGGTCGCCTACCATTAAGCCCTGTTCGCCCTCGGCAGAAAAGCCCTCATAGAACGAGTCGATAACCGGCACGGCTTCCTGCTGCACGTTCCACGACAGACACAGCAAAATCACAAAGCCCAGCAAAAAGTTCATGGCAACACCGGCAATCAGAATGATAAAGCGGGTCAGCCACTTGGCGTTACCAAAGGCGCGTGGATTGTCGGAAGCACTGTCCTCGCCACTCATCACGCACGCGCCGCCGATAGGCAGCAAGCAAAGGCAGTAATTGGTTTCGCCAACCTGCTTTTGCAGCAGCTTAGGCCCCATGCCAATCCAAAATTCATCGACCTGCACCCCGCCGCGCTTGGCGGCGACACAGTGCCCGAACTCATGCGCCATGATGAGCAGGCCAAAGCCCAGCAGGGCAATCACAATCCAAAAAATGTTTGCAATCATGTTATGCTTGTTTCACCTCATTGGGCTGCGGCGAGTGACGCGACGGCTTGCCGTGCCGCCCGGTCACTTGCCAGGATGTCGTCCAGCGTAGGCTGGGCTTGATAGGGCACCTGCTCCATTGCTTTTTCCACAAGCTGTGGAATCTTCCAGAACGGCAGGTTGCCCGAAAGGAAACGGCCGACCGCGGCTTCGTTCGCGCCGTTGAGTACGGCTCCCACATTGCCTTTGCGCCGTGCCGCATGGCGTGCCAGATTCATTGCTGGAAATGCCTGATTATCAGGAGCATAAAAGGTCATGCGGCCGACTTCCGCCAGCGAAAGGCGCGGCACTTTACAGGGCAGGCGTTCTGGATAGGTCAGCGCGTATTGGATAGGCAAGCGCATGTCTGGTACACCGAGCTGTGCGAGCACGGCACCGTCAGCAAATTCAATCAAAGAGTGTACAATGGATTCTCGGTGCACTACAATCTCGATTTGACTTTCCGGCAAGTCATACAGCCACATTGCTTCCAGAAGTTCCAATCCTTTGTTCATCATTGTGGCCGAATCGGTCGTGATTTTAGCACCCATCGACCAATTCGGATGTTGTAAAGCCTGCTCCCTTGTCACCATTTTGAGCTGTTCGGCAGTCTTGCCGAAGAACGGCCCACCCGACGCGGTTAGGATGATTTTGTCAAGTGCATTACCTTGACATGCCTGAATACACTGAAAAATGGCCGAGTGTTCGGAATCGACCGGCAAGATGTGTACCCCTTTACGGCGCGCCGCGTCCATCACCAACTGTCCGGCACAGACCAGTGTTTCTTTGTTGGCAAGTGCGATATCCTTGCCCGCGTCAATCGCGGCCAGTGTGGGCAGCAAGCCGACCATACCGACCACCGCCGTCACAACGGTATCACAATCCGGATGAGTTGCCGCCGCGACAAGGCCATCCATACCAGCCAACACCGTTATGTCGGTATCTGCCAGCGCGGTTTTCAGTTCCTTTGCCGCCGCTTCATCAAACGCGACGCACAACTTGGGATGCAGCGCGCGCGCCTGTTGTTCCAGCAATTTGATGTTGCGGTTGGTGGTCAGTGCAACCACCTCAGCATCAATCGAGGACAAGATATCAATGGTTTGCGTACCGATGGAACCGGTCGCGCCCAAAATGGATAGATGCTTTTTCATTGTATCACCTTTCCTTGCGTATTATTACACGGTCGGGCCGAGTATACGCAAAACCAACTCGACGACCGGCGCGACAAAAATCACACTGTCAAAGCGGTCGAGTACGCCGCCATGCCCCGGAAAGATATGTCCATAATCTTTGATACCAGTCTGACGCTTAATAATCGAGAAAGACAGGTCGCCAATCTGACCGATGACCGCGCCCAGTGCACCCATCACAGCAGCACCGGCATAGTGAATGGATACCGCTGCATAGCGGTTCAGCAAAAATACAACCAATAGCATGAGCAGCGTTGCGCCAACCACACCACCGACCGCGCCTTCCACGGTCTTTTTGGGACTGACGACCGGTGCGAGCTTATGTTTGCCGAATGCCATGCCTGCAAACAGTGCACAGGTGTCCGACCCCCATGCCGCAACCAGTGGCAGCAGCACAAGGAACGGGCCGCCATCCATCTCAAAAATACGCCACAGCGACAACAAAAAGTAGGGCAATATCAGGCCGCCAAAAAATCCCGCCATCACTTGCGACACATTTACCGTATCATGCCGCCGCAGTAAACAAGCAAACAACGCCACAAGCAATAACAAAGCGATGACCTGCCACAACATACCGCCCGAAACTTGCAGACCAATCGCAGCGGGTATGCAGGTTGCTATGGCATAAGCGGCAGCAGCAAACAGACTCGCACATAAGATTCCCTTATCTTTGACCAATCCGGTGGGATATAGCACTTCAAAGGCCGCCAAAACCGTCAATGCTGACACAGCCACGGCCAACACGACCGGCGGCAAAACATAGAGCGCCAATAGCACAAACACAAAGCCAATGACGCCGAATAAAACTCTTGCTTTCATGGTTACACGCCTCCAAATCTGCGCGAACGCTGATTGAAATTGTCAATTGCGGCGTCCATATCACGGGTGGAAAAGTCGGGCCACAACACGTCGGTAAAATAATATTCACTGTAAGCCGACTGCCACAACAGAAAATTAGAGGTACGCACCTCACCCGACGGGCGGATAATCAAATCGGGGTCAGGCATGTGTGCAGTATACAGATGCGCGGATATGCTGTCCTCGGTGATGGCATCCGGCTCCAGCCGTCCCTCGCGCACTTCGCGTGCCAACGCACGCACGGCGTTTTTAATCTCATCCCGACCGCCGTAATTGATACAGAGCGAAGCGGTTGCCGCCTGCTCTCCCAGCGTATCGGCCAGCGCGTGTACTTCATCAATCTGCTGCCGGATATCGGCTGGTAAAACCGATAAGTCGCCCAGCACGCGCACGGCAACCCCACGCTTGACCATCGTTTCGGCTGCTTCCCGCAGATAAGTGCGAAACAGATTCATCAGTGCATCCACTTCATCCTGTGGACGCTTCCAGTTTTCGGTCGAAAAAGCGTAGACGGTAAAATACTGCACCCCGATATCTTTGCAATACGTTGCAATCGTGCGGAAGGTCTCCGCACCGACTTTATGACCGGCTTTTCTGGGCAGCCCGCGCTTTTTCGCCCAGCGGCCATTTCCGTCCATAATGACAGCGATATGCCGCGGCACGGCGCGTTCTTCCCCCATAGTTTGTGATTTTTCTGGTTTTTTTCCCGTCAGGCGGTCAAAAATCCCCATAATGACACCTCAGTGAAAGGGGCGGCAAGTTGCCGCCCCCAAATATTTTTCGCATTCCTGACATCAAACTTCTGCCAGTTCCTTGCTCTTCTTGGCAACAATGCCGTCAATTTCCTTGACGTACTTGTCGGTAATCTTTTGCATCTGCTGCTCGGCATCCTTTACTTCGTCCTCGGTCATCTCGCTCTTTTTCTTGCGGTCCTTGAACTTATCCATTGCATCGCGGCGGATGTTACGAATTGCAACCTTGGCTTCCTCTCCAGTCTTGGAGCATTGTTTAATCAGTTCTTTACGGCGCTCCTCGGTCAGCGGCGGGAACGACAGGCGGATGCACTTACCGTCGTTCTGCGGATTCAAGCCGAGGTCAGAGGTCTGAATGGCCTTTTCAATCTGGCGCAGAATGGACGCATCCCACGGCTGAATTTGCAGGGTACGGGGGTCGGGGGACGAGACAGCGGCAACCTGCGGCAGCGGTGTGGGCGTGCCGTAATATTCCACGGTCAGCTTGTTGAGCACACCGGGATTGGCACGGCCTGCACGGATAGCGGCCAATTCTTTGGACAGAACATCAATGGTTTTTCCCATTTTCTCTTCGTGCTGCTTGATAATCTCTTTCATTTATACTTCCTCCTTGACGAGCGTGCCGATTTGCTCACCGGTCACAGCGCGGTAAATATTTTCGGGGTCAGACAGGGCAAAGACCAAAATCGGAATGTGATTGTCCATCGACAGCGATGTTGCTGTGGTATCCATTACGCCGAGGCCCTGATTGAGTACATCCATATAAGTGAGTTTATCGTACTTCTTGGCATCGGGGTTTTTTGCCGGGTCAGAGTCATATACACCGTCGATATTCTTAGCCAGCAGGATAACTTCCGCGCCGATTTCGGCCGCGCGCAGAGCTGCCGCAGTATCGGTCGAAAAATATGGGTTGCCCGTGCCACAGCCAAAGATAACCACGCGACCCTTGGACAGATGGCGGGCAGCCTTGCTGCGAATGTAAGGTTCGGCAATCTGATTCATGGCAATCGCAGTTTGCACGCGCACCTCACAGCCGCGCTGTTCGAGCGCATCGGCCAATGCCAGCGCGTTAATGGTCGTAGCGAGCATTCCCATATGGTCAGCGCGGGTGCGCTCCATGCGGTCGCCGCCGTCCTTGACACCGCGCCAGAAATTGCCGCCGCCAACCACGATGCCGACTTCGCATCCAATGTCTGCGCACCGCTTGATGACATCGCAAACCGGCCCGATAACGTCAAAATTCAGTCCAAAGTGCTTGTCACCCGCAAGAGCTTCACCGCTGATTTTGACCAGGACACGTTTATACTTGGGAGTATCCATGTTTTTTCCTCCTGTTTCAATACAAACAATTGTGAGTTTATTTTACATGATTGTGCCCAGTTTTGCAACATCTGGCGCAATAGTTTTCAGACTTTTGACATTATGCGGCCATAACGCTCCAAGCAATTGATGATAAAAATTTTTCGTGTGTACTTGACAGATTTTGACTTTCGCGCTATACTGCACTTGTTCGTTCGAGCTTTTCAGGCTGTACGAAGGGGCACACCACCTCGGGTGTGAACTTTCGTGCGGCCTTTTTTGTTTTTCATTTTCTTTTTCAGGCGCCAAAGGAGGATTTTTATGGTGCAAATCAATGGAAAACCGGTGGAAAATGCTGCGGGCTTAACCTTTGCAGACTATCTGGCACAGGCTGGCTATTCCACCGCCTTTATCGCGGTGGAAAAAGATGGTGCCATCGTTCCGCGTGCGCAGTACGACACAACCGTGCTGACCGATGGTGATGTCATCGAAATCGTGCAGTTTGTAGGGGGTGGCTGATGCGACTAACTCTCAACGGTAAGACCGTTTCAACCGAAGCGTGTTCCCTATTTTCCCTCATTCCTAACCGCGATAACCGCGTTTTGATTGTCAACGGCTTTCAGACCGATGATGACCTGCCGCTTGCCGACGGCGACTGCGTGACCATGATTCCCAAAGGCGAACTGCCGCCCCGTGAACTGCTGGAAAGCATGATGGCTGCCCGACACAGCCCGGGCGTGTTTGAAAAGGTCAAGCGGGCACGAGTAGGCATTGCTGGATTGGGCGGACTTGGCTCGCACATTGCCTTTGCCTTGGCGCGTACTGGTGTTGGGCATTTGCATCTGGTGGATTTTGACACCGTGGAGCCAAGCAACCTCAATCGGCAATGTTATCGAATTGGCGATTTGGGCAAGCCCAAGACACAGGCACTCGCCGAGCAACTACGCGATATCAATCCCTATCTGCTTATCACTTGTGACTGTGTGCGCGTGACGGCCGACAATGCGGCTGCCCTGTTCGGGAAAGACCCATTGATATGCGAGGCATTTGACGCGCCGCAAGCCAAAGCCATGCTGCTCGATACTGTATTGACCGCGTGCCCAAACAGCATTTTGGTTGCCGCCAGCGGCATGGCGGGGTATGAATCGTGCAACACCATCATCAGTCGTAAAATCACCGACCGGTTTTACCTGTGTGGCGACGGTCAAACCGCTGCACAACCCGGATGCGGTTTGATGGCACCGCGCGTATCGGTATGCGCCGGACATCAGGCAAACCTGATTGTGCGCTTGATTTTGGGCGAAACTTCGCCCTAAATCCATCCTACAACCTGTTTATTTTTTCCACAAAAGGAGTTTTTATCATGTGTTCTGCAAAACAAGACCCGCTGATTTTGGGCGGGCACACCTTCACTTCTCGTTTTATCATCGGTTCGGGTAAAATCTCGATGGATTTCACACCAGTCGTGGTGGAAAACAGCGGTGCACAGATTGTCACACTGGCGCTGCGCCGTGCCAACCAAGCCGGCGGCGAAAATATTCTGGAGTACATTCCAAAGGGCGTGACGTTACTGCCCAACACTTCGGGCGCACGCACAGCCGAGGAAGCTGTGCGCATCGCGCGTCTGGCGCGGGAAATTGGCTGCGGCGACTTTATCAAGATTGAAGTCATCCGCGATTCCAAATACCTTCTGCCCGACAATGCCGAAACCATTCGCGCAACCGAACAGCTTGCACGAGAAGGCTTTGTCGTGCTGCCCTATATGTATCCCGACCTAAATGTAGCGCGTGACCTGCAAAACGCTGGCGCCGCTGCCATCATGCCGTTAGCTGCACCGATTGGTTCCAACAAAGGGCTGTGTACGCGCGAATTTATCCAGATTCTGGTCGATGAAATCGACCTGCCTATTATCGTTGATGCCGGTATTGGCAAGCCCAGTCAGGCATGTGAAGCGATGGAAATGGGCTGTGCAGCGGTCATGGCAAACACTGCCATTGCCACAGCAGGCGATGTGGCTGGTATGGCGCGCGCATTCGGGCAAGCCATTGCCGCCGGACGTGCGGCATATCTGTCCGGCTTGGGTCGTGTGCTGGAACGCGGCGGCGATGCGTCCAGCCCGCTGACCGGTTTCCTGCACGACTGAGGAGGCGCGGCATGAAAAAAGTATTTGACCACATGTCCTATCTACCCGATATGGAACAAATTGATTCCCCAGTTATGGACGAAGTGCTGTCTGCCGTCCGCGCCTACGATTATGACCGCTACACTGCACAGGATGTACGCGCAGCACTGGCGCGCCGCACCATCGACCCAGCAGATTTTGGGGTACTGCTCTCCCCTGCTGCCCAGCCATTTTTGGAGCAGATGGCGCAGCGCGCCACACAGGAGACACGCGCCCGCTTTGGCAATACTATCTGTATGTTTACCCCGCTCTATATCGCAAACTATTGTGAAAACGAGTGTGTATACTGTGGCTTTAACTGCAAAAACCGCATTCACCGCGGCAAACTGACCATGGAAGAAATCGAACGCGAAATGCAGGCGATTGCCAACACTGGACTGAAAGAAATCTTGCTGTTAACCGGTGAATCGCGCGGTATGTCACCGGTCGAGTACATCGGGCAGGCCGTGCAGCTGGCACGCCGTTACTTCTCCACAATTGGAATTGAAATTTACCCGCTCAATTCGGACGAGTACCGCTATCTGCACACCTGTGGTGCCGATTTTGTGTCGGTCTATCAGGAGACTTATAATCCAGATAAATATGAGACACAGCACCTTTCTGGCCCCAAGCGCTCATTCCCCTACCGTTTTCACGCACAAGAACGCGCACTGTTAGGCGGTATGCGCGGGGTAGGCTTTGGCGCGCTATTGGGTCTGGATGACTTCCGCAAAGATGCACTTGCCACCGGTTTGCACGCCTACTATATCCAGCGCCGCTATCCCCATGCAGAAATCTCCTTTTCCTGTCCGCGTCTGCGCCCCATCATCAATGATGCGACCGTGAACCCGCATGACGTACACGAAACCCAGCTTTTACAGGTCATTTTGGCATATCGCCTGTTTTTACCGTGTGCCAGCATCACAATCTCTACCCGTGAACGCGCCGGTTTCCGCGACCACATCATTGGCATGGCGGCAACCAAGATTTCGGCAGGTGTCAAAGTGGGCGTAGGCGGTCACGAAGAACAAGCCAAGGGCGACGAACAATTTGAAATCTCCGACCCGCGTTCGGTTGACGAAGTGCGCAATATGATTCGCGCCCGCGGGTTACAGCCTGTCTTTACCGATTATGTCTATGTTTAATCGTGTGCTGGCGGTGACAAACCGCACCTTATGTGCTGGTGATTTTTTACATCAAATAGAACAGATTGCGGCGGCGCAACCCGCTGGACTGATTTTGCGTGAGAAAGACTTGCCCGAATCGGACTATCAGGCACTTGCCGCCCGTGTATTGGACATTTGCGCGGCTACAAATACACCATGTATGTTGCACAGTTTTGCGGGCGTAGCACACACGCTGCGCTGCCCGCGTCTGCATGTACCGCTTGCAAAGCTGCAAGCCCACCCTGAATGGGCACAGCAATTTGATGTGATAGGGGTGTCTATCCATAGCGCTTCCGAAGCGGTTTGCGCCCAACAATTAGGTGCCAGCTATGTGACTGCCGGGCATGTGTTCCTCACCGATTGCAAAAAAGGTGTGCCTGCACGCGGTTTGACCTTTTTGTGCGAAGTTTGTCAGGCGGTTGACCTGCCTGTGTATGCCATTGGCGGTATTACGCCGCAAAATATGCCAGACTGCCTTGCCGCTGGTGCTGCTGGTGTCGCGGTGATGTCGGGTGTAATGAACCGACTTGCTGACTGGTGCAACCAGTGATTGCAAAATCCTGCCTTGCTATCGTATAATAGTACTATTGAGCAACACGACCAGCAAGGAGGCGATATTTTGCCCGACTCCAACATCACCAAACGTGCGCTTGCACAGACGCTTAAAACGTTAATGGAACAAAAGCCCTTTTCCAAAATCAGTGTAGGAGACATCTGTTCCACCTGCGGGATGAGCCGCAAGAGCTTTTACTATCATTTTAAAGACAAATATGACTTGGTAAACTGGATTTTTTATACTGAGTTCATCACCAAAGTACAAACGGATACCTATGATAGCGCATGGGAATTTTTAGAAGATATCTGCGCATATTTCTACCGAGAGCGTGTGTTTTATCGCAACGCCATGAAAATTCACGGTCAAAACTCATTTCGGGAATATTTTGTCGAAGTGATGCAGCCGCTTATTCAATCTTTTTTACAAACGGTATTTCGTGCTGAAGTGGACTCAGAGTTTTGTAAAATTTTCCTCAGTGACGCATTTTTGGCATCTATTGTGCGCTGGCTGAGCAGTCCGGAAATCACGCCGCCCGAAATCTATTTGGGACACCTCAAACGACTTTTAATTGACCTGTCCCACCGTATCTTGCTCGACTTTGAGCCGGATAACCTACCCTAAATTTAACAAAAAGCAGCCCTGCCAAATGGCAGGGCTGTTTGTCGTTATATTCATTTTCATAGGGGATTTGCGTGTGCCAGGCGCTGCCCAGACAATCCGCAGCCCTCCCCCGAAACATTCCCTATGTATGGATTACACGGTGATAACGGTGCCGGTCTTACCGTCGATGCCATCACGTGCCTTTTCAAGCAGCGTAATCAGCGCACGGCGACCGGGCGCAGACTCTGCGAACTTGATAGCCGCTTCGACCTTGGGCAGCATCGAGCCGGGTGCAAACTGACCTTCCTTGCAATACTGGCGCGCCTGCTCGGTGGTGATGTTGTCCAGCCACTGCTGGTCGGGCTTGCCGAAGTTAATCGCACACTTTTCCACAGCGGTCAGAATGATGAGTACATCTGCATCGACCTGCTGTGCAATCAGGCAGCTTGCGAAGTCCTTGTCGATAACCGCACTTGCGCCTTTGAGGTGGTTGCCCTGACGGAGAACCGGGATACCGCCGCCGCCGCCTGCGATAACGACCTGACCGGCGTTAAACAGTGCGCGCACGGTATCGATTTCGACAATATCGCGCGGCTTGGGGCTTGCAACAACACGGCGCCAGCCGCGTCCTGCATCTTCCATAATCTCATAACCCTTTTCATCGCGCAGCTGCTCTGCTTCTTCCTTGGACATAAAGCGTCCAATGGGCTTGCTGGGCTTCTGGAATGCCGGGTCATCCGGGTCAACGACCACCTGTGTAATCACAGTTGCGCACGGCTTGGGGATACCGCGGTCGAGCAGTTCTTCGCGCAGTGCATTTTGCAGGTCATAACCGATATAGCTCTGGCTCATTGCAACGCAGACCGATAGCGGAATAATCGGGAAGTCCTGCTCTACCGCGCGGGTCAGCTCGTTGACTGCGTGGTGAATCATGCCGACCTGCGGGCCGTTACCATGCGAAATAATGACTTCATGGCCTTCTTCAATCAAGTCTACAATCGCTTTTGCCGTGTGCTTGACGGCGGCCATCTGTTCACTGAGCGTGTTACCCAGCGCATTGCCTCCGAGTGCAATGACAATTCTTTTTCCCATAACAGGAATCTCCTTCTACAAAGTTCTCTTTTTAGGTGCCGAAATGCAAGAATTTCGGTTTTGTTTTGAATTTGAAAGGCGAACGGCGGGGTTTTGGTACCCCGCCATCCGTTTTGCATGGAATGATTTATGAAAGGTGATTGCCGTTCTCTGCGACCACAAGACGCACTTAGTCCTCAGTCTTAAGCTGGCGCTCTGCGCTGCGCTCATACAGCTTCTTGAGCATTGCCTGCGGGTCCTTGCACTTGGACAGGAAAATCATAGCCGCAATGATGTAGGGCTTGAAGGAAGCTTCCTTGTAGAGCGGTACGCGATAGCGGTCGAATACCGATGCCTCAACCTCACCATGCTCGCAGGATACATCGTTGATGTCAGCGGGCAGGCAGTGCAGATAGAGTGCCTTGCCGTCCTTGGTGGTCTTCATCAGTTCTTCGGTGCAGCACCAGTCCATATGCTCTGCATTCTGTGCCAGCAGTTCCTTCTCCAGTGCCTTGATGCCGTCGGTGTCGCCCTCTGCGTACAGGTTGGTGCGCTTTTCCATTGCAGCGAACGGAGCCCAGGACTTCGGATAAACGATATCCGCATCCTTGAATGCCTCTGCCATCGAGTTGGTCTTGGTGAAAGTGCCGCCGGTTGCCTCAGCGTTCTTCTTTGCAACTTCTTCAACTTCAGGCATTACTTCGTAGCCTTCCGGATGTGCCAGTACAACGTCCATGCCGAAACGGGTCATCAGGCCGATAACGCCCTGCGGAACCGACAGCGGCTTGCCGTAAGAGGGAGAGTAAGCCCAAGTCATTGCAACCTTCTTGCCCTTGAGGTTCTCTACGCCACCGAAATGATGGATGATGTGCAGCATATCAGCCATGCACTGGGTCGGGTGGTCGATATCGCACTGGAGGTTCACCAGGGTCGGAATCTGCTCCAGAACGCCGTCCTTATGGCCTTCGCGTACTGCGTTGGAAACCTCGTGCATGTAAGCGTTGCCCTTGCCGATGTACATGTCATCACGAATACCGATGACATCGGCCATAAAGGAAATCATGTTTGCGGTCTCGCGCACGGTTTCGCCGTGTGCAATCTGGCTCTTGCCCTCGTCGAGGTCCTGAACTTCCAAGCCCAGCAGGTTGCAGGCAGAAGCAAAGGAGAAGCGGGTACGGGTGGAGTTATCGCGGAACAGGCTGATGCCCAGACCGGATTCAAAAATCTTGGTCGAAATGTTGTTTTCACGCATGTAACGCAGTGCGTCTGCAATGGTGAATACGGCTTCGATTTCGTCGTCGGTCTTTTCCCATGTCAGGAAAAAGTCGTTCTCATACATTTCCTTGAAGTTGAGTGCGTTGAGCTTGTCAATGTAGGCCTGCAGCTTTGCGTCCATAGTCAAAATCTCCTTTATGATGGTTGTTTTTTATATTGGGGTTTACTTGATATCGTTATCGGTCAGGGTTGCGCGGAACTGTGCAACGTCGTCGGTCTTGTTCTCTTCCTTATAGAAAGAAGGTACTGCCGCATACAGAGCTGCGCAAGTTACAAGGTCCTGCTTCCAGGTAATCTCGTTGGGTGCGTGTGCCTGGCTCTCAGCGCCGGGGCCAAAGCCAACACAGGGGATACCATAGCGGCCCTGAATAGCAACACCGTTGGTCGAGAATGTCCACTTGTCGGTCAGCGGACGATGACGCAGGTGCATTGCGCCCTCCGGCCCGATGCGCTCTTCACCGAACATTGCGTGGTGCGCGTCGATGAGTGCCTGTACATGGGCAGCGGTTTCCTTGTTAATCCAAGTCGGGAAGTAGCACTCGGTCTCATAGACTTCGCTTGTCCACGACGGACGGTCATACATGTACATCGAAACGGTAACGTCGTCGCCGTACTGCTTTACATGCGGCAGGTCACGGATTTCCTGCAAGCAGGAATCCCAAGTTTCGCCTGCGGTCATGCGGCGGTCAATGGAAATCGAGCACGAATCGGCAACCGCGCAGCGGCTGGGCGAGGTGTAGAAAATCTCCGAAGTGGTGCAGGTACCACGGCCGAGGAAGCGTGCATCTTCATAGTGGTCGGGGTTGTACTTGGGGTCGAGCATCTTGACAAGGCCCTTGATTTCAACGGTGTCATCCGCCGGATTCTCGTTGAGTGCGCGTACATCCTGAAGGATATCTGCCATCTTGTAAATCGCATTGTCACCGCGTTCGGGTGCAGAACCGTGGCAGGAAACGCCCTTAACGTCTACGCGAATCTCCATGCGTCCGCGATGGCCGCGATAGATGCCGCCGTCGGTCGGCTCGGTGGAAATAACGAACTCAATCTGCTCCTTCTTGATGCCCTTTTCCGGCAGGAACTTATTGACAATGTACTGCCAGCACATGCCGTCGCAGTCCTCTTCCTGAACCGAACCAACAACCATAATCTTGTAGCCGTCCGGAATCAGACCCATATCCTTCATAATCTTAGCGCCATAAGTTGCCGAAGCCATGCCGCCTTCCTGGTCGGAACCGCCGCGGCCATAGATAACTTCGTCATCCTCATAACCCTTGTACGGGTCAGCCGTCCAGTTATTGATGTTGCCGATACCAACGGTATCAATGTGGGAGTCAATGGCGATAATCTTGTCGCCCTCGCCCATCCAGCCGATGACATTGCCCAAGCCGTCAATCTCTACTTTATCATAGCCCAGCTTTTCCATCTCGGCCTTGATGCACATAACAACTTCCTTTTCCTGGCAGCTCTCACTGGGGTGAGAAATCATTGCGCGCAGGAATGCGGTCATGTCTGCCTGATAGCCCTGAGCCGCCTGCTTGATTGCTTGTAAATCCATTGTCAAAACCTCCTAAAAAATCCAAGTTATTTTTTATCTTTGGAGTTTGCTTATTCTTCACTTGCGTGTGCGCCATTCCACACGATTGCCTGATAATTTTCCGGGTCGGTATCGCCCTCTGTCGAGAACATCAAGACCACGCTGTTTTCGTCCAAGCCGATGGCATCGCGCAGTTCCTTGTATTCGTCCGACTCCATCAGGGTTGCCAGCAGACCCATGCCAACAGCACCCGATTCGCCCGAAACAACCTGCGGGTCACCCTTGACCGGTGCGCCCAGCATACGCATACCCTTTGCCGATACCCAGTCTGGGCAGGATACGAAGAACGACGAATGGTTCTTCAAGATGTCCCAGGAAATGGTGTTGGGTTCGCCGCACGCCAGACCTGCCATGATGGTCTGCAAATCGCCGTCTACAAAACGGATTTCACCGTCAGCCGCCTTTGCGCCCTGATAGAGGCAGTCAGCCGCCTGTGCTTCCATAATCACGGTCGTGGGGGTGTTGTCGGGGAACAGGTTTGCAAAGTAGCCCTGTACGGCACCTGCCAGCGAACCGACACCGGCTTGTACAAAAATATGGGTTGGGCGGTCAATACCAGCGGTCTTGAGCTGCTCGGCAGCTTCGCTTGCCATGGTGCCATAGCCCTGCATAATCCACGCCGGAATCTTTTCATAACCCTCCCACGCGGTATCCTGTACCATAACGCCGTGTTCGGTCTGCTCTGCCATTGCATTTGCGCGGCGTACACATTCGTCGTAGTTGACTTCCTCGATTGTAACCTTAGCGCCTTCCTTTGCGATGTTGTCAAAGCGCGACTTTACGCTGCCCTTGGGCATCAGTACAACGGCCTTCTGACCGAGCTTATTTGCCGCCCAAGCCACGCCGCGGCCGTGGTTGCCATCGGTAGCGGTAAAGAATGTTGCCTGACCAAACTCATCTTTCAGCTTCTGGCTGGTCAGATAATCATAGGTCATTTCAGATACATCGCGTCCCAGTTCTTCGGCAATATAGTTTGCCATTGCGAACGAGCCGCCCAGCACCTTAAACGCATTCAGACCGAAGCGGTAGCTTTCGTCCTTGACGAAAACGCCCTTGAGTCCCAGATGCTTTGCCATGCCGGACAGTCCAGCCAGCGGTGTCACCGCATACTGCGGGAAACTCTGGTGGAATGCGCGTGCCTTGGAGACATTCTCAAGGCTCATAACCGAAAGCTGCTTGTCCTCGGTTTTTGGCATCTTGTTACCGACCCATTTAATCGAATCCATGTTTATCCCAACCTTCCATAAATCACATATTGTGCACTGCATTTCCAAGCGCTTATCCTGCTTCCATCTTATCATCTTGACGACAAATGTCAATGCACTTTCCTAAAAATTTTTTTGGTTTTATAAAAAATATTTAGCTCGCTTTTTGTGCATTTTTACCACACACTCAAACCGCCCTGCCGCGCGCACTTTTTCAGCATATCAAGCGCGTTGTTTCGCTTTGTTTTTGCGATTTATTCACTCAAATCAAAAAAATATTTTTTAGTCCCAATCTTTTTGTAGCTTTCCCCTGTCGAATATGCTATAATTTTTAATCATTACTATCGGGATGGAAACTCTCTCACGAAAGGCAGGACATTCTCCATGATGCAAGAACTCTCTTTGGACGCCCTGCGCCGTATTGCGCACGGGCTGGCGCTTCAATTCGGCTCCAACTGTGAGGTCGTCGTGCACTCCCTGGCCGACTGCGATATTGAGCACTCCATCGTTGCCATCGAAAACGGACATGTCACCGGCCGCCAGCTTGGTGACGGGCCTTCCCACGTCGTGCTTGACGCCCTTCAGCACGGCGATAATGCCCAAGACCATCTCGGCTATCTGACCCGCACCAAAGATGGCAAAATTCTCAAAAGCTCGACCATCTATCTGCGCGATGAGGACGGGCATCTACGCTTTATTCTGGCGATTAACTTCGACATCACCGGCCTTTTAATGTTCGACAGCAGTTTAAAACCGCTGTTATCCACCGCCGCCGAAGCCGAAGAAAAAGAGCCGGAACGCATTGTACAGAGCGTCGGGGAACTGCTCGACGAACTGATTGAGCAATCGACTCGATTGGTCGGCAAGCCGGTCGCACTGATGACAAAGGAAGACAAAATCCGCGCCATTCAATTTTTAAACAAAGCCGGTGCCTTCCTTATCACCAAATCGGGCGATAAAATTTCAAAATACTATGGAATCTCCAAATATACTCTGTACAGTTACATCGACGCCGATGCCTGATTTTGTAACCAAAACGGATGGCGGCCAGATGGCTTCCATCCGTCCCTTGCGGCTGTGCCGCAAAAAAATTTTGCCCTTTTTTCGCTTTGGTCTGGACAAGCCTGATTGTAAATTATATCATTAGGATAAGCAAAAGTCCGACCGAATTGTTATACATCCCTGGAAATCATAAATTTAGGAGGATATTATGCGTCACTTGATTGACCCGCTCGATTTCACCGTTGAGGAAACGCAGCAGCTGCTCGCCCTCGCAAACCGTATCGCCGCAAACCCCACCGCTTATCAGGATGTTTGCGTACACAAAAAGCTCGCTACGCTTTTCTATGAACCTTCTACGCGTACCCGTTTGTCCTTTGAGGCCGCCATGCTCAATCTGGGCGGCTCGGTTCTGGGATTTTCGAGCGCGGATTCTTCCTCGGCTTCCAAGGGCGAATCGGTAGCCGATACCATCCGTGTTATTTCCAGCTATGCGGACATTGCCGCTATGCGTCACCCGAAGGAAGGTGCACCGCGCCGCGCTGCACACTATTCTTCCATTCCGGTCATCAACGCCGGTGACGGCGGCCACCAGCATCCCACCCAAACACTGACCGACCTGCTTACCATCTACCGCCGCAAGGGCCGTCTGAACAATATGACAATCGGCTTGTGCGGTGACCTCAAGTTCGGCCGTACCGTTCACTCTCTGATTAAGTCGCTGTCGCGTTACGATGGCATCCGCTTCGTGCTCATCTCCCCTGAAGAACTGCGCGTGCCCGAATACGTCATTACCGAAGCACTCAAGCCGCGCAACATTGAATATGTGGAAATGACCAGCTTAGAAGAAGCAATGCCCCAGCTTGATATCCTGTATATGACCCGCGTACAGCGTGAGCGCTTCTTTAACGAAGAAGATTATATCCGTTTGAAAGACACCTATATCCTGACAGCCGACAAGATGAAGCTGGCCAAGGAAGATATGGCCGTACTGCACCCGCTGCCGCGCGTCAACGAAATCGCCCTGCCGGTCGATGACGACCCGCGCGCCGCATACTTTGAGCAGGCACACAACGGCGTTTTTGTGCGTATGGCACTCATCATGACCCTGCTGGGTCTGGCTGACAAGGAGGTTTAACTGTTATGCTGAATATTGATTCCATCCAAAACGGCATCGTTATCGACCACATCAAAGCAGGCACTGGTATGCAAATTTACCACCTCGCCGGTCTTGACCAGCTCGATTGCTGTGTTGCCCTCATCCGCAACGCCCGTTCGGGTAAGCACGGTCATAAGGATATCATCAAAATCGAATCCATGATTGACCTTGACTTGGATGTGCTGGGCTATCTCGACCCCGATATCACCATCGACACCATCCGTAACGGCGAAATCGTGGAAAAGAAGAAGCTCGTCAAGCCCAAAACCTTGAAAAACGTCATTCGCTGCCGCAATCCGCGCTGCATTACAACCATCGAAGAAGAAATCGACCATATCTTTGTGTTGGGCGAAAACGGCAAGTACCGCTGCCTGTACTGTGAGCAGGAACCCAACAAGCAAAATCCCTAATGTAAAGCACTCTTGGCGCTGCTTTTTGAGCAGCGCCATTTGCTTTTTAGGGCTGTTTCTGGTATAATCAAAACGCAAAAGCGGATGCTCATTGATACCGCTTGATTTATGCAAAAAACGTAATTTTTCGCTTGGTATCTGACACAATTTGACGGTTTTATCTTGACAATTACTGCATTTTGCGTTATGATACTATCGAAACATATGAATGACTGTTCATACATTCCCAAAAGGAGTTGATGTTATGAGCCTAGATTCCGTGCGCAAATACCCTCTCACCGACGAGGATGACGCGCTCCTCGACTCTGAACTTGTTCCCAATTTCGAGGATACTCCCGAATCGGCTGCCGTTTCCGACGACAGCACTTCGGATATATCCAAAGATGAGATGTCATCCACACCCGACGACCCAATCGTATCAGACGATACGGCATCCAAGGACACAGACCCCGATACCTCCCAAATTGCCGAACCAGCAGACGACACTCCAGATGCGTCACTTGACCATGTGCTGGACACCCTGCCCGACGATGTTCCGGTATATCCGCAAGCCTCTTATCAGTACGAAACCGAGCACGAATTGTCCAATCTGCGCGAAACTGAATCTATCAAGGTACACGAAATCCAACCGGAAACGGCACCCGAACCCCAACCTGCACATGACCATACAGATACCCATTCCCACGGACATACGCATGATTCCGGACACGACCATACACACGAGCATCACGAACATCACGAACACGATGCACACCACCACGAACACACGCACGAACATACGCATGAGCACACACATGATTGTGATTGCGGACACGACCACGAACATGAGGAAGCCCCTGCACGCGAACTCAAAAGCGATGTGCCGGGTGAGCGTCGGATTTATCGCATCCGCAACCTGAGCTGTGCCCACTGTGCAGCCGTGATGGAAGAAAAAATCCGTAAACTGCCCGGCGTTTCCGACGCTGTGGTGGTGTACGCTACCAAACAACTTCGTCTGGCTGCCGACAACCCAGAAGCACGTCTCGACCAAATCCGCCGAGTGTGTATGTCAGTTGAACCGGATGCCATTGTAGAACCGCTCGAAAGCACTGGCGCACAACTCACCGAAGAAGCCAACCCGCATGAACTGCGCAGTATTCTAATTGGTGCAGCTCTAATGCTGGTCGGCGTGCTGCTGGATTTTCTGGTACCGCAACCGCTGGTTTCCATGTTCGTTCTGTGCCTGTCCTATGTCATTTTAGGCGGTGATATCCTATTGACCGCCCTGAAAAACATCAAAAACGGGCATGTATTTGACGAAAATTTCCTGATGTCTCTGGCGACATTGGGCGCGATTGCGATGGGTACTTACACCGAAGCGGTCGGTGTCATGCTGTTTTACCGTATCGGTGAATTCTTTGAACACCGTGCGGTCGAAAAGAGTCGCCGCCAGATTATGGAAGCGATTGACCTGCGCCCCGAAGTTGTACACCGCATTGACAGTCACGGTGTTGTACATACTGTACCCGCGGCACAGGCACAGGTTGGCGATTTACTTCTGGTGCGTCCGGGCGACCGTATCCCGCTTGATGGCATTGTACGCGCGGGTGACAGCCGCATTGACACTTCACCAGTCACCGGCGAACCGGTTCCGGTCGGTGTGCATCCCGGTTCGGCCGTCACTTCGGGCTGTGTCAACAGCACTGGTGCCCTTCAACTTGAAGTTACCCATACGCTATCTGATTCCATGGTAACGCGTATCTTGGACGCAGTCGAAAACGCAGCGGCAAGCAAGCCCAAAATGGACCGTTTTGTCACCCGTTTTTCGCGCATTTATACACCTATCGTAGTTGTCGTCGCGCTGCTGACCGCGGTTGTCCCGTCGGTCATCACAGGCGAATGGAGCCATTGGTTATACACCGCGCTCAGTTTTCTGGTCATCAGTTGCCCTTGTGCGCTGGTGCTCAGTGTGCCGCTTTCGTTCTTTGCCGGCATTGGTGCGGGTTCGCGACACGGTATTCTGTTTAAAGGCGGCGCTTCGCTCGAAGCCTTGCGCCACGTCCATGCTGTCGCAATGGACAAGACCGGAACTCTGACCAAAGGCAACTTCGTAGTACAGCGCACCATTCCCGCAGCGGGCATCAATGAGCAAACCTTGCTGTCTATGGCAGCCACTTCCGAATCGCAATCCACCCACCCGATTGCCCAGAGCGTCCTTGCCGCTGCACGCGAACGCGGCATTAAGTTGGTAAAACCCGACAAGATTCAAGAAATTGCTGGGCAAGGCATTGTGGCCATGATTTCAGGTATGACCGTTCTGTGTGGCAATCGCAGTCTGCTGGAAACCGCAGGCATTGACCTTTCCGGCTACACTTCTCCGCAGGCCGGTACAGAAGTTTTAGTATCTGCTGCCGGACGCTATGCCGGTTGTCTGGTCATTTCAGACACCATCAAGCCTACCGCAAAATCTGCTATGAAGCATTTGCGCAAGCAAGATTTGGTGACAGTTATGCTCACCGGCGACGCACAGGAAAGCGCCGAATCGGTTGCCAAGCAACTGGACATTCAGGAAGTGCGCGCCCGTCTGCTGCCCGAACAAAAGCTGGAAGCACTCAAGCAAATTCGTCAGCAACATGGTGCTGTATTATATGTCGGTGATGGCATCAACGACGCGCCTGTACTTGCCAATGCCGATGTCGGTGCGGCAATGGGGTCTGGTGCCGATGCAGCTATCGAAGCCGCCGATATCGTCTTTATGACCTCTGACCCCCTGGCCATTGTCGATTCGGTTGATATCGCCCGTATTTCGGTGCGCGTTGCCCGACAAAATGTTGTCTTTGCACTGGTCATCAAAATCGCGGTCATGCTGCTTGGACTGGCTGGCATTGCTTCTCTATGGCTGGCTGTCTTTGCAGATACCGGTGTTGCTATGCTCTGTGTGCTCAACGCCATCCGTATTCTTTACAAAAAAGGATAATTCATATTTTTTCAGCGTCCGGAAATCATCCGGACGCTTTTTTATACGCATACTGTCAAACAGTGTATCCTTTTGTCTTTTTTGGGCATAAGATGGAGTATTCCCAAACAAAAGGAGGAAATGACATTGGGTGTTACATTTTCCAACAAGACGGTCAGCACCGACCAAATTGATTGCAACGGTACGTTGAAAATCACGTTGGCGCTGACAGCATCGCCGAATATCGTGACCAATCCGGTCGATATTGTGCTGGTGCTTGACCGTTCGGGCAGCATGCGCGGCTCCCCACTGAGCAACATGAAATCAGGCGCAAAGAAGTTTGTCGAAATCATATCGGAAACGACTGGTGGTGCAGCTACTGGCACGATTGGTTCGGGCAGCCGAATCGCAGTTGTCAGTTTTTCTGATACTGCCGTCGCAAATACGCAGCTCATCACCTCAGTTTCCACGCTGGATGCCGCCATTGACAGTCTGGTTGCAAACGGCTCCACCAATCATGCCGACGCATTCACCAAGGCAATTGAACTGTTTGAACCTGCATCGTCCAATCAAAAAATCATCGTCCTGTTTACAGACGGCGAAACGACTGCCGGCCCAGACCCCACGCCGATTGCACAAGCGACAAAAGACGATGGGATTACCGTCTACTGTATTGGACTGAACGGAGATAGCGGACTGAATGTGGATGCGCTTAACACTTGGGCAAGCCAGCCAGCAGCTTCCTACGTTTTAATTGCGCCCGACGATATGCAGCTAGAAGATTTCTTTGAGGAACTTGCAAAAGACCTGACCAAACCCGGCGCAACCAATATTATCATTCATGAAATGCTTAATCCGGATTTCAATATTGTCAGCCTGCTTACCCCTACTGTGGGAAGTGCCAACGTGTTGGATACGCACACACTGGAATGGAATATTGCCTCACTGGGCGTTACCGCTGACGAAGGTGCCGTACTGGAGTTTTATGTACAGCATGTTGCGCAAACTTCGGGTGTAAAGGAAGTCAATCAATCCATTACATACAGTGATACCGAAGGCAATGCTGTCACGTTCCCCAGTCCTACCGTCACAGTGAACTGCCCCACAATTGTTGACCCTGAACCCTGCCCTACACCGATTGACTTTTCTATCCCCGGCTGTACCGACTCCGTCACCATTGATGTCGGTGACCTGTCTCTGGAATCGCTTGGACGTATCGTGCAACTGAATGCTACGGTTCAAAACGTATGTCCGGGAAAACGAGTCGCACTCGCTGTTGTCTTGACCGAAATCCTGTCAGATGGTTCAAAACAATCGCGTGGCATGAAAACATTTACGCTGCCAGCCCACTATCAAAGCGGCTGTCAAAATGTTCAGGTCAAATGTATCAAGTTCGTTTTACCTGAAAACCTCGATACCCCATCTCAACCGCCTGTTTCACTCTGCCAAACACGCAATCTACAAGTACAGTGCTTTGCCAACTACATCGACACCGACTTTGTCTGCTGTGATGCCAGCCACCCTGCAACAACAGGCACTACGTTCCCTTATGGCTGTTCTTGCCGTTTGAAATAAATTTATTTTTCACAAATGAGCTGAATGCAAAAAAGCCCCGGATAACATCGTTATCCGGGGCTTTGCTGATTCCAAATATGAAATTAGCCGAAGTAACGCTCCAGCAGACCCTTGAATGCCTTGCCGTGACGAGCCTCGTCGCGTGCCATCTCATGAACAGTGTCATGGATTGCATCCAGATTTGCAGCCTTTGCACGCTTAGCCAGGTCGGTCTTGCCAGCAGTAGCGCCATTCTCAGCCTCTACACGCATTTCCAGATTCTTCTTGGTCGAAGCAGTTACCACTTCGCCCAGCAGTTCTGCAAACTTTGCAGCATGTTCTGCTTCTTCAAATGCAGCCTTCTCCCAGTACAGGCCGATTTCCGGATAACCCTCGCGATGTGCTACACGAGCCATTGCCAGATACATGCCAACCTCGGTGCACTCGCCCTCAAAGTTTGCACGCAAATCCTTCTTGATATCTTCCGGAACGTCTGCTGCAACACCAACAACGTGTTCAGATGCCCAAGTCATTTCGCCGGTCTGTGCAACGAACTTGTCAGCCGGTGCATGGCAGATAGGGCATTCAGCCGGAGCTGCATCGCCTTCATGAACATAACCACATACAGAACATACGAACTTCATAATTCTTTTCCTCCTAAATGTTTTTTTAAGTTAAAAATTGGTCTAATGTAACACGGTAAAGCTCGTCTCGAATCATCGTATTGATAGACCCGAAGACACGACGGAAATTGCAGATACTTTTGGACTGGACTCTGGTGCACTCGAACTCATTACATAAGCAATGGTTAATTGTGATTGGCCCGTCGATACACTCAATAATCGCGCCCATACTGATTTTTGCTGATTCCATATCCAGCTCATAACCGCCATTCGCGCCCTTATAAGAACGCACCATGCCCGCTTGAATGAGCTTTCTCAGGATTTTGAGCGCGAACCGCAGCGTAACACCGGTCCGCTCTGATATTTCCTTTGCACCGAGCTTACCGCCGCATTCTGCAAGACAAAACGCAACACGGATTGCATAGTCTGCCTCGTGCGTGATACGCATCCTCAAGCACCTCTTTCTTTTGTTTACAATGTTAGTATACATTTCTTTTGAATAAAAGTCAACCGCAATCTTCGGTTTTTTTCAACAAGAAAACTCTGTTTCTTTTGTGCATCTTTATTTCCTTTTTCTTTCCCTTCTTTCTTGACAAATCCTAATCTTTCCTATATACTGTAATAGCTGCTAAAAAATCAGCGTTCTAAAATATGTATCACGCGAGTGTGCTGGAACTGGTAGACAGGCACGTTTGAGGGGCGTGTGCTCATAAGGCGTACGGGTTCAAGTCCCGTCACTCGCACCAAGACGAGTGTTTTTATAGCATTTGAAAAGCTATAAAAACACTCGTCTTTTTTATTCCTAATAGCAAATTGCAATACAGCTCACAACCGTTCCCGTCTTTGTGTTTACAAACCACTAAAGGTAATATAAAAATTGTTCTCTCCTCAAAACAGAGTGCAATTTCAATGATAAATGTATATATTTTTAAAAATCTTTTTTTAATATTTTCTTGCGTAAAAAAACAAGAAAAAGCACTGAAACATTGCGTTTCAGTGCTTTCAATGGCGGAGAGTCAGGGATTTGAACCCTGGGTACGGGATTACCGCACACACGATTTCCAATCGTGCGCCTTCGACCACTCAGCCAACTCTCCATACAATATAAACTTGTGTATCTGAGAAGTTTCTTTTTCTCTCAGCGACGATATTTATTATAGCGCATGATGTCCCTTTCGTCAAGCCTTTTTTTAATTTTTTTGCAAAAAACTTTTTACACTGTCAAAATCCGATTTTAGATGCCAAAAACAGCATAGGAACACGCAATACACCGCCGCAAAGTGCTAAGGTAGTGCACAAGATAATTGCACTGCGATAACGCGCCAGCGCGTACCAATATCCACCGCGGCTGCGCGCGCCCTCCTGCCCAGCTAAAAAACAAGCGGTTGCAGTCAATAGCAAACAAGGTACCGTGACAATAGAGCTAACGCCGCCTGTCACCAACGCCAGGAGCAGTCCGCGCAATTGTAGTGTGCTGAGGAATGCCCCCGCTGCAAACGCGAGCAGAAAGCCGCGTGTCGCGCACAAGCCCGATAATATCAAGCTATGCGCGCGCAACATCCCCCCTAACACGGCCGCAATCTGCCATGCCAGCACGCTGCAAAGCGCTTTTCCCACCAGCATCCAAACAGTGCCATCTCCTACTTGAGCTTGCGCCACCATCTGCCCTGCCAATTCTTCCAGCAACGCTCCCTCTGTGTGCCCGCAGCGCAGCCCGGTGTAACTGCCCGCCAGTGCGCCACACAACAGCATCACAACCAAAAAGACCAAATGCGGCGTATCCCACAAAGACCGCAAGGAAAAAAAGCTGAGAACCCGTTGTCGTTTCATCGTCTGTGCCTCCTATTGTACATCCCTATGAAACAAGGTATTCTCAGCTTATTTCAAATATGCAGTTTAATTACAAACGGTCAAGTTTGGAATCATCGCGCGCACGATGTCCTCACAGGGCGGCTTCATATAGGCAACAAAACCCTTACCATACTCTGCCTTACCGCAAACCGTTCCATTATCATCGGTTTCGGTCTGGACTGCCATAATCTGGGTGCCATTTGCCACGCGCTCGGATAAATCCGAAACTTGTGCGCGGTCGCTGACCGCAATCAAATAGCGTCCGGACGTGCAACCGCAAACCGGTGCCAGTACCGAGGCCATTTCGTTACCCGGAGCCGCTACCAGCACCAGTTCCCCTTTGACAATTGCATTCATATCATCGGGCAACAATTGACAACCGCTTGCCGAAAAACGCTCCACTTGTGGGCCGTCCGTCCGGGACAAAAAGATATTTTCTGCCGGAATGACCTGATTATCTAACAGTGCGTCCACAGCACGAGAGAGAGAATCGCTCGTGCCGAGACATGCAATTCGTATCTTATGTGCCATACTCTGTTCTGCCTTTCATACAGCATCACCGCTGTTTTCTATTTTGTCTTTCATTTATACGCTTATTATATGCCAATGTAACCAAAATTTGCAACGGTAATTCTAGCAGAACGCACAAATTCGTGGGGTTTTACAAATCTTCCTCTGCCGCTTCGACTGCTTTAAGGTAGATTGCACATTCCAAACGCTTCTTTTCCATCTTGCAGCCCATCTCATACGGCACATTCAAATCATGGCTGAAATTGTTGTTTGCCGCCGAGCAGCCGCCCGAACAATAAAACTTTGCCCAGCAGTCGCCGCATTTTTCACGGGTATAAATATTCATCGACGCAAATTTATGTGCAATGTCCAAGTCAAATGTACCGTCGAGCACCGAGCCTTGCCGGAATGCTTCATTGCCGACAAACTGATGACAGGGGTAAATGTCGCCTTCCGGTGTGACTGCCACATATTCATAGCCCGCACCACAGCCGCGCAGACGCTTGACCACACACGGCCCCTGATTCAAGTCTACCATGAAGTGGAAGAAGTGGAACGGCTTGCCCTGCTTGCGGCGCTCCTCCATCAAATCGGTCAGGCGGTCATACTCGGCGTAAATGCGCTCCAAGTCAGCTTCGGTCAGCTCATAGCCGCATCCATCCTCAGCTGCAACCGGCTCCACCGATAAGCGGTCAAAGCCCGCATCGGCAATATGCAGCACGTCGTCAGCAAAGTCCAGATTCTTTCCTGTGAACGTACCGCGCGCGTAGTAATCCAGCTTGGGGTCGCGCTGCTCGACCAGCTTGCGGAACTTAGGTACAATGATGTCATAGCTTCCGCCGCCATTGACCGTCTTGCGCATGGTGTCATTGACCTCCGGACGACCATCGAGCGACAATACAACATTGTCCATATTCTGATTGATATAGTCAATCTTTTCATCGTCCAGCAGCAAACCATTTGTCGTGATGGTAAAGCGGAATTTTTTGCCGTGCTCGGCTTCCAATCCGCGGGCATAATCAATGGTCTGCTTGACCGTATCCCACGCCATCAACGGTTCTCCGCCAAAGAAATCGACTTCAATATTGCGGCGTGCGCCCGAACGTGCTACAACAAAGTCGATTGCCTTTTTCGCCACTTCAAACGGCATAATCTTGCGGCCGGTTCCAAAGTCACCGGTCGAAGCAAAGCAGTACTGGCAACGCAAATTGCAATCATGCGCAACATGCAGACACAGTGCTTTGACCGGTGCATCGGTCGGAATATACTTGGATACGTCAATGTAATCATCCTGTGCAAACAGTTGACCGTTCTCCTTGAGGTCATACAGTTCGGCATAAGCTTCGCGCACGCTCTGTGCATCGTACTGCGGCAGTGCATCTACAATGGTCTGCGGGCATTCTTTGTCCATAGTTTCATCAATCAGCCCGGACACGGCATAGGATACATCATCGAGCAGATGCACGGCACCGCTATTGACATCGAGCAGAAAATTTAAGCCCTTTTTGGTAAAACGATGAATCATCGTTGGTTTTCCTCCGTTTTATGATATCGTTTGGATTGAGATTTCCGACACAAAACAGCGAGGCGTACCGTTTGGCACGCCCCGCAGCTTGGTTCCTGTTCCAAAATTACTTGCTGTGCTCGCACTTCTGGTTTGCAACCGTGCAAGAGGTCTTGCATGCAGACTGGCAAGAGGTCTGGCACTCGCCACAGCCGCCGTGAGCCGCTGTCTGCTTGAGGGTCTTAGAAGTCAAAGTCTTGATATGGGTCATGATAAGTACCTCCTAAATGTGTTTATTTTTTACGTCTGCGGCGCCGACGCCGTCTGGCGCCAAGAGCACCGCCCACCGCCGCACTGACGATGGTTAGCACCGCGTTTATCAGCAGGCGCGAAAGATGCACCGGCTGACCAAACCACGCGAAACTCAAAATCACGAGACAGCCAAAGAGAAGCACACCGGCGGCGATGCCCCACAAGGGCTGCCACGAAGCCGAGCGCCTTGCCGCAAAGAATGCGGCACACAGGCTGCCAATCGCAAGACAAAGGTCGGCCCACACGCCAATGCGGTCGGCCGCCAGCGCGCCCAGCAGTACGGCCAGCGCACAAACTGCCATCAACAGCAGCGTGAGCACAAAGCCGGTCAAAACGGCCGCGCCAAGCACGGCCGCTGCCGGCGGCGCCGATTCATTCTTTTTCATCGTGTCCCCTCCCGCCCAAATGACTTTGTTACAAAGCTATTCGGGGGCAGGCCCGGTTATTCCTTGGGTTCTTCGACCTTTTCGACCGGTGCCGCTTCCTTACCGCGGATAGCCCAGCGGTACAGCTTGAGCTTGGTGCGGTCTGCCGTTGTCTCGATTACAATCGTTTCATCCTTAATGCTTACGACCTTTCCAATAAAACCGCCGATGGTAGAAATCTCATCGCCGACCTGAATGGAATTTCGCATATCACGTTCGGCCTTATCGCGCTTTTTCTGCGGACGAATGAGCAGAAAGTAGAAAATCAAAATCATCAGAATGATGGGTAAGAATGTCCCGATAATCTGACCGTAATTATTCAGCATCCTGTAAAACACCTCCTACATTGCATCAGTACTACCATTATATACAAGAGAAGGCAAAATTACAAGTCCTAAAAAGATTGCTTTTTCCAGTTTTATGGCGATGTTTGCCGATTATGCAAAATAAATCGGGCTGGATACGGCAAGAAGCTGGTCATACTGTCCCTGTTTGTCGCCGTACAACTCCACGCGCAGCCAACGGTCGCCCTGTGTTTTGATGCGGCACAACTCGCCCGTGTATGGTGCTTTGACCGTTCCATTGGGGCCGGTCACGGCCACCGAGCGCACGGCAATCCCCCAGCGCGCCCAATGTTCGCGGCGTTCGGTTTCGCCCACATCCACATACACTTCACAGTCACCTGTGTGCAGGGTGTCGCCCAAACTTCCGCTGGTCTCGCCCTGCCTTGCGGTAATATCCATAGTCGGGCCAAGTGTGACATAAGTGCGCCCCGCGCGCAGCGCATCAAGCGCATTTTGTTCGGTCACATTGCCGTCAGGCAGTCCCAGATAGGTCGCACTGAGCACAGGCGGTTCGGTGTCGCGGCAATGCCAGTCACGTCCAGCGGTGCAGGCCAACCGGTGCCCCTCATTGAGCAGCTTTGTCCACCATTCCATTGCCATGATATTTTTGGTGCGCATCATGGGATTTTCCTGCGACCAGATTTCCATATAGGTGATATTTTCCCAATTTTTGACCTTGAAATCCCAGCGGCAGCCGGTGCACATGGGCGAACCGATATTAAACGGATGGGCAACACCGGCAACGCCGCCGTTTTCCCGAATCTGTGCGGTATAGGTATCAATATCTTCGGGCAGGGCAAAGCGCCAGTCAACATATTTATGGCAGCCGAGCACCAACATATGACCAAAGAAAGTCGTCCATTCAATGCCGCGAATGGCGGGAACAGTCTGCGCTTCCAATTCGGGCGTCAGCTCTGCCTGTCCAGCCTCGGTGTTGTGGTCGGTCAGCGCAAAGCCCGCATACCCATAATCGCGTGCCGCCTGTGCCAGCTCTGCAACCTGGAATCGTCCATCCGAATGGCGGGTATGGGTGTGCATCTCAAACGGACGGTACGCATAATCGGGTTTGTCGCAGCCCATCACGGTCAGATGATAAGTCAATTCATGTTCCGGAATGGCAGCATGTACATTCAGCACAACTTTCCACTTTCCTTTTGCCGCCTTGCGCGCAAAAAAGCCACTGGAAGAACCGTGTTCAGAAATCACAATCACCTGTTCCGGGTCATGGCGGTGAGCACAGCCCACATATTCGCCCTCATAATCCAGCGAAAATGTGACCAGATTCATCAACACTTTACACTCGTCCATGTCGGCTGGAAACAGTTTTCTGCCTGTCCAGCCGCTTTTTTCCATCCCTTGTGCCACTTCGCGCGCGACCAGTTCGGGGTCGGAAATGGTCTTGGGACTGTATTCACACACAAATTCCAGATGGTCATAATCCCGTTCGGTTTCAAACGAGATACAATAATTGGTGCGGTTATCCTTGACCGTAAACACAATCTCTTTTTGCAGCAGAATTTCCATCAGCAGCAGACCTCCTAATTTTTAACCAATCTTCAAACAAAAGAGGAGAGCCGTGGCTCTCCTCTCTGAACTGTATTATTCCCACTCTTTTTCCTTCAGGTTGGTGTAAATATACACGCCTGCGGAAACCGAACAAATCAGGAACATGATGACCGAGAGCGCAGCCGAGCGGTTATAGTCCAAATATTTATTGAACTGGTCGAACAGCGCAATGCCCAGCATTTTGGGGCTGTTGCCGCCAATCAGGTACGGGGTTGTGAACGAACCAACATTGCTCATGAACACAAAGGTTGCAGCAATGACAACATCCTTAATGGACAAGGGCAAAATCATCGAGCGGAACACGCGCATTTTGCTTGCGCCGACATCGCGCGCCGATTCGATGACCGAATCGGGAATCGCACCCAGACCGGCGGTAATCATCAGTGCGGCAAACGGAATGTTAAACCACAGGTTCATGATGATAAGGCCGCTGGCATGGTACATCATCGCGGGCTTGAAATCGTAGCCGAACAGCAGCGCGATGCGGTTGAGTACACCGCTGTCGCGGATAATGGTAATCATCGCATACACCGCAACCAGACCGGGTACAAAACGCGGCAGCAAATACAGTGTGCCGATGGCTTTGGAGATGGGCGACTTGACAAAGCGCAGATAGAGCGCCAACAAGTACGCTATCACAATCGCCAGCACAACGGTTGCCACAACAACATACAGCGTAAACCCAATATTTTTGAGCTGTGACGGCGTTACAAAGAAGTATTTATAGTTTTCCAGTGTAAACGCACCGGTCACAGGGTCTTGAAAGCTCATAATGACCGACGACAGAATCGGATAGGCGACCGTCAGCATGACCACCAGAAACGCCGGCATAACCAAAGCGTATCCGATGAGCAGCCGTTTTCTTTCTTTTGTTTTATTCATGATTCATTACCTCGGACACAAGATTTGTAGGCGATTAACCCAGTGTGCCGATTTCCTCGTCCCAACGTGCATTCAGGTGGGTAACCAAATCACCGAGCGCCTGCGTACGGAATGCCGAAACGTCCATATTCATCAGTTCTTCTGCGCCGGTCAGGTCAACACCATCGGTTTTCAGCGGAATCGCTGCCATATCCTGCACCAGAATGGTCTGAGCCTCAGGCGACAGCAGATAATTGATAAAGGCATGTCCGCCTTCCTTGTTGCCGCTGAACGACGGAACCGCGATACCCTGTACCGAACCGGTGAACGAAGGCTCAATCGTGGTAATCTTAATCTTTTCGGGTACGGTGCCCGCCTTGCGCTGAGACAGAACCATATCGGCCCAGTTCGGACACATATCAATTTCGCCCTGCGTCAGCAAGTCAAGGGTACCCTGATTCTTGTTGGGGTAAACGACCGTGTCGCCCGACTTGTACATGTAAGGATGCAAGTCCTTGAGGAAGGCGAAGCCTTCATCCCACTGTTCTTCCCACTTGGGGTCAGAACTCATCAGTGCTGTTTCGTCATCAATGAAGTTATAAATTGAGGTACGCACAAAGGAATCGCCTGCACCGCCGGTACCCGGTGTGTTGTAGGCAAAGCGGCCGGGATGTGCCTTAATCCATTCAACCAGCTCGTCCATCGTCTTGGGCACTTCGTCTTCCGGAACGGTTTCCGAGTTGTATGCCAGAATAACGGTCGTGCCGCGGTACGGCTGAATCTTGCCCTTAGCTGCAACCGGCTCTGCCGTTACGCCCTCCGCATTGGGAATCTTGGACATGTCCAGGTCGTCCAGAATGTCCTCGCTGGTCAGCGACAAAATCTTGGTCAGGTCATCATCGCCCAAATCGACAACATCAAACTTGGTGTCGGTCTGTTTTGCGCGATAAGCAGCAACCAGCGAATCGGCCAACGTACCGCCGCCTGTACCCGACAGCATGAAGTTGAGCTTTGCTTCATACTGGTCTTTATATTCAGAGTTTTCGTTAAAGTCCTTGACCAGCTTTTCAAAAGTCTGACGCACGTTATCCGAGCCGGTCGCCCATACGTTCAGCTCCTTGGAGCTGCCCGACTCCTGACCGCCATCCGCGCTGCTTCCACCGCCGCCGCAACCGGCCAGCATACTTGCCAACAATGCCGAAGTCGTCAAAACTGCAAACAATCTCTTGGTTTTCATGGTATTTTTCCTCTCTTTCCTCTCATTCAGTAAACGTATGATACTTCTCGAAATCCAGACCAACCGGGTCGCCTACTTCCAACTGGTCTGAAATTTCGCGGGAGACAAAGCATTTAATGACATCGTCCCCACACTGCACATTCACGGATACATAGTGTCCGAGTACCATAATGGTTCTTACCTTACCGTTAACCATGCCGCTTCCGCCTACGATTACATTGACATTTTCCGGTCGAACCGCAATAATCTTTTCTCCATCCTGAATAAAATTCATCTCTCCGATGAAAGAAGCAACATACTTGGAATTCGGATTGTCATAAATCTCGGTTGGCGAGCCGACCTGCTCGAACTTACCCTTGTTCATAACTACGATTCGGTGAGAAAGCGTCATTGCTTCTTCCTGGTCATGGGTGACGAACACGACCGTGATGCCCAAATCCGACTGGATTTTCTTGAGTTCCTCACGCATCTGCTGGCGAATCTTGGCATCCAATGCCGAGAACGGCTCGTCGAGCAGCAGCAGCGAGGGTTTGAGCAGCAGCGAACGCGCGATTGCAATACGCTGTTGCTGACCGCCGGATAACTGGCTGGGATACTTCTTTTCACAGCCCGACATAGAAACCAGCTTGAGCATATTTTTAATATCTTCTTCAATCTGCCGCTGGGGAATCTTGCGCAGCTTCAAGCCAAACGCCAGATTCTCATAGATGGTCATATGGGGCCATAGGTTATAGCTCTGGAACACCATTGCCGTCGGACGTTTTTCAGGCGGCAAATTGACAATGCTCTGTCCGTCAATCGTGATATCGCCGCTTGTCACATCGTGAAAGCCGCCGATGGCGCGCAGAATGGTGGTTTTGCCGCAACCCGAAGGGCCAAGGAAAGACACGATTTCCCCTTCGTAAATATCCAGATTGATATGTTCAACGCCGTCGCCGTTGTCATATTTCTTGGTCAGGTCTTTCAGTTGCAGCTTTATTTTTTTCTCGCTCATATGCGTCTAACTCCTCCAACTTCCTCTGGTTACTTCATCTTAAAGCCGCCGGCAATCGCATCCGGCCCGATGTACTTGCGCATCAGGAAAATCAGAACGAGCGACGGGATAATCAGCAGGATGGCAAAGACCGCGCCAGCCTGTCCGGGATAGTCCAGAATGATACCATACATTTCAACCGGCATGGTCTTGAGCTGACCCAGGCCAACCAGCAGGGTGCCCTGTGCTTCTTCCATCGAACCGAGGAAGGTGTACAGCGTTGCAACCGCAATGCCCGGCATGGCCATGGGCAATGTGACCTTAAAGAATGTGCGCACCGGCCCTGCACCGACATCACGCGCCGCTTCTTCCTGCTGCGGGTGAACGGTGCGGAACGAGCTGGACGGCAGCCAAACCATGAACATCATCGAGTTAATCATATGAATGATGACAACACCGGCCAAAGTGCCCATCAGGTTGTACTTGTAGAACAAAACACCGATGGAGATAAAGATACCGATTTTAGGGAATGCGTTGGTCAGCAGGAACGACAGCATAAAAATCCGGCGTCCGGGATATTTGAATCGCGCCAGCGAATACGCCGCCGGGATACAGATAATCATGGAGCAAATGGTTGTGATGACAGCCACCACAAAAGACTGTATGATAGAAGAACGCAGGCTTTCCTGCTCAAAAATGAAGTTCCACCACTTGAGACCCCATTCACTTGCCAGCAAATGCGGCGGCTCATACACGTTCGCGAATGCCATCATGAACATATTCAATAGCGGCCCATAGAAAAACAGGACAAACACCGCGAGCACGATGAACTCCCAAAACTTACGTTTTCCGACCGCAAAATAGAAGCGTTTGGGATTGAGATATTTAAACATACGTTTGAATCACCTACTCTTCTTTTTCTCTTTTTCCTATCATTTTTCACAACAGCAAGATTCTTTGTGCGCATCCTCCACCGCTTGTCGAATCCGTTCAGGGGTACGGCTTGTAATGTTTTCGGTCACCGAATATGCCGCAATCTCAGCCGCACGGGCTGGGTCGTTGACCGTCCAAGCCGAAACCCGAATCCCCGCCTTGTCCATCACCTGCATAAATGCAGGCACGCACAACGCTTCATAGACGTTTATCACTTCAAATCCATATCGTTTGCAAAGTGCTGCCGCCTGTTCCATGACTTGCGTGGTCAGCACATCACCGTGTTCCAATCGCTGATACAAGCCGGGAATCAATTCTTCAATGTTGATGTAAATGCGCGCATCTTTTCGCAAAGATGGTTGCTGTTGCACGAGCGCAGGGCTGACAGTTCCGGAAAAAATAAGACGCTGTAACAAACCATGCGCACGGGCGAGGTCTATCACAGCATTCTCCAAATCTGGCTCCTTCAAATCGCAATTCACCCACCGATTGGACTGCGCGACCAGCGCAAATACGTCGCTCAATGCGGGCGCGTCCTGTCCAGCGACAATCGCATCGTGAGAAATCGCAAGGATGCCATCTTCTGTTTTCCGTACATCAACTTCCAGCGCATCGGCACTGGTCTGCAACGCATGGCGGACAAACGCAAGCGAATTATCCGGCGTGTCATCGCAACCCGAATGAGCTGTAATGTGTACCAAGTTTCTTGCACCTCCAAAAAGTACCGCTGCACGAAAGAATACCTTTCGTGCACCCCCCATTCGCAGGTTAAAGAAAGCTGTGCGTTATTTAGTTTTCTGGTGCCTTGTTGTGAGACAGGCAATCGACCGGCAGCGGGTTGATGAAGTCCAAGCCGTTTCGATTATGAAATATAAACAACAAACAACTTTTTACGAATCGGGAACTGTTTACATTGCACATGATACCATGCAAATTGGCAAAGCGCAACCGCCGTAAGCAAACATTTTTGTTCAAATTGACACTTTCATCGACTTCTATGAATTTGATTGTCGAATTTTGTGCAGTCTGACGCGCCAAATTTCGCAAAAACGCTTGCTTTTCGCATTTCTGGTTACTTTACACAAGTAATGTTTCCAAAATCATATTTGTTGAAACAAATCGCGCGTTCCGGCGTAAACTTTGCTGTGTTTTTTTGCATCTCTCTTGTGCCGTCTTGATTATATCACAGCTTTTGCGCATCTTTCGACCAAATCAGCGTGAGATTTATGCAAAAATCTTGTAAACTCACGGGCTGCCCACCGTACGCATCGCCTCAACAAGCGCTTGAGGGCCTTCCAGCACCAAATCGGGTATAAATTGGGTCGTTTGCAGGTCTTTCTCGCACGCTTCGCCACATAAAAACAGACAGGTATCCACCTTTGCAGCCTGCCCGCAGGCAATATCTGTGTACAAACGGTCGCCCACCACAAGCGTTTGCTGCCCGGAATATCCTGTCTGCTCCAGGCAGGCGGCAACGACCTGTGCCGACGGCTTGCCCAAATAGGTCGGTATGCGGTCGGTCGTCTGGGTCAGCATGGCGCAAATTGCGCCGCAATCGGGCACAAACCCAAACGATGACGGACAGCGCAAATCGGGATTTGTCCCATAAAACGGAACCGTCGTTTGTTGCAACAACTGTGCCGTCCGGCTCAGTTTGCCATAAGTCAACTCACTGTCATATCCCACGACAATGCACACTGGCTCACATGGCAGTTCTGTGTGTACATTCAATCCAAAGGTTTGCAGCTCCTGCACAAAAGACCGCGTCCCCTGCACATAAATCGGTGCAGTTCCATAGGTTTGTTTGAGGTAGCGTGCGGTCAAATAGGATGCCGTTACAAATTGACTTGCATGGGTGTGCAGCCCAAACACTTCTTCAAACCGTTTCACATAATCTTGTTGACTACGGGTGGAATTGTTTGTGATAAACAAACTGGTTCCCCCTCTGCGCGCAATTTCTTCCAACAATGCAGCCGCTCCCGGCAGCAGCGCATCACCTACCGCCAACGTGCCATCAATGTCAAACAGGAACAACTTTTTTTGTGCTAAATCCATAAAACCCTCTCTTTCTCTCTATGCAAAAAAGCCGTGCAGATGGTGAGCATCCACACGGCTTTCCTGCAAAGCAGCGTCATCACGAACCGAATCCGGTACATCTCAACGCAGCCATTCTACCATTTTTATCGACCCATGCCAAGCGGCAACGCCCATAAAGCGTGTTCGGAAGTCGAAATCCCCTGCGCACCGGCGGCAAATGCCTGATTGGCTTCGACCGCACTGCGCACCAGCCCACCGGCAACCACTGCAATTCCGGTTTCCCGACAAAATTCAGCAATCACATTGCCGGGCAGTATACCGGGCATCACTTCCACAAAATCGGGCGACACATTTCCACTGACCTGAACCGCTTTTCGATAGGACTGCCCATCCATAATGAAGCAGCGCAGAGCAGCCAGCATCCCATGTTCCCGAATCACGCGCACCAAATTATTTTTGGTCGTAATCACACCGTCTGGGCGTACAATCTCGTCCACAATCTGCACACCACTGGCATCCTTGGCAATGCCTTCGGCCAAATCCAGATGCACAAAGACAAGTTTTCCTTTCTCATGCAGACGGTCAACCATTTCTTTGACTTCAAACAGTTTACCGCCCAACAGAAATACAACCATACACGGCGATTGCGCCGCAATCTCTGCATCTTGCTTGGAATGTACGGCTGCAATAATCGGATGTTTTGCAAGTGCTTCTTGAATCGTTCGATTTGACATTGGTATCCTCTCTTGTTCTTTGCTGATGGGAATGGTTATGCCATGTTTTGCGACGCAACCACGTCCACGCCCGTTCCGCACACATCGGGCACAATCACATCCCCGATGTGTACAGAGGCCTGTGCCTTGACGGTATACAAAACGTGCATGATATCGAAAATTTTATCTTTGGGAATGGCTGTGCGCGTGCGCACCGCCAACATGCGAGAACGTCCGTCCACTGCCACGGTCGTAGTTAACATGCGCTCCGGGTGCAGCAGCTCGGCTTCGGCATATGCCGCCCCGCGTTTGCAGGTATTTCCCGTGACCGATACAATCGTGCCACCATCCACCGTGACCGTCAGGGCACATCCGCGCGGGCAAACCACGCAAGTCATATTTTTTGTTTCCATTTTGCCCTCCTTCGCCTCACTGCGCCGGACGCAGACCGATTTCAACCGTTTGACCGGTCAACTTATGTGCAAGCTGCTCGGTAATCTGTACCGATTCCATCTCACCCGGCGCAGCCTGTGCAACCCGTTTGTGATATATCACCTGTCCATCCACCTTGACTTCCAGTTCCATATCGGTAAACACGTCACTGACGCGGAACAAAAACTTTTCATCATGGTGAAGCGCAGCCGGGTCAATCTCAGAAGGTACTACATATCGTACACCAAAACCGGGTTTTACGTCAAGATGATGCCCGCAATCCTTGCGTTGCCCGCGTGCAAACTGCGCCGCGCCGCGGCCAGCCAAACGGCTTTCAATCGTTACAAAATCGACCAAATCATGCACATGTACCACATTTCCACACGCAAAAATACCTTCACACCGCGTCATCATGGACTGGTCAACAAACGGGCCATTTGTGACCGGATTAAGCGGGATATGCGCCGCGGCACTCAGTTCATTTTCGGGAATCAGGCCGACCGACAACAAAAGGGTATCACATGGCACATACTCAAAGGTTTCGGGGATGGGGCGGCGCTTTTCGTCTACCTGCGCAATCACAACGCCTTCGACCCGCTCACGGCCACGCACTTCGACAACCGTGTGAGATAGACGCAGCGGGATACCGAAATCATCCAGACACTGCACAATATTGCGCTTGAGTCCGCCCGAATACGGCATGACCTCAAGCACCATTTTGACTTCAGCGCCCTCCAGCGTCATACGGCGCGCCATGATAAGGCCGATATCGCCCGAACCCAAAATAACCACTTTTTTACCGGGCATATAGCCCTCAATGTTGACAAATCGCTGGGCAGTTCCAGCGGTATAGATACCCGCCGGACGGGTGCCGCCAATCCCAACCGCACCGCGGCTGCGCTCGCGGCAGCCCATCGCCAGCACAATGGCACCCGCCTGAATCTGCAAAATACCATCTTTGCTGTTGACCGCTGTTACAACGCGCTCCTGCGAAATGTCCAATACCATTGTATCACATTTATAGGAAATGCCCAACTGGTCAACCTGTTCATGGAACCGTGCGGCATATTCCGGGCCGGTCAACTCCTCGCCGAAGATATGCAAACCAAATCCCGCGTGAATACACTGCTGCAAAATACCGCCTACATCGCTGTCACGCTCTAGGATAAGGACGTCATCACAGCCATTTTCCTTTGCTGCCACCGCTGCGGCAAGACCCGCTGGGCCGCCGCCGATGATAACTACACTGCGTTTTTCCATTGCCGTCCCCTCCTTTATCTGGTTTTTCCGGTCAACATATAGGATGCACCGCCGAATTTGGTGATTTCAGTCGGCTCACATTGCAGTTCCTGTGCCAAAATATCCACCACACGCGGGCCGCAGAATCCGCCCTGACATTTTCCCATACCGCTGCGTGTGCGGCGCTTGACACCATCCACCGAACGTGCCCCTGCCGGGCGCCGAATGGCGTCACGGATTTCCTGTTCGGTTACGGTTTCACAGCGGCAAATAATGCGGCCATATGCCGGATTTTTTGCCACCAGTTGGGCGCGTTCGCTGTTGGTCATCTCACGGAAACGCACAACCGGTTCACGCTGCGCCACCCAATTCGGACAAGATTGCAGTTGCACTCGCCCACTGTTGCGCACCAGCTCTACCACTTTCTCTGCAATCGCTGGAGCAGCCGACAAACCGGGCGACTCTATTCCGGCAGCATTGATAAACCCAGCAATCGGGCTGTCTACGATAAAGTCTCCCGTTGAAGGTGTTGCGCGCAGGCCTGCAAAATTGGTGATGGCAAGGCGCATATCCAACCCGCCAACCGATTTGGCGGCACAAGTCTTGATTTCTTCCAACCCTGTCCAAGTCGTGGACGTGTCGTTTTTGTCCTCCACCACATTGGCATTGGGGCCGATGTACAGATTGCCGTCAACAGTCGGTGCGACCAGTACGCCTTTGGAGCCGTTGGCAGGGGTCTGAAAGACCACATGATTGACCTTGCTTCCCATGCTTTTTTCAAAAAGGATGTACTCGCCTTTGCGCGGTGTGATGGTAAAGCGGTCATCCCCTACCATATGTGCAATTTGGTCGGCAAACAATCCAGCCGCATTGACCACCACTTTGGCATTCCATTGCTTGTCACCAGCGGTCACGACAAACCCTTCGGGGGTCGTCTCAATCCCGGTTACTTGGGTAGAACGCACATAATCCACCCCATTGACACAGGCGACTTCCAGTGCGGCCGTGGTCAGTTCATATGGGCAAACAATTCCCGCTGTAGGTGCATAGAGCGCACACACTGCACCCGGTTGTAAGTTTGGTTCCCGCTCGTAAGTTTCCTTTGCATCAATGATGCGCAATTCAGGCACACCGTTTTGATTTCCCGATTCGTAAAGTTCTCGCACGGTTGCGGCCTCCGCATCACTGAACGCCACAACAAGCGAGCCGATACGCCGAAACGGCACATCTAAATCTTTGCAAATTCCCTCCATGAGCAGATTACCACGCACATTCAGCGCGGCTTTCTGACTGCCCGGTTTGGCATCATAGCCCGCATGAACAATGCCGCTATTGGCGCTGCTGGTCTCTGCCGCAGGCTCTAAACGTTTGTCCAACACACATACTTTGAGCTGATACCGGGATAGCTGATAGGCAGCCATTGCACCGGTTACACCCGCACCAATGACAATCACATCATACTGCATCTACCCGTTCTCCTTTCCCATCTGTACCTTTCTGTGTTTGCTCCCGATTGCAAAAAGTGCGAAAAAAAGACACACGAAGAACAAACGGTTCATCACGCCGTTTTTTGTCTTCATGTGTCTCTCAATCTCTGCACACTACTGTTAAAATTATTATACGATAGCTTTCAGCCTTTCGCAAGAGGTAGCACAAAATTTTACCCATCTCATACAAAAGGAATACCCGCCAACGATTGGCGGGTATTCCAGCAACGTATTCACTTTAACGGTCTACATCCCAGTCAATGATTTTTCCACTCTGGGCATCAATGGTAAATTCATACTCAAAGCCTTGGTAATAAATTTCGCCTTCGTATTCCAATCGACCGTCGTCATAATCCTGTTCAAATTTAATCAGATTGGATGCGCTTGCACCGGGTACGCGGCTGAGTGCAATCTGCTTGGCCTGCTCTGCGCTGACCGCTGTATTGATGCTGCTGCTGTTATCCGAATAGGAATAGGATGTTTCAACCTCGGAATCATAGCTGACAATTTTGCCGCTGGCAGCAGCGATTTCATAGTCATATTCCTGCCAGATGTTTCCATTCTTGCGCACGAACTCAATTTCATAGACCAATACGCCGTCTTCATAGTCTGAGCGGGTCTTTAAAAACTGAACGCTGTCCGCCGATACACCAGCATGTTGGAGCGCAATCTCCTTTGCACGCTCCATGCTGATGGTTCCGCTTTGACTGGGCGTGGTAGGTGTGGTCGGATTGGCGGTATCATAATCGGTAACGGTCGAACCACCAGTCAAAGTAACCGTCTGTGTGTTCTCATTCCATCCAACCGTTTTTCCCATCAATTCACCAATTGCACGGATGGGTAGATAAATCGAACCACTGTATTCCACCGGGTCTACTTCGCGCCCCTTGGCATCGTAAAATGTGCGTGTTGTGCCGTCAATCACGACTGTGTATTCCGGGCGCACAGTCAATGTAATATCCTGCGCTTTGGTGCTGTTGTCCGGTGTGCCGCTGGTCGTGCCGGTCACACGGGTACCACCAATGCTGACTGTTAAAGTTGAAGCATCCCAGTTTACATTTTTTCCCATCAACTCACCAATCGCACGAACGGGCAAATATGTCGTATTTTGATAGCTAATGGGGTGTACTTCCTGACCGTTGACATTGTAAAATGTGCGTGTCGTGCCATCAATGACCACATTGATATCCGGTCGTAAATCGGCCGATGCTGCCCAACCGGCTGCCGCCGTGCCACACAAAAGGGCTGCTGACAGTGTCAATGCTAAAAACTGCTTTTTCATGAAAAATTCCTCCTTTTCACAATACCACTTCAAGCCGTATCGGTTCTGCTATGTGTAACAAGGACGGTTTAATCAAAAACCGACTCACTTTCCCATTCTCGAATCGCACCGCTATATGCGTCTACCGAAAACTCATACTTAATATTATCATAGATAATCGTGCCTTCATACTGCTCGCGACCGTCATCGCGTTCCAGCTTCATCCGCATATCACTTTCGGTTGCACCCGGTACCTTCGCCAATACTGTTTGTTTTACGGTCGCTTCACTGACTTTCGTACCGCTCTGTTGAGGTGCAGAATAGTCTTCCGCGTCATAATCTCGGCTGATGACTTCACCCGATGCCGCATCAATTTCATAGTCATATTCGGCATAAGATGTATTCTCATAGAATTCCACTTCATACCGTTCGCGGCCATCGTCATATTCGCGCTTTACTTTCACAAAGGTCACGGCATCTTCTGTCAACCCTGCGTCTTTCAGCGCAGTCTGCTTGGCTGCTGCTTCGTCTATACCGGTTGCAGCCGTTTGGTTCTGGGTTTGAGGCTGGGTCTGTGTCTGCGTTTGCGGCTGTGCGGCGCTATCCTTCGATTGTTCAACATCAAATGAAATGACAGTGCCGGTCATTGCATCAATATCATAAGTGTATCGTTCTCCATCTGCCATGAACTCAACTTCATAATACTGCTTTCCGTCGTCCATTTCAAGTTCAGTTCGAGAAAACGAGGCGTTTTCTTGAGAAATGCCACTAGCGGTCAATGCGGCGCTTTCTGCTTCCTGCTGGCTGATAATATCTGCCTGAACGGTCTGGTTGTTCGCATTACATCCTACTGTCAACGCTGCAAGTAATGCTGCTGTGAAAAAAATCGCCTTTTTCATGCGTTTCACTCCCTTGATTATTTAAAATGTTTTTTGTGACTTGCTTTTGTTTGATTCAAGTATACGAAATCCGTATTAAAAGAACATTAAAAATCAAAGGAATTTTGAAAAAATTTTTCGGGCGCTATCACGCGCCCGAATTCGTTCAAGTTAATCCATGTACCAGTTCTTTAAATCGCTCTCCACGTTCCATAAAATTGCGGAAACAGTCAAATGACGCACTTGCCGGACTGAGAATGACCACATCTCCCGGCTGCGCAATCGCATTTGCTGTGCGGACAGCGGCCGCCAAATCGGGCACATCAATGATTTCAGGCTTTTCACTCCCGGCTGCCTGCTCTACACACGCACGAATTTTAGGTGCCGTTGCACCGGTCAGCAGCAAGGTTTTCACATGCTGACAAATCGGCTCGCCCAACACATCATATGGAATGTTCTTATCATATCCACCAGCAATCAAAATCAACTTTTGTGCAAACGAGTTCAGTCCAGCAATTGTGCGCGTGGGACTAGATGCAATCGAGTCATTATAATAACGCACGCCATCCAATTCACGCACAAATTCAATGCGGTGTTCCACGCCGCCAAATGTCTTGGCCACCTGCACAATATCCTCATCTTTGCACAATCCCTGTACAATCGCTGCTGCCATCATGACATTTGATACATTATGTGCGCCGGGAATCCGGATATCTTCCGCATTCATCAACACGCGGTCTTGCCCATTGTCGGCAACGTAAATCACACCTTCTCGCAGATATACACCGTTTTCCGGCTTGACTACCTTGCTACATGTGCGAATATCATGCCCACGACCAATTTCTAAGGTGCGTGTCACTGGGTCATCGACATTGAGCACCAACCGCTCTCCCTCTTTCTGGTGGGTATAAATGCTGGTCTTTGCTTGCACATATTCATCAAAATCCTTGTGATAATCCAAATGATTTGGGGTCAGATTGGTGATGGCTGCAATGTAAGGACTGTATTGCATCCCCATGAGCTGAAAAGATGATAATTCCACAATCGCAAGGTCATCTGGCTGCATAGAATCCACTTCGGGCAGCAGTGGTTTACCAATATTGCCACCCAAGTGGCAAGTGTAGCCCGCATGTTTCAAAAATTCATATGTCAGCGTTGTCGTGGTGGTCTTGCCATCCGAACCGGTAATGCCAATAATTTTACACGGACACACCCGGAAGAACAGCTCCATTTCACTTGTGACTTCTCCCCCATGCGCACGCACAGCAGTCAGTGCAGGATGATTGGGATGTAAGCCGGGTGTACGGAAGATGATATCTTCATCCAGTGCATCCAAATACTGCTCACCGAGCACCAAGGAAACACCCAATTGCTGTAATTTATCGTACTGTTCTCCTAATGCTTCTGCCGTCTTACGGTCATGCACGGTAACCGAAAGGCCAGCTTTGCGCAACAGCGCAATGAGCGGCATATTGCTGACACCTGCTCCAATTACGGCAATACGCTTTTCCCGAATTTGCTGCAAATATTGTTCCAATGCGGTCATCATAAAATAATCTCCCCTTTTGTCTTTGTCTATTCTACTCTCTTTATCGCATGATTTCAAGTTTTTACCCCCGATTTGAACGATTATAATTGACGCACCCACTCTTTTTGTCGTATAATAAACACCGTGAGTAATCCTGACGGTCGCGTACCGGCTTGACCGGTATGAGGAAAGTCCGGGCTGCACAGGGTAAGGATAGCAGATAACGTCTGCCGAAGGCAACTTCAGGAATAGTGCAACAGAGAGATACCGCCAGATTCTTTGTCTGGTAAGGGTGGAAAGGCGAGGTAAGAGCTCACCACGCCCCATGGTAACATGGGGGGTCTGTAAACTCTATCCGCAGCAACATCGACCGGAGCTATGACTCACCTGGTCGCTCCAACTGATGGCTTGAGGCGTGCGGCGACGCGCGTCCCAGATAGATGACCGTCCACGACAGAACCCGGCTTACGGATTGCTCACACCTATAAAAATATTAAGAGAATCGCTCAAAAGTTAGCGATTCTTTTTTATACGTCAAAATATTTACTTTGTTTTGTGCTTGTCAGTATATTTGGTGGTGTAAATATTAACCTGACACGGAGATATGGGCGTGCGATTGGGAAAGAACGTGTTTATGATTATGCGCCGCTGAACACGCCAAAATCTACAACTATGCCATCCTGTATTCGTATGGATGGCACAATGATTTACCATGAGTTTTCTGAAGCAGTCAATCGGGAACATTTCCTGGATTATGTGACCAATTTTTTGACCCCCTTCATTGCATCTAGGCGATATTCTAATCATGAACAATTTGCGTACGCATAAGGTTGATGAAGTCCGGCAGGCAATCCAATCTGTCGGTGCACAGATGCTTTATCTTCCTTTGTTCTATGCGACTGGATACTTGCAATCTTAACTTGAATTGCTGTAATAATGGAAGTATATAAAGGAGTGGGATTTGCTAACAATTGGACGGTGATTCTATGTACAATGGTGATAGTTTTAATTCCAGTAACATGTTTTTATATTTTATTATGCAAAAACATATTATTGCTGGTATTACAAGTGGAGCAGTGAAAGGATGAGGCAATATGGAAAAATTTATACCTAATGCGCCTTTATTTCAAGACCCAATTTATGATGGGGCAGCAGATCCTGTTGTGATTTGGAATCATAATGAACAGGCTTGGTGGATGTTTTATACCAATCGGCGGGCTAGTGAAATAAATCATGGTGTCAGCTATATGCATGGAACTAAAATAGGGATTGCCAGTTCAAAGGATTTTGGAAAGACGTGGATATATCGCGGAAGTTTGGATAATCTTGAATTTGAACCTGGGACTAATACATTTTGGGCGCCAGAAATTATTTTTGCTCAAGGTCAATATCATATGTATATTAGCTATGTACGCGGCATTCCCAATGATTGGAATTGTGAAAGACATATATTACATTATACCAGTAATAATTTGTGGGATTGGAATTTTCGAGGAATCATTCCCCTATCCTCCGATCGTGTAATTGACGCATGTGTATTTGAAGTGACACCAGGAAAATATAAGATGTGGTATAAAGATGAAGTAAATAATTCTTATACATATTCAGCAGAAAGTAACGACTTATATAATTGGGAAGTGCTTGGTCCGGAAATCACAGATTGTCCTCATGAGGGGCCTAATGTTTTTTATTTTCAAGATACATACTGGATGATTACAGATCCTTGGTGCGGATTAGGGGTTTATCGAAGCGAAGATGCCTGTCATTGGGAGCGAAAAGAAAATATTCTAAGAATACCTGGTAACAGGAAAGATGATGGTAGTATTGGTGCACATGCCGATGTGGTAGTAAATAATAATCATGCTTATATTTTCTATTTTACACATCCTGAAGTATCAGAAAAAGAAAGACATGATGAAAACTTTAAATGGGAGTATCGGCATAGAAGATCATCCATCCAAGTTGCAAATCTGATTGTTGAAGACAGTCATTTAATTTGTGATAGAAACAATGTTCGGTTTTCTTTAATGCCACCAGCAACTGAGAAGTAGCTGGGGTTGAAAAATTTTATAAAAATGGTAAATTGTAAAATCAATTTGAACATATAAAAAGATCCATAGTGATTAGAAATCTGTTAGAGTGTGTTTCTAAACTAAAAAGTAAGGGAAATTATGTAAGACAGAGCAAAGTAGCCGCCAAATGAAGAAAAGTGAGATACCTACAAGCAATCTTTTCAAAACGTATAGCTATCCTGCGGCAATCTTTGACTCTCATAAAAAAGCACTCCACGAATTGTCTTTCTTTGTAGTGTGGGTAATCGCGATACCGTGGATCAACCGCATTTATCCTTGGCGGAATGCAAAAATCAGCATCATGGAGACTATCACAAGCTTTGTGTAAACCGCCTGTGCGGTGCTTCTATTCTACACCACTCAGGAGGTTTACACAAAGTTTGCTCATTTTTTCACCGAATTGCTTACGCAGTGTACGAATCTCCGTCTCTAGCTCCCGAATACGCTGCTGTTGGCGATTATAGCGACTCACCTGACCCAACTGCATTCCAGAAACCTTCAGCCAGCTGCTCAGGGTGTCGATGCAAATGCCCAGCTCTCGAGCAACTTCTTTGGGCTCCTGACCTTGCTCTGTTACCATTTTCACTGCTCCTGCTTTGAAGGCATCGTCATATCGTGGTGGTACCACACCTTTTTTATTTTTTTGCTGTTCTATTTTATTACCCCTTTCTATTCCATTTTATGATTGACTTTTCTGTCCGTTAATTCGGGTACGAGGGCACATGTCTATGAGAACGACATCAGCGGTATAATCAGCCATGAACGGTTCTTGAAACTCTCTGCCGACTATGAGGCGGAGCAAAAGGAACTGACAGAGCAGGTCAAAACGTGGCGGGAAGCGGTAGAAACCTTTGAACGGGATCAAGCCGATTTTAATAGCTTTGCAGCCATTGTTTGGAAATACGTGGGCATCCGAGAACTGACACCCACTATTGTTAATGAGTTTGTAAAGAATAGAATATTATCGTCCATGCGCCAGATAAGTCCAGCGGCCACCACAGGCAGAAGATTGAATAGGTCTGGAACTTCATAATGGGGGCGCGTCTTCATACAGAATCTTTTTTATCTTTCATTTTCTGTCAAAAAGCATACCATTGTAATGGTATCCTGTTCTTCTCCGGGCTGAAACGTGATATAATCGGTATTTTGCTGAACAAAATCAACCGCACTTTGAGCAGGTGAATCTTTTTTTTGCTCTAACGGGTTAATTCCCCCTAAAACAGCCGTCATGCGAATGTTAACCATCTGAGCATCTGGAGCCACTCCACATTCCACCATAATATTGCTTCCCTGCATCGCATTTCGGCAACATAAGGTAAAAAGCTCATCGACCAGTACGGCCTGTTTTGCATAATGCCGTGGTGCAATCGCATTATCCTCGAATTGTTTTTTGAGGAATGCCGCCACTTCGGTTGCGTATGTGGGCTGCGCCGGCACATTACAATGTGCCAATTCCTTTTCTCCCTTACAATATAATAGTGTAAGCATGGCATAACCTAAATGTGATGTCGCGCAGTAGTGCTCAGCCGCCTGCCGTATTTGGTTTAATATCTGTACACCATCTGTATTACCGCCGCGTGTCAAATTTAGGTCTATACGCATCTGCTGCTCTGCATAAGCTGGCTGGTCACAACCACTTCGTTCATCCAGCCCCATTGTGTGCAGGAAAATACGGTCTCCCTGCCGTAAGCGCAATTCCATCGCTCGGTAAACAACATGTTCATTCATTCCGAGCGGTGCATACACCGGTATGTCTAACCATTCATACCAATTTTCATTTCGCATCAACAACGGACGCTGCTGCCCAGCATTGACGTAGGTAAACTTTCCATCGGCCGTATTCAGCGTTCCAACCAAAGCATTTAAACAAAATGGACTGCCCAAGTCATAAAGTTGTGCGCTGACATCGCCCATCGTTTCTTCCAAAGAACGCCCTTGCCGCAAGCGACTGCGAATAGTTGTCTGTGCGATGACCATGTACATGGCCTGTGCAACGTCCTTTCCGGGTGTCTCTCCAATGACTATACACAACAGGCCGGGGTCAATATAGAAATAATCATAAAATTGGCAATTTTCCGTCGTTCCACGCACGGTCAAACCATTCACTTCAAAATGCGCACGACTTGGCAAGTCTGGCAGTCTCTGGGGCAGCGTCGAACAACAAATCTCCTCTGCCATAGACTGCCTTGTACGCTGTTCTGTCTGCGCAATTACCTGTTTACAGTGCGTTTCCCAGTAGGTATCCTGTGTTTCCATCTGCTCAGATACTGCACGCGCCAGTAAACCAATCTCATCCGACTGCACGCGCCACGCAGAACAAATGCCTTTTTGTTCCCCGTTCTGTATAGCCTGCGCAATAGCTTTTAGCGGCTGACACAGTTTTTTTTGAAACCGATATCCCCATAAACCGACCATCCCTATCGTAAAAACTGCAATCACGGCTCCTGTTTTCACATAACCAATCCGGTCACTCCATTGCGCCCAAAACCACACACTTCCGACGACCAGCACGCTAACCGTCAGCGTGCTTTCAACCAACCAATGTCTGCACAACCCCTTGCCTTTTTTCATTGGGATGTTTCCTCCTCCAGCAAATCGGCATATTCGCGTAGGGACTCGCGCACAACGACGATTTCATGTTTTTTCATCTCTCCTACTGCTGCGCGTAGCAAATGCCGCATGGAAATCGGTTGCCCTTGCTCGGCAGCCATAAACGCCGCAACCAACACAATGTTTTTGATATGGCCACCGGACAATTCAAAGGTCTGTGCCAAGAACTTCCAATCAATATCATCTGCAACTGGTGCTCCTTTGGGCATCATACGCTGGTAAATTTGTTCACGCATACCGACATCTGGCATAGGAAAATGAATGATATAGGAAATACGCCGCAAAAAAGCGGCATCTATATTACCGATGAAATTGGTTGCCAAAATACACACGCCGTCATACGCTTCTATCTGCTGCAACAGATAGGCCACTTCGATATTGGCATTACGGTCGTGTGAATCTTTGACTTCGCTGCGCTTACCAAAGATGGCATCACACTCATCAAAAAACAAGATTGCATTTGCGTGTTTTGCTTCCTCAAACACCGCCTGTAAATTCTTTTCGGTCTCACCAATGTATTTACTGACAATTTGAGACAGATTGATTTGATATAACTCCATATGTAAGGTATTTGCAATCACTTGTGCACACATCGTTTTGCCTGTGCCCGGTGCACCTGCAAACAGCATACACAGTCCTCGTCCATAGGGGACTTTATCTGCAAATCCCCATGTAGTATAGACTTCATAGCGATACTGGACATGGCTGCACGCCTGCTGCATCAGCCGCTTATGGGCGGGCGGCAATACCACATCCTCCCATGTATAAGCAGCCGGAACGCGCTGTGCTAAGGTATGCAGACGATGCACCAACTGCTGATAACACGCCTGATGCAGCGCCGCACTATCCACAACCGCTGGATTCGACTGCCGCGCCAATCCAATTGCCTGTTCACATGCTGCACCAATTTGACGCGGACAAAGAACAAACTTTGCCGCAAGTTCACAAAGAGCAACATCTTGTCCCAACGGGTATGCGCCTAGATGCGCTTGAAACAAAGTCATTCGTTCCTGTTCGGTCAATTCTGGAATGTGCTGGGTCACAAAATGTGGTAACTGTATGTGAATTGGTCGCTCGGATAGCCAAAACAAAGGCCGTTTTCCGGTATCCAAACGACTAAGCGCTTGTAAAATATCGGTTTCTACCGCTATCCTTTCTCCATTTTCAGTGCGCGTTTCCAACCGGCATATGCAAAGATATGCGCCCTGCAACCGCGCTGCTAACGCCGCTTGTTCGGCCTGTGTACGCCATTCCTGCTGGTCAAATGTCCAAAAAATCCCCCGCGCTTGATGACGTGAAAACAGATGCTCGATTTGAAACCGCTTGCCGCTTCCAGATGCTCCCAACAGACAAACTACACCGCAATCCTGTTCCCGGATTTGCATGTCCAACCAGTTTGCCACCGTATGCTGCACCAAGAGTGGTTCGGGTGGCCGCTGTATCGCACCATCAAAATATACCATTCCGGGCAGAGTCTCTACACGACCGGTGGATAAATAAGACAACACCATTGGCCGTAATACAAGCATACCTTGTGTAAGGGCATCGGGTTCAAACAATTCCTTTCCGGGCACAGTCCGATGAAAATACATCAAAAACTGCTCCATATTGCCGCCGCGCGGCAAAAACAATTGCACAGCCAATGCCGTACCCAAGGTTTTGTGTGTCATATCATCCTGCAAATACGCCAGCAACTTTTCATATTTGCGGTCAAGTACAACGGCGTAAGCCAGTATCACACACTGTTGTACAAACGCATCCAGCCCAAACCGTTCAAACAATTGAAGCAGCGGCATTTTGGTGTAATCGGTATATTGAAGCCGTCGCGCAATGGTTTGCCATACCTGTTCTATCTGTTCTGTCTCCTCTGGACATACTTGGTCACACAAACCACATTGTGCCGCTTTGGACAACTGATATTCAAATTCCTCGCGCGTCACGACCGTTCCAAGCATATTTTTCATCTCACTGGACGGCCCAAGCCATTGATGATGCACATAATAAAAATATAGGGTTACATCCAGCCACACAAACAAATCACACAGCAATTCCCACTGGGTCTGATATCCCTTGTTTGGTTCCACGGATTGCCCCTGCATTTTTATCTCCTTCCTTTTAATTATGGTGTTTGAATAGTTTTTGCTGGTGTGAAACTGACAGTAATCACTCCACCATACATACAATTTAGTTTACTGGTATCTTGAAGCAGCGGCTTTCCACAAATCAAAACTTTGGGCACGCCGGGCGCCCACGGTGTCAATGTTACAGGCGTACACGCACTGGGCGTAAATACCCCCATCGCCGCCGCAGTCGCCGCCATGACTGCCGGATTGCTCGGACAATTGCACATCCCAAAGCTGGGACAATGATTGTCCATAATGGTGGCAGCCATCAAATTGCACAGGTACACGGAGTTCTGTGAATTGACCGGCAACATTGCTGGCAACGTGCCAAAAGAACAGGTACAAACCGCCGTTACCGTGACCGGATTGGCCATTTCAATCCTTCCTTTCTGCGCGTAACGATACATCTAGTGTGCAAGTGTTCTGCCCTTGCATGAGGGTCAGCGCGTATACCCGCTCGTTCTGGTAAACCAACACGTGTCCCGGCTCACGCAGCCAGATACAAGCCTTGCCCTGTTCATCGGTCTGATACTGCTGGGCGACAAACAATGTGCTGCCGCGTCGGTGGCTGTGCACCAGTGGTGTTTGCAGCCGTCCGGTTTGCCCATCCCATGTACACAGCAAAACCAGTTCGGGATTTTGAAGCGCATCGAGCAAAAACGGCATGGGCAACGCCAGTGCAGCCGTTCGGCAGTTGCAAAACAGTCGCACGGTGTCGCTACCGGCTGTCGCAATATCCTGTGCAATTTTCATCATAGGGCTATTGGATATGCACAACCAAAATTTTTCTTGTGCCAATGGTTTATCATTCACTTGTAAGCACAAATCCAGCTGTGTAACCATGCCGCGCACTGGGTATCGGGTGCGGTCTGGCTTGAGCACCATGCAGCCATTGAAAAAATCATGGGAACTGGTAGAAAATATCAGTGTCTGTGGCTCGAATCCAGCCAATGTAATCGACAAAGTATGTGTGCCGTTGGCAAGGTCTGTCCAAACCAAGTAACCCCCCGGCTTACAAATTGGCTTGTACATCATACCATCTATTTGACATTGTACTTGCGCTCCTTCTACGGCCTGTCCCAAAAAGCCATCCCACAAGCGAACCACCGCACTGACCCGCCGCCGTATCATAGCCCGCCTCCCGATATTGGACGGGTTTGTACGGTCAGGTCGGTAACGCGAGAAATTGTGCGTTCCCGCTTAGAAGCAATGTTTACACCGGTCATCTGCACCACAAAGGACAGTTTATAATCCTTGGTCGTTTGATTCCACATTTTTAACATGTGCTCCATCGGTACGCGCTCCATTAAAATATGTAGCTGTGCGCGTTCCTCTGCCAAGGAGCCGCTTAAATACTGCATCGGAATGACCGGATAATCTCGTACCGTCTGGATTGCCGCACCGATAATGCGATGCTGGTCTGCCTCCCGCAATGGAACAGGCGCTTGTGAATGTGCGGTCACCAGATAGCGCAGCAGCATCTGTACCGGGCTTCGCCGCTGCAACGTCTGCCCTACCGTTTCATACCCACTGGTCATACTGTGGTTTTCCTCTTCTATATGGTATAAATGCACGGTCAGTTGATGTGCTGCACTCTCATAAGGCGAACACAGCGCAATCGTGTCCCGATTGGCCAGTGGTTCGGGTGTTAATTGTGCGCGCAGCAATTCTACCAACGCATTCCCAGCTTCTACAATCGCTGTATAATCAGCCATACTGTTCCCTTTTCTCTCTTCATTCCGACGGTGTATAAAATGGTTCCAGTTCATCGGTCAACCAATCTTGCGTGCGGCAAACCCAGCCGCCCGTCAACTGGTTGAGGGCATTGGCTTGCTTCACAAATGCCCCGACCGCCTCACATAATGCAGTTTGTGCATCCTCTTGCGCAGAAAGCGCCTGATACCATTCGGACTTGCCCGTCTGCCCCATTGCATACATCCCGGCCGCTTGGCTGGATGTACTGACCGCTGTTTCACAGGCTGTACGCGCACTCTGCACAGCACTATATGCCGTGGTCAGGTCGGTGAGCGCTGTTTTGACTGAAAGCGCAATGGCTGGCCCATCCACTTGCTGTTCGGATGTGGCTTGACTCTGTGCATATGCCGTCGCCACCAACGACAATTCCTGCACATCAAGTGCTGCCGGATGGAACAAAGCTGCCAAACCGGACAGGGCAAGATTCTGAGGGTCTGCACCGCCCGCCGTCTGCGCCTGTATACTGGCTTTTGCCATCTGACTGATACACTGATTGATTGCGCTGTCCAATGTTTGCACTTGTGCAGTCAACTGTTCAACCGCCTGTGCATCTCCTGTGCCGCGCGCAAGCGAAGCCCGTTCATCTTCCAATAATGTCTGTGTACGTTCGCGGTTTTGCTCCAGTCCCAACCGTTTTTCAGCACTGACCCAATAATCACACAGAGCATCCAGTACATCCGCCGCCTGTTCTGCAGTCTGACAACCTGAAAACGCGTGGGAAAGTGCGGTATTACCGTAATATAGATTTTGCAGCACGGTTTCTTGCGGCACGTCCATCTGGTCTAATGAAGCTAAAAAAGTTTCCAGTCGCTCCTGCTCGCTTTGGTTCATTTGTACATCATCTTTTGACACACTGGCAGCATTGCTGCTTTGACCAGTGTTTGTACCCGTTTTGCTCCACATAAGCAAGACTAGCTCTTGTTCCTTGTACAATACTTCCGCTTGACAGGTTTCCCGTGTATAGCGCTTACTTTGATAGCTTCCCGCCGTCAATGATATACCCGGAATGGGCGAAAAAGTGCGCGTGTGTGCGGCTGACGTGCCCCATGCGTCCAATGCCACAAAATCCTGTCCCGGAAGCAGACAAACATTTTTTTGCTGTGGCTGCGCCAGGTAAACTGCCCGCACCATTGCTTGCTGCTCTTCCGTCTGATAGCTGCACAGCACCGCAAGCCCGATTGCAGGTGCAGAAACCACAAAACCACCCAAAACATCCGAATACTCGGTGATTGTCTGTTCTCCCAGTGCAGCGCGCAAATCATCTGCGGTCTGGTTGACCAGCCATTCTCCGTCCAGTGTTCCATCTGCCATCTGTCCCTGATAAATGGTTTTACCGCTTGGCGCATACAGTATGCCATACCCAGACGGCTGCATCCCCTTTACCTGTCCTTGATAGTACAACACATTATCTTTGTACCATGCAATCGTTCCGTCGGGTTGTCCGTCGGCAAATGTCGCTTCGATACGCTGTCCTTGGGCTGGATATAGTTTGCCTTGCCCATTGTATACCCCCTGCGCAAAAGAACCCTGATAGCACATGCGCCCAGATGTGGTATAAGCTGTACCCGTTCCTTCATACAATCCATTCACAAAACTGCCTTTATATTGAATCGTACGGTCAGCATAGTATGAGACGCCCTCCCCATTGGGTAAACCGTTTGAAAACATACCCTCATAGTTCAAGATACCGTCGGCGTAACGTCGGCCAACACCTTCGTAGACATCTGCGGAAAAGTCGCCTTCATACACTATGACTCTCTGTTCATAGGCTGTGCCTTTGCCCTCTCGCACCCCATTTACAAAAAAACCTTCATAGCTCAGCATCCCTTGTACATCGTACTCGATACCCTTGCCTTGCAACAGTCCCTCGACCAGCTTGCCTTGATAAAGTGGTATGGTTTTTTGTTCATCAGAATAGACAATCACCCTGCCGCTCCACGCACCAATCCGGCTGTCCTGAACATAAAACCGCGCGGTCAAAAAATGGCTGAGCACGAACGGCCATACCACAAAGTAAACCAGCAAAGCGGCTGCAATTAGTCCAACGGTCAGCAGTAATAGCAGCTTTTTGGCAATCAGTAGGCGCTTGGTTTCAATATAGTCGCTGCGCCCCGACGGTTTCTTGGCAAGTGCTACGACCGATTGCATGGAATCTGCTGCAATCCGCGTGGCTTGTCGGGAAAGATTGGTCATACGTCGCACACGCGCCCAAATTCCTACCAAGCGACGGGTCACAAACGCGCGAATGGTACGAAAAAAGATGCCAAAAGACCGCATCAGCTGGGTCATCAGATGACTGAGCAAAACCGGTTCCTCCTCTTATCTCTCTACTCAGGACTCCAAACCGACGGTCTGCGCGGGCTGTTTCTCCAAGCGGTCTGCCTGATACAGCGCATACCGCGCACCGCCATCTTGCGGATTTTCATGCACCAATTCCAAAAAAATGCGCTTGGCCTCGGCAAAATCTCGACTGTATAGAGTGAAAATCCCCTGTGCAAACCGCTCTCTTGTATATTCCTTGCTCTGGCGCACGGCAAATGGGTCACCATCGAAAATTTCATACACGCGCAGCGGGTTGCCGTCCAAGGTGCTCTTTCCCATATAACGGCTGGCATATCCCTCTGCCCCTGCAATCACCTGTTCGGTACACAAAATTCCCGCTTCCAATCGGTTGCACAGGTCAATCAAGTGACGTGTTGTCGTAAAACTTGCCGAAATCGTGGTCTGCTCCATCTGTGTTTCATCTCCGACAATGCCCAGTATCACTTCACCGACATCCAGCGCAATGCGCAACGTCACTTCGGGCAATCCGCTTTTTTGGCGCTGCCGATTGAGTGCTAACACTTGCTGCTGTATCGCAACCGCTGTGCTGACTAACTTGCGCGTGTCGCTTTCCAGCACTACATCATAGCCATTATAGGCAAAATTGAACACCGTGCCCCCTTTACGCACCGCAATCGCCGCCGTGTGTTCAATTACGGCATTGATGCTGTCAAACAATGTGCGTGTGTCGCCCGCATACACAGGCTGTGGAAAAGTAAACCACACCATCATAATGGACATCTGCCGCGTGGCTGTCGTGTGTTTATCCACTTCCAGCACCGAAGATTTTCCAAGCAAGGTCAATACTCGTTCGGGCACAAACCGCCGATAGGACTGCACCATATGTTCGGTGTGCTGTACTTGTTTGCACATAGAACGCACCATACTGTTAAACGAAGCCGCTAACCCCTCCAACTCATCCCCTGTTTTCATAGATAAATAGACATCGGTTTGCCCTTCGGATAACTGTTCCATCGCACGGCCTGTGCGGTATAGCTGCCGCCCCACCAGCACCAACACACTCACCGCAAGCGCCCAAAACAGGGCAAGCGCCGTCCATATGCGCTGATAGATGCGCATACACATTTCATCTACTGCCTGTGTCATTGCCTGACTGGGCACCGTAGTCTGTAAAACCTTACCCTGCCAATTCAGACAAAAACAAAACTGTTCGTCTGTCTCAGCAAAGGCAGTGCCCGCTTGCAGGGCTTGCTCCGCCAAATCGTCCGAAAATCCAGACGACAATCGAGCGTTACACCGTGCCGGAAAACTTTGCCGTGCATCCACGGTTTGCCACTCATCCTGCACCTTTTGATACACATGAGTCTTTGCGGCTTGATAAAAACCATCGCCTACAATGGACAAAGCAGTTTCCATGCGGGTACTTATCTGTACGGACGTACCACCCTGTCCAACTGCAAGCACAGAGGTGCTCGCCAGTGTACTTTGCATTTCACGCGCGAAACTGTTTTGCACCATCGGACGCACGACAAATTCACTCAGCACAGCACCGGCCACAACTGCGGCCAGCGCTAATAACACACCCCACCGCACTGCCAATGGCATAAAGCCATGCCGCCTGCCGCACAACACATACCAAAGTAAAGCTGCAATTCCTATCGTTGCCACGGTTAGCGCAATCAATAAACCCATACTAGCGGCACGACTGCGATACAACATGCCAGTCAAATTAGTCACACCGTCCCGGCGCACATGTTCCAAGGTATGGCCGTTTCGCAAAAGCAAAACACTCCCATCCTCGGCAATCGAAAGACTGGTCAATCCATCCAGTTCTGCTTGTTCCGACAAATTCAAAACCTGTATGGTCTGCGATGCGGTTTCATCGCAGTACATGACATTCTGACTTATGCCGTCAATATAGTACAAACCAGCCTGTGTCTGGGTCAAATAGGTGATAATACGACCGCTGACCGAAAAAGCCGAGCGCCGCCCATCCAACATAAGCCATTCGGTTCCACCATAAATCAAGGTACCATCGGGTAACACCGCCGTATCTGCCAGATAGGTCATTTTTTGAGGCTCCTGCCGCTCCAAACCGCCCTGTGTGCGTGCACCAGTATACACCGTAGCACTTTCGCCTTGCACCAGTGCAAACGAAATCTTGCCTTCCCGCTCGGTGATACCACTCAAATAAGTACTTCGGAGCCGTTCACTGACTGTTTGCCCCAAGCAAGGTTCATACAACAAGCGTTCTGGCACACCTTGAACGGGCAGACGATACAAGGCAAGATAGCCTGCACCCTGCCCCTCTGCGGCCTCGTAAACGGTTAAGAACGCCGTTCCACTAAGTGAAACGTGCAATTCGGGCTGCATACATTGGGTGGCTGAAACAGGCAGCTCTACCGTTCTTTCTTGTGTGCGTTTGCCGTCCAGCGTTGCGAGCAGCAACCGAAACCGGTCGCCCTCCTGACTAAGCAGGCTAACTGTACTGCCATTCACCGAAGCGGTCAAATAGGTACGTTGTCCATATCCATTGTAGAGAATCGACCAGCAATCCAAAAGCATCGAACGGCACAACAGCGCCATACACAGGACGGTCAACAACACAACTACCGCGCCGCTCCACATATTTCGCATGTGTTTCACCGTCCTCACCCCCGATTTTTTGTACGTTTCAGTTGCTTCCACGCCTGCATTCCCCATTGTTTGAACAAAGATTGCTGTTCCCATGCTTGATACTCCTGCGCCACTTGTTTCCATGCCGCATACCTGCACTACTTTATAACGCTCCCGTACCAGCATGGTTTTCATGCGCTCTCTCCTCTCACGGGTTCCTTTCTTCCACAATCACAAACGCGCTTGCACAAGCCGATTCCTCTGCACTTGCCTGTGCGACAATCTCATAAGTACCCGGCTGTTCGGGTGCTTGATAATTGCCGTTCTGGTCAATTGCACCACCGTTTTCCTCGCGCACGCGCCAAAGGACATGTCTATCCGCACTGCCGCTGACATCTGCCCGAAATTGCAAAGTTCCCCGACAAGCAACACGCGAAAATTCGGGCGAAATCTGGATTTTCACCGTTTTACGCCCAATCAACCGGTCGGTATCCCGTTCTGGCTTCTGCGCAAAATAATGCACGGTTACGCGGTTGCCGTCCACCATATCATGCAGCCACAAGCCAATTCGCATGGTACCATGTTCCGGGTAGACCAGTGCGGCGGCTTCCGCCCAAATTGGGGCGCTGGGCGTATGTTTGCCTTTGAACACCTCACTGTTGCCATACAGTAAAACGGTCTGTTGACTGGTCTTGTCAGTATATTCTAAACTCAAACGGATATCGACCGCCCCCGGCCCTAACCCGTGCGCAATCTCATCGGAAAACACCCGGCTATTGACGCGCAAACCGCCCGGCAAGGTCAAATCTACCGTACCATGCGCAACCGTGTAATCATATTGTTCGGGGGACGGAATTCCAAAATCAAAGTGCAGTTCACCGGTTGCCGGTTGATATGCGGCTTTGACATCGGGTTTTTGCCAATACTCCAGACTGCGCACGGTGGTTGTGACCGACTGCGGGCCGCAATCGGTGTGTGCAGATCTGCTCCTGCGTCCCAGTATCTGCCCAAACGGCAGATTGGTCACACCGCCGACAAACACACTGCCTGCCGACTGAATGAGTTCCAATTTTGCCAAATACAACGGCAATTCCTGACCGCGCAGACGACGTTCCAGATTGTCTTGTAAGCGGTTACGCGCTTCTAGTTGCTGCTCTGTGCTACACAGATGCAACCGTACTGGGATTTCAATATAATTTTTATACCGATGGCTACCCAGTTCTAAATCCAGCTCCCCACCATTTACAAACAGGTCGCTGTCCATATCTTGCAGCCGCCGTGCCGCATAGGAAAACGAAACCGTATACACACATCGTTTTTCCTCCGGACTTTGTTGAAACTCCAAGCACATTCGACCGCTTTCGCTGTCAACCAGTGCGCTTTCCCCATCCAATCGGAACCAGACCGGTGGTGTTTTCTCATTCTTGACCACAAGTATCTGCACCTCGAACGACTGTCCACCGTAAATGTTTTCTGGTGCTGACAATATCAGGGTCAAGTCGCTGGACGCATACAGCACAGACACATTTTCCCAACCGGCTGCTTGCAGTAGATTTTCATATACAGGCGGCTGAGTGGTCAAGTATACCCGGCTTTGCTCCCGTGTGAGATTGCATTGTCGATTTTCTCCGGCATCGGTTCCCACTGCATTGACCGGTTCCAAGTCGGTTTCGGTATACTGCATACACAGATAGGCCGTGGCGTGACCGGTCAAATCCTGATACCCGTCCAGCATAGCAAGCTTGCGCACCAACGGCTGTTCAAGCACCATCATTCGCCCCTGATAGTCGAGTGCCATCCCGCTTTCTATCAGCAGCGTGTTCTCGTCGCTTGCCATGACCCCCAGACCACAAACCACACCTGCTCCCAAAGACAACCGGTTTAAAAGCTGCCCTTTGACGCGGTGGTAGCGCTGTTCCACCTCAAAATCACGCACGGTCAGCAGCTTTCCATAAAAATACCGATTGCGCTCAATCGGGAAAAAATCGGTATTGCTCATGATGTGGCTCCTCCAATCATTGTGTCATAGTGAATGGTCACAGTCTCATCCATGACCGCCGGAATGTAGTCTGCAATCTGAGAATTGATGCCCAGATAGGTGTGCCAATCAAGTTGAATACACGGTTTGAGCAATACCAGTACCATTTCACTGCCCGCCGGAATACAGGTCTGCATTTGTGCTGTAAATGCTTCCATCTGGTCTCGACGTGGAAATGTCCCTTCTGGCAGGAGCACAAAAAAACGATAGGGCTGCTCACCATACAGTCGGCGGTATACAGTCGGATTGTGACAATCTGCACGGTTTGGGTCAACCGCAAAATGTTCTATCAGATACGGCTGCCGACCGGTCAAACGGCGCACACTCCGTTTTATCCCGGCAACCGTGTACATCGTTTCAAAATCTTGCAATGCTGTTTTGAGCCGTCTGCGCAAATTGGGCTGTGCTGGTTCCATACACAGCCATTCGGCCAAATATTCCAGCATATCCATACTGGCGCTATCGGTATCAAGCTGACGCGGCAGCGCGGTCACAGCATCCTCTACATCCTGCATCATACTGTTAAAAATGGACAGATACCGCGCTGTAAAATCATGTCCGCGATAGATAGAAGGCAGGTATTCTATCATATGGTCACCTGCCATGCGCACGGATACCGCTCGGATTTCGGGCATTTTGATTCCTGTGGCGGTCAGTTCGACTGCAATCCACAAAAAACGACCGACACAATCAAGCCAAACATCACAGCCATCGGGCAGCGGCATACCAAAACAGCCTTGCAAACGCGGTTCTATCCCTGTGTTATCCGATGATTCAGCAGATTTTCTTAGGGCTTCCCATTGTGGCCATTGGCTTGTGTCTGCCGCCCGGACATAGAACCGTAAACTGCAATCTTCAGGCAAAACCGCATCTACCCGCAGCCGACTCCAAACAAACCCATTTTCTCCACTATCGAGCGGTGGCAGGCAATACGCCCCTTTATGGCAGCGTGGCGCGAGAAACAGGCTATCCCCGTCGCAGTCCATGTCAAAAAATATTCCTTGCCGCCACTGTTCCTGTCGGCAAATGGTCAAATAATCACTGACAAACTGCAAAACTGTTCTCCCTTTCCTCAAATACCCACTTTGGTCAAATGTATGTGCCGCAAGGCGGCAACTCCATCTGGTGGTACACGCAAATCACCCTGTGCGGTCAGCATACCGCCTGGCTGGACTGCGGTAAACTTCAACTGGCGCACTTCAAATACACCGGGCACATGCTGCAAACATGCCATCAAGTCCGCTCGAAACACGGTTTTTCCAATCGTTTGCGACCCAATGGCACACACACTTTTGAGCGCTTCCCATGCTGCTTGCTGTTCAAAACCGGCTTGTGTGCGCACACGAACCTGTACGTCAAATGACACATAGCGCGGCGGAACGACCAGCACTCGCACCCCAATGGTGCGGTGCTGCTCTAACTGCCGTCGTACCGCTTGCAAAAATCGAGTATCCGGCATCGGATACGGTGCATCCGAAGCCGGAATCACCACAACGGTTACAGTTGCCGCACAACAGCCGCTGGTTGGTGCATCCGGGTCATAACCGGGCAATGCTTTAGCCGCCGCCACACGCAGTCCGGGAGTATTTTGTGCTTGCCGCTCATAGTCTGCTGCCGATAAGCAGCGTTCGGTGTGTTCCAGCCGATATTGCAGCCGTGCGTGAGCCTCTTGCAGTTCTTCCATATCTCGTCCACCACTCGCTGCCAAATTATGCACCGCTTGCCCATCCTCAACAAAATACAACCCTGCGTCTGCCGGGATATTGCCCGCTCCCCCGCGCGACAGCACCAAGTCCATGACCAAAACCGCGCCTTTTCCGGGCGACACCACCGCCCCATACCGTCCGTCCCCGAACTGTATGGTTTCGCGCGCTGCATCATATACAAACACGCGGTCGCGCGGGCCGCAGGCATACAAATCTTGGACGCAATGCCAAACCGCTGGCCGAATCACGCCATCTGGCTCTAACGTCTGACATATCAGACGAAACGGACGCGGCAACACCGTTTGCCCCTGTAAATTAAGAAAAATCTGTTCGGCTGGACGTCCCTTCATGTCAAATATCAAATCGGGTACACGCACCGGGTCAAGGCATACCACCAACACATTGGGCGCACCATCGCTGGCAGCCTGTGCCGCGTTGATTCTTACGATTCGGCGATTGTCCTGCAACGAAATTTGATGGGGCACTGTTTGTTCCCATCCCTCTTTCAACCGCACAAAAACAGCTAGTTCGGCCTGCTGTGCCAGCGCATCGGACAGGCAAACCGATTGGTCTTGCTGCGGCAAAACGGTAAAAAAATGACTGCGCGCACGGGTGGTCTGTTGGGCGGCACGGTATCGCCGGTCAGAAATCCCACACAAACGCGGCTGTTCTTCACACCCTGCATCGGTCAGCGAAAGGCACAGCCAGCGCAATCCATCACGGCCAATCGGCCAAACCTCTGGTACAGCCAGTGTAACATAGCCGCTTTGACTTAGATTGTGCGTCTGGTCTTGTGTCGGCCCACCGGCCTGTTCACCCATAAATTGCCAGCATATCTCACGCGGTGGCGGTTGTCCGGGGGCAAACCGATTGCGCGCTACCCCTTGCGGTGTCACGACATCAAACCACAAGCGAACAGATGCCGCCGAACCAGCAAAGCCCAGCCACAACCGACTGCCCGGTTGACCGCCAAAACAAAACGGTTTGAGCTGTAAATTTCCCGATAACAACCCCTTTACGCTGAGATATTTCCCTTCCCGCTCAATTTGAACGGTTTGCAACCGAATATCACATACGGGCACCGGCTCTATCAGTTCAAACTCCATATCTTGTGCATTGCTTAACCGTGCACCTTGCAGTCGCGGCGGCGTATCGGGTGCAATTTCCAGCGCACACACCGCCGGTTGTACCCCAAGCGGCTGCACTCCGGTCAGTGCCAACAGTTTACGCTGTAAAGCTGGCGTCAGCTGCTCCATCTGATATTGCAGCATTTCTTTGTACCATGCCAGCAATTCTAAAATAGTAATGCCGGGGTCGTGTGCATTGTGGTCTGTCCATGTCGGGCACAGCCAGGGCAGTTGCCCCACCGCTTCGCGCACAATTTCCTCAAAACTCTGGTCATCCAATTTGCGCGCAACCAACATGTCCATTGTCACTCCCTGTCAAAATTCCGCCTGTCTCACTTGATTTTTATGTACGGATTTGTACCTGATGGATACCACTCTGTACAACCGCATACAAAAAATCATTTCCGTTGTCCAGCGCCGTCATGTGTTGCTGACCCTCTGCATCGTATACGCCTTCCAGTAAAATGCGCTCAATCATACGAACACCGGGCGTATCACGCACTACCGACCAAACTTCATCCGGTCGAATCTGTTCACCAATCTGCCGCGCACGCCATGTCTGGTCAATCAGTTTCGTGACGCGCGCCATCACCTGTCCCTGAACATCTGCCGCATCTTCTGGTCGCTGTAATCCAATCGTTATCTGTGCGCGCACCGTCAACAAAGTCGCCGGACATACATGCAGCCGCCCCTCTGCAACCAGACAACAGGAACAGCGCTCAGCCAAAAATTCATAGACCGCATCGCACAGCGCATCCGATGTCTGTCCAGATTGACTGCCCATCAACACAACGGTCACATGTCCGGGCGCAAACTGCCCGTTTTCATCGCGCTGGGAAAAACAACGCACTTGTTTAACCTGTGCGAACGCCTCAAGCACCAGTTCTTCAAAATCCATCGTTCCTGCCGCCCGACCACGATGCCGCAGCCGCTTGTTTGCCACCCGCTCGATGCGGGAACGGGAAAAGCGGTCGGTTCCACCGCTCATTTCACCAATATTTTGCACGGTTTCCACCCGTGGCAAGGCGCCAACCAGCGCATGTACTTGCCCGACAGGTACATTACCCCGTGTTCCTCCACCGCTCACCGATGCAATCCGAATCACGCGGTCACCGGACGGCGGCACCCGTCCATGCCGTCCATCTCCAAACGTAACGGTGCCAGTGTAAGGGTCGAGCACAAATACATTTGCATCAGGTTTTTCAAGCGACAATGCTTCTATCGGTTGCCAACGTACCCAGCAATGGGTCAATACACCGTCCTCCCACACCAATTCTGTGCTATCGGGGTTACGTTCTGCCAGTGCCTGTGCGTCTGTCTGCGATAAAACACCACTCTCATCCACCCAAACCGTACAGGAAATCACCGGTACGCTGCTCAGTTGAACGGTTTTTCCCGCTTCATAAACCCCAACATCAAAATACTGGTCGGGTTGCCGCTCAACTTGCTGTGCGTCGATGGTGTTGAGCCGCGCCGACACAATATATGGCACCGCCCTTGCAGCCTGATTCCCACGACTGACCCGCAGCCAATAACCAATTTGACCGAATATTGTCACCTCTGCCAACGGCTCGGACAGATACAGCAACACATGTCCGGTGTGATGTAGATTGTCGGTCATGTCCACACATGCAACTGGTGCAAAACCCTCCACCGTTGCCTGCTCCCAGACAAGTGTTTCAGACATCGGGACACGCCCGACCACTTCAAACCACAGCGAAAGCGGCATTGCATGAGGAGAACGGTCAAACCGAATATACATCGCGCATGGTGCGGGCTGCATGGGTATCAGCGCAGGCAAGTGCATCTGTGTCATTGCTTGCGCTTCGTGCAGTTCCGTGCAGTTCCCATTGTTTTGCGCGCCGCAAGCACACACGGGAACCGCCTGTTCATATGACCACTGAAAAAAAGCGTTGCATACATAGGGCACATACCAGCGGGCGTAAGTTGAAAAAAGGTTTTGCACTTCGACTACACGCGCCCGAATATAGCGCCCCATTTGGGCATTGACCGGTATTTCGGCTAAATCAGCGGGAACTACAAACCGAAGCTCCACCGTTCCATCCTGCTTGCCCGAAAAAGGATTGCGGTTACCTGTCACGGCGAGCGTTTGCCAGCCCAAGCCGTTGAAGTACTCCCACACGACGGCCGTGATACATGCTTCATCGGGCTTGCGCACGACAGCTTGTGTTTTATCAATCAAATTTTGGGTAAAGTCATATTGTGGCTGCTGTTCGGGTGGCTCGTCCACACAGGCTTTCAAATGCAAACACAGATGCACAGTCGCGCCATGTTTACAAAGTACGGTATCCGAACGCAGATAAAACAAGGCATATGGTGCCGGTCTGCGCCCAAAACAATATCCCCCATCATCCAGCGGCAAATCACCTGCAAACAAGCTATCTGCCGCGCAAGATACCAACGGTACCGAGCGCACCAGAATTTGTTCCAACACAAGTTCCTGTTCGGGTGTTCCTGTGCAGTAAATGCACAAATTCCCCTGTTCATCAGGTTGCATCGGGCAATCATTCTGCTTTTCCAGCACAATTCGGCCTTGTTGTGCGCGTACCTGCTCAAACGTTTTTTCTTGACCGTCCACTTCATACGTCCACTTCATTTGCGCCAGCCGTTCGGCGGTTTGTATTTCATAACCGCGTACCGCCTGCCGCAATTCCACCTCAATACTTGTCGGCCCATCTAAGCGCAAGACATCGGGCTGACTGAACCAAAAACGATGTCGCTGCAAGTTTTGTGCACAAGACGCAAAAAAAGGCTGCGGACTGGTTAAGTCCAACTGCTCTATGCGGTCTAATGCACTATCGGCGTAATAAATATCGGTCAGTTTTGCCGAAGTGGCTTGTATCGTGCGCGTTGTCTCATACACAATGTTTTCCCCATCGGCATCCGGTGTAAAAACCTGTGTTCCTGCCGGAACGGTGACCGGCTGCGTCACCATATCATAGGGTGCAAAATACATCAAACCTACCGCCGGAGTTGGGGGCGGCAAACGAAACCCAATACCATTCAAAAAGGCGATATACCACCGGTCGGGTACTGCGTTTAAGCGGTCTATCGACTGCTGCAACATGCAGCAAAACAACGCGGCAATGGCGGCTCCGGGGTCATCTTTTGTATCCTCCAATCGCCATTCGGGGGTATAGGTGCGTGCCAGCGCAGACAACTGACGGTGCAGGTCGTCACCGGTACGCCCATCCAAAACAGGCTTTTTCACTTTGCGCCGCCCCCCTCCGCGCCTTCACTCAGATAAAACGGATACACATGGTTATAGCGATTGTTGGTACTGCGCACGGTGTACGCCACTTCGACCACAATCGCTCCGGTCAACTGATTTGCCTCCCGGCATACCACCTCCACATCCACAATGCGGGGTTCGTGAAATAATAACTGCTCACGCACTTCGTGTGCAATGCTCTGCATCATGGAGCTGGAGGCGGTGGCAAAGGTGTAAGAAATGACATTGGAACCAAACGTGGGGCGCATAACCCGTTCTCCGCGTACGGTGGTCAACACAATGCCGATGGCTTCACGGATATCTTCTTCCTGCTCAACCATCGCAAATTTTCCGGTGCGCGGGTCTACCGCAAGCGGGAATTTTAACCCACGTCCTAAAAATGCCTTGCCATCCATACTGGTTTTCCTCCGTTTGCCGTCAGTTGATTTTTACCAGCTTAGCCTGTGCGGTCATAATCCCCGACGCTTTCCAATCCATTGTCGCATTGGATTTTATCCCGACCGTTCCGCCTTGCGCTTCAAACTGTGATTTCGCCTTCACCTGAACATTCGTCCCATCAAAAGACAATGTGCCTTTCCCGCTTACTGTGACATTGCCGTTGTTTTCCATCGTCACCATCGTATCTCCGGTTTGAAAGGTCAGTTTTTTGCCGGCTTTCAAGGCGATTTCACCATTTTGCCAGTTGAGCCGCATCACATTCTCCCCATCTTTATCCTGCATCTGTATTTGTTTTGCGCTGTCATCCATCGTTATCATCGCACCAGATGGCAGTTTACAGGTGAATTGATGCTTTTCTGGTTCATCGTGCATACACAACTCGATTTTAGAGGGCGTACAGATGGCATAATCCTGTGTCTTTCCTTCTATCACAAATTCAGGCGGTTTGACTTCGGGTGTCCACAGACTACCCATTACAACCGGGCGATGGGGGTCGCCGTCCCAATACGCCAACACTACCAAATCATCAATGCGCGGCCGCCAGAATGCACCGTAAGACATACCGCCAAACGGACAAATGATGTCACACCAGTCGGTTTCCTCATCGTCATCTGCCCCGACAATCAGGCATTTGACTCGGTAAATGGTGTCCTGTTTGATACAGTTGGTCACACGCGCCAGCGCAACCCCATGCCGCACGACGCGGCTATTTTGCTGTGTTTGCTCTGCTTCGTCCAACAATGGCGCAATCTGGTCGGTCAAACTCATTCGGTTTTCGCCCCCTTTACAGTAAATGAAGTCACATAACCGCCATCATGAAAGGAATGTTTGACGCTGGATACAAAATACAGCCCCGATGTGCCGCTGTCCAGCCCGTCAATCTCAAGGTATCGTCCGGGAATCAATTCGGGAATCCCCACACAGGTGCCGTTTCCCGCAACCATCTGCAAGGCAATGTGATTCATCCGGTTTTGTGCCAGCCGTTTGCACTCTTCAACCGTGCGCACATACTCATTTTCCTCACGCTGAATCACTTGTTTGAGTCCGGATACCAGTTGTACCGCACTTTTTCCGCTGCCGCCCACCGTGACACTGGTAACGACTGCGCGAATTTGTTTCTGGTTTGCATCGCGTCCACGCACTTCATATTGTCCAATCTGATGCGCAAGTGAAACCCGTTTGGAAAAACTGTGCAGTCCGACACCTGCGGTCAAGGTCAAAATCGGCTTGGTATTGGTCAAAAGGTCATCAAAAATCAATTCCCCATCGAGTGCAATCAGTGACATTCCGTACCGTTCTGCCAGTTTTTTGAGAAATTTCCACGCATCGACCTTGGATTCTTTGACAATGGGTGTGGAAAAACCGTCGAGTGACCCAACGGTGACTTTTTTTGCAAAGCCTGCCGAAACACACTTACCAAGCAATTCCCGCACCACTGCTGCCGGTTTTTTCTGTCCGGCGGCCAGCTTATCCCGCAAGCTCATCAGATACCCCAGTCCGTCAATTCCAGACACCGACACCACAGGCGGTGCATTCTGCTGATATTCCAATGTATAGTCGTCAATATATCCGTAAAAAATCTCCTTTTTCTTGACATACCCGGCTTGAACCGACAATTTCGCGCCCAGTTTAAGCGCTTTTTTTAGCTCGGTTTTCCATTGGCTATTCTCCCAGTCATATTGCCCGCCAATCTGAAACGAACAGCCGCTGGCGTTGCCGTCCGCATTCAAGTCCACTTCTAACGCATAGATGGGTACTGTACTGCTGGAAAAGGTCTGATTTCCAACTTTAATTTCAAATGCTGGTGCAAAAAAGTTATCATATTTGCGTTCCAGTTCATCAAAGGTATAACTGCCTTTATCCATAAGTCCCCCTTCGTTAGTCCAGTCCCGGAAGCACCAACATATCACCTGTTCGTAGTTTCCGCGGATTTGTCAAGCCGTTGGCGTTTGCAATCTCACGCCACTGTGCGGGCTGTCCATATTCACGCGCCGCCAATGACCAAAGTGCATCCCCCTGCGTAACCGTGCGATATTTGGTGGTATCCGGTGACTCGTTCGGGGTCAACGATGCAATCTTGCCCGGCTCCACATATTCCTGAAAGGTACAATCCAACGTTGCACGCACCGGCGTGCCCTGTTCATTGAACTTGACAAACTTTTGGGTACAGTTGACCAGATAGCCGGTGAACTGAAGCGAAGCCCATTCCAGTTTCAGTCGTGGCGGGGCGTGCAAACTGGGGTCTATGCGCATCAGTTTATAAATGCGCTCGGTATATGTGCGCACGTCAATCTGCTTTTGTGCCGATGGCAGTAAACTATTTACGGCAAATTTAGCGCGGTCGCTTTTGGTGCCTCCAATTTCGGCTCCTGCCGATAGACTGTCAAAAAACAGCGTGAAATGCAGTTGTTCGGCTCCACCCGACACAAACTGCACAATCGGCATATTGCTGGACATGCTGGACTGATTTGCCAAGCTGATACTGCGTGTTTGTTCATAACTCTCCGGGTTATACAGTACATAAATAGTTGTCTTTCTGTGCAGATTCTGGATACTCATTTTTTCGAGCGGTATCAAAAGATTGGGATTTGGCATACCCACGAACATCTTTTTCACTTCCCTTTGACATGCGTACTTTACCGTCCACTGCGCCGCAATTCTCGTCGTAAACGCTCTTGAATCATCCGGTAAACCTTATCGGCTGTACGCCGTAGTTCTCCCTCGCTCAACAGGGAAACTGCTTTCGCCTGCGGTAATTCCTGCGCTTTATCTTCTCGATATACGATATTCGCCGGACGGCGCACCGCTTGGGGTGCCGTCCATTCTATTTGACCAGCTTTGGACGGTTGTGCCGCAAAGTCGGCAAACCGTGTCGCCCATTCAGGCAGAGGATGATTGTTTGCTTGCGCAGCACTGGGCGGCGCGGTTGGCTCGGTGGATACAGCCGTTTCTATGCGCTGTGGCAAATACGTCAACGATATAGTTTCCATCCCTGACGCAGGTACACGGTTTTTGTGCTGTTCGGTCTGACTGTTATTGTGTTGCAAAGTCAGCGCCACAGTTTGCGCTATCTGTCTGACAACCTGCTGTGCCTTTCGGCGCTCTCCTATGTTGGCTTGTTCCCGCTCCCAATCACTTTGTATATCTGTGCGCACTGGCGTGCGCAGCACAAGCGGTTGCTGTCTACGGCGACCATATAACAAATCGGTCAAACTCACTGGAGAAAAAGAAGCACTTGTGAAACCGATTCTATGTACAAGCTCGGTTTGATTTTTCACCGGCCAGTGCCCTGTCCGTGCCGCCTGCCGTACGACTGCCGCCCAAGTCTGTGTACCATTTTGAACTTCATGGGGCTTCGCGTACTGCCGATATGATTGGGGTGTTCTCCATGTTTCTTGGACAGGCGCACTTTCCATCCATGTATTTTGCACGGCTGCTGTAACCATCTCACCAATCGCCTGTGTGAGTGTGGGAACTGCCCACGGGATACGGACACCACTTTGACTACTCCATTCTGGATAATGGAAAATCGCCGGTTTGACGCGCAACCCGACACGAGAAGTGTGCACATCGGGCATAATCTTGACCGCCGCATTTGGTCTTGTATTCGCCATAAAATCCCCTGACTGCCCGAATTGGATGGTCAGGCGCGGCAAACGCATACCGGTGTGTTCTATCTGTCGTTCTAACAGATATACCCGTTCCAAAATGCGTTCATTGACCTTTTTCTGCTGTTTTTCCCGTTTTTCTCTCTCTTTTTTGAGTGATTCCAGCACGACATTCAAATTGACATCCAAATGCAATACCGGTGGACGCTGTGGAAAAAGCTGCGGTTTTTCTTGCAGAAATTGCAATGCAATCGGCTGATAAGCGCTGCGCTGTCCAAACCGTTCGCGCTCGGTCTGCTCGAAAACTGGAAAAAACCGAAAAAGTGGTCTGGGGCTGTCTGTTTTCAAAAGGGTCATATTCGATTTGATACTGCCCATGCCCTTCATCAATAGCACCCATTATAAATCAATTCCATTCGACTGACCGCCAATGCAGCCTGATTGCTGTTTAGTGTGGGGCCGACATATCTTTGCAGATACGCGCCGATAATGTTCCAAGTACGCTGCGGTGTTCCAAAACTGTCTTTTAATGTGACCGTTCCAGCCAGTGCAATCGACATGCCCAGATTGCTGTTCTGCATCAAAAAAGAAACTGCATCGGCATGGGTGACCGTCCCCTGCTCCAACACCAGTACTTGTGGCTTACTCTGTTTCAAGAAGAAACGCGGATAATTTAGCCCACCTTCGTTGAACACTTCATATTCCAGTTCCATATCCAGCCCAGAAACGCTGGTAAAACTGCCCTGCAACGTCACACCCGCACCAGCCAGAAAAACCGAAAAATAGGCGCCCGATAAATAAGCCATCTGTCCCGCTCACCTTTCTATGTGCGATTGGATGCGCAGTGTGTCTGACGCTTCATGCCCGTAATGGCAAAGGTAAGGCTTTCGGATAGCACTTCACTTTTCCCGCCATCCATCGGCATCAACTCATAACCAATGGGCAACGCGTCTTTGAGCGACCAAGTTACACCGCGGTTTCCTGCATCGTCCAGCGCAACAATATTCAGTGTGCGGCGCAGATGAGCCCCATTCGGCCCGGTCTGGTCTCCAGCCGCTGCCGAGAACAGCCAGTCTAAAAAATCATTGTCTCCTACAACGCCTTTGGTCAGCGTCACCGGCATAAATCGGGTCAAAACCGGCACATAATCCTGTACCCCGCGCGGGTCATCGCCCGAACGCGCCTGTACGGTGTCTACTTCCATTTTGATGCCCGAAAATTGCGAAAATGCGGCGACAACCGCGCCGCCGTCCTCAATCTCCACCAAAAATCGAAATGCACGAAACGGTTGGGGATATATCATGCCCATCGGTGCTCACCTCCCTGCCTTATCGAAACACAAAGGTATTGTTGTTCTCTGTTCCGCTCAACTTTTGATTGACGGCTGAAACTTCCTGACACCAACGGCGGCGTTCTAAATGACTGAGCTGCATGACCTCGTTGCGTGACCAGTGCAGGTAATACGCTAAAAAGGTCATCTCTTGATACAATCGTTCCTGTGGATACAAGGTCAGTGTGAGTCCAGCAAAAAATCCAGCGGCACCTGAATTTCCTGATTGCAATGCGGACAAGTTACGCGATAGGTGGGCAATTCTGCCATGTTGATGCGCTGGTATAAATCCTGTAAATAGGCCAAATCCATGGTAAACAGGTTTTCAATCACGCGGGTGTTAATGGTGGTGAGGGTACCCAGACGGGTAATCACGCGCGAGAGCAAAATAATTGTCAGATAACCGGAATTTTGCTGCACACGCTGGTCACGCAAGGGCAAAATTTCATCGGCTGCGGTCGCCAATCGCATGGTGCCCCGGCGATGAATGTCACCGTTTGCGTCCACATAACCGCGCGGCAATTCAAATTCAAATTCGGTTTCCATGAATGAAACAACTCCTTTCTTTCGCGGGTCGGAAAGCGGCAAAAATGAATTTATGCCGCCTTCCCGCCCTCGAAGGGCAGGCCGGTTTTGTATCCCAAATCTAACGCACAGAGAAAACCGGTATGGAAAGGGTAAGAAGATGGAAAGGGCTTAAATCGGCGAAGGCTCACCCGCCACACTTCCGGGCGTGTGTTCCAGGCCTTCGTGACATAGTTCCAGTGACTGAATGGCGACTTCACCGCCCATACCATTCAGGTCGGGCACGGTATAGCCTACCGGCCAAGCATTGATTAAATTCCAAGACGGGCCAGGATTGCCCGCATCATCTATCAATGTGATGGTCACATTATGCCGCACCATGCCAGTGGGAGGCGCTGTATTGGTTGGGGATACCGAATACAGCCAGTCCAAAAAATCGGCGTCATCCGAAACGCCCCAGCGCAATGTGACATTTCCGAACTTAGTCAAACCAGCCAGTTTACGCGGGGTGTTGCGCAGGTCATCGCCCTCGCGGTACTCGACTGCATCAATGGTCGCGTTCATACCCGATACCTCGGAAAAACCCGCACGGCTGATGCCGTCAATTTCGACTTGATATCGAAAAACTCGATATGGATAATTGATAGCCATTTATGTTCGTCCTTTCTGCCCGCATCAGGCGTTATGATTCACCGGAAGCCGTTTTCTGTGTGATGCGGAAAATCACAAATTCAGCAGGCTTGACCGGCGCAATCCCAATTTGACAAATCAATCGGCCATTGTCAATGTCATCCTGTGTCATCGTGGTTGGGCCGCACTCGACAAAAAACGCTTGGTCAGGGCTGGAACCAGCCAGCGCACCATCACGCCAACAAGTTGCAAGGAAGGTGGAAATGGTGCGGGTGACGCGATTCCAAAGCGTCTCACTATTGGGTTCAAATACCACCCAGTTGGTATTGACGCGGATAGACTCTTCGATATAGATAAACAGGCGGCGCACGTTGATATACTCCCAAAGGCCATTAGAACTGATGGTACGCGCACCCCAGACACGGATGCCCTGGCCGGGCAGCGCACGAATCAAATTGACACCGACCGGATTTAAAATATCCTGTTCTCCTGTGTTATAGTTGCAGGACAGACCGGTACAGCCGCGTACAACCTCATTTGCCGGTGCTTTATGTACGCCGCGGCTGTTATCGCTGCGCGCGTAAATGCCTGCCATTGCACCCGATGGCGGGAAGTAATCCGAACGCTTGGCGCCTGCATCGTACATTTGCAGCCACGGGTGATACATAGCGGCATAAGTTGAATCGTACATATCGCGGAAAGTTGCCACATCATTTGTCTTTTTGTGCTCCATCGGCACATCCAAAATGGCAAAGCAACTCTTTCGGTTTTCACAAAATCCAATCAGTGCCGCCTGTACTTCGGGTGCGGTCACGCCCGGAATCGCCAGTACCGAAACCACATCATTTTCCTGAAATGCCTGCAAACCGGTGCGTTTGCCCGGCCCACCGTCTGCACCCATATACGCATCGGGCGTGACACGCAATACACTTCCATCGCTGCCGCCCGTCAGTGTCACCACCATCTGTGTGCCTGTACCGCCGCATAACGCATAGGGTGTGATACCGGTCTTGACCGGTGCGGGTGTCGGCGCAGGGTCTTTTTTGTCCTTACCTTCCTCTTTCTTTGGTTCTTGTACAGCCGGTGCCGCAGAAACAGGAGCCGCAAGTACTTCAACGTGAATCAAATCACTTTTTTCAGTCTTGACCGGCGCATAATTAAGCGCTTCCGGTTTGAGGGATAAGTGCTCATAAGTCTCCACCGTGTCATCCAGTCGGGCAGAAATCGTGATTTCACAGGTACGAATGTATTTATTCGTACCTACTTTTTGGTCAGCAACTGCCAATGTACAGGGACTATCCAGCGTAACAACCTTATCAAGTACATTTTTAATGGTCGCATACGCTGTGTTTTGACCGTCAAACAGTTCTACAACATCGCCTATTTGGAATCCATCTGCATTTTTCAGTTTCAGCTCGGCTCCATTGACTTCAAAAACCTGTGTTTTGGCCTTACTCGATGCCATGACGGTCACACGCATTTTTTCTGCCCATGCACCCGGATTGGCTGCTGTCAAGCGCAGTATGCCTACGGTCAAACTGGCCGCCTTTGCATCTTCCGGTACTGCGCGCATGATATAGGCACGGGCACCTCCGTTTGCGAAGAATTGCTCGACTGCATACGGCAGATAGCGTGCCGAACCATAACCCGCTGCACTCAGATAGCCGCCATACATGCGCTTATAATCGGCAAAACTGGTCACAAGTTGCGGCTGACCGATGACCGGGCCGCGCTCTGCCAGCCCGACAAATCCCGCCGTACTGGTGCTCACCCCTTGCATGGGTGTCGCGCCTGAATCATATTCCTCTACATAAACACCTGGGGATAAATATTCTGCCATATTGCTGCTTCACTCCCTTTTATCTATTGCTTCCCCATTTTACCGCCTTTTTCGCACGATTTTAAGCAGTTCGACACAAACGATTCAAAAGTGCCATGAAATGCAAAACTGGAAGTTTTTGGCTGTGCTATAATTGAAAAAAACGGACCTTTCGGCCCGTTTTTCCCTTGATAACGCTTATAAAACCGGTGGTTGACTGTCACAGTCCCACCGACTGACAAACATCCATTCTGCAAACTTTTTCCGAACCCGACTGGCACAAGTCGAGCCTAAAGGCACGCGCGTACCGTCGGTCAAAATAAAATCGCGCTTTTCCAGTCGCGCAACGTAGCACAAATTGATGAGAAAACTGCGGTGACAGCGCACAAAATCCGTGTTATTGATTTCTTGTTCCAACACGGCAATGCCTTTTGGTGTCTGAATCACCCTATCTTGCGTGTGAATATGCGCGGTATGCTGTCGGATTTCAATGTAACAAATTTCGCGCAGCGGGATGGAAATTTCTTCCCACTCCGAGCGCACACGCAACACACGAAACCGGTCATGCCACGCTTTTAAGCACCAATCTAGCGTATTATCCATCTTTTGCTGGTCAATCGGCTTGCACAGATAGTCGGTTGCCTGTACTTCATAACTGGCGAACCCGTGTTCCACGCTGGTCGTCGTAAAAATCAAGATACAGTCGGCATCCTGTTTGCGCAGTAGTCGTGCTGTTTCCACGCCCGAAATTCCCGGCATATAAATATCCATCAAAATCATATCCCAGCGTCCGGGGCGAAATTGTGCAAAAAACTGCGTTCCACTCTCCACCATTTCAATCTCGGTTTCAATCCGATGTCGAGCCGCGTAATCTTCCACTTGTTCCTGCAACTGCACACGGTCTTGTGCGAGGTCATCGCAAATGAGTATCGACAATTTCATTCTTGTTCCCTCCGACGTGCCTTGCGATAGTCGTCCAGTAACCGCTGGATGTGCCGAATCTGCGGTCGCGCAATGGATATCACCCGGTTATCCTTCATCACCAATTCACCGCCCACCATTTCACAGACTGCGCCCAAATGTACAATAAAGCTTTTCTGACAGCGCACAAACGGTGGCGTTATCAACTGTTTTTCGGTCTCTCCAAGCGAACAATTGACCAAAATCTGCCCGTTCGCATGAAACAAAATCGTGTTTCGTCCGGCAGCTTCCATATAATGCAGTCGGCACAGTGGAATTCGCAGCCGCCGGTGATTGACCGGCAAATCCATCCATCGGATTCCAGCTTGCCAGTACAAAAAACATCGCCCCATCACCTCACACAGTTTTTGATAGGTCAGCGGTTTGCGAATCAAGCCGTCTGGATGGCACTGATATGCTTCAATCACAAATTTTGGATTGTCCGAAAGCAAAATAACCCCCATTTGGGGACAGTTTTCGCGCATTTTCTGGATTTGGGCTACCGCATCGCAAAACATGCCTTCACTGTCCACAAACAGCAAGTTGCAATCTGCACAGCATCGGGCAGAAAGGTAATCAGCCCCTTCTTTTTTCATGCACAAGCACACACAGGCTTCTTCTGCCCAACTGGACAGTAACGCTTCCAACCGTGCAGACTGCGGTTCCTGTGTACCACAAATCACAATCTGTACTTGCTCACCCATGCTTGTACACCTGCCTTTTCTCTGCTATTGTTTCAAATTCCTTTTGCGAATAGCCCTATCTTACCACAGCCATCCACAAAAGGGAAGTCCTGTCTATAACGGGTCTGTTACGGGCATTGTAATTGCTCTCTGGTGAATTTCGCACTGTTTTTTATCCTACAAATACAAAACGCATCGGTTTTATCCACCCATGCTTTGTATCATTTTTTTATTTACAAGGAGTGTTTTCTATGAATATCACAAGAAACGTACACAACAATCAAATTTTTCTTCAACTGAACGGTCGCCTTGATACGACCACCGCGCCCGAATTTCAGCAAACGCTGTTGTCTGAAATTGAAGGCGGAAAAGATATCGTGCTGGATTTTTGTGAACTAGCCTATGTGAGTTCAGCCGGACTGCGTGCGCTGCTGACTGGGCAAAAAGCTGTGCTGGCAAAAAAGCAGTCGATGTGCCTGCGCAACGTGTCCGATGAAATCATGGAAGTGTTTCACATGACCGGGTTTTCCGATATTTTGACCATTGAAGGGCATGAAACCACATGATTGTTGTGCTCTCCTGTATGGTTTCTACCGTGGATGCCCAAACACTTGGACACATTTTTACACAACTGCCCCCCGAAAAACAAAAACAGCTTTCCGCTTTGCACAGCGACACCCCCAGACGCCATTCCTTGGCCGCCTATTCCCTGCTAGAGCGGGCTGCCGTCAGCGGATATGTTGTTCCACCATTGTGTTCGCTATGTTGGACTGCATATGGAAAACCATTCTTCCCCAACACCCCCATTGCGTTTAGTCTATCTCATGCCGGTAACCTTGCTGTTTGTGCACTCTCCGATGTGCCGATTGGCATTGATGTTGAACCGCTGTCCCAATCCCTTTCCGATTGGAAACAGCTGGCTAATATAATGGGTTTTTGTGACATCCAAAATGAACTACAATTTTTGCACATATGGGTCATGTGGGAGAGTTATCGCAAACAAACCGGCACCCCCGCTCGACCGGCTGATACTTTTTACGCCAAACCACTGTCAAACGGCTTTCTTGTCTGTGAGAATGGTCACACATTACCCTTTTTTTGCCGCATGTGCCACGCCTTTTCCGGCTATGCTGCCGCACTTTGCCTGCCTCTCAGCCACAAAAACCAACCGGTTCTATTTCTAAACGAGGAGTAATCTACCATGCAACCTCAAGCCCCCTTCTTTGCTCTCAGCCAGCCGCAAATGCAAATCTGGCTGGCCGCCGAACATTGTCCAGACAAAGCACTGTTTACCGAAAGTGTTCTGTTGACATTCGACCAAATCACACCCGAACAGATAAACCATGCACTCAGTCGTTTGGTGCAGCAAACCGAAGTTCTGCGCCTACGCATTGTCCAAACCGATGACGGCCCGATGCAATACGATGCCGGATATACGCCGTTTGCGTGCCGGTGTGTGCCCTTTATCGACCAATCGGCCGCGCAAGATTATTTTGATGCACAGTCTCGCCAACCGATTCCACTTTATGCGCACGCCCTGTTTGACGCACAAATTCTCACGTTTCCGGCACACACTGCGCTGCTTCTGCGCGTGCATCACATCATCTCGGACACCTGCGGACTGGTCGCGCTGCTCAATCACCTGTTTTGCTTTCTTGCTGGCATCAACCCGCCGCCCTTTAACTCCTTTCTGCCCCTGCTCACGACACCGGACGATTGTACCGACCATGCCGCTTTCTGGCACGAAACCTTAAAAGATGCCGTTCTTGGTGCCACACCCCACCCACTTTCCAGCCCGCTTAGTCACAAAGTCGATTGGCACCGAGTCTGTATTGGTCATACACGCTCCCAGCAACTGCGAGAACTGGCCAAGCGGCTTGGTGTTTCGGTCTATTGTGTGTTTTTTGCGGCATATGCGCTCTATCTGTCCCGCGCACTGGGTACAGACGATGTAACCATTGTTGTACCGCGCCAGAACCGCCCCACCGATGCACACCACAACGCTTCGGGCATGTTTACACTAGCTGTGCCGGTACGGGTACACCTGACACCGCAAACCGATTTTGCAGCGCTATGCCAACAGGTCAAATCGCAAAGCGCACTGGCAGCACAGCACAAAGCTTACGGTTTCAGCCGTATTCTGTCTGACTGTACACAGCAAAACCGTCACACCGCACTTTCTCATTTTACACTGTCTTTTTTGCCCTACCATTCGCAAACCCACGGTATTAAGGTGCAATGGGATGCGCACTTAGGCGGTGCGATGACCAACCTGATGACCGTACAAATTGCCGACTGGATGAACAGTGGTGCCTACACACTGCTGATTGACTATCGTGCCGAATACTATGCACGCTCTGAAATCATGGCCTTTGCCGATAGCCTGTTATACCTGATTGACCAAGCAATCACACAGTTAAATTGTCCGCTAGATTTCTTTTCGGCACTCTCCCCTGCACAAAAAGAATACTTGTTCCAGCAACAGGCAGGGCCAGTTTTACCCTTTGACCGAACCGCTACCATTGTATCTCGTCTGCGCCGACAAGTCGCCAAAACGCCAAATGCACGGGCACTGTCTGGCAAGGGCACTTGCTATACCTTTTCTGAACTGGACGCGGCTTCCGACCGCGTGGCACAAAACTTGCTGGCACGAGGCATTGCACCGCAATCCCTGATTGCCTTTCTGCTGCCACGCACCACCACACTTCCTGTGGTTTTATTGGGCATCTTAAAGGCAGGCGCCGCCTTTGTCCCCATTGACTTTTCCTATCCAGAAGAACGGATTCGATACATTTTGGCAGACAGCAACGCCGCTGCCCTGATTACCACTTCCGACATATCCAATTTATGTGGCTGTCCGGTGATATCGCCCGAAGCTTTGCTGTCCCAGCCGCCCACCCCTGCACCACCATTTCCCAACATCCAACCAGACTGGTTATGCTATCTCATCTACACTTCGGGCACGACCGGAAAACCCAAAGGTGTTATGCTCGAACACCGCGGCATTGTCAATTTCACACAGCCCGACAACAATGAATTCAACCGTGATATCTGTTACAACGGAAAGGGCATTGTCGCGGTTGGCTCCATTTGCTTTGATATCTCGATGTTTGAGCTGTTTGTAACGCTGTTAAACGGGATTCCGGTTGTGTTTTCCGATGAAAACGGTATGAACAATCCGGCTGCTCTTGCATCCTACCTGACCGAAAGCGACGCCAACATTCTGCACTGTACCCCTTCTCGCCTGCTGGCCTATCTGGAAGAACCATCCTTTCATCAAGCTATGCAAGGTGTTGACATTGTACTTGCCGCCGGAGAAGCGTTTACCCAACCGCTGTTACATGCGCTGCGTCAGGCAACCTCTGCTCGACTTTATAATGGCTATGGCCCTACCGAAGTGACCATCGGTGCAACCATCGGTTTGATTGACGAGCAAATCACGATTGGCGCAACGATTGCAGGTGCGCATATTTATCTGTTAGACAAGCAGCAGCGCATGGTGCCCCCTGGCACCCTCGGTGAAATTGCGGTTGGTGGTCTTGGACTGGCGCGCGGCTACTGGCAGCGCCCTGAACTGACCGCTCAACGCTTCATCACACTGACCGACAGCCCGATACCTGAACGGGTTTATTTAACCGGTGATTTGGGCTACGCCCTGCCCGATGGCCGTCTGATTTACAGCGGTCGAAACGATGAACAAGTCAAACTGCGCGGTTTGCGGATTGAACTATCCGAGGTGGAACGGTGCATCGAATCATATGAAAGTGTCCGGCAATGTGCGGCACTGGTCAAAGAAATAGATGGCCGTCAGCATCTGTGTTGTTATTACGCGGCTCCCACTCCTTATGACAGTGCAGCACTCAAACAACACGCCGGTGCATTTCTGGCGCGCTATATGGTGCCCGATGTGTTTCATTATCTGCCCGACCTGCCCCACACCACCAACGGCAAGATTGACAAAAAGCAGCTTTCCACAATTGACCTTGCCATCACACGCACTTATATTGCACCGCATACGACATGTGAACAGGTTCTATGTCAAATTTTTTCCCAAGTGCTTCATCTGGACGAACAACAAGTCGGCGTAACCGACAGTTTTTTTGAACTTGGCGGCACTTCTCTGCAAGCAGCCCGCATTGTGCTGCTCGCCAAACGCGCGGGCATTACGCTGGAATACGGTATGATATTTGAACACCCGACCGCGCGGGAACTCGCCCAATGTGTTCAGACCGACCAAAATTTGATACCTGCACGCTCTATTTCTCTGCCCCCTTCGAGTGAACAACATGCGCTATGTACATCCGAAGAACAAGCCATTCTGCGAGAAGTTCTGCGCAAAAACTGCGATTATCAAAAAGGAACACATCCACTGGGCACCATTTTGCTAACCGGTGCAACCGGATTTTTGGGTATTCATATTTTGCATGAACTGCTCACCACCACAGAAAGCACCATTTATTGTGTGGTACGCCCCAAAAACCGAATCACTTGCGAAAAGCGGTTAAAGGGCGCACTGTTCTACTACTTTGAAAATAGCTTCGACACTGCTTTCGGCAAGCGATTGTTTGCAATCAACGGCGATATTCTACATGACCCAATTGCCGACTTGCCCACTGGTATTTCGATTGATATTGTCATTCACTGTGCTGCAAATGTTAGCCATTTCGGAGTGGATGACCGCATCCGTCAGACCAATGTAGACGGTGTACACAACCTGATTTCGTTCTGTATGACACACAATGCCGCACTTATCCATATTTCTACCTTGAGCGTGGGCGGCTTTATCGACCAAGAACAAGCTGATATGGGTGTTTGTCTGAGTGAACAGCGCCTTTGGTTGCGGCAAGACCTGTCAAATGCCTATCTGGAAAGCAAATTTTTAGCCGAAAAATCCATTTTACTGCAAGTTCCAAACGGTCTGCGCGCAAAAATTATGCGGGTAGGCAATCTGCAAGGCCGTCTCAGTGACGGAGAATTCCAGATGAATCAGGCCAGCAATGGCTTTGCCAAACTGCTGCAATCCATAGTCAAAACCGGTCGATGCCCGTATACTTTGGCGCATTCCCGCGTCAATTTTTCTCCAGTGGACGCAGTTGCGCGCGCAATTTGCCGCATGGCAGGCAGCCAAGCTGCTTATACCATATTTCATATTTTTGACGACCATGACTTACCGGTTTCCCATCTGCTGGAACAGTTGGCGGCCATTGGCTACCCTATCGAAGTGCTTTCCAACCAAGCGTTTGACGCATTTTTATCAGAAGCCGCCGAACATCCCGAATTGCGCGGCGCACTCGACGGTTTTTTAACTCGCGTCACTGGCGGGCGGCATTTGGTGGAAACGCCCTGTGAAAGTGGCTTTTCCCTCCATGCACTGGCACAGGAAGGATTTTATTGGCCAGTCATTACTCCCGCTTACCTGAACGCCTATTTGACCGGTCTGGATACGCTCGGCACGTTCCTGCGCTGATTTTTGGAGGTTGTCTCATGCAAGTTGATTTTGTGTCTACCGCCTTGTTTTCGCTGGCGGCGACACTCTCGCTTTTGTTGGCGGCGGCACTGACCGACACCACCTTAACACGCAAATACACGACCCCGCGCACGCTGGCTGTATGGAGTGCCTTTCTCGTCCTGCATTTTGCGGTTGCACTGTTTGGCTACTCTCTTGATATTACCAATGACACGCTTGCACTTGTGGGGATTATGGTCATCTCGGTTCCGCCCACGCTACTTTTATACGAAGAATGTACATCGGCAAAAATTTTTGTGCCCGTGATGGGGTCTTTGATTGCCAATGTCACAACCTTTTTCTTTTGTGGCACCACACTCAGCTTTATCTCTCACGCGTCCAATCCATACAACGTGCAATCCATTGTATTATTCGACAGCATTAAAGTTATCTGGTTTATCGCTTTGTACTTTTTATACCGTCACACGGTACGCCACACCGTTCAAAGCGTAATTGTCGTTCTGGGACGGCAAATCAAAAAATATGTTGCCATTCCGGTTTATACCTTTTTGGCGTTTTTCGCCATCAACCGCATTACCAACGCACAAGGCATCCTGCCAAGCACGCCTAACACGCGCATCACATTCATTCTGGTCTATCTCATCATCTGTTCTATTTTCATCGTCTTATACTGGGAGATTTTTTCTACTGCGCTCTGGGCCTCCCGTGCACACAAGACCGAAGCCGAATTGAGTGTTGCCAGCAACATTCAGCGCGATATGCTGCCCAACATCTTCCCCGCTTTTCCCGAACGATGTGAATTTGACATCTATGCAACGATGAATCCGGCCAAAGAGGTGGGCGGCGATTTCTACGACTTCTTTATGGTGGATTCCACCCATCTTGCCGTTGTCATTGCCGATGTATCTGGCAAAGGTGTTCCCGCTGCACTGTTTATGGTCATCGCAAAAACCATTATCCGCAATCAGGCTCAGTCCAGCGGTTCACCCGCAGATATTTTTTACCGTGCAAATGAACAATTATGTGAGAATAACGGCGAAGGTCTGTTTGTCACCGCCTTTCTTGGTATCATTGACCTGAAAACCGGCGTGATGACCTATGCCAACGCTGGACACAATCCGCCGCTGATTGGCTCGGCAGATGGGCACTATGAGTGGCTGAATGTGCATCCCGGTTTTGTGCTGGCTGGTATGGAAGGCACGCGCTACCGCGAATTTCAAATTACGCTGTCTATTGGAAGCAGTCTGTTTCTGTATACCGACGGTGTGACCGAGGCAACAAACGCAGTATTGGAACTCTACGGGGAGACGCGATTACAAAACGCACTCAATGACGAGCAGGCCGCAGGCATGTCTCCCGGTCAACTGCTCCCCTATATCAAATCCCAAGTCGATGAATTTGCCAAAGGAGTGGAACAGGCGGACGACACCACTATGCTTGCACTTAAACTGCATACGCTTTGCACACCGAAGGAGGAACTGCCATGAACACCCTTACCGTACCGGCTGTGCTGGAAGAACTGCAAACCGTTCTTACATTTATTGAAACGGCACTTTCTCCCTTCCCATGTCCCCCCAAAACCTTTCATGCGATTGCAATTGCCGTTGAAGAAATCTTCGTCAATATTGCACATTATGCCTATCGTCCAGACGTGGGGGAAGCAACCATCCGCTGTGAAGTCCGGCGCCAGCCGGTACAAGTGACCATCGAATTTCTGGATTCAGGCCGCCCTTATAATCCACTTGTCCACGATGCACCCGATATCGCGTGTTCGGCAACCGAACGCTCGATTGGAGGTCTTGGTATTCTTATGGTGAAAAATTTAATGGACACAGTCAAATATGAATACCGCGACGGAAAAAATATTTTAACCATTCAAAAAAATATGTAACTTGTGCAAACCGCCCTGACCCGTTCTGGATTGGGGCGGTTTGTCTATTTTGGATTTTATTTTCACGGAGAGTCTTTTTATGAAACAAAATATCCTCATAATTTTTACCGCTCTGTTAGCGTTTGTACTCAGCCTATTGGTTTTTGTGCGCGACATTTCCCTAAACTTTATCGCCCCTTCTCCCACAATTTTTGTCTTTGAGTGGTTTTTTTTGCCCGCTATACTGTTATTTTTGCTCGGCTTACTTTTATTGATTGTGTTTCTTCGGTCTTTCTCCAATTCCCACCGCCGTAATCAGGAACTTCTTTTATTATCCCTTTTATCCTTTTGTTTGACTGCCTGTGTCCTATTTTCTGCGCCCTTACAGCTATTTTCCTGTATCAATCTGCCGTTTCATTTGTCTACTATCAGCGCACTATGCACTGTAACGATACTTCTAATATTTTTTTCTCTCCATATCCATCGTTTTACTATGTTAATACGCATTTTACAAATCATTCAGGTCGGTTCTATTGCCTTGTATCTCGCATCACCACTTATCGAAGCAGATATCCTTTCTTATTGCCTTCTCTGGGTACAAGCACTGAATACCGTTATCTTACTTATCATTTTTTTTATCAGTTTGGTCGAATGGCGAGATGGAAACCGCTTTTGTCAGGTACTTTGCCTGACCAGCTTATTCACAGGGATTGGGCTTTTTTTCGCGGGCGGTATCCCTCTGCTCCTTCTCTGTCACATATCCGACGCACTGCCGGTCGTTAGTTCCCTCGACACCGCTTCGCGCTCCTACTTCCCCCACTGGAATCCTATTTCTTTTACAAGTGGCTTATCCGTCCTCACCGCCTATGTTGTGACTGCATTTCTACAATGTCATTCCAAAATCAAACAGTTATCCGAGCGTATGCAGCTCACACAATCCAGTTATGACGCTCTGCGCACCCAATCGGAAGAAATCATGCGTATTCGGCATGACATGACTCATCATTTAAATGTACTCTATCGCCTGCTCGAACAAAAGTCGCTCGAACAGGCTTGCGCTTATGTGCGCAATTTAATCGGGCAACACCAGCAGATTTTTCCAATCATGCGCTGCGGACATCCCTTTTTAGATATCTTAGTAAACGCAAAACTGAGTGCCGCCATTCATGCCGGCATCTCGGTTCAGATTGTCCACGCAGAAGCGCCGCCTACCCTTCCACTTTCCGACACCGAATTGACTTCTTTGATTGTGAACATCCTATCTAACGCCTTGCAATCTGCATCTGTGTGCCCTCCGGGGCACCGTTTTTTAACGCTCGACCTGCACACCAAGCACGAATTTTTTATTTTCTCCTGCACCAATAGCCGAACCAATGCAAAATCTCCCCGGTCAAATGCTTCTGTACACGCTGTTCCAAAACACGGGTACGGTATGCACATTATCACTGACATTGTAAAACGCCACCATGGTTTGATACAAACCGAGCAGCAGGACAATATTTTTCGCCTCATCTTTTCTGTGCCGCTGCACGAAACCTAACGTTTTTTGAACACAAAACAAAAGACCGTTATTTCATCTGAAATAACGGTCTTTTTTGTCTTATATCGACTTTTTAAAATTCAGTTTCTGATTCCTGTTCTTGTCCGAACGTCTCGCTTTGCGGTTCGATGCGGAAACGACGGGTGAGGTTTTTCAGATTTTCTGCCTGACTGGACAACTGTTCACTAGCAGCCGCACTTTGCTCTGCGGTTGCCGAGTTGGTCTGCACAACGCTGGAAATCTGTCCAGTGCCCTGTGTAACCTGTGTAATCGCTGTGCTTTGGCGCTCGGAAGCCTCGGAAATCTTCTGGAAAACGGCGGTAATCTCAGAAGCTGCCGCAACCACGTTATCCATATATTGCTTGGTCTCCTGCATACTCTCGCTGCCATGCTCAATCGAGGCCACCATACTGCTAATTAACGTAGTTGTTGCCTTAGACGCTTCTGCCGACTTCTCTGCCAGATTGCGCACTTCATCAGCTACAACCGCGAAGCCCTTACCTGACTGACCTGCTCGCGCCGCTTCCACAGCTGCATTGAGCGCAAGGATATTGGTCTGGAATGCAATGTCCTCTATGGTCTTGATGATGCCGCTAACCTTGGCCGCGCTGGTGCGAATTTGCTGCATCAGCTCAAGCGACTGATTCATTTTTTCGCCGCTTTCTGCAATTTGCGCATTGACATGCGTTGCGTTTACGCTTGCGTTCTGTGCCATCTCCGAGTTCGACTTTACAGTCGTAGACAGCTGTGTAATGGTTGCAGACAATTCTTCTACCGAAGAAGCCTGTTCGGTTGCACCCTGCGCCAAGGCTTGCGAACCATACGCTACATGCTGCGAACCAGCCGAAACCTGTTCGGATGCCTGTGTGATAGACTGCATCAAATAGTTCAGTTCTTCCACAAAGCCAAAAATAGAATGCTGAATCGGAATAAAATCGCCCTTAAACTGCACGTTAGACGATACGGTCAAATCGCCTTTTTCCAATCGGTTCATCACCGAAGCAATCTCAGTGACATACATAGACAACGTTTCCAGACAGGAACGCATGGAATCCGCCATTTGACCAATCTCATCATTGCTTCTATGTGCAATCGACACCTGTAAATTGCCTTTGCTCATTTCTCGCAAAGCGTGGTTGACCTCGGAAAGTGGGCGCAATTTTTTGACAATCAGCAGCCGCAGGCACAATGCCAAAATGACCGTGCTCAAAACCAACAGGAACAGCAGCCACAACACCGTACTATTTGCCTGTGCACCGTATTCTTCGGTTGACATGCCCACAATCAATTTCCAACCATAATCGGGAATCTGTGTCACAATACCGGTGCGTTCCTGTCCCGATATGGTATACTTCATGGTATTTCCGCTCGGTGTGTCCAGTTCCTGACGCAGATTGTCCGACATTTCAATATCGGTAAAGGTCTGTCCAATCAACTGCGGATTGCTGTACCCCATTACCACATTATCTTTGCTCAACAGGGTCACACTTCCGGTTTCATCAAAAGCGAGTGCGGTAGAAAAGGCCGAAAGGTTATCCAAGCCAATATTTACCGTTACAAATCCTGCTGTATCTCCGTTTGCCGAAGCGATAGGCGCACAGATGGAAACATTGAGCGTCTGTGTCACCTCGTTGACAAACGGCTGGGTCACAATCGTGCGTTTTTCATTTACAACATTATAAACAGGCAAAGACTCAATATCATCCAAAATTTTTCCATCTTTGGTATAAATCAAGCCTTCATTGATAACGCCTACGCCCATGCCCATGATGTCATTATACTTTTCGGTCGTATCGAACAACAGCGTGGTCAAAGTCTGGTAATTGGGCTGGGATGAATAGGGCTGCGCTGGATTGCTCGCCAAAATCGCGCTTTGAATCTGCGGATTTTCCGCCAGCATTTCGGTAAGTACTGTATACTTATCTATAAAGTCGGTCATCTGATGCTGTGCATTATCTGTGACCTGCTGCAAAAAAGCATTTTGTTTGCGATTGATTCCTGTACCGGTCAAAACACTCATAATAATCGCCAATAACAGGTTGAGAACCAGCAAAATCGCACCCGACAGCAATACAATTTTCGTTGATAGCTTGATATTTTTTGTATTCCTTCCCTGCTTCATTTAAATCATCTGTCTCTCTTTTTATGTTATCTCAACAAAACCCTATTGTACCGCGCTCGAACGCAAAATTTGGTATGCTGCGTATCTATAAACACAGCATACCAAATTTTAACATTCTAACACCGTAAAGAATTATATCAAACTCTGTCTATAAAGTAAAGCTTTTTGTAAATAAATTGTCATTTTTTGCTTTTCTCCCCTCATCCGCTGATATTCGCACGCGGCTGAGGGCGATAATCGTTTTTGCCCGCGGTCGATGTCACCTGATAGGGAAGCGCCTGATAGGTGCTGCTCTGTATCTTTTTGGTATCCAAATTTACGGTAAAATTCTGCCGAAAAATCAAACAGCGCTTGTCCGATGGATTGCGATTTCCGCCGAACACAAGATTTCCCAGGGAATAAGCAATCTGTTTTCCCTTATAAGTTTCCACTTCCTGCACGACATGTGGATGATGTCCAATCACCAAATCCGCGCCTTGGTCAATGCAGTAATGTGCAATGGCTCGCTGCGTTTCATTGCTGTGATAAGCGCGCTCAATGCCCCAATGGTAGTTAAATACAATAATATTGGCTCCCCGGTCGCGTAGACTGCGCACCGCACGTTCAATCCAACGTTTTTGCGTGCTGTCAAATGTCCATCCCACCTGAGAGGCAAACCCAATGCGCACACCTTTGACCGTGACAATCGGCATGTGTTCATAGCCGGATACCTGCACAACATTGGACAGATAACGCAGTGTGTCCGCAAAACCGGTTGACCCATAATCGGCCGAATGATTGTTTGCAACCGTTACAACATCAATGCTGCCAGCTTTCAAAATGTCTGCATAGGCTGGCCGCCCACGAAAAACAAACGTTTTTTGTGCCCCTGCGGTGGAATTTGTCAACGTACCCTCAAAATTCACCATCGTCAGGTCATCGGTAAAAAACTCTGAAATACCAGAGAAAAAGTAAGCCGCGCCCTTGCGGTCATACATCTCATCCAGCGAACCGCCATAGGCAGAACCGCGATTGCGCCCCAATGTGCAATCTCCACCAAATGTCAGCGCCAATGTGACCGTATCATATCCGGGTGCTTGCTGCCATCCCTCAACATATCCGGTAACTTGCACCGAATCCAACATACGCCCTGCCGACAAAATAGCCTGCTCTATGGTCAGCGCCTGCCCGGCATCGAAACGCCCTTCTCCGCCGCCCATCAGCGGCTGTCCCATCCGGTCGGTTCTTCCAGATACAAAACGAACCGCCTGAATCGACCAACGGGGAATCAAATACACATCGGTATAGCTGACCGGCATTTGATTGGCCTCGGTAATGCCCAATACCGCCATGCAATTTTGCATCATAACCGCCGCTTCTTCGCGTAAAACCGGCTGCTCTGGGTGAAACTGCTGCCATTCATCGCCCTGCACCAGCCCCAGCCGTGCAGCAACTTCTACATAGGCACTTTGCGTATCAGCAAAGCGTCCTGCCGCTGTCAAGGCATCGTCTAAACAGGATGTCTCACCACAATCATCGGCGGCAACGAACACTCCAAGCTGTTCGGCCAATGTGCGCGCGTCCAAGCCGCGTACTTGCGCAATCAAATCGACCAACAGGGTCGTAAACTGCTCGCGCGTAATCGGCTGGGTATAATCCTGCACGGGAAACAATGTTTCCCGCACCGCTCCGCTTTCATAAGCACTCTGCACCCCTGCGCGCGCCCAATCATTCATCCTTATCGCTGTGCCATCCCATGCAGCCGCATTTGCTGTACCCAGCAGCAAAGCTGCCGCAACAACGGCTATAAAACATTTTTTCCTCACAGTATCCCCCCTTATAACCAAATTATAGCAACTCCTTCCTACCCTCGCAAGTAGCAACCATTTTTCCTTCCTGTTGCGTTCCGAACGCTTTTGGGGCACAATAACACATCTTGCGCATGATAGGCTATAGTCAATAAGTATTCGACCTTTTGAAGAAAACGTGTTATTCTACATATGACAAGAACTCTGAAATATCATCTTATAAAAGGAGACGTTCCCTATGAAATACACACGGCTCGGCAACTCTGATTTAATGGTTTCCCGTATCTGTATGGGATGTATGGGATTTGGCGATGCAAAAACCGGACAACACACTTGGACACTTGACCAAGCTCATTCACGCGAAATCATTCAGCATGGTCTTTCGCTGGGCATCAACTTCTTTGATACTGCGATTGCCTATCAAAACGGTACCAGTGAACAATATCTGGGACAGACATTGCGCGATGTTGCCAAACGTGACGATGTTGTGGTTGCAACCAAGTTTCTGCCCCGCACAATGGAGGAAATCGAAGCGGGTATTTCCGGTCAGGAACATATTCGGCGCATGTTAGACAAAAGCCTGCAAAATTTGGGCATGGATTATGTGGATTTATATATCTATCACATGTGGGATTATCAAACGCCCTTATATGAAATCATGGACGGCCTGAACAACGCTGTTCGTTCGGGAAAAGCCCGCTACATCGGCATTTCAAATTGCTTTGCATGGCAGTTATGCAAGGCCAACGCACTGGCTGAACGGGAAGGATTTGCAAAATTTGTTTCGGTTCAAGGGCATTATAATCTGATTTTCCGCGAAGAAGAACGCGAAATGGTTCCTTATTGCCGCGAAGAAAATATCGCGCTTACCCCTTACAGCGCCCTAGCCGGCGGTCGTTTGTCCAAACGTCCGGGCGAAACCTCCAAACGACTGCAAGAGGATTCCTATGCACAATCAAAATACGGCGGCACAGCCGACCAAGACGCCCCTATCTTAGCCCGCGTTGCCGAACTGGCCGACAAACATGGGGTTTCTATGACTGAAATTTCACTTGCATGGTTATTGACCCGTGTCACCGCTCCTGTCGTCGGCGCCACCAAGCTGCATCATATTGACAGTGCGGTTGCGGCAACCGAACTGACGCTTACTCTAGAGGAATGTCATTATCTGGAAGATTGTTACGTTCCGCACGCATTGGTCGGGGTCATGGCACAGAACAATGCAGAAATTGCAAAAAATCATCCGGTCTGGTCAATCGGAACACAAAAAATCTAATATTTTTGTGCTTTATTCTGTCTGAATAGACACCCTGCTGCCGTTTCCAGACTTATCTTTGCTAACAACGACCTGCCGTGCAATGCGGCTCTTGAGTTCGGGCACATGCGAGATAATGCCGACCAGACGTTTTCCGCCTTCGGTTAAATTCTGTAACGCTGCCATGGCCTGCCCCAGTGCATCCTCGCTCAGTGTGCCAAACCCTTCATCTACAAACATGGTATCTAACTGAATCCCACCCGCAGACTGTTGAATCTCGTCCGACAGCCCTAAGGCAAGCGACAGCGATGCCATAAACGCTTCTCCACCGGACAAAGAAGCCACATCCCGATAAGAACCATTATAATGGTCAATGACATCCATATCCAAGCCGCTTTGACTGCGCAGATTGCCCGCTTCCTTGCGGCGAACTAAGTCATATTGGCCGCCAGACATAACGCGAAACCGAAGGTTTGCCCGCTCTACCACGCGGTCAAAATAGGCCGCCTGTGCATAAGTCTCTAACATCACCTTTTCTTTGCCGACAATCTCTCCATTGGCTGTATTCGCAAGCGCACGCACCCATTTGAGTCGGTTTTCTAACTCGGTCTGTTGTTTTCTAATTTGTTCAAGCTGATGCAAGCTATCCATATTAACGGTCAATGCGGCCGTCAATTGGTCTCTTTGCGCCTGTATTTGATTTTTTTCGGTCTGCACTTGTTGTTTTTGCGCTAAAACGTCGTCGAGCGCAATTTCCGGTGCGGCTGCTATCTGCTCTTTCAGCGTCTGAATTTGCCCTTCCATTTTGCTCACTTCCTGCTTTGCCTGCGCAGTTTGTTCTTGCGCCTGTGTCCATGCAGCTTCAATTGTCTCTTTCTCGCGCTTCATCTGGTCGATTGCCCGGTTTGCCGCCATCAAGTCTGTATAGTGCAATTCTTTTTGCAGATGAGAAATTTGTGTTTTCCGCTCCTGTATGGTGGTATACAGTGCTGTCTGCTCCACAGTGAAATCTTTGATTTGTTGTTGCAGCGCTTCCTGTTGGTTTTCCATGCGCGGTAATTCTGTTTCCAGCGTATCTCTTTGCTCTTTCATGGCAGTTTTATCACAAATTTGCCGTTCCAAAAGCGTTTGTCGCTGTGCTGTCTCTGTTGTTTGCTGGGACAGTTTTTGTTCAAGCTGTTCCAATGGACATTCACCGAACAGGTCACACGCCAACTTTTGGGTATCCTTTCGAGTGGCTTGCATCTGTGCTGCGCTGGATGTCACGGCATCTCGCTTGCTTTGCACCTCTGCGGTCAACTGTTTGTGCTTTTCTTCTTGTTGTGCAATTTGTGTGCGTAAGGTATCCTGACGCTGTACCGCTTGTTGTGCCACACAGATTTTGTGTTGCATTTGCACCTGTTCTTGACATAAAACCTGCTGCTGTTCGCCCAATCGCTCAGCAAGACCTTGCAGCGTGCTGTCTCCCAGTAACGCATCTGCCAATGTACACAAATCGGCTTGTACCGCTTCCAGCTTGGTTCGGACAGCCAAAGCCGCTCCACTGGCTTGCCGCTCCTCTTGCAATGCGGCTTCCGCATCCTTTTTCGCCTGCTCTAACGCCTGCTCGGTCGGCACTTGGTCGGCCAACTGTGCCAAGTGGGGATGTTCGGTTGCGCCACACACCGGGCACGGCATCCCATCAACCAAGTCTTTTGCCAACAATCCCGCTTGACCATTCAAAAAAGCGCGATTTTGTGCTTCAAACTGCCGTTGTTTGTGTTCATACTCGTGCTGCATGTGCAAAAAGTGTTGCTGGGCTGTCTCCAACTGCGCAAGCAATTCCAAATAGTCGCTGTACTTGTTATCAAGTTGCTTGAGCTGTCTCTCTCTTTCCAGCAAGCGATTTTGTTCACTCTCGTAGATAACAAGCTGTTGTCCTGCATCCTGTACACAATCCAATTCTTTTCTATCCTGTTCCAGCCAATTATCACATTGTTTTAGACTTATTTCCACTTGTTCCAATCGCTGAACAGCTTGACTGTTTTGTACCGTTATCTGCTGATAATCCGTCCATTTGTCTGACAAGGTTTGCAACTCGCGCGCATATTGTTCCAATTCTTTTCGCGTATATGTAAGTTGTTGTAATTCAGTTTCTATATTTTTCAGACTGCTTAACTGTTCTTTACAAGTCTCTATTCGCCGCCCTATCTCTTCAAATTCTTGCTGCTTTTGTGGCAATTTTTGCTGTATACGATTCCATTCCTGTTGACTTTGTTCTAATTGCTCTGTCTTGCGCTCTAGCTCCTCGTAACGTGGCAACAGAGTTTGTTCCAGTGCAATTTGCTCAGCTATCTGATGTGCCTGTGTCATATTCTGCTGTGCTGCATCCACTTTTTGTTCCAGAATTTGTAATTTTTGTTCCATTTGCGCGTGTTGCTGTCGCAGATTTTCCAAACTATTTTTCCACTGTATCGTTTGCTGAGCCTGTCGAATCTTTTCTTCCAATTCACTTATTTGTTTTTCTATTTTTTCCAGCTGTTCCAAGCAATTCTTTCGACTGTCTTCGTCGGCATCCACCAAACCTTGCAGCGTCAAAACAGTTTGAGTCAAATCTCTTTGCCCGGCTTTCACCGCGTCCCATTCTTCCTCCAACGCATGACCTTGCGGGCATCGAACGGTTCTGACGCACTGTGCCACCGAATGCGCAATATCCTGATATTGTTCGGCAAGCTCCTTTGCATCTTTAGAAAGCCGGGATTGCAGTTTTTGATACCGTTCAGTTTGAAAGAGATAGCGGAAAATCTCGCGCCGTTTATCGGTTTTAGCTTGCAGCAATTCTCTGAAATCTCCCTGCGCAATCATGGCAATCTGAGTGAATTGCCCGTAATCCAGCCCCAAAATCTCTTGAATCTGCGTGTCAACTGCTTTAATTTTGGTCAGCACACGTCCATCCGGCATAGTCAGTTCGGCTTTTGCAGATTCCTGCGTCATCTTATCCCCGCGCAGTGCCAGCCGTTCATAGGTTGGATTGCGCCGGATGGTGTACTGTGCATTTCGATAGCAAAACACCATTTCAACAAAGGTTGGCGTTTTGGCATCCGCATATTTAGAGCGCAGCATGCCTACACTTCGATTTCTGCCGCTGGCTTCTCCATAGAGCGCAAACGTAATGGCATCAAATAAAGTTGTTTTACCCGCGCCAGTATCTCCTGTAATCAGATACAAGCCGGTCGTGCCCAATTTGTCCATATCCAGTTCCACTGTTCCCGCATATGGCCCAAAAGCAGATATTGTTAATTTGATGGGTCGCATTCTGGTTCCTCCCAAATCTCGGCAATCAATTGGTTGATATATGCCCGCTGCTGTGAACTCATCGGTTGCCCATTTTGCGCGATATAAAATTCTTCAAACAAATCGGTCGGGTTGGTCTGCATAACCCCTGTATCCCAGACGGTTGATTGGGTGCGCGTGCGTGTATTGTCATATGCCATGTGCATCAGGTTTGGATACAGCGCACGCAGTCTACTGAGTGCATTGGGAATATCCTGTTCATCGGTCAAGATGATTTCACAATAATCATCGCACACCTGTGTACGCGCCATCATCTCATCAAACAATCCGGTAAACTGCCGCACATCTCTTTTGGGATGCAGCGCAAGCAATCGAACGTCTATCTGCCCCTTTTGCCCCAATTCTATTACCGTCACACTCTTTGCCTGATTGCGTTCGGCAATCGAATATTTGAGCGGCGAACCGGCATACCGAATCCATTCCGCTCCTGCCCGCTGTGCTCCATGCAAGTGCCCCAGCGCAACATAATCAAACGGTGCAAACACCGACGCATCCACCACATCCAGTCCACCGATTGCCAATTCTTCCGACCCGCTCAGCGCGGCTCCTCGCACAAACTGATGTGCAACGGCAACATTTCGTCTGGTCGAATCCAATTCCAAATTATTAACCACCATCTGCATGGCAGTGGTATCATCTGCAATCGACGTTTCAGGGAAAAACCGGCGCACCTGCACCGGTTTCAAAAAGGGAATCAAATAAAATGCCACTTCTCCAATCTCATCGTGCAGCACAATCGGCGGTACACTGCCCTGATACACGGGCGCAAAATGAATGCCGCTGGACTCCATCAACCTACCGCCGAACGCCACCCGTTCAGCCGAATCATGATTGCCGCTGATAATGAATACATTTAATCTGCGTTGTGCCAACTGCACCAGAAAATCATCAAACAAGCTGACCGCTTCTTCTGATGGCACCGCCCGGTCATAGACATCTCCCGCAATCAAAACAACCTGCGGCTGTTCTGCATCCACACACGCGATAATTTGTGACAAAATATATTTCTGGTCATCCAACATCGAAAATCCATTGACTCGTTTGCCCAGATGAAGGTCTGCTAAATGCAGCAGTTTCATAGAACTTCCTCCGTTTTCTGTATCTCCTCTTGTTCTACCACCGGCAGTCGAACGGTAAATTTTGTTCCCCATCCGGCACGGCTGTCTAACTCCACCGTTCCGCCATGCAATTGCACAATCTGCGCCACCATGGGAAGCCCCAATCCGGTGCCCTCTCCTGCACTGCGCGCGGTTTGGACACGATAAAACCGCTTCCAAATTTTTTGTTGTTCTTCGGGTGCAATGCCTTTCCCGTTGTCAAACACCGACAGTTCGACCGAATCACGCGCCCTGCGCACTTCTACCATAATGCGGGGGCCACCATATTGACAGGCATTTGCCAGCAGATTTTGCAGTACCCGTGTAATCAAGGTCACATCAAAGTAAGTGCAAACACCGGGTTCCAGCCATGTTTCTATGGAACGCTCTGGATGCACCGTGCGCTGTTCTTCGCACACGACCTCGGCCAATTCACTTAAATCGGCTTCTTCCCGACAGATGGACACCGTTCCCTGTTCCAGCCGCGTCATCTGCAACAACTGCCCAATCAAATTAGAGATTCGGTCGGCTTGTCGCTCAATAACGGCAATCGCTTCGGCATAGTCCTGTATGGTCTGTGCATGTTTGCCCGCTTCCCGACACTGCGCCAAAATAACCGCCGTAGGGGTGCGCAATTCATGGGACGCATCCGAAGTAAACCGGCTCTCGGCCTCAAATGCCTGTTCCAGTCGCTCAAACATTTGGTCAAATGCCGCTGCAAGCTGGCTGATTTCATCCCGTCCGGGTGGTAAGTCAATCCGCTTGGACAAATCCCGCCCTTCGCTGATTTCGCTGGCCGCCTTTACAATCCGGTCAATTGGTCGAAACGCGCGGCGCACCATCCGATAAGCACCAAACCCGCTCGCCAGCACAATCACGGGCAACAGCAACACCGACATACCAAATAGGCGTTCTATGGCATCGCTCCATTCGGGCATCTGCATGACACCGCGCACCCATACGCCATCATCCCAGCCAAATGGCAGCCAAAAGTCCAATGTCAAATACACATCTTCTTCATCTTCATCCGAAACCGGTCGAGTCAGACCATTTTCAAACGCCACAGTTGCCGGATAAGACAACGGCGTTTGCCCCGCCAACAACGCTCCTGAGCCATTATACACCAACAAATACATTCCATTGCGGGTAAACTGAAACCCTTCTTCAAACTGTAACGTCTGATTTTCCTTTGTAATCGCACTCAAATTGCCCCGTACAAAACTTGACAACTGTTCCTGTGCGCTTTGCATGGCAACCTGACTGCTGATGCCAAATAAAAAAGCCAGCACAATGGTCACAAGCGCCAGCATCCATGCGGTAATCCACAGCGTTAATTTTGCTTGAACTGACAGTCGTTTCATGGCTCCTCCCGCAAAATCCAACCGGCTCCTCGCACCGTATGCAACAATTTTTTATCAAACCCTTGGTCTATTTTTTTGCGCAGATAGGTGATATACACATCCACCACATTCGACCCGCCCGTATAATCGTAGTTCCAAATGTGGTCTTCAATCTGCGTGCGGGAAACCACCGCTTCTTTATGGCGCATCAAATATTCGAGAATGGCATATTCCTTGGCCGACAGCTTGATGACTTTACCCGCTCGGCGGACATCGTGTGTAACAGTATCTACAATCAGGTCTGCCAAAACCAGTTCTCTTGTTTTTTCTCCACTGTATTTTCGGGTTGCTGCCCGAATCCGCGCCAGCAACTCTTCAAAATCAAAGGGTTTGACCAAATAATCGTCAGCGCCCATGTCCAAACCGTCGATTCTATCTCGCACGCTGTCCCGTGCGGTCAAAAAGATAACCGGTGTGGTTTTGCCTGCCGCACGCATCTCCCGTAAAACTGCATGTCCATCCTTTTCGGGCATCATGACATCCAGCAACACACAGTCATAATCCGCACAGTGCAGGCAATCCATTGCCTGCACTCCGTTATAACAGGCATCCACCCCATATCCGGCGCGCGTCAGCGTCTGACACAGCAAGCGATTGAGGTCTTTTTCATCCTCCGCAACCAGAATACGCATTTATGTTCCACTCCCTTTATCTTATTTTCTTATTGTTATGATACCACGCCGTCGAAAAACTGACAACCGGTTGCAGTTGCGTGACTGCATGTAATTTGTTATACTGATTGCGATAAAATAGCAATGTTTTCGACACAAGAAAGGACTTTTATGCAGATTCACCTGACAGATGATTTCGATGCCGCTAAAATTGCCCAGAGTGGGCAGTGCTTCCGCTGGTATCCGCGTCCAAACGGTCAATGCCGTGTTATTGCAGGAAATCGAACGGTTTTGATGGAACAAACCGCCCCAGACACCCTCTTTTTACACAATGTTTGCTCAAAAGATGTGTCTTTCTGGCATACCTATCTGGATTTTGACCGCAATTATGCCGACATTCGCGCAAACATCGACCCACACGACCAATATCTTACCCAAGCCGCACAGTACGGACAAGGTATCCGTATTCTACAACAGGATTCTTGGGAAATGCTGATTACTTTTTTGCTTTCTCAACGAAAATCTATCCCAGCCATTCAGAAATCTATCGAAGCACTGTGCCGCAGCGCGGGCACGCCCATTGACCAAGATGAAACCGGCCTGCTTTATGCGTTCCCCACACCTGAACAACTTGCCAATCTGGACACAACCACACTTTCCGCTTGCGGGCTTGGATACCGATTGCCTTACATCCAACAAGCGGCGCAGCGCGTCGCACAAAATCCATCTTGGTTTGATTCACTTGCCCTACAAAGTGATGAAGAACTGTTGCAATCTCTGCTTTCTTTTTACGGTGTCGGCACAAAAATTGCCCATTGTGTCATGCTCTTTGGGTTTCACCGGCTGGATGCTTTTCCCAAAGATGTCTGGATTCATCGCGTACTGGATGCACACTATCCCAACGGCTATCCGTTTGCGCGATATGCTCCCTACAACGGCATTTTACAACAATATTTATTTTTCTTCGGCCGAACCGCAAAACTCCCCTAACTCCCCCAAAATCATACGCCCTTTTCCGGCATAGGACGACCTTGTACGCGAATACAGTTATTCTATCTTGAGAAAGGGGCGTTTTCTTATGCTATTTTGGATGCACGCACTGTTTCTTATGCTTCGCGTCCAGGGAATTGGTGGTTCATTCCCTCGCCCGCTGAATGCCGACGAGGAGCAGGAATACCTGTCTCGAATGGAACAGGGCGACCACATGGCACGGGATAAACTCATTGAACACAACCTGCGATTGGTTGCCCATATTGTCAAAAAATACTATGCTGACCCAGCCGAACAAGATGACCTCATTTCCATCGGCACTATCGGCTTGATTAAGGCTGTCAACACTTACAAACCGCATAAAGGTGTACGCCTTGCAACATATGCGGCCCGTTGCATTGAAAATGAAATCCTCATGCACTTCCGCGCTGGGCGAAAATCTCAAAATGAAGTTTCTCTTGACGAAACACAGGATGCCGATGGCGATGGAAGTTCCCTGTCGCTCTTAGATACCATCAGCATCGAGGATGAACGGCTACACTTAATCGAAATGAGCGACCGCTATCAGACGATGTATGAATGTCTTTCCCGCTGCCTGACACCGCGGGAACAATATATTCTTGCCCTGCGCTATGGGCTAAATGGCCATGACCCTTTGCCACAACGAGAAGTTGCAAAATCACTTTCTATTTCTCGCTCTTATGTATCAGAGCGCCACTAATGTAAACGAAGCCCGGAAGGCCTGATGTAGACAGGCTTTCCGGGCTTCATGCGTGACTTGGGTAGCTTCGCGCTTATTGTAAACGGCAAAAATTTAGGAAGATAAGCGGCTTTTCATCAGGTATGATATTTCTCAATTATCCTAACCTATTTTGCCGTCTCAAAGCTTCGACAGCTTTAATTACAGCCTCATTATTAGGTGTTTTACAATCCCAATCATCCCAAAAATCTTTTGTTGCACTGATAGGTTGATGTGTTGTAGCCGGTTTGTCTAAAAGTATTTTACTTGGGAGCAAAATAGAGTCGCCAACCACAAGTGCTTCACCCACATCTAACAAAGGTAAGAATTCAATGGTGCTTTTTAGTGAGTCCGGCAGCAAGTTCTTAATCACACTTTTGTCCTTTTCGTTTGTTAATCTTAAAACGACAAAATTATTACACTGGCTTAAAATGGTTTTGCTAACATCTGCCGGACGTTGACTAACAGCTAAAATAGAAACCCCATATTTTCGACCTTCCTTCGCAATACGTTCAAAATTGTACAAAGCCTGCTTTTGAACCGCATCTGCTTCGTCTTTAATCGGAAGATATAGATGTGCTTCATCGCAAATTATAGTAAATGGTACACGCTTATTAGATTCCATCCAGAACTGCATATTGTACAACAGTCGCGCCAAAGTGCCTGTAACCACAGGAAGAACATCCGAGGGAACCTCAGAAAAATCTATAATTTTTATTCCTGGCCTATCCTGACAATATCCTAGCAAACCACAAAGCATTTCACCTAACCATGTATAGTTTTGAGCTTGCTCAGGTGGTTGAAACATAAAACCATATGTTTTATCATCAAGCTTCGCCTCTAACCTTGATATAAAACGTGTCAATTTTCCTTCCCAATCGCCTTTTGTAGGTTGTCCGTTTTTACCCACATTCTTTTTGGTATCGTCTATGGTTAGTTTATCAATTAAAGCACTCATTAAAAAAGGAATCGGAGAATCTACTGTAAATGTTTTTAAAACATCAGTTTTCCCTTCTTTTGTTAATGTTTCTGCCTTGAGCTCACGAATATGCAAGGTGAATCTTGACGCCTGATTAGGAGCGTTAGAGTCACTTCGATCCAAGACCATAGATAGAAGTTCTTCTCTGTTTAGCAGCCAATATGGAAGAAACAACACACTTTTATCCGGATTCTCTAAATCACCAGGACCAGCAATACGATACAGTTCAGCGATTGCATCAGGACCTTCCGCAAGTTTCTTGTATTCGCCATGCATGTCAAATACTATAATATTTGCATGCTTAAGAGTACTTGCTTTTTCCAGAATATTTGCAACACACCAACTCTTACCTGAACCGGTACTTCCGAGTATCGCTGCATGACGTTGGAAAAATTTGTTGCCGTCAAGGACAGCCTCGGCGGAAGTGTCCATCATGAATGAACCTATTTTCAGTCGTTTATCAGTAGATATGTTTTGGCTCAAAATATTCATGAAATTCTGTAGATTGGTACCATTAATGCTATAGCATTTACTTTCGATTTGCGGAAAAGTATCAACTCCTCTTTTGAAAATGTTATGAGCATCACCAAAAACAGAGTGATAAGTGCCTATAATACTAACCTTAATATAATCTGCCGACGATACCATTATTTCATTTTCATCACTCTCATCATCGTCAAATTCATCAATATATTTTCTTGTCACTTTATCGATTAATGCTACAAGAACTTCATGGCGCTTTCCAGTCTCGATTGCTACAAGCTTCCCAACACAAATTTGCCCCATAATAAGTGGGTTTTCAATTTCAACAATAATTTGCTCTGTATCAACATGTGTTACTCGCCCGAGCAAATCAATATCCGAAAAGTTCAACAGTTGCTCCATTAAAATACCTCCTCCAACATGTTATTCAAATCCCAAAGATTTAGATTCAAGAATGTATATTCACCTTCACATGTTAGGACGACCGAGCCGTTATTACCATCACTACAAATAGCTGTGATGTTCTTACTGCGACGTATAATATTTCGTGCCTTATCAGAAAGTGAATAAGTCAAAATTAAAGCAGGTTTCCCATTTTCCAATTGGCGCACCAAATGAGTCTCCAAATGATCATCACTGAATCCATAACCAATTATGATGTACCGTTGAGCTGCATCTATGGCTTCATTTGCTTTTGATCTGTGTATGTCAAAAGGAACACTATACCCTTCTTTGTATTTATTGATTCCAGGAGTAATGATTAGGCTATCTGCAAATGGAGCCTGTGGTATTGAGTATGGATCACCGCCTATCATATGCCAACTGAGGCAACCGTGCGGTTTTAGAATAGTTACTCTAGGTGCGAACTCTGCTATGGGTTTTCCCTTGCGCTTTGATATGTTTGTACAAAACATATATTTGCTTTGACTCGGTGAATATTTTGCAAAGTAGTTTCCTATAAACAATGTGTCTATCCGAATTCCATTCATTTCACATGCGTACTCAATCAAGCGATCATAATTAGTGGTAATTACGATCAGTCCATTATTTCGAATATTGAAATGACTAATGTATCGGGAAAAACGCAGACACTTTTGTTTGAACATAATATCTTGGAGCACCAGGCATTCAGCATCTCCAATATACTCCGCTGTAGTTTTTCTAATGGCTTCTTCTAAACCCAAGGTGGGCTTAGTGTTGTGTAGTGCTTGTTCTAGGCCGACTCCACTAGATAAGTCGGAGCTTATTTTTTTCCACTTGTCAACATCGTCTGCATCAGCTATCATTGTAGGAATTCTAAGTTGCAACTCACTAGATAAAGAATTCATACCCGGAATACCTTCAGCTAGCGATAGTCCTGACCCAACAATAGTTACTGTATTTTCCTGAAAAAAGTTCTGTATTGTCTTTTTTACCTCGTCTAGATCCATCATATAGCTCCTTCCTTTGAGCTTTAGACATCAATATTTATCAGCATTCTTAATGGTTAAATCAAAACCCGTATATCTTCTGGTATGCCCAATGTCCGCCTTCACGGTATTTGCTTAATTTTTCTTCTTCTACAAGACTTGCTAGAATTCGATTCGCTGTCGCAGCCGATACCCCACACAGTTCCCGCACATCGGCGTTCATGATATAGTCGTGAGTTTTAAGATATTCCTCAATTTTCTTCCATCGAAGGGTTGCCTTATCCATCTTTTCATCGCTCATTTCATTGCTCGTATTGATTGCTTCCATGAGCGATGCTTTGATGGCCGAGAGCATAAACTCGATAAATACCGTGGACTCTCCGGCATTGTTGGAGGCGTTGATAGCATCATAATACTCCTGCTGGCGGTCATGGATAATAGACTCTACCGGAAGCCAGGCAAACGCTGGATTCCATTTAGAAAGTAGCAGCGTATGCCACAGGCGGCCCACACGCCCGTTTTCATCGGCAAAGGGATGGATTAACTCCAGCTCATAGTGGAATACACAGCTGCGAATGAGCATGTGAACCTCACTAGTCTTTACCCAGTCCAGCAACTCCATGACCAGAGCAGGAACATATTGTGGAAGCGTACCGAAATGCAGGACATGTCCTTCGCTGTCTACCACACCTACAGGTCGTGTTCGGAACATGCCTGATTCCTCGACTAAGCCCCGAGTCATAATACCATGGGCAATCAACAGGTCGTCCACCGAATAAGGATCAAGTTCATCAAGCCGCTCATAAATTTCATAGGCATTTTTGACTTCAGCAATATCCTTTGGGGGTGCCAAGACATGCTTCCCATTCAGTACGGCCGTTACCTGCTCCAAGGAAAGGGTGTTCTGCTCAATCGCCAACGAACCATGTATGGTGCGGATTCGATTGCTGCGGCGCAAAGTAGGGTTTGAAGAAAGCGCATCTGTCACATTCAGTCTTCCGAGCAGTTCAGCGATTTCCACTACATAGTCAATCATCTGGTTTGTGATTTCAAAAGGAGGCTTTTTGTTTCTCATTCCAATACCTCATAATCGAAATAGAGTGATTTTATTATATCATGCATCGCTCATTCCATCAATCAAAAATAGTGCGTCGTTTGAGTGATGCTCCCTTTGAAGAAACAAAACAAGGCCGTGGATTTTTCCACGGCCTTGTCAGATGTAATGGATTTTGAGTCTGCTTCGTCTGCCACTGTGCCTAGTAGCCATTATAACATAAGATCACCAATATTAGGAAAGGCGGTTTTATGTATGGTTGCTGGACACTTGCGTGTGCAAAATGGATATTGGCAGATGATTTTATCTTACAAAGATAGTACGGGGAAACGGCGAACAAAATCGGTGTCGACCCACTTGAAGGAAAAAGGAAACAAACGGCGAGCAGAGGCGATGCTGCTGGATCTGCGAAGAGCCTTTACGAAAGAACGGCAACATGACCTACAAAATGGGCCCATGTTTTCCGACTTTATGCGAGATTGGCTGGCGCAAATTCGCCCCACCGTAGCACCTACAACATTTGCATCTTACTGTCGGGTTGTCGAACAATCCATTATCCCATACTTTAAAGAAAGGCAGATTACACTTCGGGCTCTGACAACCGGAGACATCACAAACTATTATGACTGGCTGCTTCAAAAAGGACTTTCCCCAACCAGCGTTTTGCGCCATCATGCCAACATTCACACTGCATTAGAAAAGGCGGTTGCTCTTGGCCTGATTGAAGTAAATCCAGCAAGGCAGGCATCTAAACCTCGCAAGGCTGATTTTTTACCGCAGACCTATTCCACCGAGGAAGCATCCCAGCTTTTGAATCTACTCCATGGACAAACTCTGGAACTTCCTGTGGCGTTGGCTCTTGTATTTGGTTTGCGGCGCAGTGAGGTACTGGGACTTCGCTGGGAAGCTCTGGATTTGGATCGCAGATTGCTCTCTGTTCGCTGTGCCGTCACGCAAACATCTTTGCATGGAAAAAGCAAAGTGCACAACCGGGAGGTACTGAAGCGAAAGGCAAGTTATCGAACCTTGCCCATTCCAGAAAATATACTGCCCCTGTTACGCCAGTATCAGCGAGAAAACGGCTGGCTTTGCTTGGACGAGAACGGTATGCCTTTCCGTCCCGATCAGTTGAGCCGCCGATTTCAGTCTTTTTTGCAGAAAAATAACCTGCGCAAGATACGGTTTCATGACCTGCGACATAGCTGTGCCGGGATTTTGATTTCCTCTGGGGTTCCATTGCTGGAAGTGCAGCAGTGGCTGGGACACAGCACTTATCAAACCACTGCGGATTTGTATGTCCACCTTGATTTTTCAACCAAACTGAAAAGTTCCGAAACCATCAACACAATTCTTGAAAAGGAGTAAAAAACATGAAATTACCGGACATTCACGATTTCAGTACTACCTCCCTATACCAACAAGCAACACAAATCCTGCACAGCTTACAGACGTTCTCTATCGAGGAGGAAGCCCCAAACGAATTTGCGGGATTGTTCCAAACCGAAAAAGAACTTCTCCAAATCCGCTTGCAGCTAGATGATGACCTGACCATACAATCCATCCTCAGCAGCGCCAGCGACGAGTGGATTCGTCCCTTTGTATTCGCTGTTTTGATTGCAGCAGATTCTATGCGAGGATATGGTGTATCCGATTGGGACGCAGTCTGTGCAAATGCTTCCTCTATTTCGTAAGCAACTCTCATCGCCACTCGAACGGGTGGCGATTTTTTTATGCCTTTTTCAATGGACAGGCAATGCATAGCGGATTTACACATATTCTTTTCTATATCGTAAAGGAGGATGATACCATGCCGAAAAACGCCCCTGTTGTACGTTGTGTTTTTGAGTCAGCCGAGAGAGCACTGCCGGAGCTTCTGGAAGAGTCCTTTCGGCTGTATCTTCACCGCATCCTTGCCGGATATGGAAAAGTTACGATACAATAATGTCGATGAATGGCCGCTTATCTCAGGAGGTATGGTATGTACTTAGAGATAAGCAACCCCATGGACTACCATGTGGCTTTATACATCAGACTATCAAAGGAGGATGAAAACGAAGGACCATCCCAGAGTGTCCAGAACCAGGAATCTTTGCTGCGGGAGTTTGTTCAACAGCACCGGCTGTCCGTCTTTGACACTTATGTGGATGACGGATGGAGCGGAACCAGTTTTGACCGTCCCAGTTTCCAGCGGATGATTGACGACATCGAAACCAAAAAGGTCAATATGGTCATCACTAAGGATCTTTCCCGTTTAGGCCGTGATTACATCATGACCGGTCACTATATGGAACGGTACTTTCCGGAACATCGGGTGCGGTATATCTCCCTGCTGGACGGCATCGACACCGGCGTGGATTCCACGGCCAACGACATCACCCCATTCCGTGCCATCATGAACGACATGTACGCGAAGGACATCTCCAAGAAGATCAAGAGCGTCAAGCGGGATAAGCAGCGGAAAGGACAGTTCATCGGCGGCAAGCCCATGTACGGATACAAAATGAACCCCACCGAGAAAAACAAGATCGTTATTGACGAGGAAGCTGCTCCGGTGGTACGGCGAATCTTTGCTCTGGCTCTTTCGGGCATGAGCTGCCGTAAAATTGCAACCACGCTCAACGAAGAAGGCATTCCAACACCAGCCACCTACTGCGGTTGGAAGGTTGGAAATCCTGGTCCCTACACTGGTCTGTGGAGCAGTGAGCGGATCTCTGAAATGCTGAAAAACGAGACCTACATCGGCAATATGGTGCAGGGACGCATGGTGAAGATCAGCTATAAATCCAAGAAGTGTCTGAGGCAATCACCAGAAAACTGGGTGGTAGTAGAAGGAACGCATGAGCCGATCATTGACCCGGAAACTTTTCAGAAGGTGCAGATGCTGGTGAATAGCCGCAAGCACACCCGAAGCCGGACCTATGACTTTCTCTTGAAAGGGCTGATTTTCTGCCACGAGTGTGGCTATCCCATGGCGGTGCTTAACCGCAAGAATGCAGCCGGTGAAGATCGCCTGTTCTTTGTCTGCCGGACCTATCAGCGATTCACCAAGGCAGGCGTCTGTACCTGTCATTCCATCAAGGAAGAAACTGTGAATGAAGCTGTGCTTACCAAGGTGCGGAAGGTCTGCCAGGCCTATCTGAACCCTGACCGGCTGCGCCCGATTGCAGAAGAAGCAGTGGAGAACGCTAGCAAGGCAACAAGCTGTGAAGCGGAGATGCAAGCGCTGCAATCCAAAATCACTACGCTGACCACCAATCTGGATCAGATGTACATGGACCGGCTGAATGGCCTGCTCTCCGAAGAGGACTTTCAGCGCATCTATCAGAAGGTCAAGATGGACCGCACGGTTCTGGAAGATCGGCTGAAGAGCCTACAGGAACAGGCAAAGCAGCCGGTGAACACCGAAGAAAAAGCCAAGGCACTGGTGAAACAGTTTCTGGACTCGGCACTGACCAGTCGGGAACTGCTGGTCAGCCTCATCGAGCGGGTGGAGCTGACCGAGGAAAAAGAGATCATCATCAAATTCCGCTTCCACGAGCTGGAGGCGATTTCTTAGAGGGCATCGTTTACAATAGGCGTGTCGCTATGTATCACGTATCGAGAAAAAAGCGCTGCAAAAACTGGCAGAAGCGATGGAAAAACAGGGTGGTTCAACTTGACGAACCAGCCGCCCAAGCGGTATCATAAAAACACAAAATGAGGGAGGTTTATTATGGAACGCATGAAATTCTGTCAAAGCTGCCGGATGCCGCTATCCCCTTCTATTTGTGGTACTGAAGCGGATGGTTCCCCCAGCCAGCTATACTGTACTTATTGCTACCAAAACGGAACTTTTACCGAAAATTGTACGATGGAAGAAATGATTGCCCGCCGCGCGCCATTGTTCGCCAATTCCAATCCGGACATGACGATTGAGCAGGCAACTGCACTTTTGCAGGAAGTCTTTCCCAATCTCACCCGTTGGAAACAGGAGAAAGAAAACTGATTTCCAACCAGTCTGTATGATTCCTTTATAACGTCTTATTATATAAATCTCATTGATAAGCACAAATAGAAAAAGGTCTGTATCTTATTTTGAAGTGACCCCAAAAAGTTAGACAATATTTTGGGAGGAAAATTGTTCAAGTAGCCGAAAGGGCTTGTTGTCTGTGAAGAGCAGGCGGCAAGCCCTTTAGCTTTGCCTTGATACGGTGGTTGTTGTAGT
>NZ_CALWJM010000003.1 GCF_944381005.1 uncultured Butyricicoccus sp. | reverse complement strand
TCCGCGTTTTCGACTCTTTTCTTAACTTTTCTTCCGGTTTCGCTTTCCTTGCGGTCAGCTTATTTATAATACCATATCGTTTTCCCTCTGTCAACAAGTTTTTTCCGTTTTTTCAAATTTTATTCAAAAAAACTTTTTAAAACTCATCGACTGGAAACCACTCTGTCCGCTATCCTCACGGACAGCTTATATAGAATAGCATCTGAATCCCACACTGTCAACGACTTTTTTACCTTTTTATCAAAAAAATGCCCCGGTATTGCGTACCGAGGCATTCGTTGCTTATAATTCCATTACCTTTAAATGCTCTTTACAATAATCAAAAATTTTCTTACGCGTTACGATACCAATGAACATATTCCGGTCGTCAATCACAGGAACAAAGTTTTGATTGGATGCTCTGGACAATAAATCCAGCACTTTCGCGTTGGCGTCAACCGCTTTGTTATCACATCGCCGCGGTAAATCTCGCATTTGCAGCGGCATGGTTTTCTTTCTGCCAATCAATTCGCCACATTCATAAATCATCCACAGGAAATCTCCCTCTGTGACCGTGCCAATGTATTCGCCCTCTCTGGAAATCAAAGGGATAGCATGATAACCGCTTGCCTGTAATTTATCCAAACCTTCTTTCAAGCCCATATCATCATACAAATAGGTTACTTCACTCTTATGCGTCAAGAAAAACATGATATTCATGTAAGCACATCCTTAAACTACTGTTCGTTTATGTTTTCTCTATCTTACCAAAATATATGCAGTAATTCAAGGTTTCTTGATACAGTTTGCACAATGTTTACAATTATATTGTGTCGTTTTGGCTCGAATCCGATTTTTTCAGTTCTTCCAAAATACGAGTGATTAAACCGACACGTTGAAAAGGTGTAATAAAATACCAACCAGCGGTATACGGCTGCATACGCTGCGCCAATCCGACACACAATTCTACCGCCAAATCTTCGGCTTGCTCTCGATTTAGCCCCTCATAGCGGTCAATCACGCCTTGGGAAATTTCAATTCCTGAAATCTCATTATTCATAAACAAGGCATTACGATGGCTAACAATCGGAATGACACCGCCTAGAATATCGCCGTCCAGTTCTTCATGTGCGCGAATCAAATTTTCAAACGCACGGCTGGTAAAAACAGGCTGGGTCAGGAAACCCGCCACGCCCTGTTCTTCCTTGCGTTTTGCCTTACGCAGTTCTACTTCAAAATTTGCCGCATTGACATTCAATGCACCAAATACACGGAACGGCGCTGTAATCCCCTGTTCTCCTAATTCTCTGATGTATCCTGCCAAGACTGCCGAATTAAAGGAAAAAACACCTTTGACTTCATCCCGCTCGGCAGACGGAATGGGGTCTCCCGTGACAACCAGCACATTATGTACTTCTTCGGCCGACAGACCGAGCAGCAATGCTTTGGTTGCATTGATATTGCGGTCACGGCAAGTCATGTGCGGAATGGGGTCGATACCCAGTTCTCGGTGCAATTTTGCGGCCAACATCGAGCTATCTGCCCGTGCACGGGCAATCGGACAATCGGCAATTGTGACGGCATCCACGCCTGCATCTCGAAGCGCCTTCGCGCCGTCCATAAACTGTTTTAAATTGGCATCTGCTGGCGGGTCTAATTCGACCGCAATCACACGCTTTCCCGCTTTCAACTTGTTTGCCAAACGGTTTTGTACGTTGCGCGGCATAGACTGACGGGGGCTGCTTGCCGCAATGGGCTGAATTTCTTCTTCGCTGAGTGCTTCCGCGGTCAATCGAATATGTTCCGGCGTTGTGCCACAGCAGCCACCAATAATTTTAGCACCTGCGGCGACAATCTCTACCATACGCGCTGCAAAATAAGCTGCCCGATTTTCAAAAAAAGTGCGTCCATCCACAATGGTGGGATACCCAGCGTTAGGCATAACGCTGAGTACCGCGGCATCGGTTCCCGCTCTTGCTTTAGTAAACAAGTTCGCATTTGCGCGCGTCTGCGCAAGCAGATGATTGGGGCCAGAAACACAGTTCAAACCAGCCGCATCAATCAGCGGACAATCGGTGACACGCTCTAAGATTGCGCGAATGGGTAAGCCCTTTCTGGTGAAACCGTCCGGCGTGGCAGCAAAGGAAGCAATCAAAAACGCATCTGGGCATTTGGCTTTGATATAAGCCGCTAATCCATATAAATCGTCATCATCCGCCAACGTTTCAAACAGAAAATTTTTTGCACCCAATTCCAGAAATACATCTACAATTCGGTTATATTCCCCATCCGCATCGGTAATCGGGCCGATATCGGCAAATACAAACGCGCGATAAGGCTTTGCCGCTACATTGGCAATCTTCCATGCGGCCTGAATCACGGTGCGCACCTTGTCAAAATCACATTCCAGCGCATGGGTATTGGCTGCAAATGTATTGGTTTTAATCGCGCGCGCACCGGAATCCAGATAAGCCCTGTGCACTTCCGCCACCCAATTGGGCATTGTACAGTTTGCAAGCTCACATTTTCCCGGCACTTCGGGATGCACCGCCCGGAAATAGGTGCCCATCGCCCCATCAAACAAAAGTGGTTTGTGCTTGATATACTCTCTTAATTCCATCTTACCCCAATACCTCTCTGCAAATATCGACCGATTCACGCGCATCGCGTGCGTAAAAATCGGCTCCCATCTTTTGGGCATACTCTGGCGTTAACACAGCACCGCCCACCCAGATTTTACACGGATGACCGCTGGCGCGTAGTGCTTTGATGGTTTCATCCATATTCGCCAAAGTTGTCGTCATCAAAGCCGACAATCCAATCAAGTGCACATCTTCTCGAATCGCTGTTTGCACTACCGTTTCAATCGGAACATCTCGTCCGAGGTCAATCACGCGGTATCCATAGTTTTCCACAATGGTTTTGACAATATTTTTGCCGATGTCGTGAATATCTCCCTTAACGGTTGCGACAATCACAGTGCCCTTGGACACCGTTCCGCTGCCTTTTTTCGCCATTTCGGTACGAATGATTTCAAATGCTTCCTGCGCTGCACCTGCTGAATTGATAAGCTGTGGCAAGAAGATTTCGCCCCGTTCAAAGCGACCGCCTACTACATCAAGTGCAGGAATCAACAATTCATTAACGATTTCCAGTTCTGGTTTTCCGGATGCCAGCAAACTAACCGTCAGTCGGCGCGCTTCATCCTTTAGCCCCTTTTCCACCGCACGCGGCAAGGTTGTTTTTTCCTCTGTCACCGGTGCTTGTGTTGTTGCTGCCGCGGCAGTATCTTGCGTGCAGGCCGCAATATAAACTTCGGCATTTCGGTCACGATTATACAGAACATTAAACGCACGGATGGTATCCATAATCGCTGCGGTATTGGGGTTGACAATGGGTAAATCCAGACCATGCGCCATCGCTAATGTTAAGAAACTAGTCGTAATCAGCGTGCGATTCGGCAAACCAAAGGAAATATTGGATACGCCCAGTGTACAGTGCAGCCCCAATCGGTCGCGCACCATCTGCATGGCCTTGAGCGTTTCCACCGCCTTATCCTGTTCGGCTGACACGGTCAAGGTCAGACAGTCAATAAACACATCTTCTTTCGGGATACCGTGTTCTAATGCAGCTTGTAAAATGCGCTGTGCAATCGTAAAGCGTTCCTCTGCGGTTGCCGGGATACCATTCTGGTCCATTGCAAGTCCAATCACTGCCGCACCATACTTTTTGACGATGGGCAGTACACGCGCCAGCACTTCGGGTTCTCCATTGACCGAATTGACAATCGCCTTGCCATTGACCACGCGCAGACCTGCCTCTAGCGCATCCACATTGGACGAGTCAATTTGCAGCGGCAAATCGGTAACCGATTGAATAGCCTTGACCACTTTTATCATGGTCTGCGCTTCATCAATGCCCGGCAAACCGACATTAACATCCAAAATATGGGCGCCTGCGTCTGCCTGCTCGACCGCCTGCGCTAAAATATAATCCAAGTCGCCGTCGCGCAGTGCCTGTTGAAAGCGCTTTTTTCCGGTCGGGTTGATACGCTCGCCAATCACGCGTACACCATCTACGACCACCGTTTCAGTGGGCGTGCAAACGACTGTCCGCCGTGTGATTTCGCGCTGTGCGGGCTGCTTGTCCCGTGTCTGCTGCACCAATTCCCTGATAAACTCCGGTGCAGTTCCGCAGCAACCACCCAGATAGCACGCCCCCAACTCAGTGAACTTGGCCATTTCCTGTGCAAACGCCTCTGGTGTGATGCTGTATGCACCGGTTTCAGGGTCGGGCAATCCCGCATTTGCTTTGACAATGAGCGGCAATGCCGTCAAACGGCTCATTTCCTGTACAATCGGGTATAACTCAACCGGTCCCAATGAGCAATTCACACCGATGGCATCAACGCCCAATCCCTCTAGTACCGCACACATAGCATCGACCGAACAGCCCGTAAAGGTGCGGTGATTGGGTTCAAAAGTCATCGTGACAAAAATCGGCTTATCACTATTTTCCTTTGCCGCCAGCACACCCGCCTTGACTTCATACAAATCGGTCATGGTTTCAAACACAATCAGGTCAGCCTGATTGCCTGCCACAATGACCTCTCGGAAAATCTCATACGCCTGTTCAAACGGTAGTGTGCCATATGGTTCGAGCAGTTGCCCAATAGGGCCGATATCAAGCGCTACCCGCGGACGCGGTGCGTCCGGATGCGCTGCACAAAATGCTTCCACCGCTTTTCGGGCACAGTCTACACCAGCTCGCACGGTCTGTTCGGTTTCCAATCCTTCCCGCGCTAACTTTTCCCGATTCGCGCCAAAGGTATTGGCATAGACAATTTGCGCGCCTGCTTCCAGATAGGCCTGATGCACGCGCACAATCTGTTCCGGGTCGGTTAAGTTGAGCATTTCAGGGGCGCGACCGGTTTCCAATCCTGCTTTTTGCAGCATTGTGCCCATTGCACCATCCAAATAACAAAGTGTTCTTTCCATCGTTTTCTTTTACTCTCTCCCACAGGTTTTTCCAGCCTTACGAAAGGCACAGGTTTCAAACATCGAACAATAGGCACAGCCACGGAATCGTTTGTTTTGCGGCTGATTAGCTAAACCGATAATTGCAGTAACTGACTTGCGCGGGGTCAAAATATGGGTTGTAGTCACGGTCAGACCTATCTGTTTCTGGGCATCTACCAGCCGTAAAAATGAATCTTGGAGCGAAATCGGCAAATCTCCATACCCCGGACTAAACCGGTCGGTCAAATACACTGATTGTCCGACCGCCGCCAAAATTTCCCGCTCGGCCGCATCACAAACCGCCTCAATTGCAGCCGAACCGCAGCAGTCGAGCACGACTGCGCGCGCCATGTCACGCACCTGTGCCCGACGAATTGCCAATTCCAGTCCATTGCCCAGTGTTGCCGCCATCAGCACCACGCGCTCACAATCGCTTAGCATCAGCGGCACATCCTGCCCGATGAATACCAGTTCAGGCGTTTTGGCTTGCCGGTCAATCGGAAGAATCCGATAGGTAAACCGCGGTTGAGAGACGCGCAGCGTCTCCTCCATGCAGCTATCTATCAATCCATCTACTTCGGGCGGAATTTCGGTTCCCGCCCAGCGCAAATATTGCAGCACTTCTTTTCGGTTAAATGTCTCCAAACGCAAATTCATATAGATACTTTCCTATTTCGTTTCACGAGATTGGGTCAATAATGTTGAAAAATCGCTTGCCGTTTTCCAGCGTCACACGGGCGACTTCTTCGGGCGAAATACCATTAATCTCTGCAATGGCCTCGGCAACGCGATGCACATACAAGGAAGAATTGCGCTTGCCGCGATACGGTTCGGGCGCCATATAGGGCGCATCGGTTTCAATCATCAGACGGTCAAGCGGAATTTGTGCAATCGCTTCCCGCGCCTTTTTGGAATTTTTGAACGTCACCACACCGGTAAACGAAATCATACAGCCGAGCGCAAGCAATTGTTTTGCAAACTCAGCCGAACCGGAATAGCAGTGGAACACGCAAGGTACATCGGGATACTGTTCTACGATGGTCAAGCAATCCAAATGTGCTTCGCGGTCATGGATAATGACCGGCAATCCACAGCGTTTTGCCATGCGCATTTGTGCACGAAACACTTCCTGCTGCCGCTTGCGCTCGCCCGCATCCTTGCACCAGTAATAGTCCAGCCCGATTTCCCCGATGGCTTTCACACGCGGGTTTGTCGCCATCGTTTCAATCTCTCGCAGTCCGTCCGCTATTTGTTCATCGCTTTGCCCTTCGATATTTTCCGGGTGATAGCCCACCGCCGCGTAGACCCAAGGATATTGTTCGGCATATGTCACCGCCTTGCGGCTGGTTTCCGGGTCGCAACCGGGATTTAAAATCAGCCCGACACCCTGTTCGGGCATGGAAGCCAACAGTGTATCGCGGTCATCGTCAAACCGGTCATCATCGTAGTGTGCATGGGTGTCAAACACGGTCATACCTGCCCAACCTCCTTTTCAAAAACTAAGTCAATCTCTTTGATACCGCCATTTCCAGTAAAACGACTGGGCACAAAACCGGCAAAACGCCAGCCCTCTTGTGCATAACGGTCAATGAGCTTGCGGTGTTCATAGGTGTCATTGTTCATCCAGAACCCGCCGCCTGTATACAGCGTTTCATACTGATATTGATACATCTTTTCCCTGCTTTCGTTGCTCCGCATACAGGAAAAGGGCGCAGGATACCCCCACGCCCTTTCCAAAACTCAAACGCTTATCAATTTCATTAGCACAATTTTGCGCCCGCCGGAACGGCATCATCCAACATCACCAGATGCAGCAATTCACTTCCATCTGCCTGTTCCTGAACGGCTGACAAAATCATACCGTTGGATTCCTGACCCATCATCTTACGGGGCGGCAGGTTGGTGCAGGCAACCAGCGTCTTGCCGACCAATTCTTCTGCCTTGTAATACTTGGCAATGCCCGACAAAATCTGGCGTGGGGTTTCGGTGCCGTCATTCAGCTGGAACTTGAGCAGCTTTTCACTCTTGGGCACGTTCTCGCAGGCAAGCACCTTGCAAACGGTCATCTCAACCTTTGCAAATTCGTCGATGGTGATGCAGCCTTCGGGCACTTCGACCTTTTTGGACTTCTTTTCTTCCTTTTTCGCAGCCTTTTCCTGCTTTTTGTCCTGTTTCTTGGCCGACTTATCCTCTTCTCCCAAGATTTCCGCTAACTTCTTCTGGATATCGATGCGTCCAAAGAGGATTTCTGCCTGACCGACTGTGCCGCCAACCGGCAACGCACCAAAGGTTGCAAGCGATTCCACGCCCTTATCCTCTACATTTAACTGCGCGAAAATCTTGTCCGCTGTTTCGGGCAGATAGGGCTTGAGCATGGTTGCGGCAAAGCGGATGGACTCCAACAAATTATACAGCACAGTACCCAAACGTGCCTTTTTGCTTTCATCCTTGGCCAATGCCCAAGGCATAGTTTCATCAATATATTTATTGGAGCGGCGCAGCAAAGCAAAGATTTCATCAATGGCATCTGCCACGTGCAGCCCGTCCATTTTGGCTTCGACCTTTGCCGGAAGTGCCAGCGCCATTTGTTTCAGTTCCTCGTCAACCGGCTCTGCGGCACACGGCTCCATGATTCTGCCATCGAAATACTTGTGGTTCATTGCAATCGTGCGGTTGACCAGATTGCCCAGCACATTGGCAAGGTCTGTATTGATGCGTTCCATCATCATTTCATAGGTCAAAACACCGTCGTTTGCAAACGGAATTTCGTGCAGTACATAATAGCGCACGGCATCCACGCCAAAATACTTGACCAAATCGTCCGCATAAATCACATTGCCTGCCGACTTGGACATTTTGCCGTCACCCACCAACAGCCACGGGTGTCCAAAGACCTGCTTGGGCAGCTCTTCGCCCAGTGCCATCAAGAAAATCGGCCAATAAATCGTATGGAAACGAATGATATCCTTGCCAATCAGGTGTACATCTGCCGGCCAATATTTCTTAAAATGTTCATCGTGGTTGCCGTCGGGGTCCCAACCACAGAACGTGATATAGTTGGTCAGCGCATCCAACCACACATACACGACATGCTTGTCATCAAACGTAACCGGCACGCCCCAGTTAAAGGAGGTACGCGACACACACAAATCCTGCAAACCGGGCTTGAGGAAGTTATTCACCATCTCATTTTTGCGCGATTCGGGCTGAATGAAATCGGGATGGGTTTCAATATACTCCATCAGGCGGTCAGCATATTTGCTCATACGGAAGAAATAGGCTTCTTCTTCGGCATCGACAACCGGACGGCCGCAGTCGGGGCACTTGCCGTCTACCAACTGGCTTTCGGTCCAGAACGACTCGCAAGGTGTGCAGTATTTGCCCTTATAAGACCCCTTATAGATATCGCCCTGTTCATAGAGCTTTTGAAAAATCTTCTGCACTTTTTGAACGTGCATCGGGTCAGTGGTGCGCACAAACCGGTCATAGGTTGTATTCATCAAGTCCCAAATCTGGCGAATCTGACCAGCTACATTGTCTACATACTGCTGCGGTGTAATGCCAGCGGCCTCGGCTTTTTCCTGAATTTTCTGACCATGCTCATCGGTACCGGTCTGAAAATAGACATCATAACCGGTCATGCGCTTATAGCGTGCAATCGCGTCGGCCAGTACAATTTCATAGGTATTGCCGATATGCGGTTTGGCCGAAGTATATGCAATCGCCGTAGAGATATAATAAGGCTTTTTTTCCATCGTATCTCGTTCCTCCTAAATTCACTCAATCTAACATATATCATAACGGAATTTTGACATGCAATCAATAGAATTCCTGGAAATTCATGAAATTACAGGTATAAAAAAGCGGCGGCCACGGCTGCACCCGAATGGGTACAGCGGCAGCCGCAGCTCTAACAGGCAGGTCAAAGCATCTGTTGTTCCGATGTGTCCTGCACTTTTTTCTTTTCCTGTGCGCGCTCTACATACCAGAAATACATCAGAAAAGCGCTGAGCAAATACGCCCAATAAAACAACATGCCTATACCCATTGTCCAAAGCCCAACCAACTGCCAGCCGACAAAGCTGAGCACCAGCACAATCAGTTTGCCCCAATGTCCTTTTAGCATACGCGCTGCGATGCAAGTTGCCTGCCAAGCGCCCACACTTGGGTCACGCATCGCCACCGGATAGGCACCCACATACCGCAGTACGCGCGCAGTAAATGGGATACTGACAACCATATAAAAAGCCATGACCTGCGTAACCACCGTGCTGAACTGCTCAATATCCTGCATCACATTGGGATTTTTCAGCAGCAAGGCATAGCAATATCCAACCGACAGCCCAAACGGAATACTCATCCATAGTATGATACGCACAAACAGACAAGCCCCTAATTTCAAACTGCGCAGATAAATCTGTGTATTGCTGAGCGCATCGAACACCCGTGTCAAGGATGCCTGCCCAACGAACAAAATTTGCAGCAGATATCCAACCAACCCATATATCATCGGCAGCACGACGAAAACCAGTGCTAGAGCACAAAATGCGAGCGGCAATAGGATTTGACCGGTTGAAAGCATATAAGTCTGTGCGAAACTGGTGACCAGCACCAGCGGGACTGCACAGATGAGCACAGCTACCATGGATTGCCAAAGATTACGCAAAATACGCTCTTTCGCGATGATTTTTGCTTTCCTCCGTATGCTCATACGAGAGACATCCATGTCTTTTTCTTCCTGCAAAGTTTTCTTCCTTTCTGTTGACTCAGCTTTCCGGGTCAGAAGGGGTGGAACTGGATGCAGACGAGGTGTTTTCGGTATTGGCAGTGGTTGTGCTGCTGGAACTGTTTCCAGCCCCACTCGAACTGCTTTCGGTTGACGATGTGCTGCTGCTCGACGATGTGCCCGACGACGGCGTTGTTGCAGGGGTCTTAGCCGGAGCTTCTGGGCCAACTAACACAACTTTATCTCGTTTGCGATAACTTGACCGATTGGCAACCTCCTTGGTTGTCTGTCCATTGACTGTAACATATTTATAGGTAATCGTTTTATACCCGGTTACAGCGCTCTGTTCCACTTTCTTTTCTCCCGGAGACAGCGAACTATCTGTTTTTTCAACGGTCTGCGGTTCCAGCGTCTCCAAAACATCGGTCTCCAGCCGAACGGTTTTGTCATCGACCTTGGTGCCCAAAATCGTGACTTTCATTTCACTTCCTTCGCGCACAGTCACCAGCTTAATCGGATAATCGGTATTGTTTTTGAACTTGAAATCCAGACTGCCGTAGCTGACTGTCGCATCCTGTCCAAGCGGTGTATAGGCAACCGTCATCGAATGGTTGGAACGCTCGGTGACTTCCAAATCGGCGCGCAAGACTGCCATATACAAAGTCGAGGATGGCTGGCACACACCGCCGCCCACTTCATCAATCAACTGACCGTTGGAGTACGCACCAGCCGCTTTGAACCCGCGCTCTGCGGTACGCGGCCCGACCACTCCATTATAGGAAAATTCCTCGCCGGGATTTAAAATCGTGCCATTCATATTCTTGGCTGCCAGCGTAACATTGCTGGTACGGTCAGCATTTCCAGTATTCAGGCTGGTCGATGTGGAAGCCAATACATCACGGAACAGCGCACGGTCTAGCACCTCTTTGGTCACTTTTGCCGGCGTAACGGTAACAGGAATGGTATAGGTCTCCTGTGAACCGTCTCCAATAATCTGCTTGGCCTGTTCGACATCCATCTGAATCCCCGGCTGTTCGGGAATGATGGTCTTGCCGTCTGTTTTATCTACAATCGCGTTGGTTGCTTCACAATCTACTTCGGCCTTGAGAGTGTCCACATTGAGCGGTTCGGGGTCTGTGAGCTGGGTTTCCACCTCATATGGTGTAAAGTTCATGGATTCAATCTGCTTATAAATATCGTCCTTCACTTTTTCCTGGTCAAAGCTGACACCCGGCTTGGGCATGGTCAGAATCAAATTGGTTCCGTCCAGTGTCCAAGTCTCCTTGGTCGGCTCGGTCAGTGCCTGCGAGGCGATTTCATCCAATTTTTGATTGAGCGCATCATTATCCAGCTTTACGACAATATCCGAAGATTTCTGTCCCAGCAAAGCGCCAAACGCCCCGCTGACACGCTCCATCATATTTCCGGTATGACCGATATCAAACGCAGCCTGTGCACTGGCCTGTGCATCTACGCCTTGGGTCACGTCCTTGACTGCAATCGGATAGGAATTGCCCTCAATATTGACCGAAATGGTTCCGCTCTCCAGAACTTTTCCCACTTCCTGTTCAATTTTGGTCTTTGCATCGGTCAGGCTCAAACCGCCTACTTCGACCGTTCCGGCTGTCACGCCATGGAACACCGTGCCCGTGGCATATGTATAGCCAAGAGCAGCGCCCGCGCCCAGCACCACAACAGTCACAACTGCAACGGCTGCCTTTTTGCCAGTTCCTTTTTTCTTTTTCTTATTCTTGTTCGGGTCTGAACCTTGCTGAGCAGCTTCCCGTTCCGCGTTGGGATTATATACCCGCGGCGATTCCCGATACACCGTCTGTTCTCGACCGTGTTTTCCACCTTTTTTGCCCGATTTACGCGCCGAACGGCCGGTATCCGATGCGGCATGTACCATTACCGGTTCAACGTTCCCCCCGTTGCCCGAATAATATGCACCAGCATCCGTGCGCCCATCGTATCCTGTTTCATTTTGTGCCGGTCTCCATACTTGGTCACCATTTTCCATTGTTGTAGACAATGGACGGTACGCAGACTCCTGCGGCGGCTGACCGGACATGGTCTGATATTCCCGCAGAATATCGTCGACCGAAATATTTTTATTTGATTCGTCCATGATATTCTCCTCTCCCCTATCTGTACATTCTCGATACAGACAATTTTATTCTATGCCAAACGGCGTTCAATTACAATAACAAATCGGATACAGCGTAACAGAAAACAGGGGGACGTGCCCGCGCCCCCCAAAACTAATTTTTTATACATTGAAGCGGAACAGAACGACATCGCCATCCTGCATGACATATTCTTTGCCTTCCGAACGCACGAGTCCCTTTTCGCGCGCAGCTGCCAGTGAACCACATGCCATCAAATCGGTAAACGAAACCACTTCGGCGCGAATAAAACCGCGTTCAAAATCGGTATGAATTTTTCCCGCTGCCTGCGGTGCCTTTGTCCCCTTCGCAATCGTCCATGCGCGCACTTCCTGCTCACCGGCCGTCAGATAGCTCATCAGACCCAGCAGGTCATAGCACACGCGAATCAATCTATCCAGACCGGATTCGGTCAAGCCGAGGTCAGACAGGAACATTTCCTTTTCTTCCGGCTCCAGACTGGTAATATCTTCCTCCAACTTCGCGCAGATAGGCAATACCATTGCGCCCTCTGCATCCGCAATCTTTTGCACCGCTACAAGGCGTTCATTTTCCGCTTGGTCGCCAGTGAATCCCGCTTCATCCATATTGGCCGCATAAATGACCTTTTTTGCCGTCAGCAAATCGGACTCACTCAGCACACGCTTTACATCATCGTCATCGGCAAAGCCGGGGAACGTCCGGGCAGTCTTGCCTTCTTCCAGATGCGCCTTGAGCTGTTCGAGAATCTCAACATCGACATTCAGCTTTTTATCTGCCTTGGCTGCCTTGCGCACACGCTCCAATCGGCGGTCGATGTGCTCCAAGTCGGACAAAATCAGTTCCAAATTGATGGTCTCAATATCGCGTGCCGGGTCAACCGAACCGTCCACATGCACGATATTATCATTTTCAAAACAGCGCACCACATGCACAATCGCATCTACTTCGCGGATATGGGACAGGAATTTGTTGCCCAATCCTTCCCCCTTGGATGCGCCGCGCACCAGACCGGCAATGTCTACAAATTCCACAACCGCAGGTGTTGTTTTCTTGGCGTGATATAAGTCGGTCAGCGGCTGAAGCCGGGAGTCGGGCACAGCCACCATGCCCACGTTGGGGTCAATGGTGCAGAACGGATAGTTTGCACTCTCTGCACCCGCATTGGTAATGGCGTTAAACAGGGTCGATTTGCCGACGTTCGGCAGACCCACAATGCCTAATTTCATGTTATTCTCCTCCGAAGACGATTTTTTCCTAAAAGGATTATAGCAGGATTGGTCGAAAAATGCAACGTCAATCCAGCAAAAGCCCGGTCATGACCCGCCAAATGCCGCCATGAGCCGCGGGGAAACCATTGTGTAGCCAGTCTTGACCAGCATCAGCCCCAACACGACAAAAATCAGACTGCGCACGACCTTTCCGCCGCCTTTGAGCGCCATCTGCGCCCCCACCTGATAGCCGCAAATCGCACACAATAGTGCCGGAATCCCGACCGCGAACAGCACCTGCCCATGCAGCAAATAGACGACCAATGCCGAAATATTGGAAGCGAAGTTGACCACCTTCGCGCAGCCCGACGAAATCAGCAGCGAGAATCCCAAAACTGTGGTAAAGGCCAGAATCAAGAACGTACCGGTGCCCGGCCCCACCAAGCCATCATAGCCGCCAATCACAAAACCGATGCCAAACGCCTGCACCGCCACTTTTGTGCTAAATGCTTGCGGCGTGACTGCGTCATCGGCTCCCAAATCGCGCCGAAAGACCAAAAACACGGCTACGCAGGGCAAAATAACCAACATCAGCCGGTTCAGCCATTCATCCGAAATATACATCTGAATCTGCGTGCCAATCGGGGAACCGATAAGCGCACCGACTGCCGCCGCGATGCTGACCGGCAAATGAATTTTGCCCGATTTCAAAAAGCGTAATAATGAGGAAAGTGTGCCAAAACTGGCAGCAAACTTATTGGTTGCCGCGGCAACATGTGGCGGCAATACCATCATATAAGCTGGAAGCGTAATCAAACCGCCGCCTCCGGCAACCGAATCCACAACCGCCCCCAAAAACACCAGTGGCAATACCACCAGCCAAATATGTCCATATTGTGTAAAAAGTTCGGTTATCATCGACCGTAATCCCCTCTTATCCTTGTTTTTCTGCAATCATCCGAATCGCGTCGGCCTGCCATGTTCCATCGGCTTGACAGGTGCCGTCTATTTCCCACAGCATCTGTTCGGGCAAATCCTCTCGCCCGCGCACAATCTGCCCGCCGTAAGCGATATAATGCACAGCCTGTGCACAAAGGCTCAAAGTCAGGCGGCCGGTCTGCGTTTCATAGGCGCTGATGACTGCATCGAACACTTTTACCCCTTCAAACCGTTCCCGTTCTGCTTTTTTCTGCTGTTTTGTAATTTGCTGCTGCAACATCGGGCATAATGCGGGCGCACTTGTCTGCAATCGTGTACTGTCTCGACTATTGAGCGCCCGCATCCAATCCAGTAACACCTGTTTGCCCTGCTCCACTATCTGTTCGGCAGTTTCTGGCCCCGATACGGCCGGTGGCAACGCGCGCCGTGTGTTGGCCTTTTCCAATTCTTCTTTGGTTGGCTGCGGTTCGGGTGCAAACACGGTGCGCGTACAACTGCTGACCACACGGCCAATACACAGCACCACCAAGATAAAAACTGCAAAACCGGTCAACAAAAATATAACTTCCATTTTCTATTCCCATCCTACGGCCGGTTAAAAAACGCGCGGCGAAACCGCCGCGCGCCTAACATATTCTCTTTGCGCTTAGCCGCGATAGAGCTGCTTGCGAATGGGCAGAACTTCCCAGCCCAGACCTTCCAGAACAGCCGCAACCTCCTTGGTTGCCTCTCCGCTCCAGCCGTAAGAACCATACGCCAATCCGACACGTCCCTTGGGCTTGAGTCCCTTCATATAGGTCAGGAACGCAGCAACGGTCGGCATCATGGTATTGTTGAGGGTAGAAGCGCCAATGCAAATGGTGTGCGCGTCCACAATATCACCCATCACTGCCGAATAATGTTCATCGCGCAGACAATGCACATGTACCTGCTTGCCCTCTGCCTCAAACTCTGCACAGATTTTGCGGGTCATCTCCTCAGTCGAGCCCCACATGGAATCATAGACCATGACAACCTTGTTGGGGTCGGTCTCATTCTTCGCCCATTTGGTATAGCTTTCAACCATCTTGCCGATGTAGGTGCGCAGCAATACACCATGCGACGGGCAAACCAGTTCAATGTCCAGACCCGCAGCCGCTTTCAGCAGATTGGTGACCTGCATACCAAACGGCAGCACGATATTTCCATAATAATCCTGTGCGCGCTCCATCAGGCGTTCTTCACCCAGTTCATCATCATAGAGCACCGAAGCGCAGATATGCTGACCAAACGCATCATTGGAAAACAGAATCTTTTCTTCGGGCAGATAAGTCAGCATGGAATCCGGCCAGTGTACCATCGGTGCGGGGATAAACTGGAAGTGATACTTGCCAGTATCCAGCGTGTCACCCATCTTCACGACATGGCAAGCGCCCTCCCAGCCATAGTAAGCCTTCAAGCCCTTCTGTGCACCGGCGGTGCAGTAGATTTCCAGATTGGGGCAGCGCTCCAACAGTGCCGGGAACGAGCCGGAGTGGTCAGGCTCAATGTGGTTCTGAATCAGGATATCCAGAGATTCAACCGGGCAAATTTCCTCGATATTGCTGAAAAATTCTTCGGTGAACGCAGTCTTTACATTGTCAACCAGAATTTTCTTGTCACCGTCCAAAATCAGATAGCAGTTATAAGTCGCACCAAACGGGGTCGCATAACCGTGAAAGATGCGTACTTCGGGGTCACGCGCCCCAACGGCATAAATATTGTCACGGATTTTAATCGCAGACATAGTGATTCGCTCCTTCTTATTTCTATCTTATCTTCTATGAACAGCTTATCAGCTATCCTTTTGTTTGTCTGTTGGATTTACAACAAAATAAAGATTTTTATTCTTGGTCTTTGCCGCAGCATTTCTTATATTTCAGACCGCTGCCACACGGGCACGGGTCATTGCGTCCAACCTTTTGGGCAACATGGCGCGGTTCGGGCTTCATCTCGCTTCCATCATCTGCACCACTTGCGCTAGTCTCATGCGCAACCTGCTCACGCTTGGGTTCTTCCTGACGGCGTACCTGTGCCAAGAAAATCATACGCACGGTATCTTCACGGATGGCATCAATCATCGCGTCGAACATATCGAAGCCTTCGCGCTTGTACTCAACTACCGGGTCATGCTGTCCATAGGCGCGCAAGCCGATTCCGTTTCGCAGTTCGGTCATGGCGTCAATGTGGTCCATCCACTTGGCATCTACATTGCGCAGCAAAATCACGCGCTCCAACTCACGCATAATAGACGAACCGACCGATTCTTCCTTTGCCTGATATGCCTTGTGCGCAATCTCTTTCAGTTCATTTATCAAACCATCGGTATGCAGGTCATCCAGTTCCTCATCGGTGAACACAAAATCATCCTGTCCCAAGAAAATTCCTTGGAAGCGATGGCGCACAGCTTCAATCATTTCCTGCGTGATAATGGTATGCTCTCCAATGGCGGCATGAACAGCATTTTCAATCGTGGTGTCAATCATCGACAGAATGTTGCTGCTGACATCTTCGCCCGACAATACCTTTAAGCGCTGAGAATAAATGGTTTCGCGCTGAGTGTTCATAACATCGTCATATTCCAAGACATGTTTACGAACCGAGAAGTTGCGGCCTTCAATCTTCTTCTGTGCGTTTTCAATCGCACCAGACAAAATCTTCTGGTCAATCGGTTCATCGTCTGCAATGCCCAAGCTCTCCATCATCTTTTGAATACGCTCGGAGCCAAACAGACGCATGAGGTCATCTTCCATCGAAATATAGAACGACGACTCACCAGGGTCACCCTGACGGCCGGCACGACCGCGAAGCTGGTTGTCGATACGGCGGGATTCATGGCGTTCGGTGCCCAAGATATACAGGCCACCGGCTGCACGAACCACTTCGGCATCTTTTTTGACCTGCTTGCCGTATTCTTCCAGCAGTTCATTGTAACGCGCACGCGCTGCAATGATTTCTTCATCTTGGGTATCCGCATATCCGGTTGCCTCGACGATGAGTTCTTCCGAATAGCCTTCCTTTTTCATCGTGGCGACTGCCATCTGCTCGTCGTTACCGCCCAGCTTGATATCGGTACCACGGCCAGCCATATTGGTGGCAATGGTGACGGCATAGGGCTTACCCGCCTGTGCAACGATTTCTGCTTCCTGCTCATGGTACTTTGCATTGAGTACCGTGTGCTTGATGCCGCGCTTTTTGAGCATGGACGACAGCATTTCCGATTTCTCAATCGAAACCGTACCGACCAGAATGGGCTGCCCCTTGGCGTGGCACTCCTCAATCCGGCGAATGGTCGCCATCATCTTGCCGCGCTCATTTTTATAAACTGCGTCGGGGTTGTCCTTACGGATAACCGGGCGATTGGTCGGCACTTCGATAACATCCAGCTTATAGATAGAGCGGAACTCCTCCTCCTCGGTCAGTGCCGTACCGGTCATGCCGGACAGCTTACCATACAGGCGGAAAAAGTTCTGGAACGTAATGGTTGCAAGCGTTTTGGACTCATTCTGTACCTTAACGCCTTCCTTTGCCTCGATAGCCTGATGCAGTCCTTCGTTGTAGCGGCGGCCAAACATCAAACGACCGGTAAACTCGTCAACAATGATAATCTGTCCATCGCGTACCACATAATCGACATCGCGCTGCATAACACCGCGCGCCTTGATTGCCTGATTGATGTGGTGCATGAGCGTGGTATTTTCCGGGTCAGACAGGTTATCAATGTGGAAATACTGCTCGGCGCGCTGCTGTCCCTTGGGGGTCAATGTTGCGGTGCGCGCCTTTTCGTCCACGATGTAATCGGCTTCGATGTCGTCCTGTTCTTCCTTGGCATCCACTTCCTTGACACGCAGCGCCGAAAGGGTCTGTGCAAAGCGGTCAGCCAACTGATACATCGCGGTCGATTCTTCGCCCTGACCGGAGATAATCAGCGGGGTACGCGCTTCATCAATCAAAATGGAGTCCACCTCATCGACGATGGCAAACGCATGTCCGCGCTGTACACGCTGATTCATATAAATCGCCATGTTGTCACGCAGGTAGTCAAAGCCAAATTCATTATTGGTACCGTAGGTGATATCAGCTTCATACATGGCCTTGCGTTCCTGCGGCGGAATGGCATGAATGACCAAGCCGGTAGACAGTCCCAGATAGCGGTAAACCTTGCCCATCCACTCCGAGTCACGCTTCGCCAGATAGTCATTGACCGTAACGATATGCACGCCCTTACCAGTCAGCGCGTTGAGGTAAGCCGGTAAAGTTGCCATCAGCGTTTTACCTTCACCGGTTTTCATCTCTGCGATACGGCCCTGATGGAGCACGATACCGCCGATGACCTGCACGCGATAGTGCCGCATCCCCAGTACGCGGTCAGCCGCTTCGCGCATCGTCGCAAACGCTTCGGGCAGAAGCTGGTCAAGGCTTTCGCCGTTCTGGTATCTCTCTTTGAACTCTGCTGTTTTGCCGCGCAGTTGTTCATCTGAGAGCTGACGGTACGTTTCGTCTAGTGCCATGACTTTATCCGCAATCGGATAAATCTTTTTCAGTTCATGGCTTGAGTGGGTACCGAAAATCTTTTCAAGTAATCCTGCCATAGTATAAAGCCTTCCTTTTATTCACTGCCGTGTACGCACGGCATACTTGTCATTTATTGATGTGCCACTATATATTATACCATAAAGATACCCCATCTGAAAAGGTTCCATAAGGTATTTTATCAAAAGGGCATAAAAAACATGCGGTACAACGACCGAATCCAAGTCATTATACCACATGTTTTGCGATATCCAAAAAACTTTTTGTAAATTCGCAGTAAATCCAGCCTTTTATCTCACGATTAGATAGCCGGTATACGCCACATAAAGTGCAACCATTATCACACCTGCCGAACGCGGCAAAACACCACGACGGGCAACCAGCCAGAATACAATCGAAAGAATGGTCAAAAATGCAGCATCCACGACCGCAGACGGTGCGACTGAAATGGGGTTGAGAAAGGCAGATAAGCCCAAAATACACAAAATATTGAACAAGTTCGAGCCAATTACATTGCCCATTGCAATTTCATTTTCACCCCGGCGTGCTGCAACAATCGACGTGACCAGTTCGGGCAAGGATGTGCCAATTGCAACAATGGTCAGTCCAATCAGGCTTTCACTCCATCCAAAATTACGCGCCAATCCGGTTGCACCATTGACCGCGAGCTGACCGCCTGCAACAATACAGCCAATTCCCACGATAATCAATAAGCCCAGCACCCAGCCCGAACGATGTTCTTCGGCTCCGGTTTCTACGGGTGCCTGTGTACCACGAATCTGCCAAACCAGCATACCGGCAAACAGCACAAGTAAAATAAGAGATTCTATGCGCGTGATGTTGTTGCCGGTCAACAACATGCCGGTCAACAGCAATGCCGCCAACGTTGAACACGGCCAATCCCGACGCAACAGCGTGCGGTCAGCCACAAGCGGACACAATATCGCGCTGCCGCCTGCCACGACCAGAAGATTAAAGATGTTCGACCCTACAACGTTGCCGACTGCAATTTCATTCGCGCCGCCCAATGCCGCTGTCACACTGACCGCTAGTTCGGGCGCAGACGTGCCAAACGCAACAATGGTCAGGCCAATCACCAGCGGTGAAACACCCAATCGGCGCGCAATACCCGACGCACTGGACACGAACCAATCAGCGCCTTTGACCAGCAGCACAAAGCCGACAAGAATGCAGACAACAGAGACAAGAGAGGACATAAGAAAAAACTCCTTTCTGATGTGTGCAATAAAAAAAGACTTTTATTGCACCAAAGATGACATGCAATAAAAGTCTTGCTACTTACGGAACGTACCGGACTACAGTGAAATGCAGTCGTACTGACGAGTGACGTTCCACGCCAAGCGTGAGCTACTCCCTTTTATGTAATACATATAATAAACCCTTTGTTGGGTATTGTCAAGTGTATGCAGAAAAATTCTTTACAGCCGCCCCTTCCATATATTATAATAATAGACAAGCTAAAATTTCAAACCATCGGTAAAGGAGCATAGAAATGCTGCAATTTGAAGAATACAAGGTGAAACTGAATAATCTGGAACCGGCAATTGAAGAACTGCGCGGCAATCTGGGTTTGGAGCAGGCTGCCCGCGAAGTCGATGAGCTGGAAATGAAATCGGCACAGCCGGGCTTTTGGGATGACCCCGAAGCATCTCAGAAAGTCGTTTCGCGTATGGGCGCACTCAAGGAAAAAATCGAAACCTTTAACCGCATGTACAGCCAGTGGGAAGACCTCATTACTCTATGTGAACTGGCGATTGAGTCCAACGACGAATCCATGCTGGAAGAACTGGAAACCGGTTATGCCGAACTGGAAGAAAGCATGAACCGTCAAAAGCTGCAAACGCTGCTGACCGGCGAATATGATAAGAACAATGCGCTGGTGTCGTTCCACGCTGGTGCAGGCGGCACCGAAGCACAGGACTGGTGCTCCATGCTCTACCGCATGTATACCCGCTGGGCAGAGCGCCACGGCTTCACCTACAAAATCATGGACTATCAGGACGGTGAAGAAGCCGGACTCAAATCGGCTGATATCCTGATTGAAGGCGAAAACGCCTATGGCTATCTGAAAGGCGAATCGGGTGTACACCGCCTGGTGCGTATTTCCCCGTTCGACTCCTCCGGCCGCCGTCACACCTCTTTTTCTGCGGTCGAAGTCATTCCCGAAATTGCTGACGATTCGCAGGATGTTGAAATCAACCCCGCCGACATCGAAATGCAGGTATTCCGCTCCTCCGGTGCGGGCGGTCAGCACATCAACAAGACCTCTTCGGCTGTGCGCCTGATTCACAAGCCCACCGGTATTGTTGTCGCTTGTCAGACCGAGCGTTCACAGTTCCAAAACAAAGATAACTGTATGAAAATGCTGCGTTCTAAGCTGGTGGAAATCAAGGAGCGCGAGCACCTCGATAAAATTTCCGATATCAAGGGCGACCAAAAGAAAATTGAATGGGGCAGCCAGATTCGTTCTTACGTCTTTATGCCCTACACCCTCGCCAAGGATACGCGCACCGCGTTTGAATCTTCCAACATCAATGCGGTGATGGACGGCGAGATTGACGGCTTTATCAACGCCTATCTGACCGCCGCTGCAACCGGCAACTGGGCAAGCAAGGTCTAAGGATATTCTTTTTCCCTCCGTACATACTATGCACGGAGGGATTTTTCATGTCCAAAAAATTTCGATTTCTCTGCACCGGCGCACTTGCCGGACTGACCAACGGTTTATTCGGTGCGGGCGGCGGTTTGTTTCTGGTGCCACTTTTGACCCGTTGGTGTAAATTGGAACAGCGCGCCGCGTTTGCCACTTCGGTTGCAATCATTTTCCCGCTGTCCATCTTGTCGGTTGTCCTGTACGCAATGAACGGTTCTCTTTCTTTCTCTACCGCACTCCCCTACCTCATCGGCGGCGCGGCTGGCGGTCTGATTGCTGGACGTATCTTTCAATCGGTCAAAACCATCTGGCTGCGCCGCGCCTTTGGTGCGCTGATTCTATACGGCGGTATCCGCGCGGTGTTCCTGTTATGATGCAGACCATCTTCGCCGTGGCAATCGGCCTTGCAACCGGTATCTTGTCCGGTTTTGGCATCGGCGGTGGTTCGCTGCTTATGTTGTGGCTCACCTGCATTATGGGAATTGACCAACGCAGCGCGGCGGGCATGAACCTGTTATATTTTCTGGCCTGCGCACCACCTGCCCTGTGGAGCCACTGGAAAAACCGACTGATTGACAAAAAAGCCTGCCTGTTCTGCATCCTAGCCGGTATCCCGTTTTCTATTATCGGCTGCCTACTTGCCGCTCAGCTAGAACTTTCTTTCATTCGGCGTGGTTTCGGTCTGTTGCTCCTATGGATTGGCGTGCGGGAATTGTTTGCAAAACAGTAAAAATGGGAACGCATATCATGCGTTCCCATTTTAATCACTTTTTTACTGCAAAATCGCACCTTGGTCGGCCGAAGAAACCAGACGTGCATATCGTCCCAGCCAACCGGTTTTAATTTTCGGTTCGGGCAATACAAACGAAGCGCGGCGTGCCGCCAGTTCTTCATCCGAAACCGCCAGATGTACGCGGCTGTTGGGGATATCAATTTCAATCGTGTCGCCTTCATGCACCAGTGCAATATTGCCGCCTGCTGCCGCTTCGGGCGATACATGACCGATGGATGCGCCACGCGATGCACCAGAGAAACGGCCATCGGTAATCAGCGCAACATCCTTATCCAGCTTCATGCCAGCCAGTGCCGAAGTCGGGTTGAGCATCTCGCGCATACCCGGCCCACCCTTGGGGCCTTCGTAACGGATGATGACAACATCACCCTTATGAATCTGACCGTTGTAAATGGCTTCAATCGCGGTATCTTCCGAATCAAAGACACGCGCCGGGCCGCTGTGCACCATCATTTCCGGTGCAACCGCAGAGCGCTTGACGACGCAGCCATTCTCGGCAATATTGCCCCACAGAACGGCAATACCGCCGGTTTCCGAATAGGGCTTATCAATCGGGCGAATGACTTCTGGATTGCGATTGGTCACACCTTGCAGATTTTCGCCTACGGTCTTGCCGGTCGCTGTTATCAATGTCAGGTCAAGCAGGTCACGGCGGGTCAACTCGTGCATTACAGCCGGAATACCGCCCGCCATGTACAATTCTTCGATGTGATGGGGGCCAGCCGGTGCCAGATGGCACAGGTTGGGCACCTTGGAGGACAATTCATTGAGCAATTTGAGGTCAAGCTCGACACCGGCTTCATGTGCAATCGCGAGCAGATGCAGTACGGTGTTGGTCGAGCAGCCCAGCGCCATTTCGCAGGTCAACGCATTGCGGAATGCCTTGGGAGTCAGGATATCACGCGGCTTGATGTCCTTTTCCAACAGTTCCATAATCTTCATACCGGCATGTTTTGCCAGATGAATACGCGCTGCATGAACGGCTGGAATGGTGCCATTTCCGGGCAGCGCCATGCCAATGGCTTCGGACAAGCAGTTCATGGAATTTGCCGTGTACATACCCGAACACGAACCGCAGCCCGGGCAAGAACCACATTCACATTCCAGCAGTTGTTCCTCTGTGACCAGACCGGCTTTGTATGCGCCAACCGTCTCAAAGGTCTTAGACAGCGAAATTTCTTCGCCACCGAAGTGACCTGCCAGCATGGGGCCACCCGAAATAATAATGGAAGGAATGTTCAGTCGTGCCGCTGCCATGAGCATACCGGGCACAATCTTATCACAATTTGGAATCAGTACGAGTGCGTCAAGCTGATGTGCCTGCGCCAGTGTTTCGACCGAATCGGCAATCAGTTCACGGGACGGCAGAGAATACTTCATGCCGATATGACCCATTGCAATGCCGTCACACACACCGATTGCCGGAACGACGACTGGCGTGCCGCCAGCCATCGAAACGCCAGCCTTAACTGCATCTGCAATCTTATCCAAATTGATATGACCGGGAATAATTTCCGAATAAGCCGAAACCACACCAATAATGGGGCGCGACATTTCTTCTTCGGTCAATCCGCACGCGCGCAGCAAAGAACGGTTGGGCATACGCGCTGCACCAGCGGTAATGTTATCACTTCTCTTAGACAAAAGGGCTTCCTCCTTTTATGTTGATACCGATGAAAAAGGGACGGGCGGCACCGCCGTCCGTCCCTTTGGATTGCGTTCATTACTTCTTGAGCCAGCTCATCATGCCGCGCAGCTTCTTGCCGGTCTCCTCCAGCTGGGTTTCTGCTTCCAGCTGACGGGTTGCCAGGAACTTTGCACGACCGCCCGAACGGTTCTCCTGAATCCACTCGGAAGCAAAGGTACCATCCTGAATCTCGCGCAGAATCTTCTTCATCTCCTTGCGGGTTTCCTCGGTGATGATGCGCTTACCGGTGCGGTAGTCGCCATACTCTGCGGTATCCGAGATGGAATAACGCATCTTTGCAAAGCCGCCCTCATTTACCAGGTCAATGATGAGCTTCATCTCATGCACACACTCAAAGTAAGCGTTCTCCGGTGCGTAACCTGCCTCGACCAGTGTTTCAAAACCAGCTTTCATCAGCTCGCAAACACCACCGCACAGAACAGCCTGTTCACCGAACAGGTCGGTTTCGGTCTCGGTGCGGAAGGTGGACTCCAGAATACCGGCACGGCCTGCGCCGATACCTGCTGCATAAGCCAGTGCAATATCCATTGCCTTGCCCGAAGCATCCTGATGTACACAAGCCAGAGCCGGAACGCCTGCGCCCTCTACATAGGTGCGGCGAACGGTGTGACCGGGGCCCTTGGGGGCAATCATGATAACATCTACATCAGCCGGCGGGATAATCTGCTTGAAATGGATGTTAAAGCCGTGTGCGAATGCCAGAACATTGCCCGGCTTGAGGTTGGGCTCAACCACATCCTTATAGATATCTGCCTGCTTTTCATCGGGCACGAGCATCATAATGATGTCGCCTTCTGCCGCAGCTTCTGCCGGAGTCTTAACGGTCAGGCCAGCAGCTTCTGCCTTTGCAATGTGCTTGGAACCCGGGCGCAGACCAACAACGACCTTAACACCCGAATCATGCAGGTTCATTGCATGTGCGTGACCCTGCGAACCAAAGCCCAGAATGGCAACGGTCTTGCCGTCGAGCAGCGACAGATTGCAGTCGGCATCGTAGAACATCTTTACCATGGTAATCTCCTCCTAAAAAAGTCCATGTATATATGAAATAAATATAAAAAACGGGTTATTTCATCATTGCGGTGACACCAGAACGGCACATCTCAATGACGTCAAAATTCGCAATGACATCCAAAAACGCATCAATGCGACTGGGAACTTCGGTCAGTTCCACAATCATGGCATTGCCGACCGCTTCCACAACACTTGCGTTGTAGACCTCAGCCACTTCTCGAATGGCATCCCGGCTCAGTGCGTCGGGTGCAGAAAGCTTGACAAAAACCAATTCTTTGCAATAACTTTCCTCTTCCCAAAGCTGCTCGACCCAAAGCACTTCATACAGCTTGGAAACCTGCTTCATCACCTGTTCGAGTATCTTTTCATCAGCCGTAACAATAATCGACATACGCGAAATGGTGGGGTCTGTGGTGGCCGAAACGGTCAGCGAATCAATGTTGAACGCACGGCGGCCGAACAGACTGGCAACCCGTGCCAAAACGCCTGCATGGTTCTTTACCAGAACCGAAACAATATATTTTTGCATATTTTGCATGGTTCTGCCTCCTTAATCGGCCACAATGTTTCGGATATCATCGCCAGCTGCAATCATGGGCAGCACGCGCTCGTCGCGGTCAATCACACAGTCAATCAGCGTCGGGCCGTGGTGTGCCAGCGCTTTTTTTAGTGCTTCCCGCAGCTCGGCCGGTGTCGTGCAGCGGAACCCTTGTGCGCCGAACGCCTCGGCCAGTTTCACATAATCGGTCTTTCTCTCCAGTGTCGTAGCTGAATAGCGTTTGTCATAAAACATGGTCTGCCACTGGCGTACCATGCCCAAAACCTGATTGTTCATAATCACGGTCACAATAGGCAAGTCATAGGTAACTGTCGTGCAAAGCTCATTGAGGTTCATATGGAACGAACCATCACCAGTAATATGGATGACCGGTTTATCGGGCTTTGCAATCTTGGCGCCAATCGCTGCCCCGTAGCCAAAGCCCATTGTACCCAGTCCACCGGACGAAAGGAACTGACGCGAATGTTTGCGTCCGCAATACTGCGCCGCCCACATCTGATGCTGTCCGACATCGGTTGCAAAAATCAGGTCATCCCCGCCCAGCTCGGTGCAAATCTGCACAATCTGGTGCGGATGTAAACAATCCTCTGCATCTTGGGGATGATAGTCCAGACGTGTACGCCAATCCTCAATTTGGGCTTTCCAAGCATCGTGTTTGGCTGGCTGCACATAGGGCAGTACACCTGACAGGAATGTTTTGGCATCGGTGACCAGAAAATCATCCGCCGGCATATTCTTATTGATTTCTGCCGCGTCAATATCAATATGGATGATACGCGCATCCGGAGCGAAGCGGTTTGTGTTGGTCGCTACGCGGTCAGAAAAGCGTGCACCGATGGACAGCAGCAGGTCAGCACGGTCAACCGCCCAACCGGCAGAAACCTTGCCGTGCATACCAATCATGCCCAGATACAGCGGGTCGTCGGTGGGCACGCAGCCCAAACTCATCATACTGCCAGTTGCCGGAATATCAGCCTTGTGCATCAGGGCAACCAAATCTTGACAAGCCTGTGAGGAAACGATACCGCCGCCGTAGTAAATCACCGGACGCTCGGCTGCATTGATTTCAGCCGCAATGCGTTTTAAATCGGCTTCGGAAATCTCGTAGGTTTCCTCAATCGGTTCCACCGGTTTATTGGTAAATTCGCACACCGCCGCGGTGACATCCTTGGGAATATCAATCAACACCGGCCCCGGTCTGCCGCTCTGCGCAATACGGAATGCCTCGCGCACGGTATCAGCCAATTCTTCTACATGATTGACCACAAAGTTGTGCTTGGTAATCGGCATGGTAATACCAGCGATATAAACTTCCTGAAACGAGTCCTTACCAATCAGCGGAACACCGACGTTGCCGGTAATGGCAACCATCGGCACCGAATCCATGTACGCGGTCGCGATACCGGTTACCAGATTGGTCGCGCCCGGCCCAGAAGTTGCCAGCACGACACCGGTTTTGCCAGTCGCACGCGCGTAACCATCTGCCGCATGGGACGCGCCCTGCTCGTGAGCGGTCAGCACATGGCGAATGCGGTCACTATAATGATACAGCGCGTCATAGATATTCAGGACAGCGCCGCCCGGATAGCCGAAAATTGTGTCAACCCCCTGTTCAATCAGGGCTTCACACAAAATCTGTGAACCATTCAGTCTCATTTGCCGTCTCACCTTTCATTTGGATATAAAAACAGGGTCTTTGCCTCTTTTGCAAGAGACAAAGACCCGAAAACTGGCTCTCTGCGGTACCACTCTGCTTGCCGTCTCAACAGACGACCTCTCCGCGCATAGACAAATCTTCTATGCTATACCGGTAACGGCGGCACCGTCTCAGACTACTACCCGAAGGATTCCCCTGAGCCGCTCGCGGGCGACTGTTCGCGCACCATTCCTCTACCGTCTTGCACCAACCGACGATTCTCTGAAAGAGGTCCGGGGTTACTGTCCCGTTCATCGCGTTTACACTGTTTGCTTTCTCAATGTGTATGTTCCCATTATAAAATCCTTTTACACTTTTGTCAACGAAAATCTTTCTACAATATACATAATTTTCTTGTGTGCCGGAAAGAATAAATCAGAAATTCCAGACAAAAGGAGGCCCCTACATTTATGAGCGTTTCACTTGTGCGCACCCTGATTTTGTATGTTGCGGTTATCTGTGCCATGCGGCTCATGGGCAAGCGGCAGATAGGAGAACTGGAGCCATCGGAACTGGTCATCACCATTTTGATTTCCGAATTGGCCGCGATTCCGATGCAGGATTTGGGCGTACCGCTGACCGCCGGATTGATTCCGATTGGTGTGTTGGTGTCCATTGAAATTATTATTTCTTTCCTGTGTCTCAAAAGCCGCCGTCTGCGCCGGGTTGTAAACGGACGCGCTGCCGTGCTGATTTATAACGGAAAGGTGGATGAGGCCAAACTGCATGATTTACGCATCACAACCGATGAAATCATCGAAGCGCTGCGGCAAAACAACATTCAATCGGTGGCGGATGTCAAGTACGGCGTTCTGGAACCAAACGGTCAATTATCTTATGTACTCAAACCGGACGCTCAACCGGTCACGGCTGGATTGATGGGATTACAGCCGCCAGAAACCGGTGTTCCGTTTTTGGTTGTCACCGACGGCAAACCAGTATTGGGTAATCTGCGCCGACTCAATTTGACACTGGATGACCTGGAAAAACGCATCAAAAAAGCACACGTCAGCAGTATGAAAGACATCTTTTTGATGACGTTGGATGATTGTGGCAACCAGTTTATTCAGAGGAAGGAGAAGCCATGAAACGATTGTTGGTAGCCTGTGCTCTTCTGTTGGGGCTGATTATCGGCTGTTTTGTCGAATATACGGCGGTTTCACGGGCAACCGATGAACTGTCGGCCGCTGTATCCGGGCAGACCGATGCCGTTGTGTTACAAATGTGTTTTGCGCGTTGGAATACACACAAACCGGTGTTAGCTGCCTTGATTCGCCACAATGAGATTGACCAGATTGAAAACCTGTACCGCCGTGCCATTCAAGCCGCGCAAAACAACGACCTGAACGAAACACGCCTTCAAGTTGCCGAACTCACCGGTATGCTGCGGCATTTATCCGAATTAGAATTTCCTTCTTGGCACAATATCTTTTAAAGATATCAAACCGTTTTTGCACAAAAGTCCCAATTTATGACCCATTTTTTTGGTCGTTCTTCCCTTTTCTTTTGTATCCTCCTGTGCTATACTAATAAAAAAGATATTCATTCTCAATTATTCATCTTTTTACCGGGAGGTATCTTTATGAACCGTGCAATTCTCGACCAATTTGATTACGGCCTGTATCTGGCCTCCACCTGTGCGGACAACAAATTCTATGGCTGCATTGTCAATTCCCTGTCCCAAGTCACCTCCGCAAGTCCGGAAAAGTTCTCCCTCGCGCTCAATCAATCGAGCGCAACCAAGAAAGCGCTTGACAAAAGCGGAATTCTGTCCATCACGCTTATCGGCGCTTCCTGTCCGGATACCATCTTAAATGAATTCGGCTATAAATCTGGCCGTGCAATTGATAAATTCTCCAAGTTTGATACCCAGACAGATGCACAAGGTTGCCCCTATCTGAAAGAAGGCATGGTTGCCCGCATCTCGTTCCGCGTTGTTGACCATCTGGACGCAGGCACACACACCCTTTATCTGCTCGAAGTGGTCGATGCCGAGTCTTTGTCCTCTGATGCCGTTATGACCGTGCGGCAATGGAATGCGCGCGGCAATGAAGCGCCGTCCACTGCGCCAGTTTTCCGCACACTGGACAAAAAAATCGGCTGGAAATGCACGGTTTGTGGTTATATCTATCCCAAGGAAGAACTGCCTGAAGATTACCGCTGCCCGATTTGCCGCGCACCGGCAAGCAAATTTGAAAAGCTCTGATGATAAAAACGGTACAAACCGACAAAAAGGAGACACCTTGGGTGTCTCCTTTTGTTTGCAATTTTGTCATTTTATGAAAAAGGGCACGGCAAATGCCGCGCCCCTCTCCGTGCAGATTTCAGGCAAGCACATCGACCAGATTGCCCAATCCATTTGCATGGTTGACTCCCTGCAACATATCGTTGATTAGGGTCTGGGCCTGTGATTCAGCCGTATCCATCGCTTTTTTTGCGACCGACAAGCTAACCTGTTGTTGCAGCGCTGCGCCGCTGCTTGCCATGCTGTACTGTGCTACAGACGAACTGATTCCATCCATTCCAGACACACTTCCTTTCCTATGAAAACTTGCACGGAGAGGGTACCCAGATGCCTGAGTACCCTCTATTCGTTCAAATAAACGAATCGGAACTTATTTCTGGGCAATCCGAATACGGTTGATTGCCTTTTTCAGCTTAATCTGTGCGATATCCAGTTCCTTTTGACTTCTCTGCGCCTGCACACGCGCTTCCGCACGGCGCTTGGCTTCCTCTGCGCGATGCAGGTCGATTTCATCGGCCCACTCGCAGGTACGGGCAATAATCGTCATCTGATTGCCGCCCACCTCCAGAAAACCATGCGCCACGGCAGCCAGACGCGGCTTTCCATCCTGATAGATGGTCAGGCCGCCGATGCCAAGCGGTGCAAGATACGGCGTATGATTTGGCAGGATACCGACATCACCGGTGGCCGCACGCACAATGCAGCGGTCAACTTCGCCCTCAAAAAAGGACTTTTCGGCGGTCAATACCCGCAAATGAAAGGTAGCCATAACTTATGCTCCCTTCTTCGCCTTCTCCACAGCCTCCTCGATGGTGCCGACGAACAGGAACGCCGACTCCGGCAAGTCGTCGTGCTTGCCTTCCAGGATTTCCTTAAAGCCGCGGATTGTCTCCTTGACCGGAACATACTTACCAGCCATGCCGGTAAACTGCTCGGCAACATGGAACGGCTGCGACAGGAAGTTCTGAATCTTACGCGCACGGGCAACGGTCAGCTTGTCCTCATCGGACAGTTCGTCCATACCCAAAATTGCAATAATATCCTGAAGTTCCTTATAGCGCTGCAAGATAGACTGCACCGCGCGGGCAACCTCATAGTGTTCCTTGCCGACAATATCCGCTGTCAGAATACGCGAGGTCGAATCGAGCGGGTCAACCGCAGGATAAATACCAAGCGACGCAATCTGACGGGACAGAACGGTTTTTGCGTCCAGATGGGCGAACGTAGTCGCCGGAGCCGGGTCGGTCAGGTCATCGGCAGGCACATAAACGGCCTGAACCGAGGTAATCGAACCCTTCTTGGTCGAGGTAATACGCTCCTGAAGCGCGCCCATTTCGGTTGCCAGCGTCGGCTGATAACCAACGGCGGACGGCATACGACCGAGCAGCGCCGAAACCTCTGAACCCGCCTGGGTAAAGCGGAAAATGTTGTCGATAAACAGCAGTACGTCCTGACCTTCCACATCGCGGAAATATTCGGCCATAGTCAGACCGGACAGACCGACGCGCATACGCGCTCCGGGCGGCTCGTTCATCTGACCATAAACCAGAACGGTCTTATCAATAACGCCCGATTCCTGCATTTCGTTGTACAGGTCGTTGCCCTCACGGGTACGCTCACCAACACCAGTAAAGACCGAAATACCGCCGTGCTGCTTGGCGATGTTGTTGATAAGCTCCATGATGATAACGGTCTTGCCGACACCTGCGCCGCCGAACAGACCAATCTTACCACCCTTTGCATAGGGGGCAATCAGGTCAACGACCTTAATGCCGGTTTCCAAAATTTCGGTCTGCGGCTGCTGGTCTTCATAGGCGGGTGCCGGGCGATGAATCGGCCAGCGCTCCTCGGTGGAGACAGCGGGCTTGTTGTCAACCGGCTCACCGAGCAGGTTGAAGATGCGGCCGAGGTTTTCTCTGCCGACCGGCACGGTAATGGGCGCGCCAGTATTGACCGCGTCCATACCGCGTACCAGTCCGTCTGTGGACTGCATCGCAATGCAGCGAACGGTGTCCTGACCGATGTGCTGCGCGACCTCAACGGTCACAACATGGCCGTCCGGGGCGGCGATGGTAATTGCGTTCAGCAGTTTGGGCAGGGCGTCCGCAGGAAATTTGATATCCAGTACCGGTCCGATAATCTGGACAACGGTACCAATATTTTGCTCACTCATTGGCAAAACTCCCTAATATCTGTAAATGGGTTAACTGCCCACGGCGCCGGAGCCTGCGACGATTTCGGTAATTTCCTGCGTAATCGCCGCCTGACGGGCACGGTTGTAGGACAGATTGAGATTCTCTATCATCTCGCCCGCGTTGTCGGAAGCCGACTCCATCGCCATACGGCGGGCAGACTGCTCGGACGCATAGGACTCAACAACCGCACCATACAGCACGCCGCCCAGATATTCGGGGATAATGGCGCTGAGTACCGCCTCCGGGGAGGGGTCACACTCGGCCATTGCGCGCTTTTCACCGGGGCCAGCCTGTGCCGGGTCAACCGGCAGCAGCCGAACCATGCGCGGTTCCTGCGTCATAGGCGAGACAAACGCGGTATAACACAGACAAATCTCATCAATCTCGCCCGCGCGATAGCGCGCAAGCAAGTCATCGGTAATCGGATGGGTATCCGCAATATCTAAATGTTCGGCAATGCCCGGATAATCGGCCAGCACTTCATAGTCGCGCTTGCCGAAATATTCCTGCGCTTTTTTGCCGATGGTGATAACCGCCGCGTGCTTTCCTTCCATCTCGGCTGTCGCCAGTTTGAGCACGCCGGAGTTGTAGCCGCCTGCCAAACCGCGGTCGCCCGCAATGACAAGGAATAGGCTTTTTTTGACTGCACGGCGGTCGGTGTACACACTTGAGAAACGGTTTTCACGCAGGATGCGTGCAACCGTTTCTTGCAGCGCATAGAAGTACGGTCTTGCCTGCTCTACGCGCTCTTTGGCGCGGCGCAGCTTGCTCGATGCGACCAGCTCCATTGCCTTGGTAATCTGCATGGTCGATTCGACGCTTCGGATACGCCGCTTAATATCTTTCATGTTGCCGGAAGCCATTGCAAAACGCCTCCTTTAGTGCTCGCTGAGGAATTTCGTCTTAAACGCCTCAATCGCCTTGGGAAGCGTGTCCTGCACACCGTCGATGGTCTTGGTTTGACGGATAGAATCCAAAATATCGCCGTGATTGCTGTCAAGGTAAGCAAACAGTTCGGTTTCAAACTGTGCAATCAACTCAACCGGCACATCAAGCAGATACTTGTTGACAACGGCATAGATAATGACAACCTGCTTTTCAACCGGAACCGGGCTGTTCTGGGGCTGCTTGAGCACTTCTACGATGCGCTCGCCCTGTGCCAGACGTGCCTTGGTGTCGGCATCGAGGTCAGAACCGAACTGCGAGAATGCCTGCAACTCACGGTACTGAGAATATGCCAGCTTCAAGGTACCCGAAACCTTCTTCATTGCCTTAATCTGTGCATTACCACCAACACGGGAAACCGAAATACCGGGGTTAACCGCCGGACGTACACCCATGTTAAACAGCTCGGTTTCGAGGAAAATCTGACCGTCGGTAATCGAAATAACGTTGGTCGGGATATATGCCGAAACGTCGCCGGCCTGTGTCTCGATGATAGGCAGCGCGGTCAGCGAACCGCCCTGTGCCAGATTGGCGGCACGTTCGAGCAGACGGGAATGCAGATAGAATACATCGCCGGGGTATGCTTCACGTCCTGGCGGACGATGGAGCAGCAGAGAGAGTGCACGATAAGCGACTGCATGCTTGGACAAGTCATCATAGATAACCAGAACATCCTTGCCCTTGTGCATGAAGTATTCGCCAATCGAGCAGCCCGAATAGGGCGCGATATACTGAAGCGGTGCGGACTCGGATGCCGTTGCGGCAACGATGATGGTGTAATCCATCGCACCATTTGCAGCCAGTGTTTCTGCTACCTGTGCAACCGTCGAACGCTTCTGTCCGATGGCAACATAGATACAGATAACACCGGTTCCCTTTTGGTTGATAATGGTGTCCAGACCGATGGCTGTTTTACCGGTCTGACGGTCACCAATGATTAGCTCACGCTGTCCGCGGCCAATCGGAATCATGGAGTCAATCGCCTTAATACCGGTCTGGAGCGGTACATTAACCGGGCTGCGCTCGATGATACCGGGCGCCGGGCACTCAATCGGACGGTGTTCGGTCACGTCAATCGGGCCTTTGCCGTCAATCGGGCTGCCGAGCGCGTCCACGACGCGACCCAGCATCGCTTCACCGACCGGTACTTCTACGATACGGCCGGTACGTTTCACGGTGTCACCCTCGCGGATTTCCTGGTCTGAGCCAAGCAATACGGCGCCGACCAGGTCTTCCTCCAGGTTTTGCGCCATACCGTATACTCCGCCGTCAAATTCAAGCATCTCGCCGGACATACAGTCTTCCAAACCATGAATATGGCAGATACCGTCACCAACCGATACAACCGTACCAACATTTTGCAGTTTAATCTGCGATTGGTAATTGGTAATCTGCTGTTTGATTATCGTACTGATTTCATCAGGGCGTAAATCCATGAAGTCACCTTCTTCCTTACGCAATTATTTGACCCAGTTTGGTGGCAAGGTCATTCAGGCGTGTTTTGATGGTGTCGTCAATCTGCTTATTTTCGATGCGCACCAAAACACCGCCCAATACGCTGCCATCGACCTGATTTTTCAGGACGATTTGTTTGCCAGTCACCTGAGCCATTTTTTGTTTTAATTTTTCCATCTGTTCCGGGTCAAGCGCAACCGCTGTCACAGCGGTCACGGCACAAATACCGGCTTCCAGATAGTAAAGGTCACGATAGGCTTCCGCCATCTCATGAATCATCCCAATACGCCGCTTTTCGGTCAAAAGCAGTAAAAAGTTGAGCAGATAGGGATGCACACGACCTTCAAACACCGTTTCCACCGTTTTCCGCTTTTCAGGGAAACCGATAGACGGGGTGGTCAGCACCTTGAGATAATCGGGGTACTGCACGAAAAGTTCGGAAACTGCCGACAGTTCATCGCACATTTCCGAAGCGAGGTTTTCGGCTTTCGCCACCTCATAGAGGGAAAGCGCATAGCGCTCACTGACAACCGTTGCCACGCGCTCACCCTACCTTATCAATAAATTCGTCAATCAAACGCTTATGGTCGTCCTGCTTGACCTCACGCTCGACCACCTTGGATGCAATCAGCACAGACAAGTCGGCAATTTCATCCTTCATCTGATTCATTGCCTTCTTGCGTTCCTGCTCAATGTTCTCCTCGGCACGCCGCTTGGCTGCCGCAGCCTCCTGATTGGCCTGATGCACAATCTGTTCGGCACGCTGCTCGGCGCGCTTCTGCGCGCTCGAAACAATCTCAGCCGCTTCCTGCTTGGCGTTGGAGATGGACACCGTGTAGTCGCGCTTCATCGCTTCGGCTTCGCGGCGGTCATTCTCCGCATGGGCATACAAATCGCGCACTTCCTGTTCACGCGCCTCCAGCACCTTGCGCAGCGGCTTAAACAGAAAATGCTTGACAATCAGGAACGTAATGAGTGTATTGCAGATGGTGACGAACAGCGACCAAAGGTTCAAATCAACAAATGCCCGAGTCAATCCTTCCACTGGTTTTCCTCCTTCCGTGATGGAAGTTTTGGTCTTTCGCTGTCTGTGACCTGATTAGAACTGGCCAACGAGCGGGTTTGCAAAAATCAGAATCAGCGCGATAACCAGTGCGTAAATACCGGTGGACTCGGCCATTGCAATACCAAGAATCATGGTACGGGTAACGTCGGACTGTGCCTCAGGCTGACGTGCGATTGCCGAGCAGGCCTGACCTGCGACATAACCTTCACCAATACCAGGGCCAAGGCCGGCAATCATTGCCATACCAGCACCCAGCGCGGACATACCTGCTACAAATGCTTTCGGATCCATAAATTTCTTTCCTCCTAAACGGTTTTCTTTTATCATCACGCACACATTGCGCATGAGAAAAACTTGGTTTGTTTGCTTATGCCTCGCGTGCGGAGCCGACATAAGCCATAGTCAGCATACTGAAAATGAATGCCTGAATGCAGGCGGAGAACAAGTCGAAATACAGCGACAGCACGCCCGGAATACCAATCTGCAACAGCGGAATCGGCAAATGAATCGCCGTGGACAGTGCCGCCAATGCACCCATGAGCAAGGTCGAAATAACCATACCGCCGGCAATGTTACCGAAATGACGGAAGCTCATGGAAACCGGGGTTGCAATCTCGCTCAAAATGTTCAGCGGAAGCATGACGGGAATGGGTTCCAGGAATCCTTTCAGATAACCCTTCAGACCCTTATAGCGGATATTGGCGTAAAGAATCATAGCGAAGGTTATCAATGCCCAGCCAAGCGTCGTGTTGAGGTCGGCGGTAACCGAGCGCAGTCCAATCAGCGACACCAGCGAACCCAAAACCGATGACAGCATCAGCGTCACGATATAGGGTGCATAGCTCAGACAGCTCTTGCCCATATTCTGTTCAACCAGATTGTCCACCATCGTGATGGCCTTTTCAATGAGCGCCTGTTTTCCCTTGGGGATTTTTTGCAGATTGTGGGTAAAGAACAGGCACAGCGCAAGGATAATCAGCATGACAATCCAGGCATTGACCATGGTTTCGGTGATGGAGATATGCCCAAACAGCGGAAGCGAAAAATCAGACTCCCAATAGACGCGGGCACCAGTAATATCTGTGTTCACTTGTGGTTTTCCTCCTTTCTTCCAAAATAATTTGAAATCATCAAGGTGATTTTCGGGGAAAACAGTGGTAAAACCACGGCAGGCACACTCATCCAGCCCGTCCAAACAACAGCCAGAAGAAACAGAGCGGTCAAAGCATATCGCTTTGCGTATGAGCGCGAAACGATTTTGCTTGCGCGTGCTGGGTCTGTCTGGCAGGCCGCACGCACTGCGCTGCGTCCCATCAGATAAAAATTCCAGAGTGCGAAAGCCGTTCCGGCAAAAACACCCAAGGCGACCTGCCCGAGCGGCTGCCCAAGCAGCACGAGCAAGCCAAAGATAACCAACCCGACCGGAATCACCCGCACGGTCAGCCGATGCAGTTCGTCGGTCACAATGGCATAATCAGGCATCCTCATCCTCCTGTTTCTGTGCAGCCCGCTGCGCCAGGCGCACGACTTTGAGAAAGGACACCGCCGCACCGCCAAGCCCCACAAAAATGGCTGGGATAACCACCCAGCTTCCGAGTGCAAACCGTTGTGCCAGCCAATAGGCCGCCGCTGTGCACACAATAATGGGGGTGACAAGCGCAAATCCCAATTGACCTGCCAGCGCAAGCCATTGCCAAAGGGTACGGTTCTTTTGGGTACGCATGTGCGGTTGCCGCCTTTCTCGAACGCTCGATGCGCAGGACAAGCAGTCCCACTCACCTGATATTCATTATACCGAAGTTTGCCCAAAAACAAAAGCCCTTTACCTTATTTCACAAAAACTTTTTCGGTATTTATGCACCTTCCATCATACTTATATAAAAAAATTGACGCAATCTTGTCGATTACGTCAATTCTTGGTATACACCATTCGGTTTCATCTCCATACGCATTTCAAAAAGTACCCAGAATTGTGATACTTTTTTCCAAAATATGTAAGAGACTTTCTCATACAGTCGGCGCGTTATCAGAGATACTTTTTCATCACATCGGTAGCCGGAATGGTTTCTTCGCTCAGCGCGGTAACAAAATCTACGCTGTGCTTAGCCGAGAACGCATCCAATTCGAGCAGGAACTTTTCTGCCTCGCTTGCGTCCTTGGAATCGACAACCTTATACAGCGCATCAATGAATACCTTGGAGATATCATAGTTGCCTGCGTGCAGACCTGCGACAAAGCCCAGCAGAGTGGGGTAACTATTGACCGAATAATCACTGACGTTGATAAGACGTGCATCATGCGAGACATCGAACTTGAGCTTGTCGCCCTTTGCGATGCACACAACACTGCCCTTTTCTTCCTTAACCGCAGCGTTTACCAGTTCAATAATGGTCTTGGTCTTACCGGTACCGGCGCCGCCCATAATGAGTTTTACCATTGTAACTTCCTCCTAGCCTAGTTCAAATTCGTCCACAGGTTTTGCCTATGGTGCGAACCCAATGAGGTTGTATTTATGGTATCATACCTTATACAAAAAAACAACCGCTTCGCGCTGTTTTTTTAGCAAATTGCAAAAGTTTTTTCCTTGGTTTTTTATTCCATCCCATTGACCGAGCGGCAAAGCGCGCCAAACAAATCCCAGAACCCTTGTTTTTCCACGTCGGCTGCCGCACGCAGCGCAAGCTCACACATGACCTGCCCGTCGCCGTCCAAAACTCGAACAGCGCCTATCTGTTGCCCCTGTATCACGGGCGCCGCAATGCTTTTCGGGCGCTCATAGGTCACCGACATTTGACCGACTTTTTCCTTTTCCACCGTCAACGTGCTGGGCGCGTCACACATCACACCAACCGTTTCAGACTTACCCAAAATGACCGGCAAATCTCCACACGCGGCCGATACGTCGGGCGTATACGCCGCAAAATTGGCAAAGCCATAGTTTAATAGCTGGCTGGCATCTGCCGTGCGGGTATCTTTATCCGGTGCCGCCATGACCACGGCAATCAAGGTCAGCCCCTCCCGCTGGGCTGCCGCCGAAATGCAGAATCCTGCCTGTGAAATGTATCCGGTTTTCAAACCTATCATACCGTCGTACTTGCGCAGCATTTTATTGGTATTTGCCAGTCCAAACTGCCCGTTGCGAATGGTATCCATCCAGATACTGGTGTATTCAATGATTTTGGGGTGCTTGAGCAGTTCCACCGAGATAAGTGCCAAATCATGCGCGGTCGTCAGCGTCTTTTGTCCGTCTGCGTCCAACCCATTGGCATTGACAAAGGTTGTACCCGTACACCCCAATTCTTTGGCGCGCTGGTTCATCTGGTCAACAAAAGCCTGTTCACTGCCTGCCAAGTGCTCGGCAACCGCAACCGCACAGTCATTTGCCGAACCAACTGCGATAGCTTTTAGCATTTCATCCAGTGTGAGCTGTTCGCCTTCTTTGAGCCAAATCTGTGTACCGCCCATAGATGCCGCATACGCCGAACCGGTCACCATGTCACTTAATGCAACCTTGCCGCTGTCAATCGCCTCCATTGCCAGCAGCATGGTCATAATTTTGGTCACGGATGCCGGCTGCAACTGTTCATCGGCATGATATGCATACAATTCTGTCCCATCCGCGGCATACAGCGCCGCCGCCTTAGATTTCAGTGCCCCCATCTCAGGCAAAGCCGCTGCCTGCGAAAACAGCAGACCCACGCACAGCAAGGCACACAACATTCGTTTTCCACCAAACCTCATGGCTCCTGCCCCTCCTCTCTGGCGCTATCCTATGCACAGCGGGCAACTTTTAGACCGCTATCCAGCTTTTCATCTCAGTTTCATTTGCCGCGCCCCTGTGTCCATGCTATAATAAAAATAACTGCGATACCTTTATTTGGAACGGAGGAATTTTGATGAAAAAAATCCTGCTCATGCACGGCCCCAATCTGAATCTATTAGGGGAGCGCGAACCGGGCATTTACGGTCGTGATACTATGGCCTCTATTAACGCCGAAGTGGTCACAAAATGCCAGCAAAACGGCATGGAATGTGTTGTGTTCCAGTCCAATTCGGAGGGGGCACTGATTGACCGCATCCACGCGGCCCGCGAGGACTGTGACGCCATCATTCTAAACGCCGGTGCCTACACACACTATTCGATTGCCATTCGTGATGCGATTGCCGCAGTACGCTTGCCGGTTATCGAAGTCCACCTGTCCAATGTACATGCGCGTGAAGAATTCCGTCATGTGTCGGTCATCGGCCCGGTGTGCGCTGGTGTCATTGCCGGGTTTGGCAAAAACAGCTATTTACTGGCAGTCGATGCGGTGAAGGAGCTTCTGGCATGAGCATAGAACGCATTCAGCAGGCTTTGACCACACATGGTCTGGACGCGATTGTATTAGTCGATGAAAAAAACCGGCGCTATGCCACCGGCTTCCACTCCACTGCCGGTGCAGTCTATATTTCACGTCATCAGGCGGTATTTTACACCGATTTCCGCTATATTGAAGCGGCAAAAGCCAAAATCCAGCACATGGATGTGCGCGAAATTCCGTCCAGTCGTTCTTATGCCGGTGTCATCAACGAACATATCCGTGCAGATGGCGCAGTACGCGTCGCGCTGGAAGATGACTGCCTGACCCATGCCGATTATCTGCGCTGGTCGGAAAACCTGCGCGCACAGACCATGCCGCAAAATGACCTTATGAACGAACTGCGCGCAGTAAAGACACCGGAAGAACTGGAAAAAATCATTCAGGCACAGCGCATTGCAGAAAAAGCACTGACCGAGGTGCTCAACGATATCAAACCGGGTGTGGCCGAACGCGAAATTGCCGCGCGATTGACCTATTTGATGCTGCACTACGGTGCGGAAAATATGTCTTTTGACCCCATCGTTGTATCTGGTGCCAATTCTTCCAAACCCCACGGGGTACCTTCAGAAAAAGCCATTGAGACCGGGGACTTTGTGACCATGGACTTTGGCTGTATTTACGATGGATACTGTTCTGATATGACGCGCACGGTTGCTGTGGGTTCGGTCACAGACCAAATGCGCACGGTGTATGACACCGTATTACGCGCCCAGCTTGCGGGCATTGCGGCGGCAAAAGCGGGCGTGACCGGCTGCACTGTGGACGGTGCTGCCCGTCAGTTGATTACCGATGCCGGATATGGCGCATACTTTGGGCACGGTTTCGGGCATGGTGTTGGCCTATTTATCCATGAATCGCCAACCGCTTCTTCGCGCAGTGACAAACCACTTCCCGCCGGTGCGGTGCTCACCGCAGAACCGGGCATTTATTTGCCTGGACAATTTGGGGTACGCATCGAGGACATGCTATATTTAACCCAAGACGGCAACCAAAATTTGACGCTCGCCCCCAAAGACCTTATTGTTTTATAAAAACAATGCCCGGAGCACACGCTCCGGGCATACTGTTATATTTTCTGATAGCCAATGGCATTGAACACCAATTCGACTCGCAAAGGTGTTACCTGCGTATCCTCCCAGTTGACAATGATGCCCGCCGACTGCGGCTCCATCACCCATGCGGTCACGCCATGCAGAGCAGCTATCTGCTCGCGCACCATCGTGTCATTGGGTACGCCCGTACAGCGAAACCTCGCTTGACGGATTGCCATTTTGCTTCACCTCATCTTTTTCACGCAACACAGCGCGGTGCATATCCGCTTCACATTGCGCTGCGCGCCAATCCTCATATGCACAGCCCACTGCAAACACCGCCTGTCCACCTTGTGCTTTTGCCGCCGCCATCAACCAAGGGGCAGCTTGGTCAATATTTGGCACGTTTGGGCGCTCCATGTGGTACATTATACAAGTCTGTATAGGTTTCGACCTCATCTAAGCCGGTTGGGTCCCAATGATTGGAACAACCTGCAAAGTCCAAATCGTTAAACTCCTCATATTCATAGTCTGTGCAGTTTTGCGGAACTGCGTGTTTGGGATAGATGCGTGCCATGTGAAAACCTCCTCCAACGGATTTTATCTTAGGTTTTCACAAACATCGCCAGATTATACAATTTAATTTGGTTTTTTATAAAGCTTAGATTTCGTTTCGGTCGCGCGCACCGATACCACATGCACCTAAAATCATGGCTGCCAAACTCAAAGCGGTCAGCATCACTCCCAGCACAAACACACCAATCGACAAACCCTTTTTCATTCGTTTTCACCTCTCGTCCAGTTTATTACTTGTATTCTACCATATTCCGCTCAAATTACCAATGTATTTTTGTATCTCCAACCTCTTTTCGCTGCGCAAAAAGCGTGATATAATACCATTTTAGGAGTTGATACAACATGGAAAAAACCAATGTGATGCGGATTTTGGAACAACATGGGATACCCTATACCCCGCACACCTATCCCCATGGAAAAGAAGCGGTGGACGGGGTTTCGGTTGCGCAAATGCTGGGACAAGACCCCGAATGTGTCTATAAAACACTGGTCGCACGCGGCAAAAGCGGCGGTTATTTTGTATTCGACATTCCGGTAGCCGAAGAACTCGACCTCAAAAAAGCCGCCAAAGCGGTGGGCGAAAAGGCGATTGAACTGGTTCATGTAAAAGAATTGCTCGGATTGACCGGTTATGTGCGCGGGGGCTGTTCACCGGTCGGCATGAAAAAACAATTCCCAACCGTTTTTCACGAGCTGGCTGAAATTTTGCCCACCATTATGGTTTCTGCGGGAAAAATCGGCTGGCAAATTGAATGTAATCCCGCCGATTTGCTGGAACTTGTGGGTGCAAAGACCGCCGATATCATCAAAGACTAACCCAAAAGTGCGCACACATCGGGATACCGCGCAAAAATTGGCGCCACGCCCAGAGATTCCAGACAACCGCATTTTTCGCGCAGTGTGTCGTCATCGTCAAACAGCACAAAATGTCCGTTTCCCGCTTCATCCATATAGGTAAAGTATCGCGCACACAGTTCACGCGAAAAAAAAGCCTGTGACCCTGCGCGCCGTCTGAGCGCTTCCCGCGCTTCTTTCTCCAGCGGGATACCGTCCGAATCGGGTGCCGGAAGCAAAAAGTCACGGGAAATCGGTCGCAAATCGGCTGCAATACGGCCGGGATATTGTTCGACCAATGCGCCAAACCGCTCCCATAAACTTCCGCCTGACAGCGCCGTATCTACAATCAAGCTGGCGTGGGAGACAACTTTCGCCTGACTCAGCGGTACAAACAGCGGCACCCCTTTGTGCGAGCAGGCTTCATCCAGTGCTTGCATCAACGCTTGTATCGGTGGTGTGCTGCGCTCACAATCGACCACCAATCCCGCCGCGCCGACTCGCTCGGCTTCGGTCAAAAGCTGGTCACATACTGCCGGACAAAATCGGGTCATTCCCCGGTCACATACGCCCAGATAACATCCCGGATTTTGTGTGGCTGACAATGTCAGTCGATACAGACTGCCATCTGGTCGCAGTCCTAACCCCAAATGCAGCACCGGCAATCCGCTCGCTTGCGCTCGTTTGCTGTCCGCTCCGGCACACACCAAAATCATTCCCTGTGGCATCTGTTATCGCATCCTTCCCACTCCCGCCCACCACGCGGATATTCTGTCCTTGTTTTTATCCCTATATTTCTATGCACCTGCTTTGAATTTTACGACAGGAGAATCTCATGAAACATTTACTGACCCCTCGTTATGTGTTCGACGCCGTCACCGACATCACACCAGAATTTTTGACCGCACATGGTATTCGCGGCTGCCTGATTGACCTGGACGGCACACTGGTTTCCCGCCATCAACCGACCGGCAATCCACGCCTTATCGAATGGCTGGACAGCTTGCGGGCGGCTGGTATCCGTCCGCTTCTGCTGTCCAACAACAACGGCAACCGCGTGCGCATCTTTGCCGAATCCATTGGCATTGAATGGCAGGGACGCGCACTCAAACCGCTCGCCCGTGGATTCCGCAAAGGGGCTGCACGTTTGGGGCTTCCCTTTAATCAAATTGCAGTGATTGGCGACCAAATTTACACCGATACGCTGGGCGGCAATCGCTTGGGCGCATTGACTTGTTATATTGAAACCATTGACCGCGGTGATTTCTGGATTGGCACACGCTACCGTTTATTGGAAAGCGCCTTCATTCGCCGCGCACGCAGGAGAAATCAAAATGGAAATTAAATTCGGCCCCGCCGGCAATTCTCAATCGTTCACCGATGCCGGTTTCAAAGCCACCGTAGACGCGCCACGCTGGCTGCACGAAATGGGATTGACCGCCTATGAATATCAATGTGGACGCGGCGTGAATATCGGAGAGGACACCGCCCGCAAAATCGGTGCACAAGCCGCTCTATACGATATTGCCCTGTCGCTGCACGCCCCCTACTATATCAATCTGTCCAGCCGCGAGGACGAACGCATTGAAAAAAATATCGGCTATGTGCTGGCTTCCTGTCGGGCTGCCAGTTGGCTGGGTGCTGACCGTATTGTGGTACACACAGGCGGTGTAGGCAAGCTATCCCGCACGCGCGCGTTTGAAAACACAAAAGAAAACGTCCGCGCCATTTTAGATGCGGTTGAACGCGCAGGTTTTTCTACCACTATCTGCTTGGAAACGATGGGGAAACAGAGCGTCATCGGCTCGGCAGAGGAGATTTTTTCCTTGGTTGCACTGGATGACCGGCTTTTGCCGTGCATTGATTTTGGACACCTCAACGCCCGCACGGGCGGCAACTGCTCAACGTTGGAACAATATGATGCCATCCTGACCATGATGGAAAATACCATCGGTACGGCTCGTTCCCGCATATTCCACAGTCATTTTTCCCATATTGAGTATGGCCCCAAGGGAGAAGTGCGCCATCTGACCTTTGCCGACGACCGGTATGGCCCTGAGTTCGCGCCACTTGCCCAGTGCATTGCCGCGCGCGGTTGGACACCTCGTTTTATCTGTGAATCGGCTGGTACACAGGCCGAAGATGCAAAGACCATGCAGGAATTATACAATTCCTATCTAAAATAAAGAAAAGGCAGGGATTTCCCTGCCTTTTCTTTTTCCCTATCAAGCGTGTACTGCAAATGCCGCCAGCAATTTGGCAGCGCCTTCTACATCCCGCTCGCTGCACATCTCGCTTGGCGAATGAATGTATCGGGTCGGAATGGACACAGCACCCGCCAATGCACCCAGCGCGGTTTTTTGCAGCATTGCGGTGTCGGTACCGCCAAACTGCAAAATCTCATGCTGGCTGTCTATGCCGAGCTGCTGCGCCAACGCATCCAGCTTGGCTGTAATTTCCGGACTGCAAATGACCGACGAATCCATAATCTTAATCGTCGGCCCCTTACCCATGTAACAAGCCATTGGGTATTTTTGTTCGGGCAGGTCGCCGGTATCGGTGACATCGACTGCAATGCCAATATCGGGCTGAATGGCAAATGCTGCCGGGCCTGCGCCGCGCAAGCCGACTTCTTCCTGCACCGTAAACACAAAATACAAATCGTTTTCTACGGTTTCGGGCAGTTGCTCCATTGCGAGCAGCAGCGCAACACAGCCAATCCGATTGTCCAGATAGGGGCCAACCAGCACACCATTTTGAATAAATGGTGTCGCTTCAAACACAGCGAAATCGCCTACACACACCATGCTTTCGGCTTCTTTCTTGTCCTTTGCGCCAATATCTAAAAACAAATGGCTCAGGCTCATTTCCCGCCACGGTGTTTTTTCTTCAAACGAGATAACGCCCCGTATTCCATTGGCAAACCGCACTGGAATATTGATAAGGTCACTCCATGACAGGCCGCCCACCTGCGAAAAACGAATAAATCCCTTTTCGTCAATGCAGGTTGCAACAATGCCTATCGAGTCCATGTGCGCGGCAAACAAAATCTTCTTTTTGTCCTGTGCCGTTCCCTTTTTGCGGCAAATCAGGTTGCCCAGTGCATCGGTCTGGATATCATCGCAAAAATCACCTGCCAATGCGCCAATCACTTCGCGCACGCCGTCCTCCCGTCCGGATGGGCCAAACGCCCCGCCGACTTGGGTATAATATTCAAAAACCTTAGACATGTTCGTCTCCTCCGATTTCCTCTAAAAATGCCTGTGCCGCACGATAGACCGCAAACAGGTCACACTCAGCCGCAACCGATACTGGCGAGTGAATATAGCGCAGCGGTGCGGCTACCCCGACCGTGCGCACACCCTGTGCAGTCTTGTGAATCCGTCCGGCATCAGTGCCACCTGCAACCATGCGTTTGGTCTGCCACGGAATCCCACGCGCTTCACAGGCATCGCGCAGCATTTCAAACAGTTCGGCATCATAAATCGTGCCGCGGTCCATAAACGGCAATACTGCGCCTTGACGTAGCGCACATACCTTCTTATGTTCGGGCACTTCTGCTAGGTCAGCCGCGGTTGTGCCCTCGACCACCAGACAGAACGCCGGTTCAATGGCAAATGCCGCTGTCGCCGCGCCGCGCAAGCCGACTTCTTCCTGCACATGAAAGGTAAACCAAGTATCCACCGGCGGCTGTTCGCGCATGAGCAGCAGCAAAACTGCACAGCCTAACCGGTCGTCCAGCGCCTTCGCTTTCAGAAAACCGTCCCCAAAAGAGACAATTTCCGGTGCAAACGTGCCGCAATCGCCCAAGGATAACTTGGCTTCCGCCTGCTTTTTGCTGGTGCAGCCGATGTCAATATACAGTTCCTTTGCCTTGGGTGCACGCTTGCGCTCGCTGGCGGTCGTCAAATGCACTGCTTTGATGCCGACAATGCCTTCCACAGTGTCGCCATCTTCGGTTCGGAACTGAATCCGCCGCCCAATCACAACCCGCGGGTCAACGCCACCGACAAATCCAAAACCTACCATACCATCTTCGGTGAACTTCTTGACAATCACGCCCACCTCATCCATATGTGCGCACAGCATAACCGGTCGTTCGGTGGGTTTCCGTCCCTTACGGAACACCATCAGATTGCCCATTGCATCGGTCTCCACGCAGTCAGCATACGGGAGTGCAGCTTGCAAGATGTACTCGCGCACCTCATCTTCCCAGCCGGACGGCCCGAATTTCGCGCAAAGTGTGCGCGTCAGGGTCAAGAGTTCCTGCTGTTTTTCCTGCATCACAAGCGCACCTCCCCATCAAACTGCCGCAAGAAATGATATAACAAATCGCCCACCGACTCAATATCGGACAATTTGACCGTTTCAATCGGTGTGTGCATGTACCGGAGCGGAATCGAAAGGATTGCCTGCGCTGTACCACGCGCTATAATCTGCATTTCCCACGCATTGGTACCGGTATTGCCTTCCATGACTTCAAGCTGATAGTCCATCCCCTCTGCCTTGGCCGTGCGAATCAAAGCGCGCGTCAAGGCGCGATTCATGTTCGGCCCCATGCCAATCATAACACCGCCGCCGTATTCAAATTCTCCGGGCGCGTCCGGTGTCTTAGCATGGCTAACATCGACCGCAATCGCGTAATCAGGGCGAATTTTGAATGTGCCAATTGTGGCACCGAGCGCGGTCACTTCTTCCTGTACCGACAGCAATATCGCAACATCAACAGACAAATCCACCTTGCGCAGCCGTTCCAGCGCATGTGCAATCGCGGCCACGCCTGCACGGTCATCCAAGCTGGGGCTTGTAATGGCATCTTTGGCCAATTGTGGCATATGGGCGCGGTCTGCCGGAAACCACATGGGTGTTCCCACCGGAATGACCGATTTTGCATCCAACAAACCGGTATCAATGCACATTTCGTGGATAGGTGCCGCTTGTTCTGCTTCGCCTGCACCCAACAAATGCGGCGGTTTACAGGATACAATGCCATATCGCAACCCATCGGGCGCACCGATGGTCACTTCTGCGCCCAGCAGCATACGCGGGTCAACCCCACCCACCGCGCGAAAGCGCAAAAAACCGCCGTCCAGCACTTCGGTGACCATAAATCCAATTTGGTCTAAATGTGCATCGAGCAAGACCGTTTTGGCATCGGGCTTGCCCGACCGAATCCGTCCAATCACATTGCCAAAGCGGTCAACTTCGATTTCATCGCAGAGCGGTGCAAACAAATCTCGCACCCGCTCGGACTGCGCGCGCTCGAATCCGGTGACCATAGGAATGGCCGTCAGGCACTCGACCTTTGCGCGTGTGGATGCACCCAGCATCCCCTGTTCGATTTCCTGCAAGGTAAATTCTCCTTTAACGGTAAAATTTCTATCCTTATTATAGCCGGTTTGCGCTTGCGATACAATCCGAAATCTTGTAAGATGTATAGATATGGAACGAATTGTATTTTATGAATGGAATGAAACCGAATTTGGAACAACCGTCGAACGCTTTCTCAAACGGCGCGGTATCTCTCACCGCGTATTGGTTGACCTCAAAAATGCCCCCAATGGACTTTCGATTGATGGAGCACCTGTGCGCACGATTGACCGTTTGCCGCCATCGGGGAAACTGCGCCTGTGTCTGCCCGAAACCGACCAAAGCGATTCGATTTTAGCACAGCCCGATTTGCCCTTGGATATCGTGTACGAGGATGATGACCTGTTTGTTATCTGCAAACCGGCTGGCATGGCGGTGCATCCCTCACCGCGCAATCGAGAAAACACGGTTGCCAACGCACTTGCTGCACGCTATGCCGCGCAAGGCGAACGGTTTGTGTTTCGTGCCATCGGGCGGCTGGACAAAAATACCTCTGGGCTGTTGGTTGCGGCAAAAAATGCGCTATCTGCCGGTATTCTGACCACCCAAGCCACACAAAAGACAATGTACCATCACTATCTTGCCATTTGTGCGGGAGAGTTGCCGCCATCGGGCACGATTGATGCACCGATTGGCCGTGCAGATGATTCGGTCATTCGGCGCGAAGTGCGCCCAGATGGCGACCGTGCTATCACGCACTATGAACGGCTTGCTGTAAAGGATGGATATTCTCTTGCCCGCGTGTGGCTGGACACCGGAAGAACCCACCAGATTCGGGTGCATTTCTCTTATATTGGGCATCCGCTGCCCGGTGATTTTCTCTATGGGCCAGATTTTACCCGAATCACACGCCATGCCCTGCACGCAGGTTTTTTACATCTGCATCAGCCCATTACAGGACAGCCACTGCAATTTACCGCACCCATGCCCGATGATATGCAGGCGTTTTTCCCTGATTTCTGTCTATGAACGCAAAAAGACCGCTCAAACTGAGCGGTCTTTTTATTCCAAACAAAAATTTATGCCTGTGCTACCACGCGGCGGAACACGGCGCACAACGCCTTGCCGATAACAGCCACCAGAATCGCAGCCGCAATCGCTTCCGGAATACCAGATGCTACAACCGTGCTCAAAATCAGGCCAAATACTGCGGTCATCGCCACATCACGCGCCTGTGCATACTGCTGGGCAAATAAAATGTAGATGCTGCCCATAACGCAGACCGTGTTGACCATCGAGCCGACAAAGCCAACCACGGGCAGTGCAGCCAAATCCGGAACATGCGCCTTTTGCAGCGCAATCCACAGCCAGCCAGACACGACACCAATCAAAATGCGGCAACCCAAGCAAACCCAAATCGCCTTAACCGCACCGGATAAACCAGTGGTCGAAAGGAACGGCGAAAAGGCAAACGAAGTGATGACCGGTGCCACGGTATTGCTGACCATAGAGCAAATGCCGAACACGCCGCCCAAAATCGCGCCAGCCATTGGGCCGAGCAAAATTGCGCCCAAAATAACCGGGATATGGATTGTGGTTGCCTTGATGATGGGAAGCTGAATCATGCCGAGCGGCGTATTTGCCAGTACGACAATGATTGCCGCCATGAGTGCAAGCTGCACCATCCATCGGGTGTCTTTTTTCTGTTGTACCATAAAAGTAACCTCCTGCTGCCGTCCCATTCATTTGGGTACAGCGCAATTTTTATTTGACTTCCCTGCTGTGGTTGCGTTTCCAAATCTCTGCCAGACCGCGCAGCGCCAAAACCGGTTCATGTATGGTGGTGGTGTGCACATAGGGACGCACCGCCTGTGCCATACCGCCAGTCAACACCACCGTAGGCATTGCACCGAGTGCCTGTGCGTACCGCTGCACCATGCCGTCAATCATGGCGGCTGTGCCGTAAATCGCGCCAATGCACAGCGCCTCAGCCGTGTTTTTCCCCAGCACATTGGACGGCACATCGGTCAATTCCACGGTCGGTAGCTGTGCGGTGTGCTCGTTGAGCGCAATCAAGGACAGTTTCACGCCCGGAATAATCGCCGACCCAACCAATGCACCGGTTTTATCGAGTGCTGTGCATGTGGTTGCTGTGCCCAAGTCCACGATAACGCAGGGCATGGGATATGTACGGCTTGCATGGACTGCCGCCGCCACGCGGTCGGTGCCCAAGGTGCGCGGCTCGGCAATCTTCAAATTCAAGCCGGTTTTTGCGCCCGTTCCTACAATCAGGATTGGCCCGCGCGTTAGAAAACGTAGGGCGCGCTCCATAGTATGCGCCATACCGGGCACAACCGAGCAGATAGACGCGCCGATAATCGGCTGGTCATCGACCTGATAAAGCGCCAGCACATTTTTCAAGATGCAGGCATACTCCTCCCCGGTTTGTTTGGGGGCGGTTGCAATCGCGGCGACAAATCGAATGTCGTCCCCGTCGAAACCGCCGACCGTGATATGGTTATTTCCAATATCGAGCGCAATCAGCATAAATTCCCTCACATCAGCAGGTTGTCTTGTCCATTATACCCCCTTGTCCCATCCTTTGCAAGCAAAAATCACGATTTATCATGCACTTGCGGCTGCTCCTTTCCCTTTCCAAGGTCGTTGGCAATATCGCGCAGCAAAGGATTTTTGGGCGGTTCATTGTGCAGCTCTTGCGGCTGTTCGGCATCGTTGATGCGCTCTACTACCCAGCCAATACCAGCTGTGACCCCAAAAGGCGCATACAATAACGTAAAAATCAATGCGCAAAAAGACAGCGCCTGCGCTGTCCCGCTGCTCACATGCGACTGAAGCAGCATAACCAGACCCTCTACGGCAATCTGCGGCAGTTCAATCACAAGAAGCATGGAAAACAAATCAATCGCCAGCCCTTCGGTGCGCGAAAAAGAATGACAGATGGCTTCCCAAGCGGTTTCTGCCTGCTCGCTGACAAACAGCACATCGGCCATATAAATACGGAGTATCAGCCAAAACGCAACACCAAGACCCACAATCAAACCCAGTATAATCAGTGCCGGATGAATCAACACAAGCGGTACTATAATGGGAATCACAGCGGCCAGCCCCTTCAAAATACGCAACAAAATCGCGCCGCCCCATCCGCTGCCGGTTCGATAACAAAACAGCAGGTCACGATACTGCGCTTGTCCTTGGGTTTTCCACATTTGCACCAAACACAAAACCGCACCCAGCGTCAACGGCGAAAGCAATAACAAGCTGATGACTTCGGGTACGATTTCGTTCAAACCAAACCACTGAACCGCAATGAAGTTTATCACGCCCCCCAAGCCACAGTAACAAAATGCCAGAAAAAACAACGTCAAGCCTTGCTGCCGATACAATCGCCATGCTTTTTGTCGAATCTCATGGTTACTCATAACTTTCGCCTCCTTTTGTAAAAAAACAGACAGGAACACGCTATTGTTCCTGTCTGTCTCATAACTGCCGAATTACAGGCGCGCTTCGAGCGCTTCCTTCTCTTTTTCAAATCCCGGCTTGCCCAGCAGCGCAAACATATTCTTTTTGTATGCTTCTACGCCCGGCTGGTCAAACGGATTGATGCCAAGCAGGTAACCCGAAATGCCACATGCCTTCTCAAAGAAATAAATGAGATAGCCCAGGTGGTATTCATCATTGCGGTCGATTTCCAGTACAATATTGGGGGTACCGCCGTCGCAGTGTGCCAACAGAGTACCCGCATAGGCCTTGGAGTTGACAAACTGAATGTTCTTGCCCGCCAGATAGTTCAGGCCGTCCAAATCCTCGGCATCCGCCTCAATCTGGATATCCTGCTTTTGCTCACGCACCCATACAACGGTTTCAAACAGATTGCGTGTACCATCCTGAATGAACTGACCGATGGAATGCAGGTCGGTGGAGAAGTTTGCCGATACCGGGAAAATACCCTTGTGGTCTTTGCCCTCAGACTCTGCAAACAACTGCTTGAACCACTCGCCCAGCATGACCAGAGACGGCTCATAGTTGACCAAAATTTCGGTCTGCTTGCCCTTGCGGTACAGAATATTGCGCAGAGCGGCATACTGTGCACAGATATTATCCTTTTGTTGGAACGCTGCACGCGCTTCCTGTGCGCCCTTCATAACAGCATCCAAATCCAGTCCGGCAACTGCCATCGGCAGCAGACCAACCGCGGTCAGAACCGAGTAACGGCCGCCTACATCGTCCGGAACGACAAAGGTTTCATAACCTTCTGCATCTGCCAGACCCTTGAGCGCGCCGCGCGCCTTGTCTGTGGTTGCAAAAATGCGGTCTTTGGCACCTTCCTTGCCGTACTTGTCCTCGACCATTTTCTTGAAAATACGGAATGCGATAGCCGGTTCTGTGGTCTTGCCCGACTTGGAAATCACATTCACCGAGAAATCGCGGTCGCCGATGATTTTAATGATATCGGACAGATAGCCCGAAGAAATATTGTTGCCTACAAAATAAATTTCCGGAATCCCCTGCGGACGAACGCCATTGTAGAATTGTCCGTTTACAAACTCAATCGCAGCACGGGCACCCAGATACGAACCGCCGATACCAATAACAATCAGCACTTCGCTCGACTGCTGGATTTTCTTTGCCGCAGTCTGGATGCGGGCAAACTCTTCCTTATCATAGGTTTCCGGAAGGTCAACCCAGCCCAGAAAATCATTTCCGGCAGCCGTTTTGTTTTCCAGCATTTCCGTGCAGGTTTCGACCAGCGGCGCCATGCAGGAAACTTCCCACGGCTGAACAAAGCCCTGTAATCCAGTCAGTTTTAATTCCATAGACATTTGAAACACCTCATACGTTTGATACTTCTGGCATATTCAGGCAGTACAACCCTATCTGCCTTTAGTCATAGTTTACTACTATATCGCAACTCGTGCAATACCTTTTGTATAAAATACCAACATTTTACCAATTATTATGCAGAACGCCACAAATTTACAAGTTCTTGTCCATATCCTTGGGGCTTTCCCTAAAAGCGTCTTTGTATTTTACCAATCTTTTTGAAACAAGAAAAAAACAGCCTTGTCTGGAAACACCAGACAAGGCTGTTTACATAGATATCAAATTTCTTAGCTGCAATAAAGCGGGAACTGTGCCACCATTTCGCTGACGCTTCTGCGAATCTCGTCTGCCTTTGCGTCAAAGTCGGTTGCTGCCTGCCAGATAAACTGCGCAATGCGAACCATTTCCGGCTCACCAAAGCCGCGTGTTGTAACGGCAGGTGTGCCCACGCGCATACCCGATGTGACGAACGGGCCTTCTGGGTCGTTCGGAATGGCATTTTTATTGGCAGTGATATACACTTCATCCAGACGGCGCTGAAGCTCCTTACCTGTAACACCGGCTTTGCGCAGGTCAATCAAAGCCAGATGGTTGTCGGTACCGCCCGAAACCAAATCAAAGCCCTGCTTCTGGAGTGCATCCGCCAGCACACGCGCATTGTTCACGACCTTAATCTGATATGCTTTAAATTCGGGCTGGAGTGCTTCTCCGAAGCAAACAGCCTTTGCCGCAATGATGTGCATGAGCGGGCCGCCCTGTGTGCCGGGGAAAATCGCCTTGTTGATTTTCTTTGCAATCTCCTCGTCATTGGTCAGGATAACGCCGCCGCGCGGGCCACGCAATGTTTTGTGCGTCGTTGTGGACACAACATCGGCATACGGCACCGGATTCTGATGCACACCGGCTGCAACCAGACCGGCAATGTGTGCCATATCGACAAACAGATAAGCGCCTACGCTGTGGGCAATCTCGGCAAACTTTTCAAAATCAATCGCACGCGGATAGGCCGAAGCACCGGCAATAATCATGCGCGGCTTTTTCTCCTCTGCCAGCTTGCGCACACCTTCATAATCAATACGGCCATCGGCATCAACGCCATAAGGAATGATATTGTACAGCAGACCGGACTGATTGACCGGAGAACCATGTGTCAAGTGACCGCCGTTATCCAAGCTCATGCCCAGAACGGTATCGCCGGGCTTGCACAGTGCCTGATAAACCGCCATGTTTGCCTGTGCACCCGAATGGGGCTGTACATTTGCAAACTTTGCGCCAAATAGCTGGCATACACGCGCAATCGCCAGATTTTCTACTTCATCGACACATTCGCAGCCGCCATAATAACGCTTACTCGGATATCCCTCTGCATACTTATTCGTTAAGACCGAACCCATTGCCGCCAAAACAGCTTCGCTTACAATATTTTCAGATGCGATTAGCTCGATGTTGCGGACCTGTCGGTCGTACTCCTTTTGAATCATCGCACCGACCTGAGGGTCAAATTTGCTCACCAATTTCATAGCGTCCTGCAGCACCATGCAATTTCCTCCTTAGATTATCTTTCCACTATCGGCTGGCGTATCACGCGCCCCCGCAGTAATCTTATATAATGATTATTGCATATTTCCTAAAAAATGCAACTATGTTTGCGGCCACTCAAACATTTTTGTCACTTTACACGTTTCTCCGATAACACAAGACATTTTTTTTGGAGATTTGGCCGATTCCATTTTTGTTTCTGTTATGCAATCGGATTTTGCTCTGTGGTTTTTGTGTGCCCAACATAAAAAGCACGGCAAAAAAGCCGTGCTTTTTGGTCATTCAATCAATTTTAATCCGCTCGGATGTCTCGTTCAAATCGGCAATTCGATTGATAATGACTTGCAAAACATCATAAATTTCTTCCAGTTTTTGCGGGTCTGTATTATGGGTCAAAAACAGCCGCTCAATCTGTCGGGATACTTCTGTGCCTGCCTCAAAGGTCTTGACAAACGCCGGAAAATTGGAGCTTTTGACCGCATTGCGGAACATTGCAATATCCTTGCGGATAAATTCTACAATTTCATCGGCTGTGCCAAATTTACCGTGTACAATCGCATACGGGCGCATACGCTGCAAGAAATACTTGTCACCCTTGGTAATATTAAACACATACGAAACCTGCGTGCCGTCCTGCAATTCAAAATCCACAAAATACATATTGCTATGAATCATGCGGATATCCTTTGTTTGGAGCTGGCGCAGTTTCAGGGCAATAATATCGCCCGCCACCGTGTTCTGATTCATACTATTTCCTCCTTCTTAGATGGCCTTTTCCGGCCATGCTTATGCAAAACGGAGCAGCAGACAACCCATTGCAATAACGACCGATAAAATCATCATTGGAAAGCCAACCTTTAAGTAGCTCATAAATGTAATGGGGTATCCATTCTTATTGGAAATACCGGACAGAACGACGTTTGCCGAAGCGCCAATCAGCGTACCATTACCGCCCAAGCAAGCGCCCAGAGACAACGCCCACCAAAGCGGTGCAACGTCCATTCCGCCTTCACTCTGAATCGCCAAAATCATTGGAATCAACGTAGCAACAAACGGGATATTATCGAGGAACGCCGATACCACCGCCGATATCCATAGGATTATCAGCATCGTCAGTACCAGATTTCCGTTGGTCATGCCAATCAGCAGATTTGCAAGCTGGTCAATTACACCGGTTTCTTCCATACCGCCTACCACGATAAACAAACCGATAAAGAACAAAATCGTGGACCATTCAACGCCTAAAATGATTTCTTCCGTATCCTGCTTGCCAATCAGCAGCATAATCACCGCTGCTAACAGCGCAATCGTACACGATTCCATACCGAGCGAGGCATGAAACACAAATCCAATGACGACCAGAACAATCATCACAATGCTTTTAATCATTAAAGGCTTATTTTTAATCGCACGCCGTTCATCCAGCTCCATAACCGCTTTCATCGCGCTGTCTTCGACCTGCATTTTGCGCCCAAACATAAAATAAAAGCACAAAAGCGATACCGCTAAAATCACAACGACAACCGGAGCGGTATTGATAATAAAATCAGCGAAACTCAAGCCGGCTTCCGAACCAATCATAATATTCGGGGGGTCACCGATAAGCGTCGCCGTACCACCCATATTGCTCGCCAAAATCTGCGTCATCAGGAATGGAACCGGATTGACCTTCAAAATCGAGGTTATCGCAATGGTCATCGGGCCGACCAGCAAAACCGTGGTAACGTTGTCCAAAAACGCCGACAACACTGCGGTAATAATGGTAAAAACCGCCATGATTGCCCACGGCCGTCCATGGGTCAGCTTGGCCGATTTGATTGCAATGTACTCAAACAAACCGGAGTTTTTGACCACTGCCACAAAAAGCATCATGCCCACCAACACGCCGATAGTATTGACATCAACATGTTCCATTGCAGATTCTACCGTCAATACATGTGTAACCAGTAAAAGTACGGCACCTGCAATAGAAGCGGCCGCACGATGAACCTTTTCCGATATGATTGCAGCCATCACGGCCAAAAAAATCACAATAGAAATTATTTCATTGGGACTCATACGGATACTCTCCTATCTATGGTACTTTTTTTAACAGGGTACATATTAACACTTTGGAAAAAAAAAGTCAAAGACCGAGTGAACAAAAAAGTAACCGAGAAGCACCCATATTTTGTCCTATTTCACAATACAAGTTGGTGTACTCTCTTTTTACCGCTGCCTGCTCAAGCGTATAAAGCGCGATGTAAAGTTTATATGTTGTTTATGAAAAATCCATGTCACAGCATTTCGCTTTCTTCTGTCACCTCTATCGAACAATCGCCTTTTATCCTGCGATTTTCAAACACGCCCTGATTGTTCTCATAAATACGGCGCAAGCCTTCCATTGTCAGATTGGGGTCAACCTCGTCAATCAGCCCACAGTGCTCGGCCATCATGCGCCCCATGCCGCCGGTCGCGATGACGCGGGCATCCCCGTCCAGTTCTTTCTGCATATCCAGCAAAATCCCGGTCAGCGCACCCACATAACCGCGCACGGCACCCGACTGCATAGATTGCACGGTTGTGCGTCCGATGGCATGTTCGGTGTTTACAATATCCACGCGCGGCAACTTGGATGCCTTCATAAACAGTGCTTCCATGGCAATCTTGATACCCGGAAAAATTGCACCGCCCAGATAAGCGCCTGAACGGTCAATGCAGTCAAAGGTAATTGCCGTTCCGATATCGACAATAATCAGCGGTGTGCCATATTTTTCAATCGCTGAAACCGCATTGACCAAGCGGTCTACACCGACTTCACGCGGATTGGCATAATGATTGACTACACCGGTGTCCACATCTTGCCCGACAATTACCGGATTGAGTGCAAAATACTTGCGAATCGCATTGGTCAGCGAATACATCACCGGCGGGACGACCGAAGCGATAATCACTGCTGTCGTGTCTTGCGGCTTATATCCACGAAAATGATAATACTGCATGATTTTCATGCCGATTTCGTCCGAAGTCGAAATCGCATTGGTCGAAATGCGGAAAGAACCGCGCATTTTCTGTCCTTCATACAGTCCAAACACCATATTGGTGTTGCCCACATCAATGGCTAACAACATCTTTTAAAACCATCCCATTCTTTTTTTCCGTCGTTTTTGCGGGTCCCACAGGTTGCCCTCTGTATCACGCAGCGTAATCTCTGGCGCTTTTCCTTTTTCCAGCGTCAGCACGGCATAGGAAGCGACACCGCTGCGCGGTAAACTGATAGAACCGGGATTGAGCACGGTCACCGAGTCGATTTCCTCCACATATACCACATGGGTGTGACCAAACAGCGCCATCTGGCAGCCCGCTGCCCGCGCATATTCGGGCACCTGCCCTGCCGAATGATACACGACCCCTTCGCGGTGCCCGTGTGTCAGATACATGCGCACGCCTTCCAACGTAATAATCGTCTTTAAAGGCGCCTCTCCGCCCCAGTCATTGTTGCCCCGCACGGCATACACCGGTACATCCGGATAACTCCGCCGCAGGTCACAGGCATCCTCATAACAGTCACCCAGATGAATCACAGCATCCGGACATTCGCGCTCAACCGCGTCATACACATCCAGCATACGCCCATGGGAATCGGAAAACACCAATACTTTCATCTTTTCCCCTCCTGCATCTGTCGGCAAAAAATCCCTGAAATCTACGCTACACTATACACGAATTTTAAGTTTATGTAAAGTCCTCGTGCACATTTTTACAGTCACCCGCATAGACTGTACCAAAGATTCTGCGCAGGGAGGAACCTACTATGAACGAGCTAGAACAGATGTTGAGCCGTCTCCATCTGCAAAATGACCCCCGCTTGGGAACACTCACCCAATTTCTCAAAACCGAACAAGGACAATCGCTCGCCCAGAGCGTCAGCCCCCAGACCGCTGCCCGCATTTCACAGGCCGCACAAGCGGCCGGACGCGGTGACACCGATGCGGCAAAGCAAGTGATGCAGGATATCCTGCGCACACCGGAAGGTGCGGCACTTGCCGCGCGACTGCGCTCGATGCTTGGAAAATAACCACTCAAAGGAGGAACGAAAATGGACGGAAACGCCATGCTGTCTGCACTGATGGATGACCCCAAAGCACTCGAACAGGCACTTTCAGCCGCAAGTGCTCTGTTGGGCGGCGACATGTCCAACGCCGTCCCAGCTTCTCCCCCGCCAACGGCACAATCTGCTTTTTCACCCTCTGGGGATGCACAATACGACCCGTCTGCCGACCTCATGCGCCGTGCCATGCCGGTTCTGGGCCGCATTGCCCAGCGCGGTCAAATTGCGGTTGACCCGCAAAAGCGCGCACTGCTCAATGCAGTCAAACCTTTTGTGGGTGCCAGCATCGGCACCCAGATTGACCGCGGAATGCGTCTTGTTTCGCTGGCGTATATGGCGACCGCTATCTTAGGCCGCCCGGAGGAGGACACGCGGCATGTATAATGAATATTTACAGGATGCAGGGCAGCCAGATGCGTCGATTTCGTCGGAGGATTTCACAACAGAAGAGCCGCGAACAGCGGCTTCTGGTTCCTCCTCGTCGTCCGGCGGTCTGCTGCAATTGCTCACTGACCGGTTAGGCGGTGCCAAGCTGGACGCCGACACACTGGTTGCCATTGCGGTTATCTGGTTTTTGCTATCCGACGGCAAGGCACTTGACACCGACCTGCTGATTATTATCGGTGTGCTGCTGTTATTGGGTATCTAATCCTTATGCAAATCCATGCGCACGCATCAGAGCACAGGCGGCATTGGTCAATTTTGCATAGTCCTCCAAGGTCAATCGCTCACCGCGTACCCGTGCATCCAAACCACAATAAGTCACCAGTTCGGTGAGCTGCTCTTTTCCGAACTTGGAGCCAAACACAGTGCTCATTGCATTGACCAGCGTTTTTCGGCGCTGGTTGAATGCTGCCCGCACAATCTGGAAAAATAAGGCTTCATTTTCCACTTGCACCGCTGGTGCGTCCAGTGGGGTCAGGCGAATGACCGCTGAATCGACCTTGGGCTGCGGAATAAAGCAATCTTTGGGCACATCAAATAAATATTCGGCTTTGGCATGGTACTGAATATAGATGGAGAATGCCGAAGAATCGCCTGTGCCCACTGGAGCACAAATGCGTTCTGCAACCTCTTTTTGCACCATGACCGTAATAGCAGCGAACGCGCCGCTATCCAATAGAGCCGAGATAGCCGGACTGGTGATATAATACGGCAAATTTGCACAGGCATATACGGTCTTTTGACCAAACTTCTGTTCACACAATGCTTTCAAATCGGTTTTGAGCACATCGCCTTCCACCACTTCCACATTATCGCAACCCGCTAACGTTTCGTTTAACACCGGAAATAGTGCGCGGTCAATCTCAATGGATACCACCTGCTGTGCACGTTTGGACAGTTCTACGGTCAGGCATCCCATGCCCGGCCCGACTTCAACAACGCCTGCCGTCTCATCTACACCGCATTGTTCGGCGATGCGCTCAGGCACCCACGCTTCGGTTAAAAAGTTCTGACCAAGCGACTTGGAAAACCGAAATCCATGCCGTGCCAAAATGGTTTTAATATCTTGAATATCACAAAGTCCCATGTATATCTCCTTTATCTATGAATGTAGACAATCCTCACGATTTAGACCGTTCTTTCACGCACCTACATTCGATTCACGAGTTTATTATATCACGACAGCTTTTAAAATTTAAGTACCAATCGGTCTGATACATTGCGTTTGTGTATTTTCCGGTATGTTTTGCACTGTGTTCGGACATACTAAGTTCAGAGGTGATACCGATGCAAATTGGATACGGAGAACTGAACAACGACCTTGGACGCTATTTCCGAACTCTTCCCAAAAACGTGCAGGAAAATATCATGCAGTCAGGTGTTGTATTCCACACTGCACAGGATATGAAGCGATGTGCCGAATTTCTCATGCAGGCAAAAGACTAAAAAATCCCCCAATGGCTTGTCCGTTGGGGGATTTCGTTTGTACTATCAATGAGAACCGTAGCTGCTGGTTGTCGTGTAATTGACCTTTCCGTTTACCGTCCGGGTCAAGGTATATACGCCGTTTTTCTGTGTTACCTTAATGCTTGGCTTGGCAATCTTGGCATCTGCCGGGCCTAAAATGGACATGGTAAGGGCGCCGCCCTTATCATAGTATGTACCAATCATAACCGGAAAATCATACGGATTTTTAAACTTAAATTCCGGGCCGCCCCATGATACGGTTGCATCGCGTCCGCGCGGCAGATAGCTGACCGGCAAGCTGTGTGCGCGACGCGCCACAATGGTCATATTAGATTCCAGCGCGGCATTAAACAGGGTGGACGATACCTGACAGATACCGCCGCCGACACCGGTATCGGTCTGGCCATTGACATAAACGCCAGCTTCCTTATACCCGCGTGCCTTGGTGCGCTGTCCAACGACGGTATTAAACGAGAACGTTGCACCGGGCTGAAGCACATAGCCGTTGCACGCCTTGGTTGCAAGCTGAATATTGGTGTTTCGATTGGTGTTGCTTCGGGCAAATTTGGTGGTACAAGTACCCAATGTCTGTCCATATGGATTGACCCACGGTTTGGTTTCGACCGGCTTGGTCGGCTTAGTCTCGGTTGGCTTGGAAGGGGTTTCGGGTACCGGGTCAGGCTCTACCACAGGCGCAACGTAGGGTACCAAATCTTCGGTGAACTGGTTGACCGTATCCACCACAGCGGTTTGACTATCAACCGGTGCGGCAGGTGCTGGATTGGTTCCAACGCTCAAGGCCAACAACAGGGCTGCGGTTTCCAGCATGGCATTCTCTCCTTTTTAGGCTGGCGCACAGATAGGCAAACCAGCATGATACTTCAAAAAAAGCGGGCGGGCGGAAATCTTCTCCGCTCGCCCGCTATTATAACATGTTTTACCATGCCTTACAAGTGACAAGGCAGTGACAAATTCTATGGTTTAATCGCCCTCAATCAAGCCATATCCACCGTTTGCGCGTTTATACAACACCGCATACTTGTCGCCCTCATCTGCATTTTTGAAGAAGTAAAACTGATGGTCGAGCAGGTTCATCTGGAGGATGGCCTCATCGACGCTCATCGCCTCTACCTCAAAGTGCTTGCGGCGGACGATTTCATAAGGTTCTTCCATCTCTGCGGCATGTGCAGCAGCCTTTTCAAATGCGCCCTGACGCAGGCGTTTTTCGAGTCGGGTTTTATTTTTGCGGATTTGACGTTCGATGCGGTTGATGGCACCGTCCACCGAGGCAAACATGTCGGTCGTCGTTTCCTCCGCACGCACGACCAGTGCGCCCTGTTTGACGGTCAATTCTACGGTCTGACGGCCTTTCAATTCAGAAAATGTCAGAACCGATGCCGAGTCGGTGTTAAAGTACCGGTCCAGCTTTTCGACCTTTTTCATGGCGTAATCACGGAGGTCATCGGAAATCTTGGTTTTCCTTTCGACGATGGTGAACTTCATAGCATCATCTCCTATCAGGGCTTACAAAAAATTCGCCCCAAAATCTTGTGCAACCTTTAAGGGAATTGCTTGTACATATTATACTGCGCACCACAAAAGATTACAAGAGTTTTTAGGAAGTTTAAATAAAATTCATAATTCGGTCACGCATCTGACACACAGTTTACAGTGTGCCCTGTGCGTGGCGGGTGACGTGGCAGCCAATCGAAATCGCGCATGGCAGGCTTGCAATGTGGGTCGGGTAAGGTTCAATCGCACAGGCCAGCGCGGTCACAGTTCCGCCCAATCCCTGCGGGCCAACACCTGACCGGTTGACACGCTCCAAAATCTGCTGTTCCATCTGCTGGTAAAACGGGTCTTGATTGGACACATCAACCGGACGCAGCAGCGCAACTTTTGCCAGTTCGCACGCCTTGTCCGCTGTGCCGCCCAGACCAACGCCGACAATCACCGGTGGACAGGGATTGGAACCAGCTGCAATCACGGTATCTGCAATATATGTGATTATCTGTTCCTGTGTTGCCGCAGGCGTAAACATCTTGAGTGCACTCATATTTTCACTTCCGCCGCCCTTGGGGGCAACGGTTATTGTGACCTGCTCGCCCGGAACCAGACGGGTGTGCAAGACCGCCGGGGTGTTGTCATTGGTATTGACGCGGCGCAGCGGGTCGGAAACAATGGATTTTCTCAAATACCCATCTGTATATCCCTGTCGCACGCCCTCTTGAATGGCATCTTCAAACGCACCGCCAACCAAATGCACGTCCTGTCCAATCTCGGCAAAAATAACAGCCGTTCCGGTGTCCTGACAAATGGGCACCTGCTGCTGACAGGCAAGTGTGCAGTTGCGAATCATTTCATCAAAAATGGTTTGTCCGAGCGGCGAAGCTTCCTGCTCACGCCCAGCCACAAACGCTTGCTGAATATCCTGTGGCAAATTATAATTGGCCTCCATGCACAGGCGACGCACCAGCGCAGTAATCTCCGCTACTTCAATCTGTCTCATTGCACATTCCTCCCTGTTGATATACAATCTCCCCATCGCAAACCGTAAGCTGTACTTGCGACTGATAAGCAAATGGGTGAGCAGAAAACAGCACCAAGTCTGCATCCATTCCGGCTTCCAATGCGCCCAATCGCTGTCCAAGTCCCAAAATCTCCGCTGGATACTGCGTGATAGCGCGCAGGGCTTGCCCCTCATCCATGCCCTGCTCGGCTGCAACTGCCGCGCAGCGACGCAAATATTTGAGCGGGGTTTCCGGATGGTCGGTCGTAATGGCTACTTTGACCCCCGCGCGTGACAACAGACCGGGGGAACGCTCGGTTAAATGACGCAGTTCGGGCTTGGAACGGTCGGTCAAAAACGGCCCGCTCAACACCGGAATGTCGAGTTCTGCCAAATCCTGCGCAATCCGATGCGCTTCCGTTCCATGTACAATGACCGGATGTATGCCAAATTCCCGACTAATCCGCACAGCAGTAAAAATATCATCGGCGCGGTGTGCGTGAAAATGTGCCGGAATCTGTCCGCGCACCAGCGGCAACAGCGCATCATATTTGATTTCATAATCGGGTGCGTCCTCGTCGGCATCCTGCTGCGCCTTACGACAGCGCATTTCATATTCCTGCGCTTTATGCAGCGTCTCGCGCAAAATTGCAGCCGTTGCCATGCGTGTGACCGGTGTTTCATCCTTATCATGGTACACGGCTTTGGGGTTCTCCCCCAAAGCGCACTTTATGGCGGCCGGTTGTGTCAGCACCATCCGGTCAACCCAATGCCCCCACGTTTTGAGTACGGCAATTTGTCCGCCCATCGGGTTCGCCGACCCCGGACTGACCGCACAGCAAGTGACACCTGCGGCGCGCGCCTCCTCAAACGCGTAGTCAAAGGGGTTAATTGCGTCAATTACGCGCATTTGTGGGGTCGCCGGGTCGGTGTCCTCGTTGCCGTCTGCGCCCTCGAATCCCAAGCCGTCTTCGTATAATCCCAAGTGGGTGTGTGCGTCGATGAGTCCAGGCAGCAGCCATCCTCCCTGCGCATCTAGGCAAAAATCGAAGTCTGACCGCTCTGGACAATCGCTCATTTCTCCGATTGCATCTATTTTTTTGCCATCGGTGCAAAGAAATCCACACGCAATATCGGGCGACCGCATTGGCATCAAATAGGCATTATAAATTAAAATTTTTTTCATACGAAACCTTTCAATAATCGACATTCTTCTGCGTTGACAAAACTTTATAAGCGTGGTACTATAATACCGGTGGTTGACAAAACCACCGTGCACCGTTCATATCTTTATCCCCACAATCCTAAATTTATGCGTCCTCGTTTGCAGGGCGCAATTTTTTTGCCCTCTTTCAGAGAATATAAAAAATGCCAGGGCCGTAAGCCCTGGCAAATGCGCGGAAAACAGGGGTTCGCGGTCATTTGCGGCGGCGCGAACCGCTCTTTCGGTCGGTATTGTGGCGGATATCAGCCATTCGGCTTTCACTGTCCGCCATAAACAGTTTCAACTTATCCTCAAAGGATAACGTTGCCGGGTCACGCGGCTGTTTGCTCTGCTGCGCACGGCCACCGGAAAACTGGCTCGGACGCGGACGCGGGGCACGACGCTCGAAGCTGCCAGACCGAGGTGCAGCCGCTTCACGCGGTGCAGTCTCCTGCGCGCGCTTGATAGACAGATTGATACGACCCGCATCGTCAATATTGATGACTTTCACGCGAACGCTATCGCCTTCTTTGAGAAACTCCTTAATGTCGCTGACAAAAGAATTCGCCACTTCGGAAATATGTACCATTCCGGATTTCCCTTCCGGCAGAGAGACAAACGCACCGAATCCGGTGATACCGGTCACTTTGCCCTCCAAAACTTCTCCTACGACCAAACCCATACCCTCTTGTTTTGTCCTCCGTGTTGAGAAATTACGCATATCCTGCGTTTGGATTACACCATCATTTGCTGGAAGAATCGGCAAAAACACGTTCAGAGGGCATAACATAGCCCTGTTCACGGGCCATTGCGGCGATTTGCTCATCGGACAAACCACCCTCTACCTGCTCACGCAGCGCGTTATTTTTCTCGGTCTGTTCATCGATACGCGCCTGCACCTGTGCGACTTCTTCCTTTTTCTGCTGAATATTGCCTTGCAGCTGCACGATTGAGATAACACCATAAAAGGCCACACAGATAAGCGCAATGCGAAACATAACGCGGTTGCGTTTTTTGACCTGATGTTCTGAAGGCGGCTTCCGTTTGCTTTTCTTTTGCGGCACGGTTTTCCCCTCCTCGGCTTCTGTACACACAAACAACGATATACGTTGTAATTATAGCGTCTTTTTACCAGAAATGGAAGTCTTTTTCCAGATTTTTTTCAAGTTTTTTTGCAGCCACACCCATACCGTACCAAATGGGCGCAAGATTGTCCGCACAAGGCGGACACAGCCGCGAAGCAATACCGCTGCGATGCGGAATAAAAAAATCAGGACTGCGCGTACCATCCAGCCTATCAACTCATATTCTGCCAAAAAACCGAGCAACATACCGAGCAAAACAAAGCCCCGTACCTGTCCGCCAGCCAGTGTAACGGTGAACACAAAATAAGCCAGCAACACCACCAGCCAAAAAAGTGCATCTGTGACCATGACCCAAATCCGTTTGGGGTGAAAAAAGGTGCTCGCAGCCTGTGTGCTGTCATACAACAATCCCAAACCGGCGCCAACCAGTATCGCCTGAAAAAAACATAGGGTTGTGGATGACAACGGCTGATAGAGCGCAATCAACCAAACAGACGGCTGAACAAGCCGCCGCGCTGGGATGCGGTATCATCATACTCCAGCGACTGAATCTCACCGGTCAGCGTCAATTCTCCTTGGTCAAGCGTCAATTTTTCTACATGTAAATTTTCTCCGCGAACGGTTAGCGTACCCATACTGGTATCCATTGCAATCGTGTTTTCATCAAAAGCCGAAACATCGGTCACCCCCGAAAGCGCCAGCGTCTGCCGGCCGGTCAGGGTGAGTGCATGTGGCAAAGTGCGTTCTTCATGGGGCATTGAAATTCCTCCTTTTGCTCTACTCTATGCGCCGTAACCGCCCGCTATGCGCACAAAAAGACCGACCCATCCAAACACCTTGGACAGACCGGCCTTTTGATACAAACAATTACAGGATTTCGCGATATAATGCGGCTGCATCGTCTTTCTTGACGTGCTCTGCCACGTTCAGCACTTCAACTTTCATGGTACGCTGACCAAAAGCAATTTCAATCACATCGCCCACCTTGACCTGATAGGACGCCTTTGCCTGACGACCATTGACCGAAATTCGCTCGCCGTCACAGGCATCATTTGCCACGGTGCGCCGCTTTATCAGGCGCGAAACCTTTAAGAATTTGTCCAAACGCATGATTGGTCTACCCTCTCCTTTAACGTCTTTGCGGGTTTGAATACCGGCACCCGCGCCTCGGCTACGGCAATCGGTTCACCGGTATGAATGTTTCGACAGGTGCGCGCTGACCGGGTGCGCGTCTCGAATGCGCCGAAGCCGGGCAGGTTGACCTTGTCCCCCTGCACCAGCAAATCGGAAAGTGTGCCGAATACGGCTTCCACCATTTTTTCCGCATCTTTTTTGGTCGTCCCCGAACGCTTGGCCACCTGTGCAATAAACTCTGCCTTATTCATCCGACTCAGACCCCGCGTTCCTTGGCCTTTGCCGCATCCCACAGGGCATCCATCTCTGCAAGGCTCATTTCAGATAACTGCTTGCCCTCTTGGCTTGCCGCCTGCTCTACCTGTGCAAACCGGCGAATAAATTTATCGGTCGTATGTGCAATCGCTTCTTCCGGGTCGGTTTTGAGAAACCGCGCAACATTGACCACGGCAAACAGCAAATCGCCCAGTTCTTCTGACGGGTCGCCCTGTCCCTGTAATGCGCGTGTGACCTCCTCGGTTTCTTCGCGCACTTTGTCTAGTGCGCCCCAAACATCATCCCAGTCAAAGCCGACTTTGGCCGCCTTATGCTGCACCTTTTCTGCACGAATCAAGCCGGGCAGACTGCGTGCCACGCTGACCAGAGAATCGGTTGTCGTGGTCTGGTGCTTTTCTTTCTGCTTGAGTGCGTCCCAGCTCACCAGCACATCTTCCGAAGTCTCAACCTGTGCCGTGCCAAATACATGAGGATGGCGGTAAATCATTTTTTTACAGATACCGTCCGCCACATCATCCATCGTAAACCGTCCGGCTTCGGCCTCTATCTGTGCATGAAAAACGACTTGCAGCAGCACGTCGCCCAGTTCCTCCTGAAGCAGTGCAGTGTCTTCGTTGTCAATCGCCTCTACAACCTCATACGTTTCTTCAATAAAACTGCGGCGAATGGATTTGTGGTCTTGCTCCCTGTCCCATACACAGCCCTGTGGACTGCGCAGAATCCGCATAATTTCCAGCAGGTCGTCGTAAGTATATTTGTCTTTGAACGTAAAATCGACCATGATTTTTCCTCTTTCCCGGCTCGTCCAGCCGGATTTTTCTTTTTATTACCGCAAGCGCAGCAAGCGAACCAGCTTTTCACCCTTGGGCATCATCAAAATATCATCCTTTTCCAGTGCCTGAAGCGCGAGCAGCAACACCAGATACAGCACACCGGCAACACAAATGGACAAAATGACACCAATCGAATTGCCCAAAATGCCCGAAGTGACGCGGTAAGTCAAATATGCGCCTGCTCCCATGCCAATACAAGCCGCCATCGGACGGAAGAACAGCTTATCCAAGCCAGGCAGCCGAATTTGCTGGCGCAAAATAACCAGATTGGTAATGGCAATAAACGCATAGCACACCAGTGTGCCGAACGGCGCACCATAGATATTGACCTGTGGCATTCCAACCAGCGTATAATTCACTAGCACCTTGATAACGCCGCCAATCAGCATGGTAACGACCGGTACACGCACTTTTCCTGCCGCTTGCAGCACGGCATTGGTCAGGCTGACCAGTGCGACAAACGGAATGGCGAAGCACAGCACGCGCAGACATGCCGCTGCAATGTCCATTTCACCGCGGAATAACATGCTTAGAATGGGCTTGGCCAGCACAAAATAGCCGGTTCCAGCCGGCAGCGCAATCAACATGGCAATGCGCATTGCCGACCCCAGATTTTTTGCGGTCAGTTCTCGGTTGCCCTGTGTGATAGCCCCGGCAATCGCGGGAACAATGGAGATTGCCAACGCCGCAATCAACGTTTGCGGCAAATTGTACATAGTGAATGCCTTGGTGTTATACATACCAAACAGTTCGTTGGCCTGCTCCAGATTGAATCCAACCGATTGCAGACGGGAAACGACCATGGTAGTATCCACGAGGGTGGTCAGGCTGGTAACCGAGTTGGTCAGCGTAATCGGGATAACCAGCCAAAGTAAGCTGTGTATCAGTTGACCGGTTGTGCGAGATTGATTTGTCGTCGAGCGGGCATGGCGCGCCGGGTCGCGCAAATAGTATCCCCAAATGCCCAACGCGGCAACCGCTTCCCCAATCGTAATACCCAAAATCGCCAGTGCGGTACACACTTCAACCGGGAACCCGCGATACATGCCGACAGCGGCAAAGCCCAAACCCAAGAACAATTTTCCAATCGCTTCGATAAACTGGCTCATTGCTGTGGGCATCATGTTTGATTTTCCCTGATAGTAACCGCGCACGACCGAAATACACGCGACAAAGAACACCGATGGCGCAACCGCTTTCATCGGCAGCACTGCCGATGGATTTTGAATCACATCGCCAATCCAGTTGGCGCCAAAGAACAAAAACGCCGAACAGATGGCACCCAAGGTGATAAACACCAGACCGGAAATGCGGATAATCGCGCGAATTTCCTTGTTCCGTCCAAGCGCCGCCGATTCCGACACCATTTTGGACAGTGCCACCGGAACACCAGCGGTGGAGATGACAAACATTGCCGTATAAAACTGATAGGCTACACTGAAAATGCCCATACCTTCATCCCCAAGCATCCACTGCAAGGGGATTTTAAACAAGGCACCAATGACCTTGACCATCATATTGGCAACCAGCAAAATGATAGCGCCCTGTAAAAAAGTTTGCTTTTTGTTATGTTGTTGCGGCAAGACTGCACGCCCTTTCTGTTAAATTTCGATATCGTTCGCCTTACAGCGCCGTACCGCATCCGGCACAGTACGCATCGTCACGGCTGCATTGTCTGCCGCAATGCGGACAGATGCACACGGTTTTGAGCGCAGCCAATTCACCACGCAAGCTGTCCAGTTCGCTATGCAGCGCATCCAACTGCACCAGTTTGTTTTCAATGGCATCTTCCTTGGTTTCTGCTCCCTGATGAATGTCATACAACAACTTTCCAATTTCCTTGTATAACACTTCACATTCGGTATTCCGGTCAAAAATTTGCAAATTCAAGCGGGTCGCCTGCGCCATTTCATTGGCTTTGCGCCCTGCCCGGTCTGCCGCCTTGACCGCACCTGTGCGCGTCTGTTCTGCAACTACCTTAATTTTTTCCAACAGCATCGAAACGTTGTACTCCATTTTTGACTTCTCCTTTCGCTGGCACAATAAGTGCCAGCCGTCAAAACCCGGCATCCAAAAATGCCTTATTCTTATCCAACAAACTCGTGCAATACAGATGCTTCCGGCATATATGGCAAATAGTCGATTGGCTCAAACAGGTCAGCCGCACGGCGTGCCTGCTTTAAATCAGCTTTTTCCAGCATATCCGCATGAGTGTCCAGTGCTTCCCGCAGAGCGGGGTACAAAATATTGCTCTCATAAGGCAAATAGGTGTCAATGGTAAATTCTGCATAGTGGCGATAAGGCGCAATATATAACCGTTCTCCTCGGCGGATAGACAGCCATTGCCGAATGGTTTCTTCTACCGATGCACTGCGGAACCGCGCATCGCGCAGTGCGCGACGTGCAAAGCGCAACACTTCGGGGGTAAACCGTCCGCCCTCTCCGTCGAGCACCTGTGCTTCCAGCGACAAATAGACCCGGCTCGACTGTTCTTCCAGACCGCCGGTGATAACATCATTGAGCGAATGAATCCCTTCAATGATGACGATTTCATCCTTGCGCAGGCGCATCGGGGTCACATTCAAGGTCTGCCGCCCAGTCACAAAGTCAAAAGACGGCACTAAAATCTGTTCCCCTCTGGCCAACTTGTGCAGATGGTCACTCAAAAGCGGCAAATCCATGCACAGCGGTGATTCCAAGTCTACCACGTCGTTTTCTTCGTCGTAGGGCATGGAATAGGTGTGGCGGCTTAAATAGTAATCATCCATCGAAATGCGTTGGCTATAGATGCCCCGCCGCTCAATGGCGCGACACAGGCGGTCAGCTGTTGTCGTTTTGCCCGCCGAGGACGGGCCATTCAGCAGCAAAATAGGCCGCTCGGTCAATCGTTCGGTTAAAAGTTCGGCTGTATCTTCAATCTGTGCGAGATAGGCCGCCTCACTCTCCTCAATAAAGCCTTTGGGGTCATTTTTCGCCCGCGAATTGAGCGTCGCAAGCTCATAGGTTTTCAACATGATTGGTCCTCACTTTCGCCGAGTAAACGTCGTTTTCCGGCATCAATGCGCGCACCTGCCTGCAAGTATTCTCGCGGATATTTGGGCGCATTATAGCGTGTAATCCGCCCGGTATCGCGCTCGACCCGCTTGGACACACCCCCTGCGCCGCAAGACAGAATCGTTTGAATTTCCTCCATCATGGCGATGTTGTAAAAACTCTCGGTATCCGGTTTGCACCATCCAACATTTTCAAATCCACCGGCCGAAAATTTCTGACGATACAGATAGTATGGCCCATATCCAGCCCGTGGCAGACAGTCCATTGCAAAATCTAGCATCTGTGCCACCGTGTCTTGTTGCGCGGCATTGCCCGCACGGTCGGACAGGTCGGCACCACGCTTGATGGCCAACGTGTGCACGGTGATGTTTTCCGGGTCGAGCTGCACCAACTGTTCAATCGTGTACGCAAACCCTTCGGGTGTATCTCCGTCCAATCCGGCAATGGTATCCATATTGATGACCGGAAAACCGGCTGCCCGTGCCTGCTCATAGGCACGCACCATATCTTGTGCCGTGTGTTTGCGCCCAATGCGTTCCAGTACGGCATCTTCCATTGTTTGGGGGTTAATCGAAACACGGTCTGCACCGCCTGCACGGATTGCGCGCAGTTTTTCCGGGGTGATGGTGTCCGGACGTCCCGCTTCCACAGTATATTCACGCAGCGCAGAAAAATCCATTGCATTTGCAGTAACATCCATCAAACGCGCCAGTTGTTCGGCTGACAGCGTGGTCGGCGTGCCACCACCGATATAGACCGACGTGACCTTTTGACCGTGTTCCCGCAGCAATTGCCCGGTTTTGCGCACTTCTTCGCACAGTGCATCGACATAGGGTGCAATCAAATCGGCTGATTTTTCAATCGAACTGGACACAAACGAGCAGTATGCACAGCGCGACGGGCAAAACGGAATCCCCAAATACAGCGATACCGTGTTGTCCTCCATTTGTTCTAATGCCTGCTGAGCATAAGCGGCACAGCGCACCGCCAATGCCGTGCGCGCTGGTGAAACAAAATAGCGACTGCGAAACCGTTCGGCTACCTGCCCGCGTGTCAAACCGCGGTCAAGCAATGAGCGCACCAACTTTGCCGGTCGTACACCGGTCAGCGCGCCCCAATCGGGCGGTGTTTTCAGGCTGGGTGCCACCGTGTCATAAATGCCCAGCTTGACCAGCTCCGAAGCCGTGCGCTTGCGCGCCATCTCATCCTGTCCAGTTACATCCGCTTGCCGCTGACTGGTGCGCACGACACCGGACAATCGGGTTTGTGTGTCAACTACCATCATCCCTGCTTGTTCATGCAAGGCAGAATGACAAAAATCTTGTACACCGTCATCTGTATTTTGACGAAGTAACGCCGCTGGGAGCAGCTGTAAGAGCATCTCCTCAGCGGCGTGCTTGAGGTCATGTCCGGTCAGCGTATAATTCATTTGCCGACCGCCTGACGCATATACGGATTATAACGGCGTTCTTCATCCAACGTGGATGTGCCTTCATGTCCGGGCAGTACATGGAAATTCCCCTCTAAACGGCTCAGTCGTGCAAGTGATTGAAGCATCTGCGAAAAATCGCCGCCTTTGAGGTCACAGCGCCCACACTCATGTCGGAACAGCGTATCACCAGTAAACAGAACATCTCCAACTTGAATACAGCTGGAACCGGGGGTGTGTCCGGGCGTGTGCAGATAAACCGCAGTCAAGCCGCCAACAGCAATCTGTGTGCCATCTTCTGCTAAGATATCCGGTTTCAGTCCGGCATATGCACCCATAGGCAGACCAAACGAACGCATCGAACTTGCCAGCGCTTCGGGTGTCAACATCCACAGGTCGTCCTTGTGAATTGCCAGCTTTGCGCCGGTCTTTTCCAGCACTTCGGGTACGGCTAAAATATGGTCAAAATGCCCGTGCGTCAGCAGCACCCAAGTAATAGTAACCCCGTGTTCTTCGGCTGCTTTCAGAATAGAAGGTGCGCTGTCGCCGGGGTCAATGACCGCCCCTTCCATCGTATTTTCATCATAAAAAATATAGCAATTTGTGCCGACCATGCCGACACGCAGTTGTAAAATTTTCATTTGGTTCTCCTTCTTTGCTTTGACCGGTCAACCGCGCATCTCGGCGGTATCCATCCAAATGGTCACCGGGCCGTCATTGGTCAAGCCGACCTGCATATCCGCGCCAAATTCGCCGGTCTCTACTGGTAACCCGCTCGCACGACAACGTGCAATAAACCGTTCATACAGCGGAATCGCGGTTTCCGGTCGAGCTGCGCGCATAAAGTTTGGACGCTTTCCCTTGCGGCAATCTCCATACAAGGTAAACTGGGACACGACCAGCAAGCCCCCGCCCACATCGGCGCAGGATAGGTTCATTTTATCATTTTCATCGGTAAAAATGCGCAATCCCACGCATTTATCCGCCAGATAATCGGCTTCTGCCTCGGTATCGCCCTCACAGACCCCCAACAAAATCAGCAGACCATGTGTAATCTGCCCGTGTATTGTGCCGTCAATCGTAACAGATGCCTGTTTGGTGCGTTGAATCAGTGCTCGCATGATGGTTCTCCTCAGTGGTTGGTATCGGTCGCAATGCGTGCAACATCGACCACGCCTTTGGTACTCTTGAGACGGGTCATAATGTGTTTGAGCTGGCGCACTCCGGTCACGTCAATGACCGCGTTAATCACGCCATACCCATCTTCCAAATCGCGCGCATTCAGGTCACGCACATTGACTTTTGCCTGTGCCAGCAATACCGCAATATCGGCCAAAATACCGGTACGGCTGCGAATGGAAATTTGCAATGCAGTCGAAAACTTGTTGTTGCGCTCCAGCAGGTCTTCGTCCCACCAACAATTTACCCATCGGCTGCGGTCTTTATCTTCTTCATTGATGCGTACATTCACGCAATCACGGCGATGAATGGATACACCATATCCACGGGTAATGAAACCGATGATATCATCGCCCGGTATTGGCGTACAGCAGCGGGCAAATTTAATCAGACAATTGTCAATACCTTCAACAATGACACCCGATTGACTGTGTTTATTTTTCTTTTCAGCCGGATGGGGCTGGTTTGCCAGTTGCTCGGCTTTTTCTATGCGCTCAGCCGCACGGCGAACGCGCCCAACCTCGTCTTTGACCTTGTTAATTACTTTGGTTAGCGTAATGCCGCCATAGCCCAGCGCCGCATACATTTCATCTATATTTTGATAGCTGAACTTATTGAGCGTATTCTGAATGACTTCTTCATTCTCATAGAATCCATTATATAGCAGATTGGCGCGCAGTTCGCGGTCTAAATCTTCCTTGCCCTTGACGATATTTTCTTCTCGGCACTCTTTTTTGAACCATTGCTTGATTTTATTGCGCGCCTCGGTCGTCTTAACAATTTTCAGCCAATCTCGGCTGGGGCCGTGCGTTTCCTTGCTGGTCAAAATCTCAACGATATCGCCGTTTTTCAGTTGGCTGTCAATCTGCGCAATACGACCGTTGACCTTGGCGCCAACCATGCGGTTACCCACAGCAGAGTGAATGGCATATGCCATATCAATGGGGGTTGCGCCTGCCGGCATGTTAATCACATCGCCCTTGGGCGTAAAAACAAATACCTCATCGGCGAACAAATCCACCTTAATGGCTTTGATAAAATCTTCTGCTTCGGTATCCTGCTGCGCTTCCAAAAGCTGGCGAATCCAAGAGAACGCTTCCTCGTTGCCCACTTTATCCAGACCCTGTTTATATTTCCAGTGCGCCGCTACACCATATTCTGCCATCTTGTGCATCTCTTCGGTGCGAATCTGGATTTCAAACGGGATGCCGTCGCGCCCGATGACCGTGGTATGCAAGGACTGATACCCGTTGGGCTTGGGAGTGGAAATGTAATCCTTAAATCGTCCGGGAATGGGCTTATACAGGTCGTGTACATAGCCCAGCACATTGTAACAGTCCACCACATTTTCGACAATCACGCGCACCGCACAAATATCATAAATTTCATTCATGGTTTTGTGCTGCGAATACATCTTACGATAGATAGAATAGATGTGCTTGACACGCGCCGAAATGGTATGATGAATCCCCGATTCCTCTAACTTACTCGAAATACTGACCTTAATGTGGTCGAGAAAATCTTCATAACGCTCGGACTGCTTTTCCAGCCCCTCCACAATTTCCTCATATCCGATGGGGTCGAGCACGCGCAGACACAAATCTTCCAGTTCCCATTTGATACGGCTCATGCCCAGACGGTGGGCAATCGGCGCATAGATTTCCATGGTTTCCAGCGCCTTGTCACGCTGTTTGCGTTCGGGCAAGTATTGGAACGTGCGCGCATTGTGCAGGCGGTCGGCCAGCTTAATCAAAATTACGCGAATGTCCTTGGCCATCGCCATGAACATCTTGCGCAAATCCTCAAACTGTTCCTGTTCTTTGGAATAGCGCAACATGCCAAGGCGCGTTACACCGTCCACCAATTCGGCCACCGAAGTGCCAAATTTATTTTCAATCTCTCGGTATCCAAATTCAGTGTCCTCAATGCAGTCATGCAGCAAGCCTGCGCAGATGGAGTCCGTATCCAGTCCCATCTCGACGATGATTTCGGCTACGGCGACCGGATGAATGATGTAGGGTTCCCCATTGCGGCGCTTCTGCCCCTCGTGGGCAGCCGCTGCGCACTCGTAGGCGGCACGAATCTTCTTGACGTTAGCCGCTGGGTTTTGTTTCTGTACCCGCTCGATTAAAAAATCGATTTTATTTTTCATCGGAGCGCTCATAACGTTGTCACTTCCTTCTATTCTCAAATCACAGTGCCCTGCCGTCCACTGCACTCTTTGCTCATGGATTGCAGGGTTTTTAGAACAACCGACTTGGAAATGTCGGCTTTTCCCTCAATATGCTTTAATACGATATTCAATTGCCCTTCACGGAAATGATAGCTGAGCAACTGGCTCTCGCTGAACACATCCAAGCAGACAAACAATTTACCGATATTGATTTCCCGTCTGCTCTCCCACGAAACCCGCCGTGAAAGCGCATTGGATGGCACGGTCAGCCAACCGTCCTCGCTGCGGCTCAGAATGTGCCGCCAGACGGCGACCAAATCGCGGCGCTCAGGCAGCAAAACACGCGCTTCACGCGCCGTCAAGGCTCCGTCTGACATAAAACGGTTATATAAATTGAGCAGCTTCTGGTCTGCCAGCACCTCACAGGTGCTAAGCTGAATATCTTTTATCACCATCTGCACGCTTTTCTGTCCGCGGTATTCGTTGACCTCCAAACAGAATGCCGCGTCCACATAATTTCCCTGTGCAAATCCGCAGCCGCCTTGACCGGTGCCAAACAGCATCGCCGTATAGGGGATGCCATCCTTAGAAAGGGTCAAGCGTACATGCCGGTCGGACGAAATCGGGGTAATCTCCTCCACCAGCAAATCGTGCATGGAAAAAACCGGCTGTGCATTGTCCATTCCGAACGGCTCCAACACATCCAATCCCTCAATGGCTTCCAGTGTAATCAGTTCGGGCGAAATCGGGCAATCAATGTGCAATAGCGGCATCATCTCTTTTGGGTCAGCATGTTCCTTTGCCCATGCCATGATATTCTGCTTAAATGCCGGGATGTTCTCTTGCCGGATGGTCAAGCCGGCTGCCAATTCATGGCCGCCAAACCGTTCCAGCAAGTCGGCACTGTCTCGCAGGGCTTCATATAAATTGAACCCCTTAACCGAACGGCCGGAACCCTTGCCCACCCCTTCTTCCAGTGCAATCAGCACCGTCGGGCAGGAATAGCGGTCGCAAATACGGGAGGAGACAATACCAATAACACCGTGGTGCCAATCCTCTCCCGCCAGCACAATCACCTGGTCTTCCAGCGGGTCATATTCCCGACGCAGTTTTTGCAATGCCTGCAACAAAATCTCATTTTCAGTGGTCTGTCGCTGCTTATTCTGTTCACATAGCGCGGCAGCCAGTGTTTGTGCCCTATGCGGGTCATCGGTCAAAAACAGTTCTGCTGCCATGTCGGCATGACCCAATCGCCCAGCCGCATTGATGCGCGGTGCCAAAATAAAGCTGATGGTCGAAGCGGTCAGTTTTTTTCCATGCTGTCCAGATTCACGCAGCAGCATAGACAATCCAAGATTGCGCGTCTCTGCCATATGCCGCAAACCAGCCGCAACCAAAATACGATTCTCACCCACGAGCGGCATGACATCGGCAACCGTGCCCAATGCCACCAAATCGCCATAGGTTTCCAGCATTTCCTGCTGTCTTTCGGCTCCGGCGAGTGCGCACACCAACTTAAACGTCACGCCCACGCCAGCCAGTTCGGAAAATGGGTAGGTACTGTCCAATCGCTTGGGATTGACCACGGCATTGGCATCCGGCAATTCCTCACGACATTCGTGGTGGTCGGTCACTACCACATCCATTCCCAGCGCACGCGCATGTGCAATTTCCTCAAACGCTGAAACGCCAGAATCCACTGTGATAATCAGCTTGGTTCCCTGCGCGGCGAGTGTATCCATTGCAGACACACTCAAGCCATATCCTTCGCTCAAGCGGTCGGGAATATAGTGCCTTACCTTCGCGCCCAAGGTACGCAGCATACGGGTCAATACACAAGTAGACGTGACCCCATCTACATCATAGTCGCCAAACACGACGATTTGTTCTCCCTGCGCAATGGCATTCTGAACGGTTTGCACCGCCTGACGCATATCAGGCAGTGCAAACGGGTCGTGCAGCTTGGCAGGATTGGTTTGCAAAAAGGCCTGTGCTTGTTCGGGGGTATCAATACCACGCGCGCACAAAGCCGCCGCAGCCAGCGGTGTAAATCCACAGCTACGCGCCAGTGACCGCACCGTTTCCAAGTTGGGCTTTGCGGTCACCCATCGTTTCATTTTCATGGTTATCCCTCGAAGTATTTTTATTCAAACTTATCATAGCAGAAAACACTTGAAATCTCAACATATTTTGCTGTGTTTTCTTGCCCCATATCCCCCAAACGCACAAAAGGCGACCGATTGGTCGCCTTTTGTATTCTCCATGCCAAAGCACGCTTTCAAACCTACGATTTTTGTCTGTCGCGGTCGCGCTCCAACATTTTTTTCAGATATTTTCCTGTATAAGACTTCTTACACGCTGCAACCTCTTCCGGTGTACCCGAAACAACGACTTTTCCGCCGCCGTCACCGCCCTCTGGGCCAAGGTCAATAATATAATCGGCGGTTTTGATAACATCTAAGTTGTGCTCGATGACCACAACCGTGTTGCCGGTATCCACCAGTTTTTGCAGCACGTCAACCAAGCGGTGTACATCGGCAATGTGCAAACCTGTGGTCGGTTCATCCAAAATATAGATGGTTTTTCCGGTTGCACGCTTAGAAAGTTCGGTTGCCAGTTTTGCGCGCTGCGCTTCACCGCCCGAAAGCGTGGTGGAGGACTGCCCCAGCTTGATATACCCCAGCCCAACATCCTGCATGGTCTGCAACCGCCGCGCAATTTTGGGCACATTTTCAAAGAAAATCAACGCTTCGTCCACGGTCATATCCAACACTTCATAAATGTTCTTGCCCTTGTAGCGTACTTCCAGCGTTTCTTTATTATAGCGCTTACCCTTACACACATCGCAGGGCACATACACATCGGGCAAAAAGTGCATTTCAATTTTAAGAAGACCATCTCCGGTACACGCTTCACAGCGTCCTCCCTTGACGTTGAACGAAAAACGCCCCGGCCCATAGCCGCGCATTTTTGCATCCTGCGTGGATGCAAACAAATCGCGGATATCATTGAACACACCGGTATAAGTGGCGGGGTTAGAGCGTGGTGTACGCCCGATGGGCGACTGGTCAATATCAATGACCTTATCCAAATGCTCCATCCCCTCGATGGAATCAAAAGCACCCGGACGGGTCTTGGCGCCATTCAAATCGGCAGCCAGTTTCTTGTACAAAATCTCATTGATAAACGAAGATTTTCCTGAACCGGATACACCGGTCACGCAGGTGAGCGTACCCAGCGGAATAGAAAAATCGGTATGTTTGAGGTTGTTGACCGCCGCACCGCGCACGGTCAGCCACTTACCGCTGCCCTTGCGCCGCACATCGGGTACCGGAATAAACTTCCGTCCAGACAGATAGGCACCTGTGACCGAATGTTCATCTTGGAGCATCTGCTCCACAGTGCCCTGAAATACAATTTCACCGCCGTGAACACCTGCCCCCGGCCCAATATCCACAATATGGTCGGCGGCATACATGGTATCTTCATCGTGTTCAACCACAATCAGCGTATTGCCCAAATCGCGCAGCCGTTTGAGCGTGTCCAATAACTTATCATTGTCGCGCTGGTGCAAACCGATGGAGGGTTCATCCAGAATATACAGCACGCCCATCAAAGAAGAACCAATCTGGGTTGCCAATCGAATGCGCTGGCTTTCGCCGCCCGACAGCGTACCCGAAGCGCGAGAAAGCGTCAAATATTCCAGTCCAACCGACTGCAAAAAGCCCAGCCGGTCTAAAATCTCTTTAATCACGCGGTCGCCAATTTTGTGCTGCATCTCGGTCAGTTCCAGTTGCTGCATAAAAGTCAGCGCTTTGGTCACGGACAATTCGCAATACTGCGCAATGTTCATCCCGCCAACCGTGACCGCCAAAATTTCCTTTTTCAAGCGACGGCCATGACAGTCCGGACAGGGCACTTCACTCATGCAATCCTCGATTTCGGCGCGCATGTATTCGCTGTTTGTCTCATGGTATCGGCGTTCCAGATTGTTTACGATACCCTCAAAAGGCTGGCTCATGGTGCTTCCAGAAAACCGCTTGACTTTGAGTTCCAACGGCTCCCCTTTGGTGCCGTACAGCAGCGCGTCCATTGCCTCCTCTGAAAAGTCACTTAATGGCGTATCCATCGTAAATCCGAACCGCTTGCCCAGTGCATCGTAATACATGCGGGAAATCGAACCCGGTTCAGCGTTCGACCAGCCCGAAGCGCGAATCGCACCTTCTGCAATGGATAGACTGCGATTGGGAATGATGCGGTCGGGGTCTATCTTCATCTGAATTCCCAAGCCGGTACAGGTTGGGCACGCGCCATACGGATTATTAAACGAAAACATGCGCGGTGTGAGTTCTTCAATCGAAATGCCGCAATCCTCACAAGCATAATTTTGTGAAAAAGACAGCGTTTCCCCGCCCACGACATCGGCAAGCACCAATCCGCCCGAAAGCGCACTGGCAGTTTCGACCGAATCGGTCAAACGGGAACGCGCATCGGCGCGAATCACTACGCGGTCAACCACAATTTCAATTGAGTGTTTTTTATTTTTCTCCAGCTTGATTTCTTCGGATAAGTCATACAGATTGCCGTCCACCCGCACGCGCACATAACCCGATTTTCGCGCGTCTGCCAACACTTTGACATGTTCACCCTTGCGCTGGCGCACAACAGGTGCCAAAATTTGTAGCTTAGTGCCCTCCGGCAATCCCATCAAGGCATCAATGATTTGGTCTATGGTCTGCTGGTGAATCTCTTTGCCGCATTTGGGACAGTGCGGGATGCCGATACGCGCCCAAAGCAAGCGCAGATAGTCATAAATCTCGGTCACCGTGCCCACGGTCGAGCGCGGGTTTTTGGATGTTGTTTTCTGGTCAATCGAAATGGCAGGCGACAGACCATCAATATAATCGACATCGGGCTTTTCCATCTGCCCCAAAAACTGCCGCGCATACGAGGACAGCGACTCCACATACCGGCGCTGTCCTTCGGCATAAATGGTGTCAAACGCAAGCGAGGACTTTCCCGAACCAGACAAGCCGGTAAACACCACCAGCTTATCACGGGGAATCGCGATATCCACATTTTTTAAATTGTGCTCACGCGCACCTTTAATAAAAATTTGGTCTTGCATACATGTTCCTTTCCGAAAAGATAGGGATTAAAGAAAGGTCTGGTTTTGTGCCCGTCGGGCATAGCCGCGTTCCAGTTCCTCTTTGTGATACAGATAACCGGCATCATCGTAATACTTCGCCCCCGTCGGGCATTTCTTGACACAGGCACAGCACTTAATACAAATACCGTTCACTTGTTCCGGATGCTCCGGGTCAATCGAACCCATTGGGCATACCCTAGCACACAGTCCGCACCCATCACACAGTTCCATGCGGGTTTTGGGCTTCACTTTCAAAATGTTAATGGGATTGCCCGCACGGTCACGCGGCGTATAATAGGGGCGCACTGGTGTTTGCCCGTTCACCTTGACTGGTGTTTTGTAGGACGCCGTTTGCAATTTATCCCATATGTTCTGTGCAAATGAGCTTGCCTGTGCCAAATCGTCTGCATCCGGACGACCTGCCGCCAGTGTGCGCGAAAATGCGTGCTCTCCGACAAACGCCGCACCTGCAATCGTATGAAATCCGTCTTCTTCGAGCAAATCGCGCAGTTCTATCAATCCATCATCATAATTGCGATTGCCAAACAACACGACCGGCACTGCCAATGCACCGCCGCCCTGTATGGTATGCAGATATTTTAGCAATACATTGGGCACTCGTCCGGCATAGACCGGTGTGCCAAACACCACCAAATCCTCTTTTGTGAAGGTCTGCACCGCTGTACGCGCAGCCGGAAGCGTGAAATCTATCTCGTGTACTTGTGTGCCCGCACATTGTGCCAAGGTCTTGGCAATGGTGCACACCACCGTTTGGGTCGTTCCGGTCGCGCTCCAGTACATCGCATATATCTTTTTCATATCTTGTTTCCCTCATTCACAATTCGGTGACACTTCCCGCTGACACATAGGCAATCTGTTCTCCCATGATTGCGCGCAGTACCTCATATGCGTGCTGACCGGTACAATGACCAGTCAAATACCGTGCCCCCGTTGCACGCAGGCGCATTCCAACCGCCTGTATCAACTCGTCTGGTTCACTTCGTTTTTGACTGGGGCTGTATAAGTGCATCCCACCCACAACGATATCCGGCATTCGTCCGGCATGTTGGGCAGCGCATTGCACCAGATTGACCATACCGCGATGCGCACAGCCCGCAAACAAAAGCAGCTTACCCTGTGCATCAATCAGTAAACTTTGCTCGTGTGCAAAGGTGTCGGGCACATATTGCCCGTTCACCCGTTCCAGCAAATTGGACGCTCCTGCCGACCGGCACGCCTTTCCGGTCACGTCGGCAAATAACAGTAAATTGGGCGACACTTCATAGACATCTGCCGTTTTGACCAGTTGTGGATGCTGTTGCAAACTGATGTCTAAACCTATTTCGCGTATTCCCTCCGGTTTGCGTGAAAAATGCGGCTCAAACGCCCGCGGATGCACATAAATTGGTGCATGATTGTTTTGGTGCAAAAAGGCTTTCAATCCGCCTCCGTGGTCATAATGCCCATGTGAGAGAAAGGCGCGGTCAACCTGCGACAGGTCAATACCCAATTTCTGCGCATTCCCGCAAAATGCTTCGGTCTGCCCAAAATCAAACAACAGCTTGTCAGTTCCGGTATCCACATAAAAACTTAAACCGTGTTCGCTTGCAAATTGCGGTGAAACGGCTGTCTCCTCCATCAACGTGTATAGCCGCATGGGTTTTCCCCCTTTCTCTCTTTATGCGCCGCCCTCCAGCGCTTTTATCTGGTCACGCAGTTCTGCCGCCAGTTCAAATTCCAGCAACTTGGCGGCCTCTTTCATCTGTCGGGTCAAACGGGCAATTTCTGCCGTGCGCTCGGTCTTGCTCATGCGCTTTTTGCCCGGTGTCTTACTCTCCGAAGAAATCTCAATGATTTCATGCACATTTTTCTGAATGGTCTTGGGCACGATTCCATGCGCCTCATTAAATGCCATCTGCTTTTCACGCCGTCGCGCAGTCTCGTCAATGGCACGGCGCATGGATGCGGTAATGGTATCGGCATACATGACCACACGCCCCTCTGCATTGCGCGCCGCGCGTCCAATGGTCTGAATGAGCGAAGTCTCCGAGCGCAGAAATCCCTCTTTATCTGCATCCAGAATGGCCACCAGTGACACTTCGGGCAAGTCCAATCCTTCGCGCAACAGGTTAATGCCCACCAGAACGTCATATAGTCCCAGGCGCAAATCGCGAATGAGTTCCATTCGCTCAATGGTCTTGACATCGTGGTGCAGATACCGCACACGCACGCCTGCATTTTCCAGATAGTCGGTCAAATCCTCAGCCATTTTCTTGGTTAAGGTGGTCACCAGCACGCGTTCTTTCTTGGCTGTCACCGCATGGATTTCACTCAACAGGTCATCAATCTGCCCATCGACTGGGCGCACCTCAATGACCGGGTCAAGCAAACCGGTCGGTCGAATAACCTGCTCTACGATTTGTCCGGAGCGTTCGCGCTCATAATCTCCCGGTGTTGCCGATACATAGATGACTTGATGAATCCGGTCATTAAACTCCTCAAAATTCAACGGGCGGTTATCCAACGCGGACGGTAGCCGGAACCCATTGTCAATCAGGCTTTTTTTGCGCGCATAGTCGCCGTGATACATTGCCCGCACCTGCGGCAATGTGACATGACTTTCATCCACAATTAACAGAAAATCTTTGGGGAAATAGTCTATGAGGGTAAACGGTGCCGAACCGGGAGCACGTCCGGAAATGACACGCGAATAGTTTTCGATGCCGCTGCAAAACCCAATTTCCTGCATCATTTCGATATCATAGCGGGTGCGCTGGGCAATGCGCTGGGCTTCCACCAGTTTTCCGTTGTCCTCAAACCATTTGACCCGTTCTTCCAGTTCCTGTTCCAGCTCTGCAACCGCGCGTTCCATTTTTTCACGGGTTGTAACATAGTGACTTGCGGGATAAATGGCTATGTGTTGCACTTCACGGGTTGCCCCACCGGTCAGCGGATTGATTTCGCACAGGCGGTCAATCTCATCGCCAAAAAATTCCACACGGAACGCCATATTCTCGGCATAAGCCGGCCAGATTTCCACCACATCCCCGCGCACGCGGAAGCGATTGCGCTCAAATGCAATGTCGTTGCGTTCATACTGAATTTCAATCAGTTTGCGTAGTAGTGCATCCCGATTTTTTTCCATGCCGGGGCGCAGAGAAATGACCATGTTTTTGTAATCAATCGGGTCGCCCAACGAATAGATACATGAAACTGACGCGACAATAATCACGTCCTCCCGCTCGAACAATGCACTGGTCGCAGAATGGCGCAAGCGGTCAATTTCCTCGTTGATTGCCGAATCTTTTTCAATATAGGTGTCAGTCGAAGCAATATAGGCTTCGGGCTGATAGTAGTCATAGTACGACACAAAAAATTCAACCGCATTGTGCGGAAAAAATTCTCTCAATTCAGAACATAGTTGTGCCGCAAGCGTTTTGTTATGCGCCAATACCAAGGTAGGGCGTTGGGTACGCGCAATCAGATTGGCCATCGTAAAGGTTTTACCCGAACCGGTCACGCCCAGCAGCGTCTGTTCGGTCAGCCCATTTTCCACCCCATCTGCCAGCGCCTGCACTGCGGCAGGCTGGTCGCCCGCCATCTGGTAAGGGCTGACCACTTCAAACTTGGGCATAAAACGCACCCTCCTTATGGTTAATAATCAAAAAATCCACTCTCTGCCAGTGACACAAAATCCGATTCTCCAAAAATCAAGTGTTCGACCAGTTCCACGCCCACACCGCGCAGCAGCGCACGCAGTTGACGTGTGGTTTCGATATCCGCTTGGGAAGGGCGTGCCGAACCGCGCGGATGATTGTGTGCAAGCACCACTTGGTCGGCTTGATGCCGAACGGCCAATTCATTGATTTTCTGCACACTGACTTCACTGGCATTGACCGTTCCTGTGCCCAAAAAGTCACAGCTAATCGGCCTGCACTGATTGTCCAAACAGAGCAACACCGCAATTTCCTGACGCAATCCTTTAAACTGCGGGCGCAGATAATCCACCTTGGCTGCAATCGTGTCCAATTGTATCCGTTTGCTTTCCTGCGTCATCCGGCTGTGTTCACACCGGCGTTCGTGCTCTCCCAACAGATGGAGAAACAGTGCCACACCGTCATCTATGCCTTTTACCCCTTTGAGCTCATCCATAGAAGCCTCAAAAACGCGATGATAGCTGCCAAACGTGTGTATCAGTTCGTGTGCAATCGGATTGGTGTTTCTCATCGGTATCGCATAATACAACAACACTTCAAGCGCCTCATGTGGTTCCAAACTGTCAAACCCGCGTTCCCGTACCCGTTTGCGCATCCGTTCTCGATGTCCTTTGTGTATATTATCCTTTTTGACTTTTTCTGTTTTCTTTTTGGGTATGTTCTCTGGTGTTGGTTTGTTGTTGCCCGGTTCACCTGCCATCCGTTCTCATTCTCCCCTTTTTGTCCATCTATTCTATCATGAACACCAAAATACAAAATCAGTGTTGCGCAATCCGTACCGTTTCATCCACGCGAATGGTCTGCGCCTGCGCTTGCAAAATTGCCTGTGTCTGCGCTTCCTCTCGAATTTGCGGGAATGGTACGGTTGGAACGGGTGCCAACTCATGCAGCCGCAAGCTCTTTGCCATCCAAATCACATCACGCCATTGACCAAACTTGTACATACTATTTTGATAGGCGCCCGAAATCGTAAAGCCCATTGCGGTATGAAACTTAATGCTGCGCTCATTCGGGGAGGTAATACCGACAAAAATATTGTAATACCCCTGCCGCACCAAAAGGGAAAACAGTGCGCGATACAGCGCGGCGGCAACCCCCTGCCGATGAAAGTCGGGTGCAACATAAATAGACGTCTCAACCGACCACTGATATCCGGCGCGGCTGCGATGCGGAGAGGCATAGCCATAACCAGCCACACGCCCATTGATACGGCAAACCAGCCACGGTAATGTTTTGGTATATGTCTCAATGCGCTGGCAAAACGTTTGCAGGGTCGGCGCTTCATATTCACTGGAAACCGTAGTCTGTGTGACATATGGTGCATAAATTTCCAGCATTTCTGCCGCATCTTCACATGTTGCAGGTGTAATTGTTACTTCAACCATGGGTTTCTTTCTCCCTTTTGCGCCCAATGCGCAACCTATTCTATATTCTTCTATATCATAGCACAAACGAACGTGTGTTTGCAACCGTTTTTTTGACCTGTTCTTTTGTCATTCTGCCCGTTCCACTCACCGGCAAAACGTGGTATACTATAATTGTATGAATCGGCTTGCTCTTGCGTCCGCCGGTTCCCATTCTGTCTATCCCGCCCCGCAAGGAGGATTTTGTAATGCCCCGTTACGGATTTATTAAAACCAAAGAGGATGTCAAATTTCTCATTCTATACGCGCTGTGCTATCTGCCCGAAGCCGCCACCTTTGAAACCCTTTTGGACGTTTGTACCTGGTGCGATGACGGTTTCGGCTGGTTTGAGTTCAAGGAAGCGTTTGATGAACTGGTGGAAAGTGGGCATCTATCCATCGTAGACGATGGCCCAGATACCACCTACCGCATCAACGACAAAGGCCACGAAGCACTGACCGCGTTCCACAATCGCTTGCCCTATACCGTCCGCGAAGCCGCGCAGCGTTCGGCACTGCGTGTGGTGCGTCAGGCACATCGAGATGCGGTCATTTCGGCACACTCTCAAGCCATTCGCTCGCATGATTTTGTAGTGCATATGGAGATTGACGACGTATTTTCTTTGGAAATGCACGCAGTCAGCTCTGAACAAGCTGCACTGCTAGAAAAAACCTTCCGCGCCCATGCTGAGGAAATCTATCAAGTCCTCTTGCACGCGATGACAAAAGACTATGAAGCGGCAGACCAATCCAACAAATCATGAAACAATGCTACAAAAAGACCGTCCCCAAGGACGGTCTTTTTGATTTGCTCTCTGGCAATACACTTTCAGGCAAGATAGTATTCTGAGACAGAAACCACTTTTTCTTCCTATGCCCATTCTGATTGAATCAGCATATTGCCACCAAAAATTACAATTATTTATGCAGTTTTTTCATGCGCAACTGATTGGACAGAATCTTTTTGCGGATACGCAGATTGTTCGGCGTGACCTCCAGCAATTCATCATCCGCCAAAAATTCCAGCGCTGCCTCAATGGACATCTGGCGCGGCGGAATCAGACGCAGTGCATCATCCGAACCAGATGCACGGGTATTGGTGAGCTGCTTCTTTTTGCAGACGTTGACCGAAATATCCTCACTCTTGGGCGTGCAGCCTACGACCATGCCTTCATAAACCGGTGTGCCCGCACCGATAAACAGCGTACCGCGCTCCTGCGCATTGTACAGGCCATAAGTGATAGCTTCACCTGTTTCAAACGCAATCAGGCTGCCCATGCTGCGCTTCTGAATATCGCCCTTATACGGCTGATAGGAATGGAACACCGAGGACAGAACGCCTTCGCCCTTGGTATCGGTCAAAAACTCGTTGCGGTATCCAAACAGACCGCGCGCCGGAATCAAAAATTCTACGCGCATCCGGTCGCCCTTGGGGTTCATCGAAACCAATTCACCCTTACGCGCGCCCATTTTTTCCATGACCGAACCCAGTGCATCCTGCGGCACATCGGCAATCATGCGTTCAATCGGCTCGCACTTCACGCCGTCAATTTCCTTCATCAATGCCTTGGGCGCACCGACCTGAAATTCGTATCCCTCACGGCGCAGATTCTCAATCAAGATAGACAGGTGCATCTCGCCACGTCCGGAAACACGGAACGCATCGGTTGTGTCGGTTTCGCTGACGCGAAGCGAAACGTCCTTGAGCAACTCACGGAACAGACGCTCACGCAGATGGCGCGAGGTGACGAACTTGCCGTCCTTGCCGGCAAAGGGGCTGTCATTGACCATGAAGAACATCTCGACCGTGGGTTCGGAAATCTTGACGAACGGCAGCGGCTGCACATTGCCTTGCGCACACAGCGTTTCACCAATCGTAATATTTTCAATACCAGAGAAGCAAACGATGTCGCCTGCGCTGCAAGTGTCAACCGGCTTACGCGCCAGACCTTCGATAGTATAAAGCGTGACAATCTTACCGTTATAGGGCTTTACGCGCTCATGGTAATCGGCAACCGTGACCGGCTGACCCACTTTCATGCAGCCGCGCTCAATACGGCCGATACCGATACGACCGACATATTCATTATAGTCAATCGAGGAAACCAGCATCTGCAAATCGCCTTCGGTGTCCACTTCAGGTGCCGGAATGTGTTCCAGAATCTGCTCAAAGAGCGGTACCAAATCGGTGCCGGGTGTCGCCGGAGACATCGAAGCCGTTCCGTCACGACCGGAGCAGTAAATAATGGGGCTGTCCAACTGCTCGTCGTTTGCGTCCAGATTGAGCAGCAGTTCCAACACTTCGTCGCCCACTTCACCCAGACGCGCATCCGGGCGGTCAATTTTATTGATAACGATGATAATTTTATGACCAAATTCCAGCGCCTTCTGGAGCACGAAACGTGTCTGCGGCATAGGGCCTTCGGCCGCGTCAACCAACAGGATAACACCGTCAACCATCTTCAAGATACGCTCGACCTCGCCCGAAAAATCGGCGTGACCGGGAGTATCGACGATATTGATTTTGGTATCTTTATAATGCACCGATGTATTTTTTGCCAGAATCGTAATGCCGCGCTCGCGCTCGATGGCGTTGGAGTCCATAACGCGCTCCTCGACCACCTGATTTTCGCGGAACGTACCTGCCTGCTTAAGCATCTGGTCAACCAAAGTCGTTTTACCGTGGTCAACGTGTGCAATGATTGCGATATTTCTTAAATCATTTCTAACCATAATGCCTCCTGAAGATGGGAACAATCAAAGATTTTTTAACCGTTTCTATTATATCCACTCGACGCCTAGATTTCCAGCCGTGAAATGGTCAAATTTTGTAACGGGAAACGTCAGATTTTGGTGAAAAAGGAAAGACCACTGAGATTTCTCAGTGGTCTTTGGTGGCAGCCGGACAAGGATTCGAACCCAGACAAACAGAGTCAGAGTCTGTCGTGCTACCATTACACAATCCGGCTGTATGCTGTCAGCCGTAGCTGACAATATTTATTATATCCAATCGAAAGCGGAAAGTCAAGCAAATTTTTTGAAATATCTGTATTTTTTTGATACATAAAAAACAGGCTGGCATTACCTGTTTTGCAATGCCAGCCGCTTGACAATGTGTTATGCTTTATACACACCCGCCCGGTCATTGATGACCAACACTTTGAGTGTATCTTCGGTCAAATTCAGGACACCATCCCCTTCCCCTTTCAGGTATCCCTTTTTGACCAGCTTGGATACCGTAGGTTTGGCCCAATCGGGCATATCCTCATAATATTGATATCTCATCTGTGTTTCCTCCTTCAACAAATCCAAAAATGCGTTCCATCGCGCGATATTTTGCACCATAGGCGCCGGACAATCTTTTCCTGTTACATCATGGTGCCGCAGCACCCGCTCGACCGGAATCTGGTAGCGCTGCATCAGTTCCCGCACCAGTTCAGCGGCATGCGTGATACTGCCTTCGCGTACCCTGCCGTCGGCACCATTCATACAAATTTCAATCCCGATGCTGTTGGTATTACGACATTCCGGATGTACATAAGTTTTAGCGCCACAATGCCACGCCACACAATTTTCTGGTACACTCGCCCAGATTTCGGTTTCATCTACAAAATAATGCGCCGACGCAGGCGAAGCCAACGCTTCCCGCGCAAAATAATCGGCATTATTTTTGGCTGTGTCGCCGTTGTTGCTGGTGTAATGAATGACCAGATACCGTGTCTGCTTTCGGATACCGCCATAGTTGGCCGCATTGCAAGTTTTGGTCTGTATCTTCACTTGCTCCCATCATCCTTCCGTGTAAAGTAATAGGTTACGATTGCCGTAACCGTAGATGCCACAAATTCGGGCGGCATCTGCACATTCTGCCGGATTGCCTGTACGCACACAACGCCAATCAGCGCAAACGTCACAAGGGATTTCACATCCAGCAGTTTCATCAATTTTTCTTTCACCAGTCTCCCTCCTTTCGCTCAATTTTTTCTTCCAAATCGTGAATCCGCTGGCTGGCCGCCTGCATTTTCTCCTCCAGCACCGGCATTCGCCGTGCAAAGTTGTTGTGTTCCTGTACAGCCTGTTCCAAGCGCTCTAGTCGATAACTCACCAAGCGCTGTGACACTAAAATGCCGCCAAATGTGCCGACCAGCGTACCAACCAGGCTCATTACACCGAGTATCAGCTCTGTACCCATACCACTACACCTCCTCTTGAAAGCTGTCGCCATCTTTTACACCGCGGAAAAACATGTATTCACCTGCCGTAATGATGCCATATCCGACAAACTCAGCATTGCTGTCATTGGACTGCACCACACTGTTCAGCGTCTCAAACATAACAAATCCGTCGAGCGGCGCAACACCCTTATAAATCGGACAAGAGGTCGAATGCTGACTTGTATCATATAATGTACAGGTTCCTATCGTTTCGGCACCGCCGGTTCCGCTTCCTGCTCCCTTTCCGCCGAATAACACCGGATTTACAATCATAACGGTTGCACCTCCACTTGAAACGTCAGGTCAACCGCAGGTTTTTGAGCGTAAGCCGTAAACGTCAAGATATTTGCCCCCTGTCCGGTTGCCACAACCTGACCTTGTGCAACAGCTTCTAATTGTTCGCCATCCGTCCAATCGGGACAAACCGTCAACTTTGATTGACTGGTATCTGCTGTTGCACCCGTACAGGCAACCGTCTGATGGAACGGTGCCTCCTGTCCACTCCAACCGCTGACCGGCACCTGTACGGTGACAAACGCGGGACGCGATAATTTGTGTGGCGTCTCGCACAGTGCAGCATTAAATTCCTGCTCTGTGCCGACAAATCCCGCCTTACATGCCGCTTCATATGCGCTTACGCCATCCTTTCCGGGAGCACCCGTGCTTCCCGTCAAGCCAGTGTCACCCTTTTCCCCCTGTTCTCCTTTTTCGCCGGGGTCACCTTTCGGGCCTTTGAGCTGCCCCAAATCTTGCCAAGCCTCAAACTCGACCGACCAGTTATAGATTGTATTGCTCTCGGCTGTGCCGACCGCATATGCTTCCCCAGCTTCTCCGCTCGGATGTGCTTCCAACAGCGCTTCCAGCGTGTCATACCGCGCGCGAATGGTAAAAGAAGCGCCATCTGCCCCGTCCTTTCCCGGTTGTCCCGGCTCTCCTTGTTCGCCCTGCGGCCCAGCGGCACCATCTACCCCCCGCGGCCCCTGTGCCGCCACGCCGGTATCCAAATAATCGCCCGTTTCTTGGTCAAACACCCACCAAGTTCCCTCCCGGATTTCGGGCGTGTGAACGACCGCTTGTGCCACGATTTCTGCCGCCTGTTCGGCTTGCTGGGCTGCCGTTTCAGTCTGGGCGCTGAGTGCGCTTAATCGCTGTTCCATCTGTGAGAACTCACTCGGTTCCAACGGCTCAAACGCATCCAGCGCATTGATACTGGCTCCAATATCCAGATAAAAGATATTGCTGCGCCGTTCGCGGCTGCCGTCCAATCCGCGCACCTGCGCTTGACATAAACCACTGACCGCAACGTGTTCACGTGCCAAGTCTACGCTGACTCGGTCACCTGTGCGCGCCAAATCCAGTACATTGGCTTTACCGTCCACATTGCATAAATCCAGTTTATATTGCCAGTTTTCCAGTTCATCCACGGCAATTTCCAGCTTTCGCGACAGGTTTTCACCTTGATAGCCAATGCGGACATCCTGTGGATTCTGCACCCGCACCTGCCATTTTTTCATTTCCAGCATATCATTCCTCCATTTCTAAACGACCGTTCTAATTACATGATATGCAAAATGTTCCGGCCTTTCCACCCGGCATATTTCCGCTTGACATGACCGTTTACGATTTTTTCCTTGCCGATTCCTTCATTTTTCTGTAAAGCGCACTTGACACAAATATAAAGTGTGCTATACTATAAGTAAAGTAAACTTTACTTTCAAAAGGAGGTCTGCCCCTGTGAAAAACCGGATTCAAGAATTACGCACCATGCACCGTATCACACAACAAGAACTGGCAGATGCCGTATCTGTCACCCGTCAAACCATTATTTCCCTGGAAAACGGGCGCTATAACGCCTCTCTACTGCTGGCGCACAAAATCGCACGTTACTTTAACACCACCATTGAAAACATCTTTTTATTTGAGGAGGAATCAACATGAAACACCTTTCTTACCAATCGCGCAAACGCATCAACATGTATTTTGGTCTTATCGAAGGCTTTGTTGCACTGTGTATTCTGGTCACAACCGTCATTCTGTACAATACGCTGCAACTTGCGACTGACACGATTACCTTTCCTTCTATCATTGGTCTGTCAAGCGGCATGGCTGGTGCAGGGTTCGGCATCTTCTTCCGCACCCGCAAATTGCTGCACAACCCCGAACAACTAAAATCCAACCAAATCCGCGATATGGATGAGCGCAATCAATATATTGCCAGCCAAGCGGCACGGCTGGCCTTTTGGACAATGCTCATACTGACCTATCTGGCAGCCGTCGTTTCGGTCTTTTTCCAACCTGCGCTCTATTTCTTCCTGTGCGTTCAGATTGTCGTCATGCTGATACTCTACCTAATTTTTGCCCGCATTCTTGGACGCACCTGCTGCTAAAATAAAAAAAACAGGCCTACCCATCTGCATTACGCAGACCGGTAGGCCTGTTTCATCGTGCGTTCTTAGAATACACAATACTGTTCCATATAAGATTCCATCAACGGCAGGATTTCGCCATAAGTGCCCTGTTCCTTGAGATACTCATAGATATCCTGCACGGTAATCAGGGCATGAACGCGGATACCAAATTCTTCTCCGACTTCCATGACTGCTGTTTTGCCAGCCGTCTGGCCGACCTCGCAGCGGTTGACCGAGATAAACATATCGGTTACCTTAACATCGGCACAACCCTGAAGCACCGGCATGGTTTCGCGAATGGCAGTACCCGCTGTGATAACATCTTCAATGATGATAATGCGGTCACCGTCCTTGGGCTTATAGCCAACAATGCTGCCGCCCTCACCGTGGTCTTTGGCTTCCTTGCGATTGAAGAAGAACGGCTTATCAATACCATAGTTGCGCGCCAGCGCACCAGAAACCGAAGTGGCAAGCGGGATACCCTTATAAGCCGGGCCAAACATGGCATCAAAATCATCGCCTACGGTTTCCTTGACCAGTGCGGCATAAAACTCGCCCAGCTTGGAATTTTGCAGGCCGGTCTTATAGTTACCTGTGTTGACAAAGTACGGGGTATTGCGGCCGCTCTTGGTCACAAAGTTGCCAAAGCGCAGCACATCTGCTGCCATCATAAACTCAATAAACTCTTTTTTTGCCGGAGTAAGCATAATTCGATTTCCCTTTCTAACATTTGTTGGTTTTATTGTAACATATCGGCTGCACAGGGGCAAGAACAAATGCTGCCTGTGTCAATCTGCAAAAAAAGAGACAGGCAAAAGCCTGTCTCTTTTGTAAGCACATCTGATAGATTACTTGAGGGTAACCTTTGCGCCAGCCTCTTCCAGCTGAGCCTTGATGGACTCTGCATCTTCCTTGGAAGCAGCTTCCTTGATGATTGCCGGAGCGCCGTCAACCTTCTCCTTAGCTTCCTTCAGGCCCAGGCCAGTGATGGCACGAACAACCTTGATAACGTTAATCTTGGAAGAACCAGCGTCGGTCAGCTCAACGTCGAACTCGGTCTTCTCTTCAGCAGCCGGAGCAGCAGCGCCGCCAGCAGCACCTGCAACAGCTACGGGCATAGCGGATACGCCAAACTCTTCCTCCAGAGCCTTAACCAGCTCAGCCAGTTCCAGAACCTTCAGGCCCTTTACTGCTTCCATAATTTCTGCAACAGTCATGGTATAAACCTCCAAATTACAAATTTAAGTGAAAAAAATTGAATTTATGCCGGTAATAGATTACTCAGCAGCAGCTTCTTCCTTGGGTGCAACCAGAGTGGAGACCAGGGCTTCGCCGTCCTCGGTCTTCTTTGCGATGTTGTCAAGCGCAATAACCAGCTGCGTAATCGGGAAATTGAAGCCATACAGAACCTGAGCGATGAGGCCTTCCTTGGACGGCATCTCAGCCAACTTCATAACCTCAGCAACCGGGATTGCTTCGCCTTCCAGGTAACCAGCCTTAATCTTGAAGTTGTCATGCTTCTTGGCATACTCGTTCAAAATCTTAGCGGGTGCAACCACGTCGTCGGTGGTGCTAATCGCCAGAGCGGTCGTACCATTCAGATGCTCCTCAAATGCGTCGAAGCCCAGCTCCTTCGCGGCAAAGCGCAGCATGGTGTTCTTTACAACAGCGTATTCAACACCGGCAGCGCGCAGCTCACGGCGCAGCTTGGTATCGTCCTCAACGGTGATACCCTTGTAGTCAACCAGAACGCCTGCGGGGCTGTTCTTGATTTTCTCGACCAGAGAAGCGACCAGAGCCTTCTTTTCTTCCAGAATCTTTGCGTTAGGCATCTTGTTTCACCTCCATCAAAAATAAAGTACCCTCTTGTGCAAAGACACAAGAGGGTACACAAAACATCAATCGTTCGTGCTGACCTCGGCGGGCGGCGACGAAAAACGCCTTTCAAGCCTTGCGGCTGCCTGCTGTCTTTGACCAAGCTATTAAATTATAGCATGACAAAAATACCTTGTCAACACAATTTTTTAGATTTCCAAAAATTATTCAGAAACCTTTGCAGCGTTGACCTTGACGCCGGGGCCCATGGTGGAAGCCACAACGCAGGAACGCACATACTGACCCTTTGCAGCAGCCGGCTTTGCCTTGATGATAGCGCCCATCAGTGCATTGAAGTTGTCCTGCAACTTCTCTACGCCGAACGAAGCCTTGCCAATCGGACAGTGAATGATGTTGGTCTTGTCCAGACGGTACTCAATCTTACCAGCCTTAGACTCCTTAACAGCCTTTGCAACGTCCATCGAAACGGTGCCAGCCTTGGGGTTCGGCATCAAGCCCTTGGGGCCGAGCACTTTACCCAGACGGCCAACAACGCCCATCATGTCAGGGGTTGCAATGACAACATCATAGTCGAAGAAGTTCTCGTTCTGAATCTTGGCAACCATATCTTCAGCGCCAACGTACTCTGCACCAGCGGCAACAGCCTCGTCAGCCTTGGGGCCCTTAGCGAATACCAGAACGCGAACCTGCTTACCAGTACCATGCGGCAGCACGATAGCGCCACGAACCTGCTGGTCAGCGTGACGGGAGTCAACGCCCAGCTTTACATGCAGTTCAACGGTCTCGTCGAACTTAGCCTTTGCAGTCGAAACAACGGTTGCAAGCGCGTCAGCGGGATCGTACAGCTTGGTACGGTCTACCAGCTTTGCGCTCTCTACATACTTTTTACCTTTGCGCACAATAATATCCTCCTTTAGTGGTACTGCGGGAATTTCCCTCCCACTTAGACGGCCGTGTCCGCCGTCAAAAAACGATTAAACTTCAGCAAAAATTACTCTTCTACGGTAATGCCCATCGAGCGGCAGGTGCCAGCAATCATGCTCATTGCAGCTTCAACCGAAGCGGCGTTGAGGTCGGGCATCTTCATCTCAGCGATTTTCTGAACGTCGGCCTTGGAAATCTTTGCAACCTTGGTCTTGTTCGGAACCGCAGAGCCAGACTCAATCTTGCAAGCCTTCTTAATCAGAACGGCTGCCGGAGGGGTCTTGGTAACGAAGCTGAAGGAACGGTCTGCATAAACGGTGATGACAACCGGGATGATAAGACCGGCATCATTCTTGGTGCGCTCGTTGAATTCCTTGGTGAAAGCCATGATGTTGACACCATGCTGACCCAGAGCCGGGCCAACCGGGGGCGCAGGGGTTGCCTTGCCCGCAGGAATCTGGAGCTTGATATAGCCTACTACTTTCTGTGCCATGTTGAGGTATCCTCCTTAAAAAATGTGGTGGCTGGCGAGTCGGACAAACGGTGCCCACTCTCCCACTTGCCACGGAATGTTTATCGGTACATTCCGAAATACTGCCTGTCCGCCGGGCGGTCAGACAGAACATTTAGTCACCCAGCGTCTCAACCTGGTCTAATTCCAGTTCGACGGGGGTTTCTCTGCCAAACATCGATACGACCACGCGTACCTTGTTCTTATCGGGTTCGAGTTCATCGACCACGCCGATGAATCCGGCAAGCGGCCCGTCAATGACGCGCACGCTGTCACCCAACTGATAATTGATTTCGATTTCTCGCTTCTCCACGCCCATCTTCAACACTTCCTCATCGGAAAGCGGAAGCGGTTTGTTGGAGTTCGGGCCGACAAATCCTGTGCAGCCGCGCGTATTGCGCACCAGATACCAGCTTTCATCGGTCAGTATCATCTTAACCAGCACATAGCCCGGAAACAGCTTGCGCTCAATTTCACGGGTTTTGCCGTCCTTTACTTCGGTCACACGCTCAACAGGGATGTTGACGGCGGTGATGAGGTCGTGGAGCTTGCGGTTTTCCACCGCTTTTTCGATGGACGAAGCTACTTTATTTTCGTAGCCCGAATATGTGTGTACCACATACCATTTTGCTGCATCTGACATCGTATCTGGCCCCTCTCATCCTTTAGGCGGCGAAGAAGCGGACGAGCGTCTGGAAGCCAAAGCCAAAAATGGCATCGAGAATCCAGATAAACACGCCGAGCACCAAACAGCAGCCCAAAACAACCAGTGTGTTGTTGACCGTCTGCTGACGGGTTGGCCAAACGATTTTTTTTATCTCAGCCTTGAGTTCGCGGAACCAGTTTTTGATACGCGCGAAAACCGAAGGCTTTTTGGCCTTTGCCGGCTTGTCAGCCTGCTTCTTTACAGCGGGAGTAGATTTTTCCTGCTCTGCCATAAAGCGTACTTCCTTTCTCGTCGATTACTTAGTCTCACGATGCAAAGTATGCTTTTTGCAGAAGCGGCAGTACTTGTTCATCTCAAGACGGTCGGGATCGTTCTTCTTGTTCTTCATCGTATCGTAGTTTCTTTGCTTGCACTCTGTGCAGGCCAGCGTTACCTTAACGCGCATAACGGCACCTCCTTGAATTGTGTTTATGTTCATCAGCCATGCCGATGAACCTTGATTGCCTCCCTTTGCAGGCTCAGCCAAAAAAACAGGCATAAAAAAAGAACCTACATAGGTGTAATTATTTTAGCACGTCCCACCCATGCAAGTCAAGCATCATTTTTTCAGTTTTATATACAAATTCCCTTGCTGCATGTTATAATGATTGCACAGAATGGATAATCCCAGCCAAATCAAGGAGGACAGCACATGAAAATTTTAGGTATAGACTACGGTGACGCACGCACAGGGCTTTCGGTTTCCGACCCCACCGGTTTGCTTGCCGGCTCGCCCTCGGTGATTGCCGAGTGGAACCGCGACAAGCTGCTGGACAAACTCACCGCCTACATCACCGAAAACAAAATCGAAACCATCGTGCTCGGCTACCCCAAGAACATGGACGGCACGGTCGGTGCGCGTGCGGAAAAATGCGCCCAACTCGCCGCCGACTTAGAAGCCCGCACTGGGCTTTCGGTCATCTTGTGGGATGAACGCCGCACTACGGTCGAAGCACATCAAATCCTGCACCAAGCAGGCAAAAAAGCCAAGCAGCACCGCAAAAATGTCGATGCCGTCGCCGCGACCTTAATTTTACAGGGCTACTTGGATGCACAGCGCCTGAAGTAATCCCACCATACTTTTTTCCCCAAAAAAAGTCCTGCCATTTGGCAGGACTTTTTCTCATGTTTACAACCGGTCTGCACCTTCCCAGATGAAATCATCCCGTTCTTCTTCGAGTGATTCCACCTTAATTTTCTTCACCATTTTATAGTGCATCCCTTCGGGCTTTTGCACTTCGCCCATGTTGCAAAATCCATACTTATCGTAAAAACCTCGCGCGCGCGCATTGTCTTTTGCCACATACGCACACAAAAAATCTTTGCCCATTGCGCGGTAAACCGAAATCGCCTGACCCAAAATCTGGCCGCTCATACCCGTGCCGCGATAATCAGCTTCCAGCACAAACGACCCAACCTTTCCGGTATCCGGCTCACTCTCATCGCATACATTGAGCCGCACCAAAGCAACCGGCTGTTCGTCAATCATGCCAATGGTCACCGCACAAGGATGCTTATGCACCATCGCGTCGGTCTGCTCCAACCAATCGTTCTCGTCCAACAGTTCGGTCGAGCCATACGCATTTTGATAAAACTCACGGGCAAAATGCAGCAATAACGCGCGGTCTTGGTCATTTTCCGGCTGATACGGCCGATACCATGCCTGTACCGATTTGGGAACACCACGGCTGTTTGTCCAGCCAATCTTGGCAAATGTAGATAACTCCTCCGGCAGATGGGATGCATCATTCCAGTAAACAGGATGCACGGTATCCCCATTAAATTCCAGTTTGGCCACACAAGTGTTATCTCCCCAGCCGACCATACCGATTTCTTCGGGCGCATAGCCCAATACCCGGCACAAAATGCCGCGAATGGCCGAGCCATGACTGACCACCGCCAGTTCTGCCCCATCCCATTCACGCGCCAGTTGCTTCAAGCCTTCCAGCACGCGGTCACCGGTCTGTATCACAGTTTCCCCGTTCGGTACTTGGCACGCCCAAGAGCGTGTTTGCCATTGGGCAAACCGTTCAGGGTCAATGCGCGGCAATAATGCCCACGTCTTGTCCTCCCAGTCGCCCATATTGATTTCCCGCAGCACCGGACGCACCCGCACTTTCATCCCTTTTGCATCGGCAATGGCTTTTGCCGTGTGACGCGCCCGATATAAGTCGGAAGCGTAAACCGCGTCTAGTGGCACGTCTGCAAAGCGCTGTGCCAGATAGGGTAACTGCTGGTACGCCCGCTCGGTCAGCAAACTGTCATATTGTCCATGACAGCGGCGATATACATTGCCCTCGGCTTCTGCATGGCGAATTAGATAGATGGTTGTCATACCTGAACCGCTCCGGTCAGCTCTGTCACTTTTTCAACTCCATGCGCGGTCATATAGCCTTTCAGTTCGTTCAGTGCCTTTATCGGTGCCATCGGGTCGGCAAACATCGACGTACCAATGGCAATCGCATCGGCACCGGCCAGCATCATTTCTACAATATCGCGCCCAGTGCGAATACCGCCCATACCGATAATCGGCACCTTGACCGCCTTGCGCACCTGATACACCATGCGCACCGCTACGGGGAATACAGCCGGGCCAGACAGACCGCCCATGATATTGGACAAGATGGGCTTGCGGGACTCTACATCAATGCGCATGCCCAGCAAGGTATTGATAAGGCTAAGCGCATCGGCACCCGCATCGACTGCCGCGCGGGCAATTTCGGTGATATCGGTCACATTGGGGCTTAATTTCACAATCAGTGGTTTTTTTGCATACTTCTTTGCCGCCGAAACCACTTCTTCTACCATTGCCGGCTGTGTGCCAAACGCCATGCCGCCACACTTAACATTGGGGCAGGAAATATTCATCTCAATCAGGTCAACATCGGCATCCGAAATCTTTTCAATCATACCGCAGTATTCTTCCACCGTATTACCAGACACATTTGCAATAATCTTGGTGTCATATTGCCGTAAAAACGGAATCTGTTCGGCAATAAACCGGTCAATTCCGGGGTTTTGCAGGCCAACACAGTTCAAAATACCCATTGGGGTTTCGGCAATGCGGGGCGCGGGATTGCCCAAACGCTCGGTCGGGGTCAAACCTTTCACACCAATGCCGCCCAGCTCGGACAGGTCAAAAAACTCTCCATATTCATGCCCGAATCCAAACGTGCCTGAGGCCGTTGTAATGGGGTTTTTCAGTTCCACTCCACAAATATTGACACGCAAATCCATTACCAAACAACCTCCTTACTGTCAAATACCGGGCCATCTTTGCAAACATGACCATACCGCACGCCTTGTTCTCCTTCGCGCAGTTTGAGTTCACAGGCGCATACCAAGCAAGCGCCGATACCGCAGCCCATGCGCTCCTCCATCGAAACCTGACAGGGGATACCCTGTTCCTCTGCAATCTGTGCAATCGCCTTTAGCATGGGTTTTGGCCCACAGGCACAGACAGAAGTTGCGGTTTGCATGTGCAGTTTAAGCACATCGGTCACAAATCCGGGCAACCCATAACTACCATCGTCGGTGCAAACATGAGTCTCACCCAACGCGCGGAAATCATCTTCCAAAATGACTGCATTTTTGTTGCGGAAGCCTAAAATTGCTTCGGGTTCTGCACCATTTTCCTTTGCCTTGCGCATGGTCATCAGCATGGGCGGCACACCGATACCGCCGCCGATAAAGACCGGATGGTCACCCAACTCTTCCATGCGGAATCCATGTCCCAGCGTGCCCAGTACATCCAATGTATCTCCGGTGCGGCGTTTGGACAGCCAAGCCGTGCCATCCCCTTTCACCTGAAACACAATCGTCATATTCTCCTGTGCAACGTTGCAGATAGAGATAGGACGGCGCAGCAGATTGCCCTCCCCACAGGTAATGTGGACAAACTGCCCCGGCTGTGCCTGTGCACACAGGACAGGGGCTTCCATTGTCAGCGCAAACAGGCCGCTTCCAACCTCTACATTGCTGACAACACGACAAAGTTCTTGAGTCGCCATGTTGTATCCTCCTTCATAACACATATTCCGATTCATCTATCTCATATTGTACCGGAAAACCCCAACGAACGCAAGCCGACAGCAAATAAAACACAAGGGTAAACCGTAACCGGTTCACCCTTGAAAACGTAGTTTTTAAATATCGTTAATATCAATCATGGTGCATCCAGAAATTTCCATGCCACTTTCCAGACATTCGAGCAGCGCATTTGCTGTGTCAATCGCAGTCAGGCAAGGAATAGCGTGTTCGGTCGCACTTCTGCGAATCTTCACGCTTGCCAATTCAGGATGACGCCCCTTGACAGAAGTAGAAATGACGTAATCCACTTCGCCATTCTCAATCATGTCCAGAATATTGGGATGCAGTTCTGGCTCGAACGCATTGTAAACCACGTTCGCGGCTACCATTGCATTGTTGAGCGTATTCGCGGTGCCGCGGGTTGCATACAGTTCATACCCCAGCTTTTCAAATTTTTCTGCAATCGGGATGGCTTCCTGCTTGTCTGCCGGACGAACCGACATGACCACATTGCCGGTCTTTTTGTGCATGGAGAAGCCTGCGCCCAACAGACCCTTGTACAATGCTTCCTTGAAGTCCTTGGAAACGCCCAACACTTCGCCGGTCGATTTCATCTCCGGCCCAAGTTGCGTATCCAAGTCACGCAGTTTTTGGAATGAGAATACCGGCACTTTGACCGCATAGTAATCGCGCTCCGGATACAGTCCAGTACCATATTCCATATCGCGCAGTTTTTCACCGAACATGCAGCGGGTTGCAAGGTCAATCATAGGCACGCCTGTAATTTTGGAAATATACGGTACCGTACGCGACGAACGCGGATTGACCTCAATGATATAAACTTGGTCATTATACAGCACAAACTGGATATTGACCAGACCCAAAACTTTGAGGCTCTTGGACAAAGCGCGGGTGTAGCGAATAATCGTGTCCTTGTGCTTGGACGAGATATGCAGAGAGGGATACATAGAGATAGAGTCACCAGAGTGTACACCCGCACGTTCAAAGTGCTCCATGATACCTGGAATCAAAATATCTTCGCCATCGCAAATGGCATCGACTTCGATTTCACGTCCCATCATATACTTATCGACCAAAACCGGATTCTCAACTTTATGACGGGTGATAACCTGCATATATTCGCGGATATCCTGTTCACTGTACGCGATTTCCATGCCCTGACCGCCCAATACATAGGACGGACGCACCAGTACCGGATAGCCCAAACGGTCAGCAACCTGTACCGCTTCTTCTTCGGTGAAAACAGTTTCTCCCTTGGGGCGCGGAATGTGACATTCTTCCAGAATTTCGTCGAACTTCTCACGGTCTTCTGCCGCATCAATCGACCATGCCTGTGTACCCAGAATGGGCACACCCAATTTCTCCAAATGCGCCGCCAGATTGATGGCGGTCTGGCCGCCAAACTGTACAATGGCTGCATCCGGCTTTTCGGCGTTGACCACGCCTTCGACATCTTCAGGGGTCAGCGGTTCAAAATACAGGCGGTCAGCCGTGTCGAAGTCAGTGGACACAGTTTCGGGGTTGTTGTTGATGATGATGGTTTCACAGCCCAGTTCTTTGAGTGCCCAAACCGAATGAACCGAGCAGTAATCGAACTCAATACCCTGACCGATACGAATGGGGCCGGAGCCAAGCACCAGCACTTTTTTCTTACCAGTAGACGGCTTGACCTCATTTTCATCGTCAAACGTCGAATAGTAGTAAGGGGTTTCGGCGTCGAACTCTGCCGCACAGGTATCAACCGTCTTGTAAACCGGCAGACGCTTGAGCGCACCAACCGGTTTGCCCGACAATTCGGTAATGGTTTGGTCTAAAAATCCCATCTTTTTGGCGCGCAGATACAGTTCTTCGGTCAGCTCTGGCGCGTTTTGCAGTTCGTGCTCCATGTCAATGATATTCTGGTAGCCATGCAGGAACCAGGTATCAATCTTGGTTATATCATGGATTTCGTCAATGGTCATAATGCCACGACGCAGCGCCTCACAGATGACAAACAGGCGCTCATCATTGACCACGCCCACACCGGCTTTGACCTCATCATCCGACCAGTTTTTCAGTTTGGGCATGATAAAGCTGGTCAGCTTCATTTCAATGCCGCGCACCGATTTCATCATTGCCTGCTCGAACGAAGGTGCAATCGCCATAACCTCACCGGTTGCCTTCATCTGCGTGCCCAGTGAATTGTCGGCATAAACAAACTTATCAAACGGCCAGCGCGGGAACTTGGCAACGATATAGTCAAGCGTCGGTTCAAAACAAGCATAGGTCTTACCCGTAACCGCGTTCAGAATCTCATCCAAACCGTAGCCAATCGCAATTTTTGCCGTTACCTTGGCAATCGGGAATCCGGTTGCCTTAGAAGCCAGTGCCGACGAGCGGGATACACGGGGGTTAACCTCAATAACCGCATATTCAAAGGAATCCGGATTGAGCGCATATTGCACATTACAGCCGCCCTCAATGCCTAATTCGGTGATGATGTTAAGCGCAGAGGTACGCAGCATCTGGTATTCCTTGTCAGACAAGGTCTGGCTGGGCGCAACGACAACCGAATCACCAGTATGCACACCAACCGGGTCAACGTTTTCCATGTTACAAATGGTAATGGCGTTGCCCTTGCTGTCGCGCATGACCTCATATTCGATTTCCTTCCAACCGGCAATACACTTTTCGACCAGAATTTCATCGACGCGCGAATACATGATACCGGTGGCCGCAATTTCGCGCAGTTGCTCCCAAGTGTAAGCAATGCCGCCGCCTGTGCCGCCCAAGGTATAAGCCGGACGAATGATGACCGGTAAGCCGATTTCTTCGGTGAATGCAACCGCATCTTCAACCGTATGCACAACCTTGGAAGCGATGCAGGGTTCGCCAATTTTTTCCATGGTGTCTTTAAACATCTGACGGTCTTCGGCTTTTGCAATCGTGGTCGGATTTGCACCGAGCAGCTTGACACCATATTCATCCAAGAAGCCATCCGCAGACAAGTCCATTGCCAGATTGAGTCCAGTCTGTCCGCCAAGGTTGGGGATAAGCGAATCCGGACGTTCTTTCTTGATGATTTCCTTGACAGCATCCAAGGTCATCGGCTCAATATACACCTTATCGGCCATCGCCTTATCGGTCATAATCGTAGCCGGATTGGAGTTGACCAGAACGACTTCCAAGCCTTCTTCGCGCAAAGCACGGCACGCCTGTGTGCCCGCGTAGTCGAATTCAGCCGCCTGTCCGATAACAATCGGGCCGGAGCCTAACACCATAACTTTGTGGATATCTTTTCTCAGCGGCATTAGAACTGGCCTCCCTTGTGCTTGTCAATATTTTCTAAGAACCGGTCAAACAGGTACGAGGTATCCTGCGGGCCGGGGCAAACTTCCGGATGGTACTGCACGGTAAAAATGGGGCGGCCGATGTGTTCCAGCCCTTCAACCGTTCCATCGTTGAGGTTTACAAAGCGCACGCGGGCAACCTTGGGGTCAACCGTGTCACCCACCACGGCATAGCCGTGGTTCTGGCTTGTGATATAGGTGCGGTCTTCGTCAACATCCTTGACCGGATGATTGACACCGCGATGACCAAAGCGCATTTTCTCGGTTTTGGCGTCAATGGCGAGCGCCATGAGCTGATGCCCCAAGCAGATACCAAAAATGGGCAGTCCAGCCGCAATCAGCTTTTTGAGTTCGGCGACAATCTCGATATTTTCAGCCGGGTCACCGGGGCCATTGGACAGCATAATCCCGTCGTATTTCTGCGACAAAATTTCATCTGCCGAAGTGCTGCCAGGCAGCACGGTCACTTCACAGCCGCGCTTGCACAGTTCGCGAACAATGTTGTATTTGACGCCGAAATCCATCAAACCAATTCGATATTTTGTCTCACCGTCTGCCGGATGCACTTCACGCTGGGACAATGTTACCGTTTTGACTGCATTCTTGACCACATACGCCTTCATCGCGTCAATCGTCGCTTGGTCAGGCTCATATCCTTCTGTGTAAATGACACCATTCATCACACCGCTATTGCGCAAAATGCGTGTCAGCTTGCGGGTGTCGATTCCCTGAAGCCCAACCACCTTTTGCTCTTTCAGGTATGCGTCCAACGTCATCTTGCAGCGGAAGTTAGACGGATATTCACACATCTCGCGCATGATATAACCCGAAACCCAGCTTTTCTTGGATTCGCCATCGTCAAAATTCACACCATAATTGCCAATCAGCGGATAGGTCATACAAACGGTCTGCCCATAATAGGAAGGGTCGGTTAAAACCTCCTGATATCCGGCCATACCGGTGTTAAATACAACCTCTCCGATGCTGCACCCCTCATAACCGGCAGCTTTGCCCTCGAACAGGGTGCCGTCCGCCAGCAGCAAATACGCTTTCTTCAAATCTATCTTCACTCCTTGCAACCTTGATGGAACTGTTTAGCGAATGGCAGACACAATATCATCACGCATTCGAATGGCTTCTGCGCGTGCAGCCTCCATGAAATCTGCTCCATCCTTTCCGGTTTTCTTCCACGCACACATAATGCCGCGCGAAGAATTGACAATCGCACCCAAACCGTCATCATTGAACGCATTGGCGATATCTTTTGCCGTTGCGCCCTGTGCGCCATAACCAGGCACTAAGAAATACGCCTTGGGGATAAGCGAACGGATAACCTTCTGTTCTTCGGGATAGGTTGCGCCAACAACTGCGCCAACCTGATTATAACCCGAAGCGGTGTCCAGACCCTCGCCCCAAGCGGCAAACTGTTCGGCTACACGCACATAGAGCGGCTTGCCTTCCATGTCTCGATTCTGGAACTCACCCGACGACGGGTTGGAGGTTTTGACCAAAACGTAAATCGACTTTTCGCGGGCGCGGCATTCCTTGAGGAACGGTTCAATGCCATCGGTACCCAGATAAGCGTTTACTGTGCAGGAATCGGCATCGTACACCGAAAGCTCCTTGTCTCCCACCTTGGTCTTGCCAAGGTATGCTTCTGCATAAGCCGAAGCGGTTGCGCCAATATCGTTGCGCTTAATGTCGGCAATGACATACATGCCCTTTTCGTGCGCATAATCAATCGTGCTCTTGAGCACCTCAGCACCCTTGGGGCCAAGCAGTTCATAATAAGCCGCCTGCGGCTTGATGGCGGGCACAATGTCGTGCAGCGCATCAATCAGGCTGACGTTAAACTGCTGCATAGCTGCCGCAGCAGCTTCCAGTGTTTCACCATAACGCTCAATGCACTGCGACACGATAAACGACGGGATATATTCCAGACGGGCATCCAAGCCTGCGACGGTCGGATTATTCTTGGCACGGATACATTCAACGAGTTTTTGTACGGACATAATGTGTCTCCTTTCACACTGACCGGATAATACCGGCATGAGTTGCTTGATATGGTGTTTTCTGCTAACATTGCAGCTGAATTTTACTGTTTTACGATTGTAACTTGGTCGCGTCCATCGGTTTCGCGCAAATGCACCTGCACGCGCTCATTCTGCGCGGTCGGCAGATTCTTGCCGACATAATCGGGTCGAATAGGTAATTCTCGATGACCGCGGTCAATGAGCACAGCGAGTTGAATCCGGGCGGCACGCCCCATGCGCGAGACTGCTTCAATGGCGGCGCGCACCGAACGGCCGGTGTAAAGTACATCATCCACTATCACGACCGTGCATCCCGCAAGGCCGGGGATATCGGGCATGACTGGCGCTTCCTGATGGGGTAAGTCATCTCGAAACGGGCCGATATCCAGCGCTATCACAGGCGGTCGAAATCCTTCGACTTCCCCTAATTTTTGCGCAATGCGTTCGGCCAATGGCACCCCCCGCGTATGGACACCAGCCAAAAGTAGGTTACGGCATCCATGATTTTTTTCAATAATCTCGAAAGCAATGCGCGTCAGCGCACGCCGGACGGCTTGTTCATCCATAATTTCAGCGGTCTGTTGCGTCATTGACTCACTCCTTCCGTATAACCAAGTAAGTTCCGGCATAAAAAAAGCTTCTTGCCCAAAGGCAAGAAGCCGCACGAAGCTACACCTTGGGCATACGACTGCCAAGGCAAATTTGCTTTTCTCGAACATTCAGGCACTTTGGGAACTCACAGGTTCCGATTAAAAGTCTGAGATTTTGTAACCAAACAAGCTGCTCGGTTTTCTTTTATTATATCCTAGATTGCCCCCTTCTGTAAACCGCCATTCCCACAAAACACGAATAAAATTGCTCGAAATTTTGTGAATTTTCGGCAACTAAAGAAATTTTGTCAGCCTCTTACAAAGTTTTTCTGATTTTCCATGGTGTAAAAGCGCGTATCCCTTTGCATACTAAAAACAAAAGGAGTGTGAATCAATATGAAAATCGCCCCCATTCTTTCCAGCATGGCCGCAGGTATCGCAGTTGGTGCCATTGCCTCCACAATGGCTTCCAATGCCATGTCCAGCCCATCTGTGAAACGCAGTGTTAAGCAGGCTGCCAATCAGGTCGGCCACACTGCTAAGCAGGTCGGCAATCAGATGAATCACATGTTCTAAACGCAAACCGCACCCGTTTCCTTTCCAACCAAAAGGAAACGGGTGCGCGTTTTTTATTTCTCTCTCAGTTTGTCCCAGCCTGCCAGCAACCATGCACCGCAGGCATTTCCAAGTGTACATATCAACAAAAATATCACGGTTTTTGCCACGGTGTCTGCCGTCAGACCCAACGATAAGAAAAACATATCGGCTACAACGTGCTCAAAACCCGCCAAAATAAAGGCTGGCACAGCCAACAGGATGCCAGCAAACCGGCTCAAGTCACCTTGCCAACTGCGATAATGGTCAACCGCCAGATACATCAGCACGCCGCAAAAAACACCTAACACAAAGGTTTGCAGCGGTGCTTGTGACAATTTGAGCGTGGCAACTTCAATCGCCATTTCCCTGTAAGCGGGTTTGGCATAACACATCACCGCGCCAACCGCTGCACAGGCAACCAAATTTCCTACCCATATGACAATCAATTCTCGTATGCAGTTCGCTTTGTCGCTGCGGCTGACCAGATACCCGACGCGACCGGTAAACAGTGCCATTCCGCGCGTACAAATAGCGAACAGCCCCACAGCGAACAAAACGGCTCCAACAGGTGTCTTTCCGCTGCCTAAGTAAACGCATCCACTGATGCTGATAAACAAACCGGCCAGCATAGACGAAATCCATACATTCACATGCTTCATACTGCATTCCTCTTTCTTGGGATTACTTCTATCTATAATGCTACCGGTCTGAAATATCATTTGTCAATATACGGATATCCCAAGAAGTTAATATCCATATCCTATATTTTCTTTGTTTTTGTACACGAAATTTTCAAATTACGGCAAATTCTTATCATTCTTGTGCAGTGTCTTGGTCTGCATAAACCTCTTTGGCCATGTGAAAAGCGGCCCAAGCGTTCGGCCATCCTGCATAAAACGCCAGATGGGTCAACATTTCTGCCATTTCGTCTTTGGTAACACCATTTTTCTTTGCTGTCTCAATATGATAGCGCAGGGAACTATCCACAATCCCCTTGCTGATAAGTGCAGTCACCGTGATAATGGAACGCATTTTCAGTGAAAGTTTGTCTTCTCTCGACCAGACTTCCCCAAACAATACATCATCATTTAATTCCGCGAACTTGGGCGCAAACTCTTGCAGCGCGTCTCGACCAGCTGTTTGCTTTACCATTTTTATGCCTCCATAATTTTATATAACCGAAAAGTAAAACCTTGTGTTTATTTTAACTTATCATACTCATCCTTGGACAAAAACTCCAACCACTCATTTGATGCACCTTCGGCGGGAACCTCAATCGCCAAGTGCTGGAACCAACTGTCACAAGCAGCACCATGCCAATGCTTGACTTCGGGCGGAATATTGACCACATCACCCGCTTGGAGCTGCTGCGCCGGTTTTCCTTCTTCCTGATACCATCCCTTTCCACCTGTTACCAAAAGAATTTGTCCTCCTTTATGGTGTACATGGAACGCATTGATGGTTCCGGGTGCAAACGTCACCACCGCGACACCAACCGGCTGGGTTGTCAGCATATTCAAATAACATTCACCTGTAAAATATTGCGCAAACGCTGTATTCTCCTGTCCAATTGGAAACACAGCACCGCCACCTAAGTCGGCTTTCATTTTTTCAACATCCATCTGAATAACCTCCCGTCTGGTTTCTTTTATCGTACTCCTTGAAGTGAACTTCAAGTCAAGCCTTTATTGATATTTTTATCCAAAGAATGAGCAATTTTTCAGACGGTTGACGCTCATGGATATGGTCTATATAATGAGAGAAGAACAGGAGGCTTATCAATTCTATGGATATTATATACTCTGCCAGCACCCTTTGCGACTGCCTACGCGCAAATGCACCTATCATCCACTGTATTACCAATTCGGTCACTATCAACGACTGTGCCAATGCTGCGCTTGCGGTTGGCGCATCTCCCATTATGGCCGATGCACCCGAAGAAGCCGCCGCTGTTACGGCGCATGCACAATCACTTGTATTGAATATTGGACAGCTTTGCCCTAGAAAGTTACAAGCCATGCTGCACGCCGGACAACGTGCCAATGAAATGGGAATTCCAGTTATCTTAGACCCTGTCGGCGTTGGCGTGTCACCTTTGCGCACAGATGCTGTCCAGCAGATTTTGCAAACCATCCACATTGCTATTTTGCGCTGTAACGACTCAGAAGCCGCCTGCATTTATGGGATTCATTCAAGCGGAAAAGGAGTGGACAACGACCCAACCTTTTCGGTTGCAGACCGCGCCGCCCTTGCATCCGCATTGGCAAATCGTTATCATTGCACTATGGCTATGACTGGCGCTGTGGATTTGATTTCAGATGCTGTTCAAACATTTGAACTACACGGCGGTCACAAAATGTTGTCGCGCGTAACGGGTATGGGCTGTATTTCTTCGGTTCTTTGCGGCGCTTACGCCGCCGTTGCACAAAATTATCTGCTCGCTGCCATTGGTGGACTGGGCAGTATCGCCGCAGCAGGACAAATCGCCTACCAAAAATCAGGTGCACAGGGCACGGGCAGTTTTCACATTGCCGTCATAGATGCCCTCAGTCGATTGAATTCTTCCACGCTGCAACAATATCTTTCAGTCAAGGAGGTTTTTCATGAGGATGCTCTCTGACCTCGACGGTTTTATTTTCGACCTTGATGGCACGTTACTGGATTCTCTTTGGGTCTGGCACGAAGTTGACTGCACCTTTTTGATGCGTCGCGGTTTGCCTGTCACACCAGACTATGCACAAGCGATTGCGCATATGGGCTTTTTTGATGCGGCTCGCTATACCATCGACCGCTTCAAGCTAAATGAAACACCCGAACAGCTTACAACCGAATGGCATGCCCTTGCGCGCACCGCCTATCGTGACCGAGTAGAATTAAAACCATACGCCGAAACCTTTTTACGTCAGCTTTATGCACAAGGAAAACACCTTGCGGCTGCAACTTCGTCTGAGCTTGACTTAATTATGCCCTGCCTTGAACGGCTTGGCATTGTAAACTTGTTTGAAAACATCACCACCATAAGTGAAGTGAAACACGACAAATCCGAACCAGATATTTATTTATTAGCCGCTGAACGCTTGGGACTCTCTCCTTCTCAATGTGCTGTTTTTGAAGATATCCTATGCGGTATCCAAAGCGCAAAAAAAGGCGGCTTCTTCACCGTCGCCGTTGAAGAAGCCGCCTCCATTTCAGACCAAGAAGAAATCGTTAAAACGACTGCTTGCTATATACATTCATATTCAGAACTCCTGTAAATAAAAGCACGGTTGAAACCGTGCTTTTATTTATTTACCGAAAAATTGGTTGGTCTACACCCGAAAGAACTTTTACCCCACACAAATCTGCATAACAAGTCCATCTTACAGTATCCAAAGAACGTGTTGTAATAAAATAATCGGCAACCGAAAAAATAGCACGTTCGTCTTTCAAGTTTTCGATATGGACAAAAATATCACCATTTCCAGAAAAATATTGTGAAACAACCCTGTTTAATGTATCAATTTGTTGTTCAATGACAGCTGGATTATCTTTTAGATAAATCAACAAACGCACGTCTGGATTCTCACCAAATGTTTCACAATAAGAACGAATGACCTTTTCATAAATGGGATAAGGATCTTCAAAGTCAGGAATAAACAAATACGTTGGCTTTTCTTTAACTAGACTAATTGGCCCAATCGGCTGTATATCTTTTCTGAACTCTTCAATAAATTCATCAATCGGCTTTAAAAAACTTTTTCTGTTTTTTTGTAACTTTTCGATTGGCCAATCCCACCATGCAATTTTTAATAATTGTTCTATTTGTTCGGGCTCAAATCGATATTTAATTATCTTAGCTGGATTTCCTCCAACAATTGCATATGGTGGTACATCTTTTGTAACTACCGACCCTGCAGCCACAACAGCACCATTATGAATGGTTACCCCACCCATAATGGTAACACCATGCCCAATCCACACATCATTTTGAATCAAAACTTGTCCTTTTCTAGGCAATTTAGATGGCAAAGTCATACCTGAGAAAAAAGATGCCACACATGTCGTAACCGAACAGTAATCATGATTCAAATCAACCATAAACGTAATGCCATCTGCCAACGAACAATACTTACCAATTTGAATATTATGTACTCCTTCATCAACAACAAAATCAATTCCTGATTTGAGTGCTTCCTGAACAAATTTAACATCAACTCCTGATTGAATCGATGCTTGAACAATGTAGCTATCAGTACCAATGACTAAAATAGGAAATTTTTTATTCGTGCCAAGCTGGACGGAATAACAAGTAGTCTGCTTAATAGATTGAGGATTCATATGAATATTATTTATAACCATAAAACTTGTTCCTTCCTAATTTATATGTTTCCTACCATTAGTAAAATTTTCAACTCTCCCAATAAAATAAATCAAGCAAGTTTCAAAACTACTCTTTATAAAACAAAAAACTTATTTTTTACCATTCAGGAGAGAAATTTTTTCCAATCTGAAGGAATGAACTTTCTCGATTCCAGTTACAATGAGAAGATTGATAACAATTACGACATGCAGATGTCATTAGTTCTTGTCCGTTCACGATTTTACGATGTTCTTGTAGGGTAGGATGATTCCACTGTTCTTCAAATGACTTTGTGATATCTAACTTGAAAAACTGCTCTGAAGTGGACATACATGGCCGAACAAAACCATCTGAACCCACGAAAAAGTCTCTCCAACCAACAAAACAATCTTTATGGTACTGTTCTCCGGCAGGGTCTTCTCCGGGTAGATGCGGCAATTTAATGGCAACTCCCAAAGAATCTCCTAATTCAACGGTTTCTTGAAATACTTCTTTGACTAAATCCATTTTTCCCCACAAAGACTCGTGTCTTAAAGATTCATCAAACACCGTCAAAAAGACAACTTTAACTTCTTGCAATCCAATCGAAGCTGCCAAACGCACCAGCTGAGGCAACTCTCGAAGATTAGATTCCATTGCACAAAATACAAAATTGATATATGGATAATCTAATCCTCGCAATTGTTTTTGTCGCTCTATTTCTTCTAGACTAGAAATGATTTTTTTGAGACTTGAGCCGCGACGAATGGTATCATTTGTCTTTTCCTCAGCACCATCTACGCTAACTCCTATCAAGTCTGCATGATGTTCAAAAATAGCTGGTGTCAATATATCTAGGCGCATTCCATTAGTGCAAAAATATTTTCTGGCAGCATGTTTATCTATACAAGCAAGCATATCTACAAAATGAGGATGCACGGTTGGCTCTCCCCAGCCCATTAAGGTTACTTCCTCAACCTTATCAAACAACGGTTCAAAATAATAAAACCAATCCATCTGGAAGGTAGTGGGGCGAAAATCTGCTGAATTTCTTCCACACATAACACAATTCAAATTACAACGATTTGTCAATTCAAATACCAGTCTACGTGGCATAGAATTTAACACTGTCGCGCCTTGTTCTAATTCCTGTATATTAAGTGCAGAATTAGCCTTTTGTTGCTCTGTCAATTCCCACTGAAACAGTTGTTTCGTTTTTGCACGTAAAATCATAGTCATACTCCTTACAGCATTTTAAACCATCAATAGTCTGACAAGTTACAAATAAAGAATTATTTCATCATGTTAAAAACTTCTCTAATCCCATTTCTAACGGCACCTCTGGATACCAGTTTGGTACAGGTGGATAAAGATTTATTGCTTTTCGCATATCACGCACTGGCGATGGACGTTTTCCCCATTGCGCATTCAGTGTTGTTCGATGAATTTGCAATAATTTATCCACTGTTTCTCGCAGTGTATAAATCTTCTCTGGAAGCACCTGAAAAATTTTGTGTTTCCATGCACCCTCATAAAGTTGCTGCCCTGCCATTTCAAAGGCTCTGATAACATCATCAATATATACCGCAGCATAATCCTGTTGACCATCTGAAAGTTCAATCGGTTTATCTGTACCCATATATTGCTTTATGATATTTAAAATTTTAGGTCGATGGTCTCCTGGGCCATAAGTATCCGATAACACCAATACGCCTGTATGCAAATGTCCTGCGTCTACATAATACTGCATCAAATCATAAAAAGCATGTTTCGTTGCCGCATAAAGATTTAATGGACAATACTTTTTGCCGCCATAATATTCCATTACACTGGAAGCATAAATCAGATTGCGAGGTTCTGTTTGAGCCATAGCTTCTAATAAATACGCTCCCATTGTGATGTTCGCATTCAACATGATAGGAAGTACTTCTCCATTATGGGTGCCTGTATAGTGCGTTGCCAAATGATATACCAAATCAGGACTGCTCTGCTTTATTGCAGCGTACATACTTTCATAAGTTCCATCATAGGAAAACAACCTAATCTTCCCATATATATCTTGTACATACTCGTCGTGTAACGGCATTCTTGCTAATCCAAAGATTTCATGTCCTTTTGACAACAAACTACGGGCGAGAGAAGCACCAATATAACCTGTTATCCCTGTTATAAAAATACGCATTTAAGCATCCTCTTTAGCATCAAGTGCACCGTATTCAGCCTGAAACTGCGTCAATGTTGGTAACTGCTTATCTTTTTCCGAAATAATAAGCTGTTCTACCTGTTCCACAGGCCAATGAACGGCTAAATCAGAATCATTCCACACAATTCCTCCATCGCTTTGTGGGTCGTATCGGTCACCACATAAATAACTAAACACTGTATTTTCTTCCAAAGCTAAAAATCCATGCGCAAATCCTTTCGGGATATAAAGCATTTTCTGATTTTCATCTGATAAGTAAAAGCCTTCCCACTGTCCAAACGTTTGGGAATTTCGACGCAAATCAACTGCAACATCAAACACTTTTCCATGCAACACACGTACCAATTTGTCTTGGCTGTAATGACGTTGAAAATGCAGTCCACGCAAAACCCCTTTTTTCGAGCAAGAAGTAAGCTCCTCATATGGAGTCAAGATAATGCCATTTTGTTCAAAAATACCATGTTCAAACGATTTTAACAAAAATCCTCTGTGGTCTGGAGCAACAAATGGTTGGATGACCTTTAACCCAGCTAGTTTACATTCACAAAAAGACAATGGTTGCATGAATAACTCTCCTTTTATTAAAGCGCATAACAAACTGTCTCTACAATCCCTTGTGTATAATGCCGGAAATATAGCTGATATGTCGGATTTATCTCTAAAATAAGCTTAGGGATTTCAAGCATGTCTGAATTTGAATGATATGTACAGATAGCCAATTTGGGTTTATACCGCTGTATCAACTTAGTTGCGCCTCTCAAAGCAGCACATTCCATACCTTCTACATCCATTTTTAAATATGTTACCGGAATGTCTCCAAGCAGTTCATCTAAACTGACTATTTGAATCTGCTCTGTACCCTCCATACTAACTTTTGAACCTGAAGTATCTGAAATAAAATGCAAAATCTCGCTTTTTTCTCCTACACCAGCTTGATAGCAATGGATTTTCTCATTATCCATATAAGTATTAGATAACATTTTATAATTTTTTTCATCTGGTTCAAAAGCATAGATAGAATCATAATGGCCATCTACTACCTTTAAAAATGCCGAAACGGTATCTCCAACAAATGCACCTGCATCTAAAAATACCTCTTTTTCCGTTAAGAAAGGATTATCATTCAGATTTTTCGGAAAATATTGTGTATTTCTAGGCAATGCAATATCTTGTAAAAATTTTTCATCTCGATTGATACGATAACGAATCACATTCTGAAATACAACTTTAGACATATCATCCGATAATATATCGTATACAGTTTCTATTTCCTTATGCTTCGTCTCATAATACATTGCTGTATCATTCGATTCAAAATACAAATCCAAATAAAAAATATTTTGCGGAACATTGGGAAGTTGTTTTAATTGATTGGTAATCTCTTCTACAAAAGGTACCAAAATAAGTACATTATATTCTTTATATGGACATTGCATAGGAGAAATAATCTTTAATCCCCACTGCTGATTTCCCCATTTTTTACTATCATTGTCCAAAATATATTCTTTTTTTACTTCAATTTTGTCCAAAAAATCTGGTCTAATGGCTGTAGTTTGACCAAATAAAACAACAGGGAGATTCGATATATTCAATATATGTAGAATATGTTCTTTCTTCTTTTTCCACAGTTCTGCTTCTTCAATATAAGAAATCATGACCTACCCCCACAAATGTAATAATGCGAAAGAATCAATAAGCTCTCTTTTATTTTTTCTTTCATATGCTTGGGTACTGCATAATGTTGCTTTATGAACGATTCTACTCCTGCAATTTCCTGTTTTATAGGTATTATCTGTACGTTAGGAAACTCTGATTCGATGAATGTTTGTAAACTATGAGGATTCAAAAAAGTTACTTTTTCCGACAAATTAAACTGTAGTATTTGATTCAATGTAAGTACATACCATGGATTTTTATTCCACAATAATAATATACCATTGGGCTTTAATCGTTGTCTAGCTGCTCTCAATACGTCCTCATAATCAGAATACTCTATAATATCTTTGCTCAAATAAATAACATCAAACTGCTTGTGTGCAAATGCCTTAAACAGTGCATTTGACATTGATGTATGATATAGTTCAAACTCATCTGATAACGGCTTTAAATCTGGTTCATATTTAGGCTCTATCGTTAAATTATAAAGTTTACATGATTTATTCAGATGTCGTAATTCATTTCTCATTTGCAACAACGTATCACCAAAACCACAATCCAACCCAAGTATGTCCAAGTTGTCGTTTTGTGCGCTAATCTGTTGAAAAATCTGTATAGCAGTGTAATCGTAACAAAAACCTGTTCCCCATGCATCTACACCCGTTTTCTTTTCAAACAACTCTCTGCCATACTGTAACGTATTTTCTTTTTTTTGTGCTTCTTTACTGGTAACACTTCCAAAATGGTAACAAGCTGTATCTTCACATAATATTTGACGATACCCAGCTCTTCTAACACGAAGGCTGAAGTCGTCATCCCAAAACTCCATAGAATACAAATACGGGTCAGCTAAACCAAGTTCACTAACGACTGACGTTCTGTACATACACACCGGCGGCATTAATCGGGCACGGTCACTCCACAAGTTTGGCTGAGAACAATTAAACTGATTGGCCCATAAAACAAATTGTGTGGGGTCATTCGTCGGAACGCGCAACATTTGTAAATTACAAATGTTAGGTGTCATCGGTACTGCCATTGCAATTTTATCATCGGATTCCATACAAGCAAGTAGATTTTGTGCCCAATTTTGGGTAACCAGTATATCATTACTTACCAGTACCATATATTTTCCTCGACAAACCATCGACATCAAGGCAAACATATACATACGAACATTATGCTTAAACCGAATCACCTTAGCACCATCAATCGACTTAAAGTAATCAAACGTGCCATCACTAGAACCATGGTCAATTAAAATCAGTTCTGCATTTATTTTTTCAAAATCTGTATATTTTAATAAATTCGAAATACATTGTTTTGTGGTGTCTAAATGATTATATGCCGGAACAACAATCGACACCTTATAATCATATTCACCTTCATCAGAAATATAAGGGTTACTATAATGTGCCGCAAATTCCACATCATAATATTCTTTCATCCGTTTTTCATCAAGATAGATATATCCCCAAAAATAAAATGCTTCCTTTAACAAGCGAAAAAATGGTAAAATCTGAAATTCTGCTAAATAACTTGCCTGCTCCAAATCGTGTTGCAAAATACAATCTTCTATCATTTGCAAGGTATCTTTTAAGTTATCTATCATTTCAGAAACACTTGCACGAGAGAAAAAAGAATTAACCGATTTCTGAGTCTGGAAGACCACATTTACCGCATCATTTAAATCTTTTAATAACTCATTAACTTGTTGTCCCTGATATAATCGCTCTAATAATTCTACACTTACGTTCATAGAAGTGTTTAAAATATTGAGAATTGGAGATAATACATGCTCCAATTGCATTTCCGAAACATTACCTTCCATCTTTATCCTCCACTTTTAATAATTGTTTTCCTCATCTATAATTTGTTCTGCTGCTAGAATTTGAGGCATATTATATGGGAGCATATTAAGTACCATCTTCCTGATTTCGTCTATATACATACAATTCATAACTAAAATCCTTTTAGGTTTATAAATTGTCAGCATTTCTGGTGTGCCAATTTTATGACCTGTTTTCAGAATAAAATGCTCACTCTTATCAACATCAATATCTATTGCCTTTGATATTCCACAAGCATCCATTAAATTTAGCCACATAACACCTTTACCTGAACAACCCCATACGCAGTCATTTTCATCTGGAATATAGTATCGTTTGCAATATTCATATGCTTTCTGTATATTTGTAAATTCGCATTTCACTCTATTGCACTCTGTATAAAAAGCAGGCTCTATATTCGTAGCATGTGCTATAAGTTTGGCACAAATAGAGAAATATTGTCCGCCATAGCTGGAAATGCACGATATAATTTCAAATCCTGTTGCAGCTAAAAGACGTTGCATGAAGTCATCTGTAAAATAAGAGCAATGTTCATATGTAAAATCAAAAAAAGTTCTATGTTGTAAAATCCAATCCAAACGGGGTGTTTCTAAATACAGTATCCCCCCCATACCGGAGGGCTTTTCTAAAGAGTTGCAAAAGTTTTAATGGATTGATAACATGCTCAATCATATGACGATTGATAATCACATCAGGTTGTATGGATAAATCCTTTAAATAATCCTCATCGAACAAAGTCCCATCAAATTGTATCCCATCTTCCGTATATGATTGAATACTTGGGTCAACACCAATTAATTTCACATTTTCTAAACCTTTGTTTCGAACCGCCTTTAAAAACTCTCCTGTCCCACACCCAACTTCTAATGCTGTTATATGACATAATGGAATTACGTCTTGAATCTGTGATATCACAGCATCCACATGTGCTCGATAAGCACTAGAACTTCTTCTTTCTGCATGATACCCTTGACTGTATTGAACTTTTTCAGGAGCAAAATCTGCATTAAATACAAATCCACACTGCGAACACAGCGTCAATTTCTGATTACCTGTATCAGCATGAATTGCTTCTTCATATTCATCTGCCAGAACATTTACAAATACAGGAATATCATGCAACGTAAACATGGTTTCCAACTCAACGCTACCACAAACCGGACACTGACACATAAACTATCCTCTATTTCCATATTTTCCAAGGTGCTTCTTCTTCGCTCCACAGTGTTTCCAAGCGAAATTTATCTCTCTGCGTATCCATACACTGCCAAAAACCTGGATGCTTATAAATTCCTAATTTTCCTTGCTGTGCCAATGTTTCCAACGGAGTACGCTCCAAAACACAGCTCTCATCTTCGCTAAGATAATCAAACAGTTGTGGCTGCGCCACCATAAATCCTCCGTTAATCCACCCACCATCTTCTTTGGCCTTCTCCCGAAAACCAACAATTGTATCACTGTCTTCTGCTAAATCTAACACGCCGAAGCGTCCTCCAGGTTGAATACCTGTAAGCGTTACTAGTTTATCGCTCTTTCGATGTTGTGTCAATAAGGCATTCAAATCCACATCACTGACGCCATCCCCATAAGTAAGCATAAACGGTTCATCCCCAATATATTTCTGTACCCGCTTAATTCGGCCGCCAGTCTGTGTATTTAGCCCTGTATCTACCAGCGTCACTTTCCACGGCTCTGCAACATTGCTATGTACAGTCATCTGGTTTTCAGCAGAAAAATCAAATGTAACGTCTGAGCGATGCAAGTAATAGTCTGCAAAGTATTCCTTAATAATATATCCCTTATAACCACAACAAATGACAAAATCTCGAAAACCAAATTCAGAATAATATTTCATGATATGCCACAAGATTGGCTGGTCGCCAATCGCAATCATAGGCTTTGGTTTGAGGTGGCTTTCCTCACTGATACGGGTTCCCAGACCACCTGCTAAGATAACAACTTTCATTCGGAATTCCTCCTGTGATTTCACTGCAGTAAGCCGCCTACCACTGGTGGATTCACTCCATCAATCAAATAAGCAACTTTTTGGTATGCTGGGCTCTGCTTGATTGCCTGCACCGCAGGGTCATCTGGGCTATATTGGGACAAAATCCCGCGAATTTTTTCTGCGAGTGCAAGCAATTCTGGAGAAGAATTAAGCGTCGAAACATAGTCTAACAAAGCATCTATTGCTGCATTATATACAGGCGCTGATTCCAGTGCTTTTCTCAAAATAGCAATAGACTCTTTTAATTTTCCTGTTTGAATAGCTTCAAAAGCCTGTTTTAAATACCAACTAAACCGATGGCCAATGGGAATCAAATGAATAGAAGTATCAGTTAGGATTTGCGGAAGATACATTTGTGCCACTAACTCCTGATCAACTTGTGCAAAACACCGACAAAGAGCAACCGCTTGTGTTTGCGAATCCCATTTCTTTGCAGTTAGCAACGCAGATGCAAGGTTGCTATACCAACACTGTTGTTCTACAGTAAGAGCTGGAACGTTTTCCGCATAGGACAAAAATTTCGCACATAATTCCGGCAAAATTGGAAGCGCACTTGCCACACTTCCCCAAACTTCTGAATTTTGCTGATAAAATTTTGCAGGAAATAAAAGATGCTTTTGTAAAATGCGTTCATATAGGAGTGACATCACGTTGCCCCAATCCTGAATACATTCGGCATACCTTATCATTTCATAATCATCTTGCTGTAATAGTGCTTTGGCAGAGTATCCCACATCATTTTCCATTTGTGCAATAACAGGAGAAAGTTCACCATCTTTTCGGAAATGCTCTTCCATTTTGGCGAGCAACATACTGTTATACTGATGGCAATCCACGCCATTTTTATTTTCTTTGAATCTTTCTTTTTGTTCCTCAACAACCCATTTCAATGCCTTTAGTGGATTTGAAAAGTTGGCAGCATCATCTATAAAAATATTAATAACTGCACCTAAATTTTGAGGAGAAATTGCAGCCATCTTAATATCATACAAGACCTGCTCTGCATCTTTCCATTTCTCGCATTGACAAAGACTTTCAAAATATGCTGCATAAGTATTTTCATTAGAAGCCAACACCAATGGTCCTAACGTATGGCGTAAATATGCATTAGAGTCCTTTTTATACTCATCATATTTTTTATACCATATTTCTCCTATATCTACCGCTTTTTTATAATCTTTTTTTCCATGATATGATACAACCATAATAGCCGCACCATCTATATTGATATAAATAGAATCAGCGTATCTTTCTCGCGCAAACTGCCAAACTTCTTCCATCTGCTCAAATTTCCCCAAATAAGCATATGTAATAATGGCATGTCTCAAGAGGGATGGTGCAAAATTTAAGTCTTCTCCTTCTTCTTTTCGTAAAGTTTTTACACCCGTTTCCACATATGGCAACCGTTCACTTATATCCTCAGTGGATTCGATGCATTGGCACAATATGCGCATACTATTCGGATGTTCTGCCAGTATCGGCTCTAAAATTTTTATATTACGCTTATACTTTTTCTTATCCTGTGCAATCTTTGCAACATATCCATCATGGTGCAAAAAAACTTTTGAAAGAACAATACCTCTCCAATGTTCCGAAAAATCAGCCGGAGGTCTTGGCGCTTCGTGTACCTTACCCATAAAACGAAAACCCGAATTAATCCTGAGCATTCGTTCCGTTATAAATTCCGAACCCTCATCTGATACATCATCTAAATGATGATTTCGGATTCTAAGGCTTGCGGTATGACACGTTTGAAACTGTGTACTATTACAGAATTGAATAAATTCCTCATAATCATCACACAGCCATTCATCAGCATCTAGTTGCAAGTGCCATTTTCCAGTACACCGGTCAAGCACCGCGTTACGTGCAGCAGCAAAGTCGTTACACCACTCAAAATCAAAAACAACATCTGCATATTTTTCTAGAATTTCACGTGTTCCATCCGTAGAACCTGTATCCGCAACAACCAACTCACACGGAAGGTCCTTACGCAATCCCTCTAGCGACTTAAAACAACGCTCAATACAGCGAATTTCATCTTTTACAATCATTCCAATGGAAAGAAGTGGGGTAGACATTTGGGACAACCAGCCTTTCTGTTTGAAATCCTGTCCTTTGCCATCAGAATGATACATCCGAGGCGTAGACCAATCCATATACATAATAAAAAAGGCCGGCTCCGAAGAGCCGGCCTCATCGGCACTCTGAAATAAATTCCTTTCAGACAGAGCCTTACTGCAGCAGCTGCAGAACGCCCTGCGGTACCTGATTTGCCTGAGCCAGCATTGCCTGCGCAGACTGAATCAGGATATTGTTCTTGGTGTAAGCCATCATTTCATCAGCTACATCGGTGTCACGGATGGTAGATTCAGCATCCTGAATGTTCTCAGTCATAACAGACAGGTTGTTGATGGTGTGATCCAGACGGTTCTGGGTTGCACCCAAAGTACCACGAACCGAAGATACCTGATTGATTGCATTCTTAATCACATCAACAGCCTTGGCTGCGCTATCCTGGTCAGCGATAGACAGGGTGTCAATACCCAGGGCACCCGTATGCATGTCATCAATGGATACCTGCAACTGGTTGAAATCATCCGAAGTATCACCAATCTGGAGGGTCAAACCATCCTTATAGATAGTTTCACCTACCGAATTGTTTTCTACCTTAATGCCAATGTCATCCTTCAACTCATCGGCTGTCTGCCCTTCCTTGATGCCCGTAATGGTCACCTTGCCATTTGCAAAGGATACCTTGCCATAATCAAAGTCTTCGTCCATTTCAAAAACATTTGCCAGTGTCTTTCCATCTTGGAACTGCTTCAAAGTGAGTTTGCCCTCCAAGATATCAGCATCCGCATCATCCTCGACGATTTTAATCGTCTTATTACCGATGGTCAACTTATCGCCCTTTGCGAACTGAGTCAAATCCAACTCATATGTAATCTGAGCGGTAGAACCAGCAGCAGACGGACCTTCATCTTGACCTGCGGTATAGTCTGCTTCAATACCAGCAGCACCATCGGCGCTAGTGGCACCAGTTGAATCTGCAAAGCGTACCTGACCCAAGTTGCTATCCGCACCGGCATTCTTCGCAGTCATCGTAATACTAAAGGTATCTTTACCACTACGAGGCGCTGGGCTGAAATCGAAATCCTTACCGAATGTTTTTTCCAAAACATTACGGATTTCCATTGCAGCACCCCACTGGCCAACAGTGTTACCAGTACCCGAAACGCTCAAGTTATACTTGGACAAGTCAATACCAATTGCGCCATTGGTTGCTTCACCGCCAGTTGTAAGAATCTGGAACGTTTTACCACCGAGTTCAAACTTGGTACCACTTCCAATCGAACTCAAGTCAAAGGTAAATTTGTACTTCGCCTTGGTTGCAGCCGCACCACTACCGACATTGTTACCAGTTTCAACGACATCCACAGCACCACTCTTTTGGATTTCCTCCAAAATCTTGCTGTTCATTACGCCAGCATCCTTCGCCTCAAATGTAAATACACCATTAGAAGAAGTGATATTAAATACACTTCCAAGCGCAATACTGGTACCATCAGCCAACGCAACTGTTATTGCGCCTACACTATTAGTAGTAGCATTGGAAGCCAAATCTTTAAAAATAGAACCGTCGTTGAGCGTTGCAGCACCAGCAAGACCACTCAAGTCCAAAGTAAACTGAGCCGCAGACGCTTCCGATGCAGTTACACCATCAACAGTGCCTACTACGCCACCAAGTGCAGACTCCAATGTAGTGCTACCAGCAGTCAGCGAGCCATCCAGCAGATTGATGCCGTTGAAGTTAGCAGAATCGGCAATACGGTCGATTTCTTCACGCAGCTGGTCAACTTCCTTCTGCAGGTTTGCACGGTCAACTTCGTTGTCGTAGGTGCCGTTTGCAGACTGGTCAGCCAGCTCTACCATACGGTTGAGCATATCATGTACTTCGGTCAGTGCACCTTCAGCGGTCTGTACCAGAGAGATACCGTCCTTCGCATTCTTCTGTGCGGTTTCCAGACCGGTAATCTGAGCACGCATCTTTTCCGAAATTGCCAGGCCAGCAGCGTCGTCACCAGCGCGGTTAATACGATAACCAGAGGACAGCTTTTCCAAGTTCTTGGACAAAGCACTGGTATTATTGCTGTAGTTACGGTAGGCGTTCATCGCCATAATGTTATGCTGTATACGCATAATCTTTTTCCTCCTAATTCGAGATACGAGGGATTCCCTTCCCCCGCTTAGTGTATTTTTCTATTTCCACCGCTTGGCTGTGGGTACCGCACAGCCAAACGGGAGAAACCAAGATAAAATGAAGAGCGCCGAACTTCTGTTACCCAAGTACTTGATTGGTAAGAGCGGTTCTGGAATGCTTTCAATGAATATATCGTCACCGGGTTTGGGAAATTAAGGGGTTTTTTATAAAATTTTTAAATTTTATTTTATCTCCCACAACGTAGCCTGCCCTTGTCCACGTTTCCAGCAAATGCCCTGTTGTGCGTCGGGGTAACATCTGGTAGAAAGCACTTCCGCACCATCATTGATAAATATTTCCACCGCCGAAATATCAGCTAAAACACGCAGCTTATTCGGACAGTCCATATGCACAACCCGCTCGGTGCGACCTGCTCCGCCGTTTACAAGCCGCATCCGCAAAACACCGTTGTCCCAAGACAGCGCCACACAATTATGCACCACCAGTTCAAATTCACCTTGCGGTTCATAAACCAAATCAAACATCAATGCACACACCGATGCTTCGGACTGCACCGAAATCATTTGCTTTGTGCCGCGCAGGGCTTCCAGTTCCTGCACCGGATTGCGCAGAATCCTTCCATCCCGTGCGGTCAGTTCACACGGAACGGTCAAACAGTGCTGCCAGCCGTTTTGCACAGTCGGGTTGGTATACGCGGCATCTGGCATTCCCATCCAACCAAATTGAATCCGCCGTTGACCGTCTAAAAACGACTGCGGCGCATAGAAATCAAACCCTTTATCGAATGCGTGAAATTCGCCCAGTGAACATTCACCGTGGAAATCACCATACAGCGGAAAATACCCGCACGCATATACATTTTGATAGCAGTCGCCTGTCTGCTGCACGCCTTGCGGCGAAACCGCCAAAAACCATTGTCCATCCAGCTCAAACAAATCCGGACATTCCCACATATAGCCGAACGGCTGCGGAGTTGTGATGGTGTTGCAGTGCGACCAATTCAGTTTATCCTTGGATTCAAAAATCAGCACTTCACCCCGGTCTTGCAGCGTGCGTGCCCCCAATACCATATAATAGGTGTCGTCCTGCCGCCAAACCTTTGGGTCACGCACATGACAGCTCAAGCCTTGCGGATAATCCTTATTTTCCATCAGGCACTGTTTGGATATCGGCTGTAAGCCATCCTCCGAAATCGCAAGACAGGTGTTGTTCCCACGCCCATTCTTAATATAGTCGTAGTTACCAGTATGTTTGATGTTACCGGTATAATATAAGTACATCTTATCATCTTCGACATATATTGACCCAGAATATGCACCGTGTACGTCATAGGATTCATCCGGATACAACATGGGTGGCAGATATTCCCAGTCAATCAGATTTTGACTTTTATAATGTCCCCAGTGCTTGACCCCTCCGGTTGCGTCAAATGGGCCATATTGAAAAAATACATGGTACTCATCTCGAAATTTACACAACCCATTCGGGTCATTGAGCCAGCCAACTGGCGGCATCAAGTGAAATTTCAGGCGATAAGGGTCTTTTTGTGCGTTTGGCCCGTCCAACCGCTCCACGCGCGCTACCAAGCGGGCCAAATCTCGATTCATTGCGTTATTCATACTTTTGCTTTTGCCTCATTTATCCGCGGCGCAGCATCAAAAGCGGTTCTCCCACTTTTACCGCACCTGTTCGTGTTTCCACCTGTGCAAAGTCGTCCGAATTGGTCACGATAACCGGCGTAATGACCGGATATCCTGCATCTTGAATGGCCTGCATATCAAATGTAAGCAGCGCATCGCCTGCGTGAACATGCTGTCCTTCCTGCACATGTGCAGTATAATGCTTTCCATGAAGTTCAACCGTATTGATGCCCACATGAATGAGCAGTTCCGCACCATTATCACAGCTCAAACCAACGGCATGTCCCATCAGGGCATTAACTGTGCCATCACAAGGCGCTGTGACCTGTCCAACTGCGGGACGGATGGCAATACCTTTGCCCAAGAGTTCATCTGCAAAGGTCTGGTCATTGGTTTCGCTGAGCGAAACGGCAACGCCCTCCACCGGTGCACCGATGGACAATTCTTTGGTCTGTTCAACTTGTGCCTGTGTGGTTTCGGTGTGTGCAGACTCCGAAGTACGCGATTCAGACGCATTTTGCAAGCCAAACAACCATGACAGCACAAATGCCACAGCGGCTGCAATTCCAATGGTAATAATGTACTGTGTCGGGCGATGTAAGTGCAGCAGAATACCGAATATACCGGTAACACCCGTTCCCGTTGCACCCAGATGCACAATAGAGGCATACAGCGCACCGCACGCACCACCGATTGAACCGGCGATAAACGGACGGAAGAAACGCATGTTTACACCGAAAATAGCCGGTTCTGTAATACCCATGAACGCCGAAAGCGAAGCCGGAAGCGCCATCGACTTTAATTTTTTATCGCATGTTTTGAGCGCAACGGCAAGTGCTGCCGCGCCCTGTGCGACGTTGGCCGCCGAAGCCAGCGGAAGCCAATAGGTCACACCATATTCTCCTAACTGACCCAAATCAATAATGGTGTACATGTGATGGATACCCGAAACAACGGTTGTTGCATACAAGCCACCCATTAAGAACGAACCGATACCAAAGGGAATGGCAATCAGCCACTGGATACCGTTGATGAGATTGGTTTCAACGAACGTAAACACCGGGCCAATCGCTGCAAGTGTCAGATAGCCGGTCACAAAGACCGATACCAACGGGGTTACGAACAAATCAAACATGGGCGGCACAATTTTGTGTAGCTTTTTCTCGATGGTACACATGACCCAAACCGCAATCATGACCGGAATGACGTGTCCCTGATAACCAACGAGTGGTACTTCATACAGCCCACCGAACACCGGCTGCATGACATGTACGCCCTCGGTTGCAATCGTCCAGGCGTTTTGCAAATTCGGGTGAATCATAATCATACCGATAACCGCGCCAAGGAAGGGATTGCCCCCAAAGACCTTAGCAGCAGAATAGGCTATCAAAATAGGCAAAAATGTATAAGCTGTATTGGCAAATAAGGTTGCAAACACATAAATTGAACTTCCGGTATCAATGCTCAAAAAGCCATTGTTGTTCATGAAATTCAGCGATTCCATGATACCCATTAAGAAACCAGACGCAACAATTGCCGGAATAATCGGTACGAAAATATCACCTAACGTCTTAATGAACCGCTGGAACCAGTTACCTTTTTGCGCTGCCGCTGCTTTCACATCTTCCTTGCTGGCTGCTTCGATTCCCCCAAGGTCAATAAACGCATCATATACTTTGTTGACAATGCCAGTTCCAAAGATAATCTGTAATTGTCCCTGCGCTTCAAAAACGCCTTTGACCCCTTCTCCATTTTCCAAGGATTGCTTGTTCACCTTGCTGTTATCTGCAATGACCAGACGCAGACGGGTTGCACAGTGCGCCGCTGATACCACATTTCCGGCCCCGCCAATCGCTTCCAGCACATCACGGGCTGCTTTGCGATAGTCCATAATTTTCTCTCCTCTTCCAGTGCAATATTTTTAATCCTTTGTGAAATCGATTTCATTTTCTAGTGTTATCATACCACACCTGGCACATTCTGTAAATAGAGCATCCTTTCCAAATTCCCTCCGCCTTTTCTGCGCACTTTCACAAATCATTCGGCAATCTGTCCTATTTTATCCGCTGCTTTTTGTGAAAACCGCAAATAAAAAGCTGCACCCGAACCTTCTGTTCAAATGCAGCTTTGTGCAATCATTTCCCGTCCTTATTCGCACCGTTCTGTGCTCTGACGGTGCACAATATCATACCCAAGTTTGATTTGCTGGCGCATATCCACGCCGCTTTCGATAATTTCCAGCAAAATTCGCGCGGCTTCTTCTCCGCTTTTTTCGTAAAAATAATGTGCTGTGGTCAATCGCGGCTGCACCAATCCCGAAATGCGAGAATGTCCAACCCCTACCACTTTAACCGTCTGCGGTATCTGTTTGCCCCGCTCCTGCAACGCACGCATTGCACCTACTGCTATGGAATCGGTTGCACAGAAAACACCATCAAACGGCGTGCCGCGCTCTATCAAGCGCACACAGGCTTCCTCGCCACTCTCCACCGAGAAATCGCACAATTCCATGCGCGCATCCTCGACCAAAAGCCCAGCTTCTTCCATCGCCTGCTGAAATCCCTGTTTACGCGCCAGACCCGCCGCTTTATCTCGTGTTGTAACACCTAGATACGCAATCTTTGTACAACCCGCCGCAATCAATTCTTTGGTCAGTGCGTGCGCTGCGCCGCAGTCATCGTGATATACGCACGATACCTCTGATAAATACTGCCCAACTGCCACAACCGGTACTTGACACTCTCGGATTGCACGCCGATGTGCCGGCGTGAGTATGGTCGCAATCAGCAAAATACCGTCTACATGCCCTTTTCGGAATACTTCCAAGTATTCCAGCTCTTTTTGCTCATGATTTTCTGTATTGGCCAACAATAGCTGAAACCGGCTTTTACTCAACACGCGCGAAATACCGCGCACAACACGACCGATAGACTCCGAATCAATACGGGGTAACACGACACCAATCAGCCCACTTTGTCCTGTACGCAGCATCTGCGCTTGACGGGACGGCACATACCCAGTTTCTTCTATCGCCTTGCGAATGGCTTCGCGTTTTTCGGCGCTGACATATCCATCATTGAGATAGCGCGAAACAGCGGTTTTTGAAACCCCTGCACGGGTTGCAATCTCCGCAATTGTCATGCGTTTCCCTCCTCCTTGTTACAAATCAGATTGTATCCATTGTATCACGCGCAACGTGTACCGTCAAACGGCGCTTACCTCCAGAAGTTTCCGGCTTTCCATTGCTTTTATCTCTCTATCCTGTTAAAATGTACCTAGACACCCGGTTTTTTTGAAAGCGCCGGGCAGCGGCTCACACCGCCCATTCCCGATATTGGAGGTTTTTTCTTATGTATACCCCTGTCCGACTTCCCAAACTGCTCATGCCGCGCGACGGTTTAGACCTTTCCAAATGGGCCGTCATCGCGTGTGACCAATATACTTCTCAGCCAGATTACTGGGAAAAAGCAGATGCTTATGTAGGCGATGCGCCGTCTACACTTCGCCTGACACTCCCCGAAATCTATCTGGAACAGCCCGATGTCGCCCAGCGCACCGCCGCTATCCAGCAAACCATGACCGACTATCAACAGGATGGCACCTTAACCGAATACGCCCCCGGCATGATGTTGGTCGAGCGCACCACCGCTTCGGGCACGCGCCGTGGCGTAGTATTGGCATTCGACTTGGAAGCCTACGACTATAACCCCGGCTCCCAGTCGCTGATTCGCCCAACCGAAAAAACCGTCGTCGAACGCATCCCGCCGCGTCTGGCTGTGCGCGAAGGCGCTTCGCTCGAACTGCCCCATATTATGCTGCTCATCGACGACCCCTCCCGCACCATTTTGGAACCGCTCTTTACAAAAAAAGATTCGTTCCGCAAGGCCTACGATACCGACCTGATGCTGGATGGCGGTCATGTAACCGGCTGGTTCGTGCCCGAAGGCGATGAGACCGCCGCATTGATTGCTCGTTTGGATACCCTGTCCGACCCGGATGCGTTCCGCAAGAAATATGGCTTGTCTGACAATCGCGCTGTTCTACCCTATGCCGTTGGCGATGGCAACCACTCTATGGCAACGGCAAAGGCCAACTGGGAACGCATCAAGGCGACTCTGTCCGAAGCAGAACAGCAAGACCATCCTGCGCGCTTTGTCTTGGCTGAAGTGGTCAACATTCACGATGACAGTTTGGAAATCGAGGGCATTCACCGCGTTCTCTTCCACATTCACCCGCGCGAAGTATTCCAAGCAGCCGACGAATTTTTCCGTATTCACGGCGGTATGGCGTACTGCGGCGACCCCAAGAACGCGCCCAGCACCAATGTACAGGCGTTCCCCTGCCTATTCCACGGCGAAAAAGTCACACTGTGCATTGTAGATTCTCCTTGGGCACTTCCGGTTGCAACTCTCCAGAATTTTCTGGATGATTTTCTGGAGAAAAACCCCAAGTCTCACATCGACTACATTCACGGCGCTGACGTGGTTGCCGAACTCGCACAGGATGCGCGCAACATGGGCTTTTTGCTGCCCGACCCGGCAAAAGAAGACCTGTTCCGCGGTGTGATTCTGGATGGTGTTCTTCCGCGCAAGACCTTCTCGATGGGAGAAGCGCAGGAAAAGCGCTATTACATGGAAGCACGGAAAATCGTAAAATAATCCGATTTTAGCTTCACTTTTCATATCACAAAGCCCTGCCATCTCTGGCAGGGCTTTTGGCTTATTTCTGATGATAAAAAATCTGCTCTTTTTTAATAAACGCTGTCATGTATGCTTCATCTTCCCACTGGGAAACAAACATCTTGAGCGTCTCCAAGTAATCTGCTTGGTCATCAACCGGAATACGGATACGCTCCGCCCACTGGCTTTCTTCCATATTGAACGGTTTTCCAAAGACATCGCCGGTTCGATTGGGCCAATGCTCATCATCTCCGCCATGTACATGATAGCGGTACAACACAGGCTCATAGCCTTCTATTTGCTCCAATGCACTGCACACAAACAACGGGGTTGCCGCATGGTCTCCATGCACATCATCTTCATTTGGCAGGTAAATCACGTCAGGCCGCAATTCTTCCAACACCGCACGCACATCGGCAAGTACAGCCAGTTTGGTATAGGCCGCATGTGCCCCCCACTTTTTCTGATGATATTCCACACCGCCATCTGGATGATAGGTGTGGGCACTCACCGGAGAAGCAATCAAATTTTGCGGCTCGCCATGCCACAACCGCCACAAAAAGCTAATTTCACGCTTCATACCGGTATCTGCATAGCCCAGCGCTATCACATGGTCTTGCGGCACGCCCAAATGCGCCAATGCACGATTGCTTTCGTGCCAACGGGTCTGTGCCACGTCTCGACCCTCATAGTCACCATTGGTTAAGAAAACAACATACACCTGTTCGGGCTGCTCTTTTATAACCTGATAACAACCCAAAATCTCATCATCCTGATGCGGTGCAAATATAACTATCTTTTTCTGCATAAACGCCACCTCATTGCTCTGGTTTACCGTCATTATACCCGTCAAGACCGACATCACGCAAGCCAATCTTTGTTTCTGCTTGTTTTGTCAGCAATATATTTTTGTCACTTTTACGCGGTTTTGAGATAGCGATATACCCTTTTGTATGCGCACCAGCACAGCATCTGACAGGTAAAGCAGCTTTTATAGAAAAGAAAAAACCGCTGAAAAATCAGCGGTTTTTAGTGGCAGCCGGACAAGGATTCGAACCCAGACAAACAGAGTCAGAGTCTGTCGTGCTACCATTACACAATCCGGCTATCAAATTTTATTTGTCTCAATCGACTTTTCATATTATACAAGCTCTCACCACAAAAGTCAATCCCTAATTTTTATTTTTTTGATGTTTTGTCATCACGGGTATCAAACGCCGCCAATCCGGTGTCTATTAGTTGTATCAGTTCCAAAACGCTGCGAAACGGTATCACCTTTTTATCTTCCATCCACTGAATATTGCCCTGCCAACTGGCATTTTGGCGAAACAGTACGCTCAACCGAAAACTTGCAATGGGCTTTTCTTCATTTTCTTGCGCTGTCCGGCGGGTTGTTCGGGTCGTAAAACTACGCAAACTGGTAACCCGAGACGGGTATATCATGGCATCCAGCAATTCTTCAACCAAAAAATCATCTGTGTCAGGTTAGAAAAGTATCGCCTGCCTTTAAAAAAACGCGCTTTCCAGATATCCTTCCAATTTCTTATCCTCATAGGACAGTACATGGATAATACTGGTTTTCATCTCATACGGCACGAATGGTTTGGAAGTCATATTTATTTCTCTCCTCTATTGATGCTCCACCCTATCGATATGGCATCGATGAACAATTGTTTCTTTAAGCGTACCATAGCTTTTATCGCAAAGCAAGTGCCCAGAACCAGCTATCTTCCTGCATTTTTCCGATTGTGCAGCGTCAATTTGTAACCTTTTATTCCAAACCATTCGCCCAAAATCACTTGTTTTTTTACCTCATATTGTGTTATTGTTTCAACAATCTCTATCAAAATCACCTTTGGAGGTTCTTTACCTATGGATGCAATTACACCCGAAATCAATGCTGCTCTGCCATCGGATGGCACTATCGACCCATCTGACCACCCCACTGCACCTATTTTACCAGTATCCACCGACGATACATCCCCTTCAGCTTGCAACAATTCATGGCCTTATTTTCTGGAACACGCTGCGGTTGATTTTTTTGCTGGTTATAAGCTGGAAAAAATGACCATAGAGGACGGAGGTGGAAATAAAGCAAAATTCAGCCGCACCAAAGACCAAAATATAAAAATTGAATTTACTTCTTCTGTACTTTTATAACCGTTCGGACGTGCTCCCGCTTCTATGTATATCCCTATATGCAAAAAAGTTCCGGATAAAACCGGAACTTTTTATTGCTATTACTTGCCGCTCTCGATAAACCCTTCTCCGTAAACCTCACTCGTTTCCGTAATCATAACAAACGCATCCTTATCCACCTCATGTGCAGCAGACCGCACTTTCAATGCCTGCGATTTATTGCAGGCGCACAAAAGCACCTGACGGTCACGCCCCGTGTAAGTGCCAACCGCTCGAATCAGAGTAGAACCTCTGTCAATCGCTTGCGCAATATGGTCTGCAACGGCCTGCCCATGATTGGTAATAATGATAATGAGCTTGCCTGCTCCCAATCCATACATAATCTTATCAATTACTATCGAAGTCACACCGGTTGCAACCACACCGTACAAGACCGAATCAATATTGCCAAATACAGGCCATCCCAACAAAATAATAATCAAATCAATTATCATCGTGACCGCACCAAGCGACATATGTGGTCTTAACGCCTTTACCGACATGGTAAGAAAATCTGCCCCTCCAGATGAAGAACCACGCATATACAGCAAAGCCATGCCCGCTCCTAAAAACAAGCCCGAATAGAGCGCTGCTAATAATGCACTTCCCATATAGGGCGGAGACACCATCGGCAATAAGAAATCAACAAATACTGTACAAGAAATCATGGAACGTATGCTTTTCAATAAAAATCGTTTGCCCAACAAACGGTAGCTGAGCAAAATTACCGGTACATTCAGCACCAATGTCACAATACCAATGGGCACATCCCACAAATGATGAATAATCAACGCAAGGCCAGAAATGCCGCCAGGTGCAAAATTTGCTGTCTTTGCAAATGTGTAAATACCCAACCCATAAAAGAGACCACCTATCATATCCGCAAGCAAATCTAATACAAATTCCCTTGTTTTTTTGGACATTCCAAACACCTTCCTTCTCAAACGTACTCCTATAGTAACGCAATTGTTATGGCCTGTCAATCATGCCTCAGACTTTCGCTTACTGCAAAAAGTATATCCATAAACCCTTTACAAAATAAACTGTATTTGCTATAATAAATAAGCACAAGCGTCCGTAGTTCAATTGGATAGAGCGTCAGATTCCGGTTCTGAATGTTGGGGGTTCGAGTCCCTTCGGGCGTGCCAAATAAATACGCAACATTTATGACTTTAGATGTTGTAAAAACCGAAAAAGACCACTAATTATCAAACCTTTCAAGGAAGATAATGCAGTGGTCTTTTTTGTTATATATTTTTTTGAGTGGTCAAAAAACGTATATTTGTAGATATTAGATGCTGGAAAGCTGCTGGAACATAAAATCTATAAATAGCTAATATTGTATGCATAAAAATACAAATACCACTTAACTTGAACTTTTATATGAGGAAAACATTTATGCAATTAGATGACTTTATGCTGGAAAATAAATATTACTTTTCAACCAACCAAGACTGGAACTATCTACTACTTAAATTAAAAAAAATAAAGATTTTTTTCGAACAACTATATATTCTTACATTTAACCAAAACTTTAAAGCAATCCATACGTCCAATGGCTTAGTAACACTTGATTGCTATTGTATCCTCCAATCTGCAACACAAACATTTTCAAGTATGTTATTGTGTATTGAATATGGCAATATAGCTGACTCCTATGTTCTTCTCAGAAAATTCAGAGATGATTTGTTTTTTTACCTCTATGTATTAAGAGTGCCTAACAAAACCTGACAAATATAGAGTTATGAGGTAAAATACTAGTGGGGGTGACGGATATGCCCA